>JBKECP010000035.1:0-21192 GCA_047974765.1 Parahaliea sp. | reverse complement strand
GTTCACCAAGGTGCGCTACAAGGGTCTGGCGAAGAATGGCCATTACCTGTTCGTCTCCTGCGCACTGGTGAATCTGGTCATGGCAAAGAAACATCTCTTGAGATTACAGGCGGCGTGACAGGGAAGTTGCGCCTGAAATATATGGATTGGCCTGAAAACGGCTGAGAAACAGCCGTATCAGCGCAAAATGCTGGGACATCTGATGTGAAAAACGAAAGCCTCGTCATATTCGCCAAATATTCAGATGTGCCTTAAATATCAATATAAAAACAGCAGCGTATGTATAAAAAATTAAAATCATCCTGATAATCTGTGACCACAATGTTTCACGCCAAAACTAAAACTTAATGTTTGCCAGTTAACTGGTATAATTTTTCGCCAGATTCATAAATACCTTTCCAAGACAAGTATAAAATACCTTTCAACCATTATTGCCCAAACAAAACAAAACTGTTAAAAAGTCCTCAGCAAAGGTATTTTGCCTTTCAAAAGGCCATAATGTTACTTATTCAATAGCAGTAATCCATCACAAACTGCCATTCGATGGCTGGCCTCATCCAAATATTAATATTTATTATCTCACTGGACTCGCAATAGGGGAAAAGCATGGATTGGTATATTTCAGTTCTCAAACAATATGCAGTTTTTGATGGCAGAGCGCGGCGCCAGGAATACTGGATGTTCAGTTTATTTAATTTTATTATTTCTTTCGGGCTGGGCTTTATCGAAGGACTTGTTGGTGGCCCCGGTATTCTGGCCATGATTTATTTTCTGGTTATTCTGCTTCCCACTGTTGGTGTTTCTATTCGCCGTTTGCACGATATCGGTCGCAGCGGTTGGTGGCTGCTAATATGCCTTGTACCAATAATAGGCTTTATCGTGCTGCTGATTTTTACAGTTCAGGACAGCACTCCCGGCGACAATCAGTACGGCCCGAATCCCAAGGAGGGCGCCAGCGCCTGACAGTACTGCAACAGCGGGTAATTCTTGCCCGCTGTTGTCTCTTTTATCTGAACTTGAACATCTACTGGAAGTATTGGCTGTATACCTGCTCTGGCGGCGCTGCTCCGCCTTGCCTGACACACCAATTACAGTACCATTGGGCACGTCCAGCTGCGGATTCTAGGATTAACGCTTTCCTCCGGCAATATTTTCAGCCTCAGACAAACCTCGTCGTATAAACAACATCCGACGCGCTGCAATAACCATCTCGGCATTAATATAATCAGTGCTACAGCATTGATCAACCAGACCGTTGTCTGCGGTGCCAACGAGAGCACCATTTGCAATTCAGGCAGGATCACCATTGTCGAGAGCCAGGTCGTCAATGACAAAATCACAGCCAATCCGGCCAAGTCCGGCATGCTCCATTTTTCAAAATAGCTTGGCAATATTTATATTTATAAGCTAAAGCACCGTAGTAAGTGTCAACCTCAAGATCATTCCAGATGCTGTTATTTCAATAACAGCGATTCATATTAAAAACTTCAGATCTGCAAACGGCGAACCCCAACCATAGCCAGCAAAATTACAAGAAGCATATAAATTGGCAATGGTAGCACCGGTATCGATTCTGCATTGCTATTTTGATAAGCAGGCATCTGTTGATGATTTTGCAGGTACCAGTTCTGGCCATCAGCCTGCACCAGATTATAGACAAAGCCATTTACAGTTACGGGCACCATACCGAAAGCATCAGCAGGTGAACTGCCACTGATTCTAACCACCAATATGCCATTGCCGGAAGTCAGCGCCCCTGTACCAGAGGCATTGGTGATATCCAGCAAAATAGGACCAGTACCTGTTGTTACATCTTCCAGCGTCAACACATCGGCCGGGCTATTCTCATCTCCCAATTGAACATCCAGGCACAACCGCGCTGAATCAGTCGTTGTCGTTCCACTAATAAACAATGTATCGCCAGCCACTGCAACACTGCCACCACCGTCAGTATCACACAGACTTATCACACCTCCAGCATCAAAACGCTCCAGATTGACAAGCTCTCCAGCCTCAATACCCGGTGTTGTCGCACTGATCACATGTGCCAGAATAAGGTCACCACTATTTGAAAAACTATCGATGCCATCACCAAAATCTATCAGTGCCGTATTTTCTGTTTCACGAACACCGTTGTGGTCATCATCGGAAAAATCTCTCAACAACAGGCTGCCTGTATTATTCAGGATATCGCTATTGGCCTGCGCAGTATCATTTTCACCCAACAGCAAATAGCCGGTTATCTCACCAGCATTTTCAATAAAGGTGACACCACCTGCGCTACCGGCACTAAATCTGTTATCAACTACTGCCAAATCATTGATACTGCTTACTGAACCTGAAGATTGGATGACAAGTGTTGCATCACCTGCAGACGCATCCATCACCACGCCCGCAGAATAATCTGAAAAGACATTGTCGGGATAACCTTCCACTCCGCCCTGAACAGAGCCAGCCACCACAACCTGAACAGGACCACCCCCTCGATTACCAACATACACACCCTGATTATTACTGCTTACCACACCGGCAGCAGCAATATTTACCTGCGTCAACGTAGTATCGCTGACATTATTATTGGACAGATGAATCGCCCTGGACGTTTCCGATAAAACACGACCATTCACGTTAATAGTGCTTGGCCCTATAGACTGATCTCGAACCCAGATACCCGTGCGCATGCTGTCAACAATGCCCGCAGCCGTTACTTCAACAAGACCGGCCGAGTTATTATCTGGCAGATTCATCTGGTGACGAATACCACCACCTGTCAATAAAGCCGCTACCGTAATATTATTTTCACCATAACCTGAATTGCGAGTGTGCAGCAGATTGGCCCCGGGTGTTGTCGTTGTTAGCGTTCCCGAACTGAAATTAACAGCAAGATTATGCGTCAGACCCGCCCCGTCATTGCGCAGTTCAAAATGATTGGAAACACCTGTTGTAGTTGCATTAATTGAATCCAGATTAATGGTTGTTACGCCAGGAGCAATATTTGCCCTGTACCGCACTGGCACATCAGCTGACATATTGCCCGTACAATTTGCTGTGGCTCCCGTTAGTGTACAGGCCGCCCTGGCATCAGTATTCAAAAAAAGGCCAGCCGCAACCACAGATATAAACAGCGCAACACCGCGCCTCAAACTGACGCTGAATTTGTTTTTCATTGCTCCCTACCTTTCTGCACTTTTGATTTATACAGCCAAAAAAACAATTTGGCCTATAAAACACCTTTAATCTTTCTAAAATTAAATACACAGATGTTTTCAGGGCAGTATATAGCCATGTCATACCAAATATAGCAGTAACAGAATTTATCCAGGGCTTTTATAGCGTTACGTCATGTTTTTTTATTATTGATACAAAACTATTACAGATTTCTTTATTTTTCATCAAAAATTTACAGAAGCTATTTGATGATAGTGGTTTTTATTATTTTCTATCATTACCTATTAAAGTCTCACCTCAATGCCGCGCTCGGCCATGTAGGCCTTGGCCTGAGGAATACTATACTCACCGAAGTGGAAGATACTGGCGGCAAGAACGGCATCGGCGCCGCCTTTGGTGATGCCCTCGACCAGATGGTCGAGATTGCCAACGCCGCCGGAGGCGATCACCGGAATATTCACAGCACGGGTAATGGCGTCAGTGACACCCAGTTCAAAGCCATTTTTGGTGCCGTCACGGTCCATGCTGGTGAGCAGGATCTCACCGGCGCCAAGCTCAGCCATTTTAACGGCCCAGGCAACGGCATCGATGCCGGTTGGCCTGCGACCGCCGTGGGTGAAGATTTCCCAGCGCGGTGCGCCGTCTACATCGTCAACCTGCTTGGCGTCAATGGCAACCACAATGCACTGGGCACCGAAGCGCCCGGAGGCGCGGCGCACCAGTTCCGGCTCATGGATGGCGGCAGTATTGATGCTGACCTTGTCGGCTCCGGCGTTGAGCATGATGCGGATGTCCTCGAGTGAGCGAATGCCCCCACCAACGGTGAGCGGAATAAATACCTGTTCGGCAATCTGCTCGACAGTGTGTACAGTAGTGTCGCGCCCCTCATGGCTGGCGGTGATATCGAGGAAGGTAATTTCATCAGCACCCTGCTCATTGTAGCGACGGGCGATTTCGACCGGATCACCGGCATCGCGGATACCGACAAAATTAACGCCTTTGACCACCCGGCCATTGTCCACGTCCAGGCAGGGAATGATACGCTTGGCCAGGCCCACCTCAGGCCTCCTGCTCACGGCTTTGGTCACAAAAACGCTGTGCCTCGGCCACGTCCAGCGTTCCCTCATAGATGGCGCGACCGGTAATGGCACCGCAGATACCTTTGTGGGCAACTGCGCGCAGGGCGCGGATATCGTCCATATTGGTGATGCCGCCGGAGGCGATCACCGGGATACTGGCAGCCCGCGCCACGGCCACGGTGGCCTCCACATTCACACCCTGCATCATCCCGTCGCGGGCGATGTCGGTGTAGACAATGGCGGATACACCGTCACTCTCAAATTGCCTGGCCAGCTCTGTGGCCTTTATTATAGACACTTCAGCCCAGCCGTCGGTGGCCACCAGCCCGTCTTTGGCATCCAGGCCAACGATGACCTTACCCGGAAAGGCGTGGCAGGCCTCGCCAACAAAGGCAGGCTCCTTGACTGCTTTGGTGCCGATGATGATGTAGCTGACCCCCGCTTTAACGTAGTGTTCGATGGTTGCCAGATCGCGGATGCCACCGCCGATCTGTATCGGCAGTTGCGGGTAGGCGGCGGCGATGGCGGTAACGACCTCGCCATTGACCGGTTCACCAGCGAAGGCGCCGTTGAGATCTACCAGATGCAAGCGGCGGCAGCCCGCCTCTACCCAACGGGTGGCGACGGCCACCGGCTCGTCGGAAAAAACCGTGGGGTCATCCATCAGGCCCTGGCGCAGGCGCACGCACTGGCCGTCTTTGAGGTCGATAGCGGGGATAATCAGCATTGGGGAGTCCACTCCAGAAAGTTACGTAACAGCTGCAGACCGGCGGTATGGCTTTTTTCCGGGTGAAACTGCACCGCAAACAGGTTGTCGCTGGCGATGGCGGCATCGGCCTCCACCCCGTAGTGCAGAGCACCGGCTTGCAGGCTGCGCTGCTGAGCCTGCACATAATAGCTGTGCACAAAATAAAAGCGGGTATGGTTGGCGATGCCCTGCCACATGGGATGGCTTGCGCTCTGCCTGACCTCATTCCAACCCATGTGTGGCACTTTTAAGCGCTCGGCGGCGGCATCCTGCCCATTGGCAACAGCACTGCCAAAGTGGCGCACCTGACCGGGGATAATATCGAGGCAGTCGACACCGCCGTTTTCCTCGGAGTGGGTCATCAGCGCCTGCATGCCCACGCAGATAGCCAATACTGGCTTGCGTTGCTCGCGCAGGGCGCTGGCGATCAGCACATCGCACTGCAAACGACGGATTTCGGCCATGCAATCGCGGATGGCGCCTACGCCCGGAAAGACCACCCGGTCGGCGGCGCTGATCTCGGCCGGATCACAGCTGACGCGAACCTCACCGGCACCAACATGGGTCAGCGCACTGGCCACCGAGTGCAGATTGCCCATGCCGTAGTCGATAACGGCGACCCGCTGCGCCATCGACTTACAGCACTCCCTTGGTGGAGGGGGTGACACCGACCATCGCCGGATCGGCACTCAGTGCCATGCGCAGAGCGCGACCAAAGGCCTTGAACACTGTCTCCGCCTGATGGTGGCTGTTGTCGCCACGCAGGTTGTCGATGTGCAGGGTTACCCGGGCGTGGTTGACGAAGCCGTGGAAGAACTCGCTGAACAGATCGACATCAAAGGCACCGATGGCGGCGCGGGTAAAGGGCACATGGTACTCAAGACCGGGGCGGCCGGAAAAATCAACCACTACCCGTGACAGCGCTTCGTCCAGTGGCACATAGGCGTGGCCATAGCGCAGAATGCCCTTTTTGTCGCCAACCGCTTCGGCCACTGCCTGACCAAGCGTGATACCGATATCTTCCACCGTGTGGTGATCATCGATATGGGTATCGCCTTTGGCTTTGACCTCCAGATCAATCATACCGTGGCGGGCAATCTGATCCATCATATGCTCCAGAAAGGGCACACCAGTATCGAAGGTACCCTGCCCGTTGCCATCCAGGTTCACACTCACGCTGATCTGCGTCTCCAGCGTGTCGCGGCTCACACTGGCCTTGCGTTCAGCCGTGGCTGTCACAGTCATAGCTTCTCCAATTCCGCCAAAACGGCGACCTGTCACCAAAAAGGTGGGCGATTATAGCAAATGCCACCCTGGCGAACAGCGCTGTAATCAACCAGACTGGCGTACAGATAGCTGACCCACCACTCTGACTCGCAAACAAATAGCGAAACAGAGACTGAACGAAATACTGGCGGCGACAGATACAAGTGATAAATCATCATAGCAACAGCAGTGACGACAATATGAACAGACAAACAACTGGCCAAATCATCGGACATATTGCCGAAGTGCTGCGAGGACAGGCACAGCCCTATACCCGCCCCGACAGTTATAGTGCCATCGCCAAACAGCCCGTCACTGGAGCTGTCAGTGTTGGCTCTCTCGGTCTGGACGGTGATGAACAGGGCGATATGCGCTATCACGGTGGCCTTGAAAAAGCCGTACACGCCTACCCCGGGGAACATTATCGACTGTGGCGCAGGGAACTCGGCCCACTTCCAGTGCTGGCGTACGCTGGCGCCTTTGGCGAAAACCTCAGCACCCGGGGTGTCAACGAACACAGACTCTGCATCAACGACCACATTCGCATCGGCAGTGTTGAGCTGGAAATTTCTCAGGGCCGCCAGCCTTGCTGGAAGCTGAACGACCGCTTTGAATTAAGCGATATGTCACGGAGGGTTCAATACACACTGCGCACCGGCTGGTACTTCAGGATATTGCGTGCCGGGGAGCTGCAAACCGGCGACTGTATCGAGCTACTGGCACGGCCCTGGCCTGAGTGGCCGCTGGCACGCATCATGACATCCATGTTTGCCCACATCATTGACCGCAGGGAACTCAGCGCCCTGCTGGACATACCGTTAGAGCCACGCTGGCGCGAGACCATTGAGCAGCGGCTAAATAGCGGCAAAGTTGAGGACTGGTGCAGGCGCCTTGACGGTCCCTGAAAAATAAAGGGGCGAATTGAATAGATGGAACACAGCCGAAGGCAGCAGTGGAAAGACCAAGTGGAAGAGCAGAAGGGACAGGCATTCAATCTTTCAACAAGTCCAGTCAGCACACAAAAACCAGGATCTCCAACTTATTAAGTCATTTTTTACTTATCAATGTAGGTTGATGAGTTAAAATCAGGGAAATTGGCCGCCTTGAAAAAATATGACGATGGCAAACTACCACAGACGGCATATCAAATAATGTGGCGGGCAGAACACCCGCCACGCGCAGGTCAGGTTACTGGTTACGCAGGAACTGACGGATAAAATCAGCCTGATTGGGAGCTTTCTGGTGGGTGGTAAATTCCAGACCATCACCTTCCGCACGCAGCTTCATCTCAGCGCCAAACTGGCAACTAACCTGCCCCAGCTTCACAGCCTTGGATTTGAACGTGGATTCACTGCTGCACATGGAAGCCAGTTCGTCGGCAACACTGCCACAGTAACCTCTGATACTAAGCCGCTTAAGTTGATCATCGTTGACTGATGCCCAGTTAACCACAGTTTTTACCGTAGTACCGCAGGCCGCACTTGCAGCGGCATCAATTTCATCCAAACCAGTCTGGGTCTGTACGATACGTTTGTCACGATCAAACTGAGCCAACCTTGCTTGCACACCATCTTTTTGCTGACCTACATAGGCATCTTTAATGCTGTTTACTGAGAGACTTTTGCTCTCATCCTCATCATAGTACAAGGGCACTGCATCACGCTGACCCGGCAGATAGACAGCATAGTACTCCCCTCTGCCATAGCGATTTGATTGCTTTTGCAACAAACTGAACTCACTGCCGTCCAGAGTTGTCACCCAGGCCTGACCGTCACTGCCACGCTGCATTGCCTGTGTCATGAATACTACGCCATCAATAGGATGATTAATGCCACTGACACGCACCAAAGCTTGCTGGCCGCCCTCAACAGGAGCCAGCACAACCTCAATACCCTGATCTGCTTTGAACAACAGAGGGTAACGCGCCATATCCTGTGCCATTGCACCTACCGAAGCGATAAAACAAGCTATTGAGGCCCAAATCTTTAATTTCATAATAATTCCCCGAGTAAAAAGTGAATACTCCACCGGCTCAAAGCCGGTGGCTTCAGGTTACGGCTAAAAGCCGGATTGATCGGCCACTCGGCCGATGGCTGTCGCTACACCACACGAAAGTCATCGTCCGGCTCCAGTGGCGTCTGGTTCTTGATGTACTCTTTCCACACTTCATCCGTAACATTGCCACTTGTCGTCACCCAATACCCTCGGGCCCAGAGATACTGACCCCAATACCGCTTGCGTAGCTGTCTGTATTCCGTCAGCAGCTTGTGCGAACTTTTCCCCTTCAGATATTACACCGCCTTCGACACCGACAGATTCGGCGGTATACCCATCAGCATATGCACATGATCCCGGTTGATCGACCCCGCGTAGATCGTCATTTCCTTACTTCGAGCTATTTCTCTCAATAACGCTCTACACCAGAACCCCACATCACCGCTCAGAACCTCGTAACGGTACTTCGTCGTCCAAACCAAGTGGTATTTGCAGTCCCAGACCGTACGTGTACCTTTCTTGTAATTTTCCATGCCCCAGGCATAACCGGGGATCCGTCATCCGTCGCCTAAAGGCGAGGGGTTTACGGATCCCCTATGAGGGACTATAAAAACAAAAAGTGAAAATTTTTTTCATTTTCTTTATCTGAACTCGAAGAAAAAAATCATACAAGAAACGCTTTCAGGCTATTTTTCGAAATCGTCGATGATATAACCGCTCAAATTGTTGTGTACCCGCAAGCCATTCTTCCACCTCAGTGTGCAAGCGTTCAAAGATAGTAGGTAAATTATCAGGTATCAAGCCATGTTTGTCCGCTCGCATCTGCCGCCCGCTCCAATCAACAAGTTCTATATAAGCCTTGGCAGAACAAGGAATACCAAGATCTGGAGACGGGTCATCTGGAGATTCAAAGCCAAATAACAATTTTATTGGCAGTTGTTTAAAGGTGTGGGAATAATGCTTGTGAAGTGCTTCTTGAATTTCCCTATTAACTGCTGGCTTGAGGCGCACTTGCAGGCTGGTGTAGTCAGAATCCTCTGGCGTGTCAACTATCCCAGCCCGTATGGGATTCAAGTCCACATAGGCCATGCACGTTAACAGGGCCTCATCACTCAATAGCGCCTGAGATTTAAAGCGGGCCTCCCAAAAATGCCCACGACACTCATCTTCCGCATTGGCCTTGCGAGCGATATCTTCATTGAGACACTTCATAAACCAACTGAGATCTTCAAGCCTGCTTCGCCAAATAGCGACCATATTGGAAAGGGTTTTCTGTTGTATCTCACTGAGGCAATTGCCTGCGAGAAAGTGCTGTGCCAGTAGAGGACCTTTATAAAGTTGTAGCCAGCGTGAGATAACCTCTTTGTCAGACCAGTCTTTACTGGAGCTAAGGTGCAACACCAAATGGTAGTGATTACTCATAATGGCATAAGCACAAATATCGATGGCAAAGATAGAGGTAAGCCAGTATAGCCGCTCAACAATCCATTGCCTGCGGTGTTCATAAGATTTTCCAGATAACTCATCCTGCCCACACAAAAAGGCCCGGCGTACACAGCGCGCCATGCAGTGATAATAGGGTGTGTTGTTTTTATTAACTTGCTGTTTGCGCGGCGTTGTCATTGGAAAACATATAGACTGAGCTGGGTGAGTACAGCTTCGATTGTTGTAAGCTGGTTTTCAACCTACTGATCGGATTTGACAGAAAAGACAATGCCTGTCCCAATGCCCCTTGACCACAATGCCTGTCCCATGCCATGACTACCAATTTTGCACCACGACTGCTTCGCTGGTTTGACCAGCACGGTCGCCACGATTTGCCCTGGCAGCATCCGATCAGCCCCTATCGGGTATGGGTATCTGAAATCATGCTACAGCAAACCCAGGTAAAAACTGTCATTCCTTATTTCGAGCGCTTTATGATGGCTCTGCCCAATGTTCAGGCGCTGGCAGCCGCCCCCATCGACGCGGTGTTACATCTGTGGACCGGTCTGGGCTACTATGCCCGTGCACGCAACCTGCATAAAGCCGCCCGACAAATCTGTGAAGATTACAAAGGCGAATTCCCAAACGGTGTCGATGCGCTGGTACAGTTGCCTGGCATTGGTCGCTCCACCGCTGGCGCTATTGTCAGTATCGCTTTTGATCAGCGCGCACTCATCCTTGATGGCAACGTCAAGCGGGTTCTGGCCCGTCATCGTGAAATAACAGGCTGGCCGGGACAAACAGTGGTGCAGCGACAACTATGGGACATTGCCGAACACTACACCCCCCGTTGGCGTTGCGCCGATTACAGCCAGGCAATCATGGATCTCGGGGCTACCCTGTGCAGCCGCAGCCAACCGCGTTGCGGTGACTGTCCGGTGCAGTCTGATTGCAGTGCTTACAGGCACGGTACACAGGCAAATTATCCAGGCCGCAAACCCAAAAAGGTATTACCCGTACGACAAAGCATTATGTTGATGGCTCTCAACTGCGAGGGCGAGATCTATCTGGAGCAACGCCCCGCCAACGGTATCTGGGGCGGTTTGTGGTGCTTTCCTGAACTGGACAATCTGACAAAAGCCAGTCAACACTGCCTTGATCTGTGGTCGCTGGAACCAGAACACATTAGCCTGATCACTGGCTTTCGCCACACTTTCAGTCACTATCATCTGGATATACAGCCACTGATTGTTCGTCTGCCAGCCAGCCCTCGTGCCGTCATGGCCTCTGACCGGCAGCTCTGGTATAACAGAGAACAACCACCCCGAGTCGGTTTGGCCGCACCGGTTGCACGATTGCTGGAGGCCGCCGAGAGGCACTAACTTCAGCAAAAACTAATTCAGGATACACTATGAGCCGCACTGTCTTCTGCCGTAAATACCAGCAAGATCTGGAAGGTCTGGACACACCACCCTATCCCGGCCCCAAGGGTCAAGACATCTTTGATAATGTATCGAAAAAAGCCTGGCAGGAATGGCAGGCTCAGCAAACCATGTTAATCAATGAAAATCAGCTCAGCCTGATGGACCCGAAAACCCGCAAATACCTGCAGGGAGAGATGGACAAATTCCTGACCGGTGAAGATTACGACAAGGCTGAGGGTTATATACCACCATCCAGATAATTTAATCACGTAGAGAAATCAGCAGCCGCTCTACATTATTCTTCTGGTCTGCAATATGCCGGGAGAGTGTTCTGCGCGCACCCCGCCAATCTTTCACCAATAGTGCGGCGATGATCTCGCAATGCTCCTGTGCCATATCAGATTTAACATTATCATCAAGCACCGCACTGTTGAACAGAGTGTTATAAAACTCGCTATAGCGTTTGAAAAATACCTGAATATAGTGATTGCCACACCGCTCGATCCAGTAATCATGCAGATCAAAATCGAGCCTGGGGATATGGCTTTGATCAGGCTGGTTAGCCTGCCACAGGGCTTCCAGTTCGTCGGTGACAAAGCGGTCCCGCGCCAGGTCGATAGCCTTCAACTCCAGAGTTTCACGCACCACCAGATAATCCACCATGTCACTCGCGCTATAAGGTTTGACTTGCCAGCCACGCCGGGGCACATGTTCAAGGATGCCCGCACCGGCAAGGCGTGAAAAAACCTGCCGTACAGCCGTGCGGCCAATATCAAATTGTTGTGCAGTTGCCTGTTCGCGTAAAAAGCTCCGGTCCTGCCGCAAACTGCGTTGCACCACTTCACGACGAATAAATGCTTCAAGCTCAAAATAACGGGGTATGGCAACGGGCTCATCAGCAAACACATCCAGGGTGATCGAATCAGTGGCCGAGTCTGAATCCCCAGGATACAAACGGCCATTATCGAGGCGGCGAATAACGCCCTGCTTAATCAGATCATCCACCGCCATGCGAACCGGTGTCATACTGACTTTATAGTGCCGCGCCAGAGCATTTAATGTCAGCTTGCAGGGCAAGCCCGCCTCACCCTGTTGCAGATGACGGGCCAGATCAGACTTGATCTGTTCAGTGATTGTCATGGCAGCATTTCCACAATAGTGCTATCTACAGACAGATATAAACAAGTCACTTTCAAAAACCTTATCACTGATTTTACGGAGCCTCGCCTGCCGATACTGTCAAAGCGAACAGGCACAGCAGTAACAGGCTGAATCGCTGTAAAGTTGCAGGCAGATCACATACACCTTTTTACACCCCAAAAACGCTCCACACGGTAGGGAGCCGGATCAAATTTCGGCTTACGTCTCATCATCATATCCACCACCAGCTCAGCCGTAACGGCTGCCTGAGTCAGGCCCAGATGTTGGTGACCAAAGGCGAGCATCAGCTGCGGCGCGCCCGGAGCTGGACCAATGACCGGCAGTGAATCCGGCAACGAAGGCCGCCGCCCCAGCCAGCGCGTGGCGCCAGCCGGATTGACTTCCCGCAACAAATGACGAGCGTGGTCCAGCAAAATATCGGCACGACGATAATCAGGGGCGGCGTCCAGGCCAGCCAGCTCAACGGTGCCCGCCAGGCGCAGACCCTCTTCCATCGGTGTCATCACAAAAGAGCGCTCATGAGAGGTCACCGGCCGCGACAGGCCACTTTGTATCAGCCCCTGGCGCATCGTCGGCAACATCAGATGATAGCCACGCTCAGTCTCCAGCGGAACACACAAACCGAGTGATCGCAATAGGTGGCCACTGTAAGCACCGGCAGCCACCACCACCCGCTGCGCCCGCAGACACTCACCAGTGGCCAGACCAAGCTCCACCTCAGTACCGGTATCACCACCGGGGTACAGGCTTTGTACTTCACCAGCGCTACCGGTAATGATTTCACCACCAGCCGCTGAAAAATATGCTGCCAACTCACGGGTCAACCGCAACGGGTTGACAGTGTGGGCCGTGTTCGGAAACAGCAGTCCACTGTCAACAGCCGCAGTGAGGGCTGGTTCCAGTTCGCGCAGTTCATCGCCACTGTGCTCCTGTACAACCACCCCATAGTCACGCAACAGCTGTACTGTATGGCGGTGACGATCCCGGCTGGCAGCCGATTCATAGAGGGTGATGGCGCCCCGCTGGGTCATCAGATCCTGCAGGCCAGTGCGATCGAGCAGACGCTCGAAACTTTTGATAGAGCGACTATTCAGCGCCCGCAAAGCCTGGGTGGAGGCTCGCGCCGGTGCTGGCAGGGCGGCCACTGCAAAGCGCAGTAACCAGGGCAGCATGCGCGGTAAATAGCGCCCGCGAAGCCGCAGCGGACCGAGTGGATTGAACAGCATTTTTGGCAGAGCCAACAGCGTCTGCGGATTGGCCAGCGGCAGTACCACATCAGTGGCAAAGTGGCCCGCATTGCCACCGGAGCAACCTCCACCAACGCCCTCACGATCCAGCAGCAGCACCTGTGTACCTTCGTATTGCAAGCGTTCAGCAATACAGGTGCCGATAATACCTGCGCCGACAACCACCGTATCAACTGACCTCACACTCATGGACTGCCTCATATTTGACAGGTCACACACAACTATTTATTGTGCACAAAAACAAATTTGTCCGACAGTAGCACGGTCGTCTCTGAGGATTCAAGGGTTCACGATCCTGATTGATCGGCAAAAACAGTATTCCATCGGCCTCAATAAAAACTGGCAATTTAAACTCATGCAGAAAACCACCGGTCAGATCAATTACGCACCGTTAAGCAAAAAGGTAACCCCGGTAGAGCGTGAGATATTTTTAAATACATTTGACCGGAAAGAAAAAGTACAAATAAACCGCTGGATACTGGTAATTTTGGCAGGCGCAGCGCTGTGGGGCATGACATTATTTATAACACCGATCAACATCATATTAATTCTTTTTATTGTTGCAAGTATCTTATTAGTAGAAAAATTAAAAACCAATAAACTGCTTGATTATTCACTTCGGCTTTGGATATTCAGTCGAGCAAACAACTGGAAATACGAGCATAAAAGCCCAGTACCAACCGGTGGTTTTATTTTTGAGCTTGGGCATTTTCATTGTGCCGACGACACCATCTACGTAACACACGCTGATATATCTTTTGCTGTTGGCTCCATAAGCTATACGATAAAGCATGACAAAAATAATCAAACTCTCCACTGGTTATATGTCAGCATTCCACTATCACAAAAGCTGCCACACATGCTTCTGGATGCAAAACAAAACGATACATCGCTGTTTGGTATAGCAATCAGCAACCTTCCAAAAGTATTCACACGCAGACAAAAAATATCGCTTGGGGAGGATTTTGATAAATATTTTACGCTTTATGCACCAAAGGGATATGAGCACGATGTACGCACCGTACTTACACCTGAGGTTATGGCAATACTCATCGACAAAAGTCCGGCATTCGACGTTGAAATTGTTGATGATAAATTGTTTTTTATCTGGAAGGCCCACGGGGTTTGTCGACAAATCATCAAAATTTGCCAGCACTTTTTGAACGAATTATCACAGCTGCAACTACACTCGGACATATCATGAAGGCCCGTGCAGATGACCATGCAAATGAGACGGCGACAAATCAGACACCAGGTATTATGACAGCACCAGACAAGCGCTTGCAGCAGCGAAGCAACCACTGGATCACTATAATGCTTGCGCTTGCTTTGGCAGTACAGATAGTGCGACTGATATTCGAATTATTTTCGGGAGCGAATTGAAATGGGCTTATTTTCTGAATATTTTTGGAGATCACTTTATGAAAGCCACAACAGGTGCTGATCACACTCAACCAGTCGACACAATATGATCGAACCGGGCAATAGCTGGCCGCCACATATTCAATGCAACATCATAATTTGACATTGCATACAAAGTCACTAGCATCTTGTGATGCTGCCACAAAGGCGCCAGCGAGCAAAACGGCGGGCCACTTATTTTTTTGATGATGGAAATTTCAACATGAATATCGACGGCATTCTGGTACCGGTCATCACCCCTTTCCAGCAGACGGGAGAAGTCAACTATGAGGCTCTCGGCGAACTGCTCGAACACCTTCTCGCGGCCGGCGTAAGCGGCATCGTCACCTGCGGCACCACCGGCGAATACTACGCCCTGGATGAATCCGAACGCGCCGAAGTGCTGCGCTATATCGCCACCACCGTTGGCGATCGCGCCGCCCTGCTGGCCGGTGTCAACGACATGAGTACCAGCGGCGCCATTGCCAGAGCCAAGCAAGCCAGATCCCTCGGCTACCAGGGTCTGATGGCGGCACCACCCATCTACTGCCTGCCGGACCAGCATGAAATCGTGAGCCACTTCCAGACTCTGGCCGACACCGTCAACATGCCTATTGTGATGTATAACTTCCCGGCCCGCTCCGGCGTTGAAATCAGCATCGACAGCGTAATCGAGCTGGCCAAAAACCCCTGGATTGTCGGCATCAAGGAAAGCAGCGGTGACTTCAGTCGCGCCCTGACCCTGCTCAACACGACTTTTGACAGCTTCCAGGTCGTCTGTGGCTCCGATGACCAGGGCGCCGACTACCTCGCCTGGGGTGCCCGTTCCTGGATCGGTGGCTGCGCCAACTACCTGGCCGCTGACCATGTCGCCATGTATCAGGCAGCTGTTATCGGCGATCACGAGCGTGTGCGCAGTATCATGGCGCGCCTGCTACCGGTAATCCAGAATGCTGAAAGTAGTGATTACAATCAGAAAGCCAAACTTGGTGTCGAATCCCTCGGCATTGCCGCTGGTGCCATCCGGGCACCGCTGCTGCCGATCAGCAAAGACGACGAAGCCAAATTTCTGACAGCCCTGCAACAAACCCAACAGTGAATACACCGTCTCTCGTTCCCACGCTCCCGCGTGAGAACACATACCAGCTCTCTTGTGCCTTCACAGAAGCATGGGCACAAGAAGAACAGTAAGCGGCAAATAGTGGAAAGCTCAACTTGAATACAGCAACCATACGTGTGATCGACTCCCACACTGGCGGTGAACCCACCCGCCTGGTCGTGTCCGGCGGCCCCGACCTCGGCAGTGGCAGTATGGCCGGGCGCCTGGCCATACTGCGCCGTGACCACGACTGGCTGCGGCGCTCGCTGGTCAACGAGCCACGAGGCTCCGATGTCATGGTTGGCGCCCTGCTGTGCGCACCAACTGATCCGGCCAACAGCGTTGGCGTGATCTTCTTCAACAACGTTGGCTACCTCGGCATGTGCGGCCACGGCACCATTGGCCTGATGGCCTCACTGGCCTGGCTGGGCCAAATCAAAGCCGGCACGCACTGCATCGAAACACCGGTCGGTCTGGTGCAGGCAACCCTGCACGACACCCACCGCGTCAGCGTGAACAATGTTGAAAGCTATCGTTACCGCAAATCCGTGACCGTCTCGATAGCGGGTGGCGCCACCGTCAGCGGCGATATCGCCTGGGGCGGCAACTGGTTCTTCCTCTGTGCCGACCACGGCCAACGTATCGAACCGGATAACTGTACAGCACTCACCACCTTCGCTCACCAGATACAACTGGCTCTGGCTGCTGCCGGTATCAGCGGCGCCGATGGCGCAACCATTGATCACATCGAACTGTTCGGCCCGCCCACCAGCACAGCCGAGGCCGACAGCCGTAACTTCGTCCTTTGTCCCGGCCAAGCCTGGGACCGCTCCCCCTGCGGTACCGGCACCAGCGCCAAACTGGCCTGTCTGGCCGCCGACGGCAAACTCCAGCCGGGCCAGATCTGGCGCCAGCAAAGTATTATCGGCAGCCTTTTCGAGGGCCGCTTCGAAACGACGCCCGGCAACACCAACAGCACAGTCATCCGCCCCACCATCACCGGCAGCGCCTGGGTCAATGGCGATCTGCAATTGGTGATGACCGCCAGCGACCCCTTTCGTCACGGCCTGCCCGGCACATCACCGACAGCGGATTAAGTACAGGCTTGACTAGCGCAGACTCAGCGGTTTTAATACGCGCCCTCGCCCGGATAGCTCAGTTGGTAGAGCAGGGGATTGAAAATCCCCGTGTCGGCAGTTCGATTCTGTCTCCGGGCACCATACCATATAGATGAAAAGGCCTTTCAATTATTGTGAGGCTTTTTTTGTTTCAATACTGTGACAGGCTCCCTCCCTACCCCTCAAACTCAAGCTTGCGCCAAAGCTGTCATCGATACAGGCTGCTTGTGGTATACGACAGGGAAAACTTGCCAGCAGAGCTGAGAGCCGACCCTGTTGGCCTTGCGTGCTTGTGTTTAGCGTCTGATTGCTCTGTGCAGCGGTTAAATGTTGCCATCAGGCTGGCTCTGTCTCCGCTCAGGGTTCCACCCCAATTTCAGTAAACTGGCTGGCAGCGCGGCTGGTGATATCGCAGATAGCCTGTACATAATCGGCTGCATCTTCATCGCACGCAGTTTCTTTTTGTTGCTGAAGCACGGGGCCGTCAAGACTCATGAGCCGGGCTATTTCTTCGTTATCGCGCTCATCGCGGATGGCCTGCGCCTGCTCGCAGGTGTGGGCCGACAACTTTTGGCAATCCCGGTAAGCCGCCAGATATTTGTTATAGGGTAGTGCCAACAGACGCTCGCGCTCAGCAGCGGCCAACCGGCTCTGCTGTATTTCAAGGGCTGCACGACAGCCCGGCTCCTCTTGTAACCGGGGGTTCTTGCTACACTGCTCATATTTATTGTCGAAATCCGCTACTTTCGCTTTACCCAGCTGGATAAGCTGATCCTTGTATTCCTGCTCCCTGCGCTCTTGCCAGAGGCTGGCAGCAACCTGACATCGGTAATGGCCCGTAGAGGCTGATCGGCACAGGTCGACCATTGCAATATAATTACTATAAGAGATTGCACGGAACTGCTTCTGCAAAGCCGCCAGTTCTGCCTCCGCCTCCGCCTCCGCTTTAGCGACAAGCTCTGCCCTTGTTTGCGCACTGATACGATTCATCCTGCCAACACAGAGGGCTGGCTGCCGACCGCTGCGATAAGGCTGGATACCGCCATCAGCCATTGCCAGCTCCTGCAACAGGTCCACTTCAACAGTTTTCCCTATCTTCGCTGGTGAACCCACATGCCAGCGTGTCAGCAACATCATATTTTCGTCAATGGGATGGGGCTCAAACGACATCGTCACCGCAGCCTTTAATATCACACCCTGCGCAAGCCCGGTCTGTTTTTCATAAACAAAGCTGATTGCGCCATTTTCATCGAGCAGTGCCACCGCACTGTTGTTGTGCATCTCAAGCAGCGCCACCGTAGCGGCATCCAGCTGCATCTGGTAGGCCTGTTTTTGACCCGTTGCGGCGGGCACGATATCAAACTCTATCTGGTTGCCTTCGCCAACAGCCAGCCCGCAATCCCGGCCCGACAGCACTTCGTAACGCCCACTGATATCCGGGGCTTTTGAGCACGCGCCCAAACACAAGACCACAATAAACGACATGGCCCCAATAATTACCTGCATATATTCCTGCCTTATCACATTCTATTTCTCCATAGAAAACCACAGACACCTGCATTCATACATAGAGTATTACGCTGTAATCACACTTGCGGTTAAGGCAGCAGTAAATATTCATTGAATGGATAATCCAAATAAAATTGATCAAAATCAAATATGCATGCAATTTAAGTCTGCACTAATTTGAGACTAATTCTTTGGGAGCAATTCGGCGGCAACCTCTTTAGCTATACAGATAGTTTCTCCGCAATGTACAGTTTCATGTTAGCTCCAGCGGCTTGAATGTCACTCACCTATTCTGATTCGGTAAGGGTGATGTGCTTACGGTAATTCACCCTGATACCCAGCTTCGCCAATGCCTCTTTTGAGGTTTTGCACTGAAAAGAATCCATCAGCGAACTGGCTTCTGTTGCGTAATTTTTGGTCTTTGCCAGAGCGATCATCCGATCTGTGCAATCGTTATGGGCTTGTTCCAGGTCTTCCGGTGAGTTGGCCAGACGGTCAAGCTCGATCTTCCAGGCTTCTTTTTTGGCAATTTGCAGAGCATGGCACAGTGTGCGAGGTGCGCTTGAGCCTTTACAGATTGTCTCTCTGCGCTCATACAACTCAGCGCCAGAAACCGTTGCCAGTAAATGCTTTGCCTCTGCTTCGGCACGCTCGTTTTTCATTTTCTTGGCGACTTCGCAGGTCAGGGTTCGAGCGCCATTGCAGGCGTCGTACTCCGCCGCGTAGTCATCAAAGGACAGTGCCAGCAAGCGCTGTTTTTCCGCCTCACGAGCTGCGGCCGTCCGTTCTTTGGAAACCTCCAGCGCCGCCTGGCAGGCCAGCTGTGTCAGCTCATCCCGGCCGCGTTTCCGGCAGTCCTTCAGAAATTTTTCCAGAGCATCGTCTTCGTATTCCCCGTACTGGGTGATGTAGGTTTGCTTTTGCTCAGACAGACGATCATCGCGCATGCCGCGAGCTGCCTGGCAGGTTACCGAATCCCGCTGTGCATAGGCGTAGTCTCTGCACGGACCCAGCAGGCTGTAGTACTCATCAAAATCCATTGCCCGCACCACATCTATCTCGGCCTGCCGGGCTGCTTCAGCTTCTGCCCGGGCTTTTGCTTCCTCTGCCTCGCGTTTTATTCTGATTTCATCTTCAGCCTTTTGCAGTTTGGCCATGATCTTTTGGCGTTCTTTGGGGTCCAGGCGATCGACCTTGCCAATGCACAGGGCGGGCGCGTCGTTGTACCTGCCGTTTATCGGCAAACCATTTTGGGCAAATGCATCCAGGCCATCAATGTCGGCGCCAAAGCCAACATTGGTGCTACTGCTAACGCGCCACTGGTAGATCAGGGCCATGTCTTCTTTATCGGGATGAGGAGCCAGGCGGATGCTCATGCTGCGCCGGGATTCGGTTCCCCAGCCGCCTTGTTCGGTGATGTCGTAATTAAATATCAGCCGACCATTGTCATCTTCAACTGCTGGCGTGCTGTTCATGGGAAAACCCAGGTTGGCCGCCAGTGAGGGGTTCAAGCGTAGGGTGTAGCTGCGTGAATCGCCCTCGCCTGCCGTGGGCACGATTGAAAAATCAAGACCGCTGGACTCCAGCATCAAGCCGCAGCCCTCACCGAACAAGGCTTCATAGTCCCCCGACCAGTCTCTGGCATCTTCTGAACAACCGGTCACGGCCAGCATTGCCAGCCCGGCCAGCAGCCCGGTGAAATAAGTACCCGTAGTTTTCTGTAATTGCATTGTTGTATGCTCCATTCAGTCTATCTCCTTGGCCCACCTATACTACAAAATAGGGGTATCCGGATTTCACGGTTGATACCCACACTGTTAACTCCAGTCATGATTAGCTGGATTGGCTCCGGCCCATTCCGGAAATTCTTCTTCAAGATCTTTACGCTCTCCGCAAGCGATGTGTACTTGTATAGCCATGCTCCAATCGGCTTGTTCTTCATCACTTGCCGCTTGATAGTGTCGCTTTACAACTTCAGAGCTATTGGAGCCAATAAAATTTTCAATGAGTTCATAATCATCGTTTGATACCGCGTCAAATGCCTTTAACGTCATTTCCTACATCTCCAAAAAAATCGGATTATGCTGTTGGCGTCAACCTAATAACCCGGATACCCCAAAATAGCAGCTTTACACCAGTTGGCAGTACGTTGCTTTTGCATGCCGTCTCTCCAACTGTCCTTAACGTGGTTTTTGGGGAAGAATACGGTTCTATTTCTCCCGAATTTAACAATTGTCACTCTGATTTTTTTCATGTTACCCTCAAAAAAAACGGTTTATGACTCAACAAGGAAGGTGCAAGCATGTTTGAGCAAATTGTAAAAGCTAACGCGGCCATTGCGGATGGCGTCGAGAGCCTTATAAAAGGCATCACAGGCACCACGCTGACAGACACTGAGCAGCCAGCTCCAAAAACGCAGGGTGCAGGCATATTTAAACAAATTGAAAACGAAATTGTGAAAGCCAGCTCGGGCATTGCGGATGGCATCGAGTTTCTTACCCCAAAAAATGAGCTGGCAAAACTGCTCCTTAAAGCCATTTTGACAGCCATTT
>JBKECP010000034.1:0-124511 GCA_047974765.1 Parahaliea sp. | reverse complement strand
TACCTCTGCACAACTGTACAAGAGGGAATGTTTCCATGGTAAACCCCACGTCAACATCCAAATCCCGGCTCAGACACTCGAAAATCAAAAATTCAAAAGAATCTATGAGTCACTTGTGTCTGATAATAACCGTAGCTACTACCTCAACAAGTGCCCACACATCTGTCTTTGTCTTCTTGTTAAGCAACCCTCAGCCGCAAGGACTCGAGGTCTTGATCAGGACTCACCCCAATCGAGGTTGCGCATTATACGGCTCACTTAAAAAGTCGCAAGCGATTTAGTAAAAAAAATCAGTTTTTTTACTACCTTTCTGACTATACCCAATGATGTCAAAAAGCGCCTGAATGCGAGGGGCGCATTCTACGCAGAATCAACGCCATCGCAATCCCTAAAATGTATTTTTTAAACTATTTTTATATTCAACCTTTGCGGAGAGCCAAATCTCTTTCAGATACCCACAAACCAAGTCAGTTTTTTGAGGCCGACTGACTTGTTGCCCCACCTTTACGCAGGCGCATCAATGGTCCCGATAAGGCGTAAGACAAAAACAGTATTAGAAAGATCAATGGCGGATCCAGGGTGATCAACCCAAAGGCAAATACCACCAGAATCATCACCACAAAAGGGACTCGCCCCTTAAAATCCACACCTTTAAAGCTGTAATAGGGGAAGTTGGCTATCATGAGGATACCTACAGCGGCGGTCAACAAAGCAACAAGTACAGATATTTCAGTCGGCAACTGATCCCCGACCCAGCCAAGGTCGTAACAAACCCAGACAGTACTGGCAATAATCGCCGCCGCCGCCGGGCTGGCAAGCCCTGTAAAGTAGTTTTTGTCGGCAGTATCGACACTGGTATTGAAACGGGCCAGCCGCAGCGCGGCACAGGCCACATAGATAAAAGCAGCACTCCAGCCAAACTTGCCGAGATCCTCCAGTGCCCAGCTAAATACCACCAAAGCCGGAGCAACTCCAAAAGAAACCATATCCGAGAGACTGTCGTATTCAGCACCAAATTTACTGGCGGTATTGGTCAAACGGGCAATCCGTCCATCCAGCCCATCAAATACTCCGGCGCAAAAAATGGCGATGGCAGCACTTTCAAAATCTCCACGCATAGCAGCGATGACAGCATAAAAACCGGCAAACAACGCTCCGGTGGTAAACAGATTCGGCAGCAGATACACCCCCTGTCTCCTGACAGTCTGGCCGTTTTCCGAAACCTCTTCCTCATGTTCACCCACCAGCAAGTCCAGTGATGGACTCACACCACTGGGCAAATAAGCATCAGGTTCAAGCTGTGACGACAGGTCAGGTTTATGAGAGTCGGGCTTGTGCGAATGAGAAGTCGGGAAATCGGTCATAAGTATCTACTGGTTTGTGTTGCCAACAGTGTATCAAAGCAAGGACTACAAACTCACTACAATAGTGGCTACCTCAAGAGGCTGACAAGCACAAATGTATATACCTATAATTACGCCCCATGAAGAAAACACATCTATTATTTATTGTTTCAATACTGCTGGCAAATGTGGTGACAACGCTCACCACCTGGGCGTCGACAGATACCCACGGTGACGATCATTGTGACTACGCTGCTAATCTGTTGGCCAATCCGGATTTTACACAGGACGAACGGGGGCGACGCTATCCCTGGAGTAGCGCCCAACACGCGGGAGAGCGGTCGTTTGAGCTGACCGTAAAAGACGGTGTCGCCAGGATTAGGAAAACCGGCAACCAGCACTGGTTTACACTCAACCAGCGCATTCCCATCGAAACTGTTCGCGGGCACAAACTACACTATGCTGCCGAGCTTAAACTTGACCTGAACAACAAGGGCGTACGACACGCCTTTGGCACAGGTGGCGGACTGACGGTTTTTGTTCGCGGTGCTCCAGGTAGCGGCCCCGATGGCAATGGCATACTGTTTAATTCCCGCTTTGAACATGAACCCCATATGGGGCAGCATGACTGGACAGCTGTTGCCATTGAATTCACAGTTCCCGATGAGGCCAGAAGTATGCGTATTGGCATCGCTCATTATGCCGGTGGAGAGCTCTCTGTACGCAAGCCTGTATTGAAAATTTGTGATTGAGCAGCCGTTTGATCACGCTCAAACAGCTGCGGTGAAAATATTGGCCGCCTCATCCCAAAAAGCCCGCACACGGGGGTCAGCCAATGTTGTCCTTGCAACACACAAGCCAATACCCAGGGCTGGCAGAGACCGCCAAACAGGCACAGCGCTGACCCTTCCCGCAAGGCCGCTGGTGCGCACCACCAGCTCTGGAGCAATACCCACACCCAGCCCCAGCCCCACCATTGCCACAATTGCCTCATGTCCAGCCACTTGAGCATAGATACGAGGCATAAAACCCTGCTCTTCACACCATTGATCAAACATATCACGGGTGATACCCCGCTCAGGCACAATAAAAGGGTGTTCACTCCAGTTAAAGTCGGGCGACGCACTATCACCCGTCAGTATCTGGGCACGCACCACACAATCGGCTGTTGGCATGCACAATAGCATGGGGCTTTCCATCAGTTGCAAATAGCTCAGCCGCTGCGGCAATGCTGTCGGTCGGCCAGTAACCACCACATCGTAATGATTAGCCAGCAAGTGATCGATGCCATCCGCCGGATCTCCCGTATGCAGCTGAATATCCAGGCCGGCATAGTTGTTACGCAGGGCTTCCAGTATCGGTGCGAGCAGACTGTAGGTCGCCGTTACCGAGCAGTACAAGCTGACTTCTCCTACCAGCTCTTCACCCCCGCCAAGCTGGCGTCGGGTCTGGTCCCAGTCCTTGATAGCCCGCCGGGCATAGTCACCAAAATCACGACCTGCCGGTGTCAGCCGGACACTGCGGCGATCCCGCTCAAATAGCGGCCGACCAACCTCCTCCTCCAGACGTTGTATGCTGCGACTGACTGCGCTGACGCTCAAGTGCCGCTGCTCAGCACTGCGACTGAAGCTCAAGGTATCAGCCACTGACAGAAATAACTGCAAGCTGCGCAAGTCCATGAACCAGCCCTCCAGATAACGATGTAATTTTTACTGATGACTCTTTATTAACCAGTTTATTTTTGCAAAATAAGCAACACTCTATTAAATATATATCGTTTTACGCAAAGTAAATTATGCCGTATGGTGCCTCCGTCTCAATTAGCCAACACACCGGAGAAAATCATGGCACAGAACTATTTCAATACTCTGCCACTGCGCCTGCAGCTGGAAGAACTGGGCAAATGTCGCTTCATGGATGGCAGTGAATTTACCGGTGGCGTAGAAGTCTTGCGCGGTAAAAAAATCGTTATTATTGGCTGTGGCGCCCAGGGTTTGAATCAGGGCCTGAATCTGCGCGATAGCGGCCTCGACGTAGCCTATGCCCTGCGCGATGCAGCCATTAGTGAACAGCGTCAGTCCTGGAAAAACGCCACCGAAAACGGTTTTACTGTGGGTACCTACGAAGAGTTGATTCCCGGCGCTGACGTAGTGATGAACCTGACTCCCGACAAACAGCATACCAGTGTAGTCAATGCAGTAATGCCATTAATGAAAGAAGGCGCCTGCCTGGACTACGCTCACGGTTTCAATCTGGTTGAAGAAGGCATGCAGATTCGCAAGGACATCACCGTGGTAATGATGTGCCCGAAATGTCCTGGTACCGAAGTGCGAGAAGAGTATAAACGCGGCTTTGGGGTACCTACCCTGATCGCCGTACACAGGGAAAATGACCCGCAAGGTAATGGTCTGGATATCGCCAAAGCCCTGGCCGCAGGTACTGGCGGTCACCGCGCCGGGGTACTGGAGTCATCGCCCATTGCAGAAGTGAAATCTGACCTGATGGGCGAACAGACCATCCTCTGTGGCATGCTGCAAACAGGCTCCATCCTTTGTTACGACAAAATGGTCGATAAAGGTATCGACCCTGCCTACGCTTCCAAGCTGATTCAGCATGGCTGGGAAACTGTGACTGAAGGTCTCAAGCATGGCGGCATCACCAACATGATGGACCGTCTGTCAAACCCGGCCAAAATTCGCGCCTTCCATCTGGCTGAGGAACTAAAGACCATCATGCGTCCGCTGTACCAGAAGCACCAGGATGACATTATGTCTGGTCACTTCTCCACAACCATGATGACAGACTGGGCCAACGACGATGTCAACCTGTTGACATGGCGTGCCGCCACAGCCGAAACCGCCTTTGAAAAATCTACCAACACCCGTGTCGAAATCAGTGAGCAGGAATACTACGATAACGGTATCTTGATGGTGGCAATGGTCAAGGCCGGTGTGGAACTGGCCTACGAAACCATGGTGGACGCTGGCATCAAGGCAGAATCTGCCTATTATGAATCTCTGCATGAAACACCGTTGATAGCCAACACCATTGCCCGCAAAAAACTCTATGAGATGAATGTAGTAATATCCGACACCGCCGAATATGGCTGCTACCTCTTTGACCACGCCTGTCGCCCACTACTGACAGACTTTATGAAAGCTATCGGGACAGATGTTATCGGCAAAGGCTTGAGCGGTGACAATGGTGTCGACAACCAGGAGCTTATCATCGTCAACGAGGCCGTTCGTAATCATCCGGTGGAAGTTATTGGCAAAAAGCTGCGTGGTTACATGACAGCGATGAAGCGTATCGTTTAACGAGCACTTGCATCGGGCAGGAGGCGGGATTGCTCCCGCCGTCCTCCCACACCATCGGACATACGGTTCGTACCACGGCGGTTCAGGTAAAACGGTTGAGCTGCCGATATATGCCCACCAGCGATACCATGCCCCATCGAGCAAACAGTCTACAGGGCAGTGCTCGTTCAGGTATTGGGAGTCGGCATTCCACCAGCTGCCACGGCCATTCCGGGCCGTAGTCCATGCCGTCACCTCGCTCAACCCCAGCCGTATCAGGTTCCTCGTCCACGTAAAAGACCGCTTCCACTAAACCCACAGGATCTGTCGCAGGTGGCGACGCACCCAGCCGTCCAACTTCATCAGTAGACCTAAACCCCGCATGTGCCGGAAGTAGTTTATCCAGCCCCGCAGTTTCGGGTTCAATTTACTGACTACCCGGCCGACTGAGCGCCCTCGTCCCCGGCGTAACATAGCCCGCAGATCTCCGCGGAGACGTTTTAGCGCTTCTGGGCTCACCACCAAATAGGTATCCTTGCCCATTATTACCCAGTAGCCCAGGAACTTACGCTGCGAGGGCCGCCCCACGCCGCTTTTCTCCCGGCTGACTTTCAGTTTGAGCTTCTTCTCAAGGTAGTGTGTTATAGAGTCCAGCACCCGCTCTCTCGCTACTGACATAGATATTGCAGTCATCGGCATAGCGGCAGAACTTGTGCCCGCGCTTTTCCAGTTCGCGGTCCAAATTGGTCAACAGAATATTGGATAACAACGGCGACAAGGGGCCACCTTGCGGAGTACCTCCCGCCTTGCTGTCACCAGACCACCGGTGCAGACGCCGACTTCAAGGTAGGCGCGTATCCGTTTCAATACCCGCTTGTCCTTCACCTGTCCCGCCACGCGTGCCATCAGCATGTCGGTGGTTAACCCGGTCGAAAAATATCTCAAGATCGATATCCATCACCCAGCGGTGTCCTGCTTCAACGTAATCACGAGCCTGTTGAACCGCTTAGTCTGTATTACGTCCCGGCCTGAACCCGTAACTGGCGTCCGAGAAGTCCGACTCAAAGACCGGACTCAGTACTTGATACAGCGCTTGCTGGATGAGTCGGCCCAGCACCGTGGGTATCCCCAACTGGCGCTTTCCCCACCGGGCTTGGGTATTTCTACCTTCCGCATCGGCTGGGGACGATAGCTCCCTTCCGGCAGTGCTTTACGATAGTCGGCCCAGTGAGTTTTCAGGCAGTCGCCGAGATCAGCCACTTCCATTCCATCACCTGTTCAGCCCTTCGACGACCGGCAAATCGTCTACTATGGCGTCTGCTGACTTCTGATCACCCATCCCGCCACCTAACGGTGGCAATAGCCAGAGGCAGGTGATCAGACCTCCCAGGGTAATGCACGTGACCTTCCCACTTATACCCGCCGCATGTACGCCCACAGCTTCCATGCAAGTACAGGGCTTTGAAGATATGTGCCTTCTTACTCACTGCGACCGCCTCCTATGCGATTCCTGTTCGTCGGGTCAGTGTTTTGCCTTCGGCTTCCTTCAGATTCCACCTCATGATGGACACTCTTGTCGTTCGACTAATCGTTCCCCTTGCCGGGCCAATAGCAGACTTGCACCCCCAAGTCATGGTTAGCACCACCTGTACCGGAACAGCGGCAGTCACGACGCACAAAAAAAAGCCGCCCGGAGGCGGCTTGAACACAAAAGCAAGTGCTTTTTAAAACGGTTTAGACAACTATCAGTTAGTCAACAAGGCTGATTTGTTCATCAGCATCGTCTAGCTGGGGCATATTCAGCGCCATGCCATTAAGAGCTCGCAGACTCACACCACCTTCTTCGCTCACCCAGCAGTTTACCTGCTGGCGTGGGCTATTCGGTGCGTATACATTCAGGCGCAAACGATCACCACTGCGGCGGTGCTGTATGCCATACAGACGGGTTGTTACCTTGCCACCCATCACCATCTCGATATTACTGTTACAGGCTTGAAGATTTACCTGATCCTGGTTGTCTGCATTTGCGGTCATTACAAAACCACCGGCCAGCAGGCTAAGTATTACTACAGTCAGTTTTTTCATGGTTTTTAGCTCCTCTTAAGGTGCCCCCAATTGGTCATTGAGGAGCAGTATACCCACTTCGTTTTTGGAGCGTGATACCCAAAATTGATCATTTGTGTTCTATTTTTGGGCAGGATAAATACCGTCATCGAGACCTGAAAGTGTGATCAGGCTCTAGCGTGTATCAAGTTTATGGGCAATTTTGGCAAATTCTTCCGCGATCAATTCACGCAAAACCCGCAGGCGGGCCGTCAGTCGCAGATCTTTATGGGTCAACACCCACACATCTGAGTAATAAACAATATTGGCACCTGGCACACGAACAATTTCGGGGATGTCATAAGCGACAAAACAGGGCATAAAGGCCATCCCCATACCGTTGCGCACGGCATCAGCCAACAAATTATAATTAACAATGCTGTGGCGTACCGGATTAGTGGGAAAATCTGTGTTATTCAGCCAGTCCTCTCTCTGACCGACCGGATTTTTGCCAATCCAGGTCAGACGGGAAACATCTTCCGGCTTCTCAGGGTCCAACAGGTCCCGATGAACGTAAGAGGATGCCGTCACACTACCAAGATAACGACCAATCAGATAATCCGGTGGTTTGGTTCCCGCCGGTATATTGCGGATTGCAATATCGGCCTCGCGGCGGGTAAGATCCAGCTCGTCATGGCTGGGCACCAGGTCCAGCTCGATCCCTGGATACTTCTGGGCAAAGACAGCCAAACCTTCCATTAAAAAGTTCATCCCCGGCACATCCGGCATGGTCAGGCGGATACTACCTTCCAGATGCTGATCACCGCCTGTGATTCGACGCTCTGCCGACAACAGCAACTCTTCCACATGCTCTGCTGAAGGCAACAGGCGCTCAGAAGCCGCCGTCATTCGGTAGCCATCCGGTGTTCGATCAAACAGGTGAGTTTGCAGATGCCGCTCCAGCTCATCCAGACGACGGGTAACAGTGGAATTACTGACCCCCAGTTCCTGCGCTGCTGCCCGCGCCGAACCCCGGCGGCACAGTGCCAGAAAAACCTTGATATCGTCCCAGTTCACAACCAACCCTCATTATTGTTTGTACAGACAAAGGCGGCATCTTCAAATAGCCTGCCTGTGAAAACAAGACAACTATCACTGTCTCAACGATAGCGTGCTGTCAGCGCATCAATAAAGGTGGGCAAACTATCGGCAGGCAGAGCATTAATGCCAGCGGCGGCTTTGCGCCCACCACCAGAAGGAAACTGCATACATAGCTCATCGGCACCGCTGCGGTTGTTCAGTGGTGCGCGCACGCTGACCAGATAAGTACCATCACCCTTAAGTGTTAATACGGCATGGGCGCGATCGGGGTCGGCATTGGCCAGATCATTGCTGTAAACCCCACTGACCCGGCGGGCCCAGGCGGCATCCGGCAACAGAAATACTGCTGCTGCCGAATCCTGATATTCAGCCTCAACAGCCGCAGCCAGAGCCA
This sequence comes from Parahaliea sp., assembly GCA_047974765.1. Classification (GTDB taxonomy): domain Bacteria; phylum Pseudomonadota; class Gammaproteobacteria; order Pseudomonadales; family Halieaceae; genus JBKECP01. The sequence goes on along the minus strand of JBKECP010000034.1, from coordinate 116,334 downwards.
TATCCTGATGATAGCCCACTTCCAGCTGTTCAAAATATTCACGACCATCATCAATAAAATCGAAGGGATCAGCATAAATCGAAATCAACTGGTACAGGGTCTGTGGCGTGAAATGCAAATCTTCCAGCGTCGAACCATAACCATTGTAGTTGATATAAATGCCAAGATTTTCCAGCTGTATCAGCTGAGCTTCACTCAGCACCAGTGGTCGGGCAATCCTGCGGGCACTCTCACGCAGGTTATCGCCAAAGGTTCCCACTACAGCCCAGGCAGTAAAAGCCCCCTTGAGATATTGGTTGATCAGCAAACTGGTGCAAACCTCCGAAGTGGTATTGATCAGTGTTTGCAGTCGGGGGTGGCCGGGGATATCACCGGCAAAGTGGTGATCGCAATAAAAGACTGAAGCGCCAACGGCCAGCACCTTGTCGACGGCTTCACGATTTTTGTCAAAGGAAATATCCAGAACAGTAAGCCGTGAATCACTATCAGGCTGAACTTTCTCCAACAATCTGATATCACGCTTCACACCGGTAATCAGTGTTGTATCGCGGGGTTCAGCATTGCGCAACTGAACGAGCGCACACAAACCATCAGCATCACCATTAAAAATATCAAAATCTGCCATAGCTCAGCATTTATCGGGAAAGAGTTCCTGTACATTGGATGCCTGAACTGCCGACACATCAACACGCCCCTGCTTGCGCCAGAGGTGATCAAAGCGCACTTCATGATTGCCAAAGCCACTAACGGCAGCGCTGAGTACAGTATTGATACCGGCACAATCCATACCGTCACAATAGCGTTCCAGTTCGCTGAGGTAGCGCTGTATCTGCGGCCAGGGCAAACACTCCTCTTGCGCGCACATAATCATTGGATGGCCGGTACCACTGACATTGTCACCCAATATCAGTTCCTCTTTGAGCTTTTCGCCTGGGCGCAGGCCAATATATTCAATTTCAATGTGTCCGCCACCGTGAATATCATACTGCCATTCATAACCACTCAGGCGAATCATACGGCGCGCCAGATCAATAATATGCACCGGCGCCCCCATATCCAGCACAAAAACATCACCGCCCGTACCCATGGCACCCGCTTGCAATACCAGCTGGGCAGCCTCGGGAATACTCATAAAATAGCGGGATACTTCCGGATGAGTGACGGTCACCGGACCACCGGCCTCAATCTGTTCACGAAACAACGGCACTACCGAACCCGACGAACCCAGCACATTGCCAAAACGCACCATGCAAAAGCGTGTTTCAGTCGCTGTCTGGGCCAAGCCCTGCAATATCATCTCGGCAAAGCGTTTGGAGGCACCCATCATATTGGTTGGACGCACGGCTTTATCGGTAGAAATCAAAACAAAAGTGCCCACACCCGCCTTGCGGGCGGCCTCAGCTGCACACCAGGTACCAAAGACATTATTGGCCACCCCGACAGCGACGTTATATTCCACCATCGGTACATGCTTGTAGGCCGCAGCATGGTAGACAGTATCAACAGCAAAGGTACGAAAAATCACCTCCAGGCGACGGGCATCCTGAACAGAGCCCAGCAAGGTAACTCGCTCTACATCCAGATCAAATTGCTCAGCCAGCTCATTTAACTCGCGGTCAATACGATAAAGAGCATATTCAGAGTTATCCAGTAACAATAATTCACTGGGACCAGAGCGCAGTATCTGGCGACAAAGCTCCGAACCAATAGAGCCACCGGCACCTGTTACCATCACCACTTTGCCAGTAATACAGCGATCAATCAGTTCTGGATGTGGAGGTACCGGTTCACGACCCAACAGATCATTAAGATCAATATCTTCAATCTGGTTGACACTGGCTCGCCCCGACACCAACTCATTGATCTTGGGCACGGTGCGCACATGCACTGGCAATCCCACCAGCATATCGATAATTTTACGTCGCCGTTCAGGTGATACTGACGGCACCGCCAACAGAACCTGAGTGATATCGTAGCGCTCAATCAACTGGTCAATATTTTCAGGCGGCGCCACTTGCAAGCCATTAATAACAGAGTGTTGCAACCGGGGATCATCATCAACAAAGGCAACAGCGCGATATTGATCACCGTGATGCAATGCCGTTAATAACTGCCTGCCAGACACCCCGGCACCATAAATAATGACATTCTTCGAGCTGGAACGCAGTTTGGCCTGGTAATAGGCCCGCACAATCAGGCGCGAACCACCAATCAGCAGCATGGCCAGCCCCCAATAAATAAAAGGCATCGAACGCGGCACCTGGGCACGGGTAAAAAATACACTGGCACCAAGAATCAGCGAGGAATAACTGACGGCTGTTATAACTGCCCAAATGGCCTGTTGCCCCATAAAGCGGATAACTGCCCGGTAAAGGCCCAGACGCAAAAATACCAGCGCTGTAGCCAGCACGGTAAAAGCAGCACAAAAGTATTCCGTAAGGCCCAGATAAAAATGGGTATGCCCATAACGCAGGGCAATTGCCAGCCACATAGCCGCCAGCACAAAGGCCATATCCAGAGACAGCATACAGGTCTGTTTAATATTGCGGGGCAGCTCAATCAATTTTTCCAGACTACCACCCAGACCTCCGTAAACTTCGGATGCCGTCTGTTGCACAACATGAATCAGCCGATGCCGCAAGAAACCTCCTGCCGATAAGGAAAATCACCACCGGCCAGTGATAAGACCAGTGCAAATCACCGGGGATACTACGTTAAATCCCGCGTTTTCGCCATGACAACAAAGAGTGGAAGATACGCCAAAATCACAGGGAATAAAGCATGGGACTGATACGTCTGAGCACACCAGGCCAGCGGTAATAACCAGCCGAACAGCAGGATAACAAAGGCAATATCCACCTTTTTATGAGACTGCCAATGCCGACTGAGTCGCTGATAGAAGTGATCCCGATGGGCCTGGAATATATTTTCCCCCCGGCACCAGCGGCGCAACAGTGTTGTGCTTGCATCGACAATAAAGCCCGCCAGTAAAATAAGCCAGACTGCCACCGACAGGGCACCACTGGTTTGACCATAAAGTGCCAGAGCAGCCACTAAAAAACCGGTTGGCACACTACCGGCATCTCCCATGAATAAGCGTGCTGGCGGAAAATTCCAAACCAGAAAGCCAAGATGGGCACAGGCCAGCAGCACACAAAACAAGGCATAGTCATCGCTACAAGCCAGCAGGCTGGCCATAGCACAGGCACCAATGCACTGCAAAGCCGCCAAACCGTCAATACCGTCCATAAAGTTGTAGAGATTGAGTAACCACAATACGGCAAAACTAACCGGTAACAGATACAAGCCATCTATAAGTGTTATCGGCTGCAGGCTAAACCAAACCGCCAATAAACAGCTCAAACCATAAATACTGAAGCGAAGCCTGACCGACAGACTCCGAATATCATCCAGCACTCCCAGCAACATCAACAACAGTGCCAATATCAGTATCAACAGCAAAACGGGCGACCAGGTCCACGGCAGAACAAAACTGCCCGCAACAAAACCCAAGGCCAGGCTCAGCACAATGATCGTACCGCCTCCATGGGGAGTGGGTACCTGGTGAGAACTGCGATGATTGGGGTGATCCAACAGATGCCAGCGCCGGGCCAGCAGCAGATAAGCCCAGCAGCCAAGCGCAGATAACACAACTGTCAACCCGGACAGCAGCAGCACAACAAATTCACTTATTAACCGTCAACATTGCCGGAGCAACATCGGCAAAAGTCTGTCGGGGCTGCCAACCGGTATCGCGCAGCAGCGCTGCATTACTGTAGCGTTCGCCTTCAAACAGTTTGCCATAACTGGCGCCACGTGGCTGTCGCCTCAACAAATCCAGGCCGGTGCAGGCAAGTTGCCAGATGGTCGAAGGCAGGTATCGCGCCGGTGTCGTATGACCCAAAGCAGACCGCAGCTGATCGTAAAGGTCGCAGGCAGCATAATCGCAAGAATCAGTTACATTCCAGGTGTGAATACCCGGCGGCCATTGTTGTACCAGCGCACTTAACAAACGTGCCAGATCGTTCAGGCCAATCAATGAGCGGCGCCCTCCCTGAGGCGGGCGTGGCAATCCCAACTCGGCGCTGCGCACCAACCAGCGCAAATTACCCTTGGGAGAAGGACCATAAACCAGACAGGGGCGAAGAATAATCAGATCCATGGCACCATCTGCACACAGAATCCGCAACCCTTTCTCCGCCTCCCACTTGGAGCGTCCATAAGGATCCTGGGCAGGGTAAACCTCACCCTCCTCACGAGGTTTGTCATCTTGCTGTGGCCCCATGGCTTTAACACTGCTCAAAAAAATAAAACAGCGAACACCTGCCTGTTTGGCCGCGCGCGCGAGATTCAAAGTAGCCTGGGTATTTACGCGCTGATAATTATCCGCATCCGCTTTTTGATGGGCTATTCCTGCCAGGTGACAGACAACATCTATTCCCCTTAAATCTCCCGGCTGGTTGAGATCCATCGCCCGACTGCTGCCCCCAATGGGCAGATCGGCGCCAGAACGGCTGACAGCGATCAGATGGATATCCGTTTGACGCAGTTGCGCACACAGCGCACTGCCAATAAAACCGGTCGCTCCCGTGACCAGACACTGCATAGAGGCCTCTCTGACTAACGCATCAAACAGAAAAACCTGCTCATAGTAATAACAGGTACGACTCCCAGATGCGACGGGAGCCGAAACCACACATGATACGGATGCACACAGGCTATTCCAGTACTATGATTTTTCGATTTTTATCAAGGGTGGACTGACCGATACCCTTTACATCCGTCAATTCATCGATTGTTTTGAAAGGTCCGAAGGTTTCACGATAACGAACAATATCCTGCGCCTTGGCCTGACCCACGCCACTGAGCACGGCGGCCAGGGTTGAGGCATCAGCCATATTGATATTCACCGTCTGCAACTCAACTGCCGGAATAGTATCCGGTGCCGCCTGAGCAGGCACAGTCACGAAGGGGAATAGCAGCGCAAGTACCAGGCTGATAGCAGACAAAGTGCGAATAAAACCCCTGCCAGAGCGGACAGAGGTTTTGACGTGTGCAAAAATATTGAATAATTTCATAAGCTGATCTCCGTTGAGGTTGCTGCATCCGTGCAGGCATCCGTATCACTGTCGAGATTAGCAGCGCTCAGCCATGTTCATGGCTAGTTGAGCGCATTTGATAAGACAAAACCGCTAAAGATGTCTGGCTTATATCCATATGACAGCGCGATCAGAGCAGCGGTCTAATCTGTGCGTGCACCTGTTGCAGTATCGCCAGAGGATCTTTTGCGCCAGTAATAGAGCGCCCGATCACCAGGTAATCGGAGCCATTGGCCAGTGCATCCGACGGTGTAACCACCCGGCGCTGATCACCCGCGGCATCACCCGCCAACCGGATACCCGGTGTCACCAGGCAAAAATTACTGCCAAAATGCTGGCGCAACTCACGGCTTTCAAGTGCCGAGCAAACAACACCATCCATACCGCTTGACCTGGCCAGTGCGGCCAGTCGTTGCACACGCCCGGCAGCACTTTCATCACAACCCAGTTCTGCCAGATCCTCATCTGACAGACTGGTCAGCACAGTGACGGCTATCAACAGCGGCGGCTGACTAATTCCCTCTAGCGCCTGAGCCGCCGCCTCCATCATCCGGCGACCACCACCGGCGTGTACGTTGACCATCCACACGCCCAGTCCCGCAGCAGCGCGGACTGCCCCGGCAACGGTATTGGGGATATCGTGAAATTTCAGATCCAGGAATATCTCAAAACCCATACTCTGAAGCTGCTCAATCAACGCCGGACCACTGGCGGTATAGAGTTCCTTACCCACTTTCAGGCGACATAATTGCGGTGACAAACGCTCAGCCAGCGCCAGTGCCGGTGCCGCCGTAGCATAGTCCAGCGCCACCAGGATGGGTGATGTTACAGACATGAATGAACCTCTCGCTTGTCTTATGAATTGTCTTATGAATTGTGAATTGTCTTATGAAGAGCCAATTGGCTCGCTTTCCACTCAATGCCTGAATAAATACTGACAATCAATCAACCGGATTTTCATGTACTGCCTTAATGGTGCCCCAGCGTTTACAACCAGGGCAGTGCCAGTGCAGATGGCGGCCAGCAAAACCACAGGCACCACAGCGATAAGCCGGACGTTCGGCAATCAACCTGTCAACCAGCTCCTGTAACAAACCCAGATTTTCACGCACAGCGCCTTCGGTCTGGTCCATTTGCAGGCTGATCATGCGGGCCAGACCACGCAATGACGGGCGCAGCGCCAGTTGTTGAGACAGAAATTCGCTGGCCGCCGCCGCATCACCAGACTCCAGATAATTATCAACAATAGCCAGTACCAACGGCGCACTGGGCCGAGCGTCGAGGCAGGCCTGCAAATAATCACACAACGCCCGTCTGTCATCTGTTTCACCATAACACTGATGCAGCAGTGTTATGGTTTCAACGACAAAGTCTGCATCCTGCTGCTGTACCCGTCGCAGTGCCTTTATTGCCTGCGGGTAATGTGCTGCCGCCGTTTCTATCTCACCCTGCATAATGGACGCACGCACACAATCACCATCATATTGCAGGGCGCGGCGCAGGAGCCTGCCTGCCTCAGCCAGCTCACCAGCCTGCTGGTGCTCAGCCGCCATTTCACAGCAATAGTGAGCCAGCACCACCACCACTGCTTGCCCGTTAGGACCTTCGGTATCACTCTGGCGCCGCTGCTTGCGCGGCAACAACTGACTGGCAACGTCGATGGCCTGCCCCCACTCCCGTTCGCTTTGGTAAATCTCCAGCAAATAGTGCTGGCAGATCCTCAAATGCTCCGGTGATTCCTGCTGCAGATCCAGTAACAGGCGTTCAGCCCGATCGAACAAACCGGCACTGATATAGTCTCTGGCCAACTCCAGGTGAGCCCGATAGACCAGGGGCCGTGGCAGGCTGGGCCGGGCCAACAGGTTCTGGTGAATACGAATAGCCCGATCAACCTCCCCACGCTTGCGCAGCAGGTTGCCAAGAGCAATGTGGGTTTCAACAGTTTCACTGTTGACTTCAAGTGCGCTGACAAAGGCATCAACGGCACCGTCAGAATGGCCATCGAGAATATAATTCAGACCTCGATAGTACTGGCTTGGCGGGCTTGGGGATAATGCGTCAGACACCGGCCTGCCCCGGCTGCCAAACCACCAACCAATAGCGGCAGCGACAAACAGCAGGCCGAACAGCAGCGCCTCATTCACTGCGGGTCAACCCTGCGGTACGCAGGCGATTGATCTCCGCATTGGCTTTGTTCAGCTTCCGATTGGCCGAACCACGACCCGCCCGATGACGAAAAATGACCAGTGTCGAGGCCAACATGCCAGCAAAACCACCGACAACAAAAGCTAACAGTACCCACAGCGCAATGCTGTGCGGTTGAAAACGATAGATCAGCACATCCAGTGCTACCGGCTCGGGATTCTGAACCGTGAACAGTACAGCAGCGAACATGGCGGCCAGCACAACGATGACGATTAAAAGACTACGGAGTACTTTCATTTTTTGGGTATCCAGCAAAAACGGTGCGCTCAGTAGCGATCATACCGCGTCCTGTTGTCGCAGCAAGTCTGTCGGCTGACCTTCGCCAATAAAATGGTGTTTATTCAATAACCAGCTACCACTTCATCGTTCGATCAATACACCCATAGGCAAATCTGTATGGCTTTGATGTATGTATCAGCAGTGGACACTACGGCACGATCAACCTGGCAATCAAATAGATGAATCCCTCACTATTTGATGGTTGCCACTGAAAATCAGCGGAATGTGTGAAATCCCTTGATTTTCAGTGGCTCGCGCAGGCTTGCAGTCTGCGGCGACACGTTCATGCGCCGCTTATTCATTGGGCTAAAAGCTTGTCGATGAATTGAGCTTCATCCGCAGCCAAGGCAACGGGGTGAAGCCCCGGTAAATGCAACGAGGAAAAACAAAACAGGAGCGTTTTCCCTGGGTTGCGAAGGTGACAGACAATCGATGACATAACAGATCAAACCGGTCTGCAGAGAATCTGATTAACCCGGTGGCCCTTGAGGCCGACATGCCGATAGGACTGCAGGCGGCGAAACTTCATCAAGGCCAGAGGGCGCAGTGAGTCCCTCATAAACAGGTCGGATATACAACAGCAACCTGTCCCTGGCAACGACTGTGCAAGCCTTGCAAACGGGGAGGAGACCATATACGGGTAATGACAGTTAGTGCCAAGAGAAAATCAGGCGATAAGGCCAGAATCAGAGTTAAAAACCATTGCGCAAACCAATATTGACCCGTTCACGCAGCTCTTTGCCCGGTTTGAAATGAGGAACATATTTGCCCGTCAACTCAACCGCATCACCGGTTTTTGGGTTGCGACCCCGCCGCGGCTCACGATAATGCAGTGAAAAACTGCCAAAGCCGCGAATCTCGATACGCTCTCCTACGGCCAGTGACTGGGACATATGCTCCAGAATGGTTTTAACAGCCAGCTCCACATCTTTGGTGGAGAGCTGGCTCTGCCTGGCGGCGATACTTTCAATCAGTTCACTTTTGGTCATTGGTCCCCCGAGCAGAGGTTTCTTATCTGGTCTGCGTATGCTTGACCTGCGCATGAGTCAATGCTCATTTTGGCCCGCCTTTTGCTTTTTCGCAAGTTGTTATTTTTTAACGAAAAAAGGCCCATAAAGGGCCTTTTTAGCAAGGTGCCGTAAAAAACGGCAGCTCTATCAGTCAGATCAGGACTGCTCGTTCATCTGCGCCTTGATCAGATCACCGATAGTACCCGGTGAGGCAGCCTCATCCTGGTCTTTCAGCGACTTAACCGCTTCCTGCTCATCATCGTAATCCTTAGCTTTAACCGACAGGCCCACAACGCGGTTTTTGCGATCGACAGAAATGATCTTCGCCTCCACAGAATCGCCTACTTTGTAGGAGTTGCGGGCATCTTCAACGCGGTCACGACTAATATCAGAGGCTTTCAAAATACCCTCAACCTCATCAGCCAGTTTCACGATAACGGCTTTGGCATCCACCTCGATCACTTCACCGGTTACTACCGCGCCGCGATCATTGCCGGCAACGTAGTCAGAGAAGAAGTCACCTTCAAGCTGTTTGACACCGAGGGAAATACGCTCGCGCTCAGGATCGATAGACAGGATAACTGTTTCGATCTCATCACCTTTTTTATAGTTGCGAACGGCTTCTTCACCAGCTTCATTCCAGCTGATATCAGACAGATGCACCAGACCGTCGATATTACCTTCCAGGCCGATAAAGATACCAAAGTCGGTGATCGACTTGATACTGCCGGAGATCTTGTCACCTTTGCTGTACTGGGCGGCAAAAGCATCCCAGGGATTTTGCTGACACTGTTTGATACCCAGCGAGATACGGCGGCGCTCTTCATCAATATCCAGCACCATCACCTCTACCTCATCGCCCAGCTGGACAATTTTGGAAGGGTGTACGTTTTTGTTGGTCCAGTCCATTTCGGAGACATGCACCAAACCTTCCACGCCCTCTTCGATCTCGGCGAAGCAGCCGTAGTCGGTAAGGTTGGTTACCCGCGCCTTGACACGGCTGCCTTCCGGGTAGCGCTGGGTAATTTCCACCCAGGGATCTTCACCCAGCTGTTTCAGACCCAGTGACACACGATTGCGCTCGCGGTCAAACTTGAGCACTTTGACATCAATTTCCTGACCCACTTCGACGATTTCAGAAGGATGCTTGATGCGTTTCCAGGCCATATCGGTAATGTGCAACAAACCGTCTACACCACCCAGGTCAACAAAGGCACCATAGTCGGTCAAATTCTTCACGATACCCTTGATACTCATGCCTTCCTGCAGGGTTTCCAGCAGTGCTTCGCGCTCTTCGGAATTGGCCGCTTCCATCACTGCACGACGCGATACCACAACGTTGTTGCGTTTCTGGTCCAGCTTGATGACCTTGAATTCCAGCTCTTTGTTTTCCAGGTGTGTGGTTTCGCGTACCGGACGCACATCCACCAGTGAACCAGGCAGGAAGGCCCGGATAGAATTGATATCTACCGTAAAGCCACCTTTGACCTTACCGTTGATGATACCGGTAACCACTTCGTCAGCTTCGTGAGCGGCTTCAAGTTCTTTCCAAGACTCAGCGCGCTTGGCTTTTTCACGGGACAGCTTGGTTTCACCAAAACCGTCTTCGACAGTCTCCAGCGCAACCTGCACCTCATCGCCAATACTGAGCGCACAATTGCCCGCAGCATCAGTGAATTGGGCACGGGGAATCACACCTTCAGATTTCAGACCCGCATGCACAGTGACCCACTCGTTATCGATGTCGATAACCACGCCGGTTACGATGGAACCAGGCTCCATATCAACTGTTTTCAGACTTTCTTCAAAGAGTTCAGCGAAGGATTCGCTCATTAGACATTACCTGTAGATTGTTTACGGCAGTTTCCCACCTGCTCCGGGCCGCCAGCCAGCTCGGGGTCAATTTAGATAACGCTGCACTCCAGACCACTTCTGGGCCGATCATAAAGGCAGCAAAACCAGCTATTTAAAAGACAATGACAACAAATGGCATCTAAATCAGGCCTTTTGCCCTCACTTCTTTTATTACTTTCCCAAACACCTCATTGACAGACAGCACCGTTCCATCAATAACAATGGCATCCTTTGCAGGCAGCAATGGTGCCACAGCGCGCCCGCTATCGCGCGCATCGCGTTCTTCGATGTCCTTGAGAAGGCGCGGGAGACTAACATTTTCACCCTTGTCAAGCAACTGCCGATAACGGCGTCTGGCCCGCTCTTCGGCGGAGGCCGTCAGGTAGATTTTAAGGGGTGCATCGGCAAACACGACGGTACCCATATCGCGGCCGTCGGCAACCAGCCCTGGCGGACGGCGAAACTCCCGCTGTCGCATCAGCAGGGCTTCACGTACAGCGGGAATAGCAGCCACCCTGGAAGCGCCACGGCCACCCTCTTCGGTGCGAATATCACGGCTGATATCCCTCCCCTTATAACTGACCAGCACCTCACCACTGGCAGCCACTTCAAAACAGGCTTCAAGATGGCGTGCAATATTGGCAACCGCCTCTTGATTCTCCCAGCTCACACCCTCAATGACACAGGCCTGGCCGGTCACCCGGTAGAGGGCGCCACTGTCGAGTAGATGCCAGCCCAGCTCAGCAGCCAGTCTGTGGGCAATAGTGCCCTTGCCTGCACCACTGGGACCATCGATGGTGATAACTGCCGTTGTCTGATTTGTCATGGCATTGCGCCTTTGTGTCTGCTGCCTGTCCACACTTACTGTGTCTGGGCACTGATCTGAATACCCAGCCCCCGAGCCAGAGCATCGAAGCCGGGAAAGGAGGTAGCCACATGATCACAGTCCAACACCCGGATTTCACGTTCGGCGCGCAGGGCGGCAATAGCGAAAGACATAGCAATACGATGGTCATGATAGGTATGAATCACGCCGCCACCGAGAGGGCCGCCATCAATAATAATGCCGTCATCAAGAACTTCATTAGCGATACCAAGAGTGCTCAAGCCCTCTGCCATAGCGGCGATACGATCACTTTCTTTGACCCGCAGCTCCTGCGCACCACGCAAAACAGTACGTCCCTCGGCACAGGCAGCAGCGATAAACAGGGCCGGAAATTCATCAATGGCCAACGGTACCTGATCCAGTGGAATCTCAATACCCTGCAAAGGTGCGTAACGAACCCGGATATCCGCCACCGGCTCGCCGCCCACCTCCCGCTCATTCTTAAGCGTGATATCAGCCCCCATCAAAGCCAGAATATTGAGAATGCCTGTCCGGGTCGGGTTAACACCGACATGTGTCAGCAGCAAATCCGAATCGGGGGCAATACTGGCCGCCACCAAAAAGAAGGCGGCCGATGAAATATCTGCGGGCACATCAATATCTGTGGCCTGCAAACGCCCCCCCCCCGCCAGACTGATTACCCCGTTATCAATTTTTACTTCGTAGCCAAAGCCACGCAGCATACGCTCGGTGTGGTCACGGGTCGGCGCGGGCTCAGTTACCAAGGTGCGACCACGAGCATAGAGCCCCGCCAGCAGCAGGCAGGATTTTACCTGGGCTGAAGCCATCGGCAGGTCATAGTGAATACCTTCCAGCGGGTGATTACCATAAATCTGCAACGGTGGTTTACCTTCACGACCACTGATACTGGCACCCATCCGTGTTAGCGGATCCATAATCCGCCCCATCGGGCGCGTCTGCAAAGAGGCATCACCCGTCAGCTCACTATCAAAAACCTGCCCTGCCAGCAGCCCCGATAAAAGGCGGATAGTGGTGCCGGAGTTGCCAAGATCCAGTGCGCAAGCCGGTGCTTTCAGCCCATGCAGACCAACACCGTGAACCACGACCTCACCATCTTCCGGTCCGTCGATACGCACACCCATACGGCGAAAGGCTGCCACAGTAGCCAGTGCATCCTCACCCTCAAGAAAACCGCTGATATGTGTTTTTCCCTCAGCCAGCGCACCCAGCATGATCGAACGATGCGAGATGGATTTGTCACCCGGCACACGCACCTCTCCACTGACAGCACCACCAGGCAGTAGTTTAAATTCCATAATTCCCCCAAAAAACCTGCCGCATCGGCAGAAATCTGTATTGTCCGCCGCGCTATTCGCCCGTGTTGCCAAACCTGCTATCGGGTGTATTGCGCAGTTCCAGCATGGCAGAAAATTCATCCCGGGCGGCTTTGGCACGACTAAAGGTAGTAAGCATACCGTCTGTGTCTGCACTGTCGATGGCTGCACGCAGTGTGTTTAGATGCACGGCAAAGCTATCAATAGCGGCCAGCAATGCTGGCCGGTTGGCAACAGCGATATCCCGCCACATGACCGGATCCGATGAAGCGATACGGGTAAAATCCCTGAAACCACCAGCGGCAAAGCGGAAGATATCTTCACTGCGCTCGCTTTGGGCCAAGGCATCCACCAATGAATAGGCAAGCATATGGGGCAGATGACTGGTGGCTGCCAGCACAGCATCGTGCTCATCCACAGCCATATCAACCACTTCAGCACCCGCAGAACACCACATATCACGGATCAAACCAACAGCGGCTGCGTCATTTTCCGGTACAGGCGTCAGGATTACCCGATGCTTAACAAACAGATCTGCCCGCGCAGCTTCTACACCACTTTGTTCAGAACCGGCAATAGGATGACCCAGTACCAGCTGCGGCGGCATAGCACCACAAACCTGCCGGGCAGCGCGTTGCAGATTACCCTTCACACTGGCGACATCAGTAATAACAGGTATATCTGCCGTATTCTGCTTCTGGCGGCTGTAATAACGCGGCAGAATACGCGTCAGCATCTGTTCAGCGATCAGCGTGGGCGTGGCAATAACCACTAAATCGGCACTGTCCAGAGCCCGATCAAGATCGAGTGTATAGTCATCAATAATGCCCAGAGCCCGCCCGCGCCGCAGCGAAGCCTCGCGGTGACCACAGGCACTGATTCGACGGCTGAAACCAGCTTCACGCAAAGCGCGCGCCAGAGAACCACCTATCAGGCCAAGCCCGAGAATAAGGGTGTTTTCACTGCGTATGCTCATGTTTGTAATTTGTATCTCGTGGACCAAAGCCAGGCGAACATCCCTGCCAGGCTAACTAAAGCACTGCTCTGGGATAAGAGCCAAGCGGCTTGAGCAAAATTGACTGTTCTTCAAGATCAGCCACAATTGCACGGATATTGTCATCCTGTAAATGTCCCTCAAACTCGATAAAAAAGACATAGGCCCATTTTTCAGTGCGCGAGGGTCGGGTATCAATACGGGTCAGGCTGACACCGTTGCGACGAAAGGGGTCAAGCAGGGCAAACAGAGCCCCCGGCTTGTTGCGGCTGGACACGATGATGGAGGTCTTGTCGCGGCCACTGGGCGGCACCTCTTCACGGCCCACTACCAAAAAACGGGTGGTATTATCGGCATAGTCCTCTATATGTTCAGCCAGTTTTTCCAGACCATACAGCTCTGCCGCCATATCACCGGCAATGGCCGCCACTCCCGACTCTGCCATAGCTGTGCGGGCTGCCTCACCATTGCTGCTCAGTGCCTCGCGCTCGACATTTGGCCAATGCAAATCCAGCCAGTTACGACACTGGGCCAGCGCCTGTTGATGAGCACAAATACGGGTAATCCCGCTCGCGCCCCCCCCAGGGCGAACCAACAGATGGTGTACGATGGGCAGCTCGACCTCACCGGAAATCTTCAGGCGCGAGTCCATGAAATTATCCAGGGTATGACTGACCATACCCTCGGTGGAATTCTCAACCGGTACAACACCATAGTTGCATTCACCCGATTCAACCTGGGCAAAAACGCTGTCAATGGTATTTTGGGATACCGGCACGGCGGCATGACCAAAGTGTTTGATAGCTGCCGCCTGAGTGAAGGTACCTTCAGGGCCTAGGTAGGCAACCTGTAGCGGCTTTTCCAGTGCCAGACAGGCGGACATAATCTCCCGAAAAACATGGGCAACCGTATCACCTGCCAGCGGCCCCTCATTGCGATCAATAATGCGCTGTAACACTTGCGCTTCACGCTCGGGCCGGTAGTAAACTACCTCGGCACTGTTATCGCCAGCTGCCTGCATCTGTTCCAGCTTAATCTCGGCCACCCGCTGGGCACAGCGGGCACGACGGCTGATCAGGCTCTGAATTTCCTGATCAATGGCGTCAATATCAATGCGGACTTCTTCGAGGCTTCGTTGATCAGACATATTATTCAGCCCTTCTCGTAGACCAAAGACCGTATCAACCGTGGCGCTGCTCAAAGTCGGCCATAAAGGCGATCAACGCATCCACCGCCTGCTCACTGACGGCATTGTAGATACTGGCGCGCATACCACCGACCGAGCGATGCCCTTTCAGGTTAAGCAGGCCAGCGCTCTCAGCTTCAGCAAGAAAAGTTTTATCCAGGCCTTCATCAGCCAGAGTAAAAGGCACGTTCATCAGCGAGCGACTGGCTACCTCTACCGGATTGGCATAGAAGTCACTGCTGTCGATGGCGGCGTAGAGCTTTTCAGCCTTGCGGCGGTTGATTTTTTCAATTGCCGTCAAACCACCCTGGGCCTGAAGCCAGTTAAACACAAGCCCGGCCAGATAAAGTGCGTAAGTGGGCGGAGTGTTATACATGGAACCGTTATCGGCAGCCACCTGCCAGTTGAGCATGGCTGGACAATGAACAGCAGCCTGACCGAGCAGGTCACGGCGCACGATCACCAGAGTCAGACCGGCGGGGCCGATATTTTTTTGAGCACCGGCATAAATGGCGCCAAAAGCAGAGACATCAACAGGCCGCGACAGGATGGTAGAGGACATATCCGCCACTAGTGGCACACTGACCTGTGGCGTCCAGAAGTATTCAACACCGCCAATGGTTTCGTTAGGCGTGTAGTGCAGATAGGCAGCATGATTGTCAAGCTGCCAGCTGTTCTGGGGCGGTACAGTGCTGAAGTTACCAGTTTCGGAGGATGCAACTACATTGACACTACCGTAGCGCCTGGCTTCAGCAATGGCTTTTTTGGACCACTGCCCGGTATTGACGTAATCGGCACTGTCGTTATTACCCAACAAATTCAGCGGTACTGCCGAAAACTGCGTACTGGCGCCACCTTGCAAAAACAGCACGACATAATCATCACCAATACCCATAAGCTCGCGCAAGCTGGCTTCGGCCCGTTCGGTAATACCGACAATTTCCGGACTGCGATGACTCATCTCCATGACAGACATACCGCTGTCCTGCCAGTTCAGCATTTCATCGCGGGCAATTTCAAGAACAGATTCCGGCAGTGCTGCCGGACCGGCACAGAAGTTATATTTACGGCTCATGTAGGTAGATTTCCTGTAACACCATGAGTGATGGTGGCTTGTCGGGCACACCTCACACCGGCTAATTTGCAGACGTGAGGCACTTTACGGTTTTTTCTTGCTATTTGTCGTCAGCATCTTCAACCGGTGGCGTACTGTCGTCATCACCGGCTGTCGATGCAGCCTCTGACCCGGCACGCTCTGCATCTCCAACAGCTGTTTCAGAAGCTTCAGCTACCAGCACCTCATCGTCCTCAGGCTCATCGATCCGCTCAACACTGACCAGACTCTCACCATCACGGGTACGAATCACACGCACACCCTGGGTATTGCGACTCAACTCAGACACCTCATCAGCGCGGGTACGCACCAGCGTACCCTGATTGGAGATCAACATCAGCTCATCGCCCTCAAAGACCTGCACCGCGCCAACCATACTGCCGTTGCGCTGGGTTGTCGCCATGGCAATCAGACCCTTGGTGCCGCGACCTTTGACCGGAAATTCAGTGACCGCAGTGCGCTTGCCATAGCCGTTTTCGGAGACGGTCAGAACACGGCCATTTTCCTGCGGGATAATCAGGGAGATCATGCTGTGACCATCGGCCAGCTTGATACCGCGCACACCGCGGGCGGTGCGGCCCATGGCGCGTACCGCCTCCTCGGCAAAGCGCACAGCCTTGCCTTCAGAGGAAAACAGCATGACATCGTTATTGCCATCGGTAATGGCGGTACCCACCAGTACATCCCCCTCTTCCAGTTCAAGCGCACGCAGACCCACGCTGCGGGGGCGTGAAAAGTCGGTCAATGCTGTCTTCTTGACCGTACCGTAGGCCGTTGCCATAAAGATATAGTAGCCCTCACTGTATTCATTGACCGGCAGAATCGAAGTAACCCGTTCGCCCTCATCCAGAGGTAAGAGATTAATCATTGGCCGACCACGCGAATTGCGCCCGGCCAGCGGAATCTGGTAGACCTTGAGCCAATAGACTTTGCCGAGGTTGGTGAAGCACAAAATAGTGGTGTGAGTGCTGGCAATCAGCAGATGTTCAACAAAATCTTCATCCTTGACAGCAGTAGCGGATTTTCCGGTACCGCCCCGGCGTTGGGCCTGATAATCAGACAGAGGCTGGGTTTTGGCATAGCCACCGTGGGAAATGGTAACCACCCGATCCTCTTCGGTGATCAGATCTTCTACTGTCAGATCGTGCTGGGAGGCAGTGATTTCAGTCAGGCGCTCATCACCGTACTCGGATACGATTTCTTCAAGCTCTTCACGAATAATCAACTTCAGCCGGTCAGGATCAGCCAGAATTTCTAGATAGTCGGCAATTTCAGCTAGTTTTTCCTGGTATTCGTTGAGCAGTTTTTCATGTTCGAGCCCCGTCAGACGGTGCAGACGCATGTCGAGAATGGCCTGGGCCTGGGCCGGCGACAGATAGTATTGACCTTCATGCAGGCCAAAGCGGGGTTCCAGGTCATCGGGCCGGCAGGCGCTGTCACCAGCGCGCTCAAGCATGGCAGTAACATCACCTGGCAACCAGGGCCGTGAAATCAGCTGCTCTTTGGCTTCAGCAGAGCTGGGACTGGCCTTGATCAGCTCAATGATCGGGTCAATGTTGGCCAGCGCGATCGCCAGACCTTCAAGAATGTGTCCACGCTCACGGGCCTTGCGCAACAGGTACATGGTGCGGCGGGTGACCACCTCGCGGCGGTGGCGGATAAAAGCCTCCAGCACTTCCTTGAGGTTAAGCACCTTCGGCTGACCGTCGACCAGGGCCACCATATTGATACCAAACACGGACTGTAGCTGGGTCTGGGCATAGAGGTTGTTGAGCACCACATCACCCACCTCGCCCCGGCGCAGCTCAATCACCACCCGCAAGCCATCCTTGTCAGATTCATCACGCAGCTCGGTGATGCCCTCTATTTTTTTCTCTTTGACCAGCTCGGCGATACGCTCGATCAGACGCGCTTTGTTCAGCTGGTAGGGGATTTCGTGGATGACAATGGTATCCTTGCCTCGCTTTTCATCAGTGATGACCTCGGCTTTGGCACGCACATAGATACGTCCGCGGCCAGTGCGATAGGCCTGAATAATGCCCGCCCGACCATTGATAATAGCGCCCGTAGGAAAGTCCGGCCCCGGGATATGCTCCATCAGTTCATCAACCGTAATCTCGGGGTTACTCATCAGCGCCAGCGTACCACTGATAACTTCTCTGAGGTTGTGGGGCGGAATATTGGTGGCCATACCGACCGCAATACCGGAAGAGCCATTAACCAGCAGGTTGGGCACCCGGGTGGGCAGCACCTCGGGGATGCGCTCTGTGCCGTCGTAGTTGTCGACAAAATCCACTGTTTCCTTGTCGAGATCGGCCAGCATGGCATGGGAGATTTTGCGCATGCGGATTTCGGTATAACGCATGGCGGCGGCATTATCGCCATCGATAGAGCCGAAATTACCCTGCCCGTCCACCAGCATATAGCGCATGGAAAAGGGCTGGGCCAGACGCACAATGGTGTCATAAACAGCAGAATCCCCATGCGGATGGTATTTACCGATCACGTCACCGACTACCCGGGCCGACTTTTTATAGGGCTTGTTCCAGTCATTACTGAGCTCGTTCATGGCGAACAATACACGCCGGTGTACCGGTTTGAGACCGTCGCGCACATCCGGCAGGGCACGGCCCACAATCACGCTCATGGCGTAATCGAGGTAGGATTGTTTCAACTCGTCTTCAATATTGACGGGAAGAATTTCTTTGGCTAGTTCACCCATGTACTGCGAATTCCTCAGCGATAGCGGGGGGGCTTATCGGTATTCGGAAGTGTCCGGCAAGAACGGCTCACTGCCCACCCGGATAGTTCGGACACACCCCGAAGCAAACGGGCGATTATACGGAACATACTCCCTTCAGGCCAATGCTGCTTGGTTGAGTTCTTGCGCAGGTACCCAAATAGGCATCTGCGCTCTTCAGTCCATGTTTTTGCCCATTTTGACAACCTTTCGAGCCAGCTTACCGTTATACTGGCCCGCGCACCGCGTCGGTGATGATACGGCCCCTTGGGCATCAACATCCTCACAGACCCTTCTGCGGCGCCGAACCGACCACTCTGCACAGGATGTAAGCGCATGAGCCAGAGCAACAGCTCCCGACAAAATACAGCGTCCGCGGGTTCAAGGAACAATGTCGACCCACGGGAAATTGCCAAGTTTGAGGCACTGGCCTCACGCTGGTGGGATCGCAACAGCGAGTTCAAGCCCCTGCACGATATCAATCCTCTGCGTGCCAACTTCATCGATCAGCACTCCCCCGTAGCGGGTAAAAACCTGGTTGATGTAGGCTGTGGCGGCGGCATTCTGGCCGAAGCAATGGCCCGGCGCGGCGCGCTTGTCACTGGCATTGATATGGGCGAGGCGCCCTTGGCCGTGGCCCGCATCCACCAGCGCGAATCCGGGCTGAATGTAAATTATCGCCAGACCACTGCCGAGGCACTGGCTGCTGAAATGCCCGCGAACTTCGATGTAGTGTGCTGCCTGGAAATGCTCGAACACGTGCCCGACCCGGCCTCCGTTATCAAGGCCTGCGCCGAGCTGGCCAAACCCGGTGGAAGCCTGTATTTTTCCACCATCAACCGCAATCCCAAAGCCTTCGCCTTTGCCATTGTTGGTGCCGAATATCTGCTCAGACTACTACCTGCGGGCACACACGAGTACAGTAAATTCATCAAACCCTCGGAATTGGCACTGTGGATACGCCAGGCTGGTCTTAGCCTGAGGGAAATAACCGGACTGACTTACAATCCACTCAGCAAACAGTACCGCCTGAATGAGCGCGATATCTCTGTCAATTACATGCTGCGGGCAGTCAAAGCAGCATGAAGTGCACTCAGATCAACCAACAGGCCATGCAAGCTGTACTGTTCGATCTTGATGGCACGCTCATCGATACTGCCAGTGAATTTGTGCTGGTGGTGCAACAGCTGCGAACAGAGCACAATTTGCCGCCCCTACCGGAAGAGCGCATCCGCGCCTCTGTATCCAGCGGTGCGACGGCCCTGGTCAAACTGGCTCTGGCCATCGATGACAATACGCCGGAATTTGAAAGTAAACGTCGGCAGCTGCTCGATCTTTACAGCCAGGTGCTGGGCACTGTAGCCAGACCTTATCCAGGTATTTCTGAACTACTGGCTGCACTGGTCGAACGCGGTATTGGCTGGGGTATTGCCACCAATAAACCACGAGCCTATACCGAACCTCTGCTGGCAGCACTGAATATTCAACCGGCACCAGGCAGCGTAGTCTGCCCGGACGATGTGACCGAGTGTAAACCCCATCCCGAATCTCTCTACCTGAATTGTCGCCAGCTTGGCATCAGCCCGGCAGCAGCTATTTATATTGGTGATCACCGACGCGATATCGAAGCCGGTCGTCGTGCCGGCATGCGTACCATCGCTGCCCTTTATGGCTATATTGAAACCGGTGATGACCCTGCCAACTGGGGTGCAGATTTGTCAGTTACCGACAGTCGTGATCTGCAAACACTGATTTTGCAGGCGTCAGCCCTCTATTAAATAATGAGATAACGAATATCCGGGTAACAACCGCCAGGAAAACCACCATGACAAACACCCCCTTTTCTCCCACCAACTATCGCGCTGCACCAGACCTGCTGAAAAACAAGGTTATTCTTGTCAGTGGCGCAGGCGATGGCATTGGCCGCGCTGCCGCTGAAAGCTACGCTGCTCATGGTGCCACCGTTATTCTGCTGGGTCGTACCCAGGAAAAGCTGGAAGCAGTCTATGATGCCATCGAAGCAGCAGGCCACCCACAAGCAGCGGTGGCTCCCATGGATTTGGCCAGTGCCAGCGAGGGCCAATGTGAGGAGCTGGCAGGCATGATCAGCGACAGCTTTGGCCGCCTCGACGGATTGCTCAACAACGCCAGTATTCTGGGTGAGCGCCGTCCTATTGAAAACACCACCTACAAAGCCTGGCAGGAAGTCATGCAGATCAACGTCAACGGACAGTTTTTGCTAACCCGCTATATGTTGCCTCTGTTACAGACGGCGCCCTCGGCTTCCATTGTATTTACCTCATCAGGTGTCGGTCGTCGAGGTCGGGCTTACTGGGGCGCCTACGCCACTGCCAAATTTGCCACCGAAGGCCTGATGCAGGTACTTGCCGCCGAGCTGGAAAATACCTCACAGGTGCGCTGTAACAGCCTCAACCCCGGCGCCACCAACACCGCCATGCGTCGCAGCGCCTATCCGGCCGAGCATCCTGATACCAACCCCATCCCCGCTGACATCATGCCCGCCTATCTTTACCTGATGGGTAACGACAGCAAAAATGTACACGGACAGGCGCTGAATGCCCAGCAGGCAAATTAACTCAAGTCCGGGACAGTCTTTTGTTTTTAATTATTTAAATTAATAAAAAACCGATAATTTTATTGACTGGGCATTATTAATATTGATAATGCCACACCCAACTGTGAAGTCTATCGTCTGAAATACATCACAAAGCACCACACGGAGGTTTTATGAAACAACAGTATGACGTAAAAAATGCATAGCAAGCCTTCCGAGCAAATTCGAGCGAAGGCCTAGAGACGCCTTTCAGCTCATAAAAAAGCCTGAATGGTGTCGCATTCAGGCTTTTTTTATATGCGCACGTTCTTGACTGCCTGCACAGGAAAAGCAGCAGTGGCAGCGTGCCATTGATTCAGGCTATACCATCTGGCACCTGATTCTTCCAAAAAAGCCCAAATAAACACTTTGATAGCAGAGGTGTGCCATGGGCATACAATTAAGTATTAAAAAAGCGCGCGTCCCCATCGAAATTTACACGAAGGACATTGCTCCACAAGCCATTGACCAGCTGGTCAATATCGCCAATTTACCAATTGTTCATCATCATGTTGCGGCCATGCCAGATGTACACCTGGGGATTGGCGCAACTGTAGGCTCGGTAATTCCAACTCTAAATGCGGTCATTCCGGCCGCCGTTGGCGTAGACATTGGCTGTGGCATGAATGCCGTTCGCACCAGTTTGACGGCCAATCAGCTGCCAGACAATTTATACAGCGTCCGCCGGGAGATCGAGAAGCGCATACCGGTTGGCTTTAGCCATCACAAGCGTGCCGTGGTCAAGCGCTCAACCGTGAATGCCCTGGATAAACCGCTGGACAACCTGGTAGGCAAGCACCCTGCCATCATGAAAATGTTGAAAAATTTCAACAGCACATGGCAGCGACAGCTGGGCACTCTGGGTGGCGGCAATCATTTTATCGAGCTGTGCCTGGATGAAAATGACGATGTCTGGATCATGCTGCATTCCGGCTCTCGCGGTATAGGCAATGTTATTGGCCGTTATTTTATCAACATTGCCAAAAAGGACATGCAACGACACCAACAGCACCTGCCGGATATGAATCTGGCGTATTTGCGCGAAGGCAGTCAGTATTTTGATGATTATGTTGCAGCTGTTGATTGGGCACAGGAATATGCCTGGATTAATCGCCGGGAGATGATGCAGCTGGTAGTGGATGCCATGCAGGCATCGAAATTACCGGATTTCACCCTGACCAAAAAGGCGATCAATTGCCACCACAATTACATCGCACACGAAACCCATTTCGGTGCAAAAGTGATTGTGACCCGCAAAGGCGCTATTCGGGCCGGAGTGGGCGAATACGGCATCATTCCCGGCTCGATGGGCGCCAGGTCGTTTATTGTGCGCGGCAAAGGCTCAGCAATGAGTTTTTGTTCCTGCTCACATGGTGCCGGTCGCAGTATGAGCCGCACCCAGGCCAAACGATCATTCAACACCCGGGATCTGGATGAACAGACTCGCGGTGTTGAGTGTCGCAAGGACAAAGGTGTACTGGATGAAATTCCAGGCGCATATAAAGATATTGACCAGGTAATGGCCAACCAGAGCGACCTGGTTGACATCGTTCACACCTTGAAACAAGTGCTTTGCGTCAAAGGCTAAACAGAAAATCCGCCTCGGTCCGGCCGGGGCTTATCAGGAGTTGAGAAAAATGAAACCTGTTTCCACAAATGAAATTGAAAAAAATACAAAAAAACTGCGATATAAAAGATGCTCAGGATATTGCCATGAACAAGAAATTACTCGACGAATTATTGTATTGCTTAGCTGATGAGAAAACGGTGGTGCACTACTTCAAGGATAAATACTGTTTGTTTTTACTCAAGCAGTGTGCCCGGGAAAAAACCACGGTACAGGCAATACGGAATAGCCCGGTAGCACACTTGCTACAAAAACCGCTTATCCGGCAATGGCTGGCAAACTGTGGTGGCAAGCAGATTTCACCCTCGATGGTGGATTCATTGTGGCCAACACAAGTTCATCACTTCACTTTGAGCATGGATTCATGGGGCGGCAACTCGCCAGCATGGCAACAAACCTGTCGCAAGGGTCATAATCTGGTATTGCAATTGAATTTTCCAGCCGGCCATACCCGTCTGGTCAGGCAGGTATCATCGTCAGATGGCGATCAATTCAAGTGCTTTGGGCATCCGATTAATACCCACAGACAAACCATGGCCTGGGCTCGCCTGGACATATCAGACGACATGTCCGAAGTGCTGATTGAAGAAGTGCAAAACGACTGGCTCAGAAAAGTCATGTATTGGCACCAGTATTTATCGGAGCCGACAAAGCAGGAACAGGCAGAAACACATGGCTTTGTGAGCTGGGCATCGCTGGATCGTTATGTAGAGAAATACATCAAGCCATTATTGCCCATCTGGCATGAAGCCATGCTGTGCTCGGCTTTGGAATTTATTCGCTGTCAGCTGGGCATCAAACGGGTCTATATGTATGAACACGAAACGGGTGTAGCCATGAAAAACATTGGCCAATGGTCACAGCCACCCCGGTCTCTGTACAGCAAGCTGCCCCGGCAATTTGGTTTTCGTCTGACCAACCAGACACCCGGTTTTTTAGCGGACGAGCGCTTTGTAAAGAAAAAAATCAAACGCTTTCAGAAGAAAAAAGATGTCCAGTGGTTTTATCTGGATTTTAATAACATGGAGGAAACAAGATATGCCTCGTAAAAGCAGGCGAAGTATTCGCAACCCTGTGGCCCGAGCGCCCATCTTGCGCAAAGGCGGAGTGCATGAAAAAAGCACCAAAGCCAAACGCAAGAACCACAAACAGGCGCTTCAGCGCCAATTGAGAGAAGGCCGGCCTGACCGGCCTTTTTCATGCCCAGACCCCCGCCTTGTACTGGCGCTGACACAGACATGGATAAGCAGATCAGCATAAAATGCTGGTTTTTAAACACATGCTGCCGCAATTTCAGCGTTAAACTGTGGGCTGAATCAGGGCAGCCTCAAAGAGACCCGCCAATGATATATCGCAGACTTGAATCTGCTGCCCCGTCAACACCCACATTGGGGACAGCGATATGAGTGACTTACACCCCGGCACGCCAGTAAATATTGTGGTCACAAATAGCAAGGTAGCAACAGGTCGGCAGAGAAAGGCACTGGCCAGTCTGATCGGCGCCGGCTTCCTGCTGGCTCTGTCCACCAGCCTTGCCAAGCAGGCCGCTACCATGGGGCTCGCCCCCCTGCCCTTTCTCGTGTGGTCACTGGCCGGCGCAACACTGGTGCTCTACCTCTATACCCGGGCCCAAAAATCCCTTGCGCCCATCAACAGGCAAAACCTGACTTATTTTCTTGTTTCGGGCTTGCTGTCGGTAGCCGGCTCCAATCTGATCTTCTTTTCCGCCATTCCCCATATCGGCGCAGGCTTTGTTGCTCTGGTCATCAGCCTGCCGCCCATACTGACCTATATCGCCGCCCTCGCCTTCGGCATGGAGCAGTTTGATCGCGGGCGCTGCCTCGGTGTTATGGCCGCAATGACTGGCGCAGCCTGGCTGGCATTCAGAAAGGTGGACACTGAGGATGTAGCCATAGCTTGGCTCGCACTGACCGCCCTCGGCCCGGCGCTACTGGCTGCCGGCAATATTTACCGCAGTGCGCGCTGGCCCGCGGGGCTGTCTGCACAGGCACTGGCGCCCGGCATGGTGGCAGCGGCCACCGCCATGCTCGGAGTAGCCGCACTGGCCTGGGGCCTGCCGCTCAATCTGCTTTCATTTTCCCGGGAAGCGCTTATATTGACTGGCGTGCAGAGCATGGTTTTCGCCGGTCAGTTTCTGCTTCTGTTCATCCTGCAAAACAACGGCGGGCCCGTATTCCTGAGCCTGCTCGGCGCCATTGGCGCCACCTTCGGCATTCCTATCGCCGTCTATCTGCTGGGTGAAGAGCTTCCCCACGGGCTCGCAGTCGGCGGCCTGCTCATTGGCCTGGGCGTCTTTTTACTAGCGAAATTCTCCAATAAGGAAGCCGGAGCAGAGAAATAAGCCTTTCCCCAAATAGGGACAGGCACCCTTTTTCTACCAAATTCAGTCAATATATTGAAAATCAATCTGCAACAGCTGAAGCTGTACCTGCCCTGTTCAATCAACCTGTTTCCGCAATGACCAAACCACGCAAACAACAAATCAGTAAAAGCGATACACCCTACTATCACTGTATGGCCCGCTGTGTACGCCGAGCCTTTCTGTGTGGGCAGGATAAACTCTCTGGAAAATCCTACGAGCACCGTCGGCAGTGGGTAGTTGAGCAACTGCACTGGCTTACCTCAATCTTTGCTATCGATATATGCGCCTATGCTGTTATGAGCAACCACTACCACCTGGTGTTGCACCTCAACTCCAGCAAAGACTGGTCCGACAGGGAGGTTATCTCGCGCTGGCTACAGCTGCACAAGGGCCCTCTGCTGGCGCAGCAGTTTCTCGCTGGTGATGCTCTCAGTGAGATACAACAGAAAACTCTTTCTGAAACAGCCGCCGTCTGGCGAGCCAGGCTGGAAGATCTCAGCTGGTTTATGAAGTGCCTCAACGAACCCATCGCCCGCAAGGCTAATGCCGAAGATGAGTGTACGGGACATTTCTGGGAAGCTCGCTTCAAATCCCAGGCGCTGCTTAACGATGAGGCCCTGCTGACCTGTATGGCCTATGTAGACTTAAATCCCATTCGAGCCGGCATCGCCGATACGCCAGAGGATTCCAACTACACCAGCCTGCAAGTGCGCCTCAGGCCCGCAATTAACCGGAAAATTCAAAAGGCACTTCGCAAGCATTATTCCCACAGCTTTGAACAGTTTCCAATAAAACCACTGTTTGGCTTTGAATCTTCAAACAGCTATTCTTCAAAACTATACATTCCCTGTACTGCCAGCAGTTACACAAAACTTGTCGACTGGAGCGGACGGCAAATGCGAGCCGACAAACACGGTTCGATACCCGGCAGTTTGCCACCTATCTTTGAGCGCCTGCACACCGAAGTTGAGGAATGGCTTGCCGGTACGCAGCAGTTTGAGCAGTTGTATCATCGACGATTTAGAAAAGTGGCCTGAAAGTATCTTCCTGCTTACTTTTCCTTTTCAGACTCTGATGATGAAAGGACTTTTTTAGTCTGGTCATTCCCGCGTAATCAATTTCGGTCAGAAACACATTCCGTAGAGACTGTTTCAGCTACCCCGTATAGAAAAGTTGTTATTTTCCTGCCATCGCTTATGGGTTGGACACATGCAAATATCCGATTAGGCAGCTGGGTGTCTGTCCTGTACTCCCGTGCCTGTCCTGTACTCCCCTCTCCCCCGTACTCCCCCACCCTGACGGCGAGCCAGGTCAGAATACTGTGCACAAGCCCCTCAAATACGCTACCATGCGCCGCCATGCCGGTGTAGCTTAGTTGGTAGAGCAGCGCATTCGTAATGCGAAGGTCGTAGGTTCGACTCCTATCTCCGGCACCATTTTCAAAGGGGCTGTGCCAGCCACACAGTCGACGCATGGAGCAAATAAGTCAGGATGAAAAGAGTTGCGCTTGTACTTGCTTTGTTTCTGCTGATTGCCACCAGCGCAGCCACCGCCTATTTCTTTCTCGCCAAAGATGGCAACCCGAACTCAGCCCACCAGATTGGTGATGTGCTGGATTCCCTGCACGGTGTCGAGGTCTACTACAACGGCCGGGTGGGCCATGTCAGTGAACGCCACCTCGCTCCCGATGGCTACAATATTGGCCTGAAGTACCAGTGTGTTGAATTTGTAAAACGCTACTACTACCAGCACCTGAAACACAAAATGCCAGACAGCTACGGCCACGCCAAGGACTTCTTCGACAAAAGACTGCCATCGGGGACGCTCAATCAACAGCGTAACCTTATCCAGTACAGCAACGGCAGTGGTCGGCTACCAGCGGTGGGTGATCTGCTCGTTTACAGCAGCACCATCGTCAATCCCTATGGCCATGTCGCCATTGTCTCGGCCGTGAACCATGCCGACGCTCAAGTGGAGATTATCCAGCAAAACCCCGGTCCCTTTGCCGCCAGTCGTGAGCGTTACGGCCTCCAACAGCAGACTGATGGCTGGTTAATTGAAAATGACCGCATTCTGGGCTGGTTACATAAGGCCGATTGACTTTATCCTGTCAGACTTAACAAAGCCATGAGTTTGGTCCAGACATAACCAAGCAAAGTTTATAATCATTAACCCTGCGATTAAGTAAACCGTTTGCTCACGTGGATCAAACATCCTGGAATAGGCAAAGAGCCAACTCTTCTCCGGTCCTATGAGTGAAAAAGGATGCCGATCCCCACGTAATCTGTTGGTATATAAGGCGTACCTGGCCGAAACCCTTCCGGCGCTCGACCCGACACAGTTGACTGGTCTGAAGTACCTCGGTGTTGATGAAGTGGCCAGGGCAAAAGGCCACGATTACATGACGGTTATTTACGACATGAAGAACGGGCATTTAATTGGCCTGGAAACAGGCCGAACGGCTGATATTTTCTCTGGATTTCTAAAGCAGCTTCCAGCAGAAACCGCTGAAAAATAGAGGCTGTCGCAATGAACATGGGGCCGTTTAAAAATCAGGCAGTCATCCCTTCCGGATAAGGACTCAATGTTCTATTTTGCGGCCTAATATTCACTCACAAGAGCGGAGAAGAGCCAAAGAGCCTTATAAATTCCCTTATATTTTAAGGGCTTAAATAAAACAGCAAGAAACAGACATTCGCTCTTCAATGTCTCCAGATTTATTCGATCACTTTTATGTCTTCATATAAGTGATCCAGATCATTGCCACAATGCACTACAATAGTGCCCAATATTATTGGTGCGAAAGTTAAAAACCACAGATGCTGGAGCTTGTTTTGTTTCCCCATACCTTTGTCGCTTTAATGACAGATACCACGACGATGTTAGTCGTAGTGTCAAACTCCCATTAATAAATAATAAACTGGTGCCGCTATGAGCAAAAAAACACCCGACACACTAAGAAGCAAACGCTGGTTCGGTGGTACACCGTCCTCCACTGAACACACCAGCCACGTTTTGCAGGCAGGTTTGAGTCGTGAAGAATTTGAAGGTCGCCCGGTTATTGGCATTATCAACACCTGGAGCGATATGAATCCTTGCCATGCGCACTTGCGCGACCGCGCCGAAGCGGTAAAACGAGGGGTCTGGCAGGCAGGGGGTTATCCTGTCGAAATGCCGGCAATGTCACTGGCAGAAGGCTATGTCAAACCGGCAGCGATGTTTTATCGTAACTTTCTGGCGATGGAAACAGAGGAGCTTTTGCGCTGTCACCCAATCGATGGTGCCATCCTGATCGGTGGTTGCGATAAAACCACACCCGCCCTGCTAATGGGCGCCATCAGCATGAATATCCCGGCTATATACTGTCCGGCAGGTTTTACTATGTCAGCTCGTCATGGCGGCGAAAGCTTTGGCAGTGGAACCGGCCCCTTCCGCTGGGCTCCCGAACTGATTTCAGGCCGGATAGATCTGGATGAATGGAAGGAGATCGAACAGAAAATCTGGAGCTCCCCAGGCACCTGTAACGTTATGGGTACCGCTTCTACCATGACCGCTTTGGCGGAAACACTGGGCATGTCAATTCCGGGGGCCTCGTCTGTACCCGCCATGGACTCCAGAGGCCATCAGCTGGCGGCCCAGGCCGGCCGCAGAATTGTAGAAATGGTATGGGAAGACCTGAAACCCAGCGATATTATCACTGACAACTCTGTCACCAATGCGGCCAAAATCAGTGTTTCATTGGGCGGCTCAACCAATGCGGCCATTCATCTGGTTGCCGTGGCCCGCCGTGCGGGCAGCAAATTCACACTGGAAGATTTTGACGCTATTGGGCGACAAATTCCGGTTATGGCCAATGTGCAGCCATCGGGCAACTACCTGATGCAGGACTTTTCTGATGCCGGAGGTCTGCGTGCCCTGATGACCCAGTTGACGGACCACCTGGACCTGGACTGTATGACTATTACAGGGAAAACATTGGGCGAAAATATCAAGGGTGCAAAAATTGCAGACAGCGATGTCATTCGCAGTATTGATAACCCGGTGGCAACACAGGCACTGGCTGTACTGAAAGGCAATCTGGCTGTTGATGGCTGTGTGATCAAACCCAGTGCCGCCAGCGAACACCTGCTTAAACATCGCGGTAAGGCGGTTGTATTTGAAAACGCCGACGATCTGGCAGCACGCATTCACAGCCCTGACCTGCCCGTGGATGAAAACAGTGTGCTGGTGCTGCGCAATGTTGGCCCTCTGGGCGGACCAGGCATGGCTGAAAACGGCATGATGCCCCTGCCGAAAAAACTGATTGACCAGGGAATCCAGGATGTTGTTCGCATCAGTGATGCTCGCATGAGCGGTACCAGCTTTGGCACCTGCATACTGCATGTCAGCCCGGAATCAGCTATCGGTGGTGTGTTGGCTCTGGTTCAGGATGGCGATGAAATTGAACTCGATGTGCCGGCACGCAGCATTACACTGTGTGTTGATGACAGCGTGATTGAACAGCGTCGTCAGGCCTGGGTTGCACCGGAACCGCACTACAAGCGTGGTTGGGGCAAGTTCTTCAGCCAGAATGTCAACCAGGCCCACGAGGGTTGTGACTTCGATATCCTGGCCAGCAGAGAGCACAATCCTGAACCCCCCATTCACGGCAAACTTTAACACCCGCCTGCCACTGGCCATTACCAGCCCGCATCAATTGACAGATTGTAATTGTTGATTGATGCGGGCTGTTCAATGTAGGGTTCTATTACACCAAACAAGCCCTTGCTCACTTTTTCAAACCGCTTTTAAAAAGCTATCAACCTGCCAATCCATATTGTCGGGTTGATAATTTGTGTATTTATTCTCTTAAAGCGAATATTGACCTATGGCAAAGCAATAACCACAATGGCTCCGTGCAACGCGGATAGAGCCATGACACAAACACATCACACACATTGCAATAGCGCCGCAAGCGGCCTTTGTGCAGCAGTGATTCAATCGCTGCTGATGCTGATTGTTGTTTGTCTGCCGACGCTTGCTTGCCAGGATTCACCCACCACGCCGCTGCAACGCAATGTTATTGGCCAGCTTGAACATGTTGTACTTGCTTACCATGGCAAATCCGGCAACCTCCTCACATCAATAGAGGAAGAGGAACCCACGGCCACCGGGCAAGATACCCCGCCATGGTCAATTAAAAATGCCTGGCAGCTGATACTGCCTGAGCCAACTGGCCACGCTGCACGGCCCTGCGCCAACACCCTGTTTGCAGCAGACAGTTATGGTTTCTTCACTCCACTGCTGCGGGCACCTCCCTCACTGTAATCAAAACAGCACACAGTCGCTCTGTTGATGGGCGAAGTTATTGATTACAACCGGAAATGAATATGAAATCACTCCGCTTTCGAGCCGTGGTCTACGGCTTGTTGATTATGCTCGGCCTGCTCAGCGCACTGCCGAATACACTTTCGTCCAACCTGTCAGACAAACTGCCTGATTGGTACCGTCATAACACGGTATCTCTGGGACTTGATTTGCAAGGTGGTTCTCACCTGCTGCTGGCGGCTGACAGTAAAGCCCTGATAAATGATGCCCTGCAGGCCACAGTCGATAATCTGACCAGCACACTGCATGAAAGCGGTATAAGTGCCCGCGTTGCCATTAAGCATGAACAGATTGAGCTGTCGCTGCATAAACCCGATCAAGTAATGACAGCACTCAAACTTGCCAGAGAGCTGGCACACGATACCGCCGATGCTATACGGCATTTTGATATTGAACAGGATAAAAACAAAATCATATTTTCCCCAACCAGAAGCTGGCAACAGAATCTGACCAAAGATGCCATCGAAAGAAGCCTCGAAGTCGTCAGACGGCGGCTGGATGAAAGCGGCCTGGTTGAGCCGAGCATCACCCGCCAGGGCAATGACGGTATTCTGGTACAGATGCCAGGCCTTGCCGACCCTGGTGAAATTCGCAAATTGCTCGGCACTACGGCCAAATTGTCCTTTCATTGGGTGGTCCGCCCAACAACGGCAACAACTGTCAGTAATACAATGACTGTAGCCGATGTTGCAGGCCAACCATCTTACCGCCTCGAACGCCGGGCCGTAATGACGGGCGAACATATTGAAGACGCCCAGATGTCCTTCAACGCCAACACCAGACAGCCTGTCGTTACCTTTAAACTCGATCACAAAGGCGCACAACAGTTTTCTGAACTAACCCGTGCCAATATTGGCCGGGCTCTGGCCATTGTGCTCGACAATAAAGTGCTGACCGCGCCAGTCATCCGCGGTGCGATTGCCGGCAACGGTGAAATCAGCGGTAATTTTACCGCCACCGAGGCCACTCATCTTGCTCTGTTACTGCGTGCCGGTGCGTTACCAGTGCCACTACAGGTTGTGGAAGAACGCACGGTTGGTCCCGATCTTGGCAGCGATACTATTGCCATGGGGCTTGGCACAGGTCTACTCGGTGCAGCCATGGTAATAGCCTTTATGCTGGCAATCTACGGTCGCTGGGGACTGATTGCCTGTCTTGGTCTGTCCGTCAATATTGGTCTGATATTTGGTATTCTCAGCCTGCTCGGCGCAACCCTTACACTGCCGGGTATTGCCGGTATTATCCTGACCATTGGCATGGCAGTAGATGCCAATATTCTGATCAATGAACGGATTCGGGAGGAAGCGCGCACAGGTAAATCAGCCCGAATTGCTTTGCAGGAAGGCTTTGATAGAGCTTATGGCACCATCCTCGACTCCAACCTGACCACTTTGATTGCGGTCAGTTTGTTATTCAGTTTTGGCAGCGGTCCTGTCAAAGGCTTTGCTGTGACCATTGGTATCGGCCTGCTCACCTCGATGTTTACCGCTATTGCGGTTACCCGCTTGATGATGGAGTGGAGCATCCGTAAAAAAGGGCGACAGCCACTGCACATTGCCGGTATCCGCTGGCTGGACGGGATTGGCAGGCGGAACATTAACTTTTTGCGCGGGCGCTTTGTCGGTCTTGCCCTGTCCGGTCTTTTGTCCATCGCCTCCATCATACTTTTTATACAACCAGGGCTCCAATACGGCGTTGACTTCACCGGCGGTACCATGATCGAAGTCAGCGCACCGAATGTCACCGTTGAACACCTGCGCAGCTCACTACAGGCCAGCGAACTGGCCGAAGCCGCTATTCAGGAATTTGGTAACAGCCAGTTTATGATCCGCCTGCCTGCCGAACCTGAACAACCCGGTAAAACTGCTGCCCAGGTAGAGGCACTCAAATCTGCCGTTATCAAACTACAGGCAGATGCAAGTTTCCCTCGCGTTGACATGGTCGGCCCCAAGGTCAGCGGCGACTTTAGCGATGTAACTATTCTGGCAATACTATCAGCCGGTGCAGGTATGCTCGCCTATCTCTGGTTCCGTTTTGAATCACATTTTGCACTGGCAGCAACATTGACCATTGCACTGGACCTGACCAAGACTATCGGCTTTTTTGCACTCACGGGCGTGGAATTCAATTTAACAGCCGTGGCCGCACTGCTGGCTCTGATGGGCTACTCCATCAACGACAAGGTAGTCGTCTTTGACCGGGTACGGGAGAACCTGCGTCGCAACCCCGATAAAGACATTCTTGCACTGTTGAATGAGAGTATTTCATCAACATTGAGTCGCACGGTATTTACCTCGACAACCAGTTTTCTCGCCTTATTACCAATGGGCATCGCCGGCGGCGCAGCTGTAGCCAGTTTTGCGCTGCCGATGCTCTTTGGTATTGTGATTGGCACCAGCTCATCTATTTTTATTGCCTCACCCATTCTCTATTTTTTGAGTCGGCGACGCATACAAAAAGGGTTGGCCCAACTGCGGCCAACCAGTGATGAGCTGGACAAAGAATTGGCCTTACTACCCTGAGTGGGAATGAAACCATGCTGATATTCTGGCTACTGCTTGCTGTTGGATTGGCTCTGTTGATTAGCGGAGCCGACCTGCTCGTTCGGGGAGCTGCCAGACTGGCTGTCGATTTTGGTGTGCCGACGCTGGTGATCGGTCTGACGGTGGTGGCCTTTGGCACCAGCGCACCGGAGCTGGCCGTCAGTGTTAAATCCGCATGGTCCGGCCAGACGGAGCTGGCCATTGCCAATGTTGTCGGCAGCAATATTTTCAACATTCTGTTTATTCTGGGTCTGGCCGCCATAATTGCACCGCTGGCGGTATCTTCCCAGTTGATTCGCCGGGATGTCCCGTTGATGATTCTGGTATCAGCAGCAGCGGGACTAATGACCAGCGATGGCAGCATCGACAGGAGGGAGGCTATCGTGCTGTTTGCTGGCCTTGTTATCTACAGCCTGCTGCTGTTTATCCAGGGGCGAAAACAGGGCATAAAAGCAAATAACGAAGAAATCGACCCGCTGATCAATAGCAAGG
The DNA here is from genome assembly GCA_047974765.1 of Parahaliea sp. Taxonomy (GTDB): domain Bacteria; phylum Pseudomonadota; class Gammaproteobacteria; order Pseudomonadales; family Halieaceae; genus JBKECP01. The sequence goes on along the minus strand of JBKECP010000034.1, from coordinate 82,646 downwards.
CACCCAACTGGCAAAACCTCACACTCATCATCACCGGCCTTACCCTGCTGGTTCTTGGAGCCCGCCTGCTGGTTAACAATGCGGTACTTATTGCCTCCTCTTTCGGCATCAGCGAGGCAATTATCGGCCTGACCATTGTATCTATTGGCACCTCACTACCGGAAGCGGTTACCTCTGTTGTCGCTACTTTCAAGGGGCAGCGCGATATCGCTATCGGCAATGTTGTCGGCAGCAATATTTTCAACATTCTCTGTGTGCTGGGTATTTCGGGAATAATCTCGCCTGAGGCGCTACAGGCCGGTGTCCAGCTACAGAGTCTCGATATACCTGTTATGCTCGCAGCGGCCGTTCTCTGCCTGCCATTATTTATCACTGGAGCATCGCTGAACCGTCTGGAAGGGCTTGTTTTTCTCGCCCTATACGGTGTCTATCTCGGGTATCTGATCACTTTTACTGTCGCACCCGCTTATCTGCCGACATTACAATCGATAACTCTCTACGGAGTCGCTCCCTTTACCGTCATATTTGTGGCATCAACACTGATTTATGACATGAGGCAAAAAACAATAAGCTCCAGGTAACTGGTATCACCGGTCATAGGTTTTTTGTACTGTCGCAGTATTGATTCAGTGGGACATCGTACAGACAAAAATCATTAATTCACCTCCGAACAATACTCTCAAACGCTGCGCACTACCTCGGTTAATTGATTCATAATCTGGTGCTTGAGTGGTGTAAAGCGATTGCCAAAACGCAGTACACCTTTACGGGCCAGACGTGATAGAGGGCTGTCACTGGTATAGAGCTGCACAACGGCATTGGTTCCCAGATACAGTGGCTTGCTGACCCTGCGATGATCGCGCTCATAGGCCTGCAATACCTCTGTTGATGCAATATTCTGCCCTTTGGCATGCGCCTGGATAATGTGTTTGGCCAACGACTCCTGGCTCTTCAGACCAAGATTAAAGCCATGGGCGGTAACCGGGTGCATACCCACAGCAGCATCGCCAATCAATGCGTAGCGTGTGCCCACAAAACGATCAGCATAAACACCAACCAATGGATAACTGAAACGCTCCCCATCAAGCCGCATCTGACCAAAGCGGGATGAGAGAAGGGTTTCCACTTCACGACCGAAACTATCCACCGACATATCAAGCATTGCCTGTAACTCACTCGATGGCAGGGTGATAACCACTGACGACACCTTATTGTTCATGGGCAATAATGCCACCGTAATACCATAGCGGAAGCATTCATAAGCCACGTGATCGTGGTCCAGCTCATGTGCCACCCGGCACACAATTGCACTGCGGCCAAAATCACGCATGGCAGCAGAAATACCCATCATGCGACGGGTTGTTGAGTAGCGACTGTCGGCAGAAATCAGTAGCTGGCCATGAATTTCCTCACCATCTTCAAGAGTGACCACTGCTTTCTGGTCATCACTGTATACCGCCATCACACCACGGCCAGCCAGTAGTTGCAAACGCGCCTGTTCACGCACCTCTTCGTAGGCAGCACGACGGATCAGGTGATTAGGCACCAGATAACCCAATGCACTGCGCAGGTTTTCCGGCAGGCCATGGCTGAGAGTGGACATATCACGGTAATCAAAGTGCAAAGTATAAGGGTCACTGCCATCGAGTACTTTGGCTTCCCTGATCGGTGAAATTTCCTCCGGTGGCAGACGACTCCAAATACCCAGCGCCTGTAACAGGTGAACCGAATGGTGGGTGTGGGCAATTTCACGGCCATCTTCAGGGACGTTGGCCAGTTCTGACTCCGGCTGTTTCTCAACAATACAGACATCCAGGCCACTGTCCTTCAGCGAACGTGCGAAACACAGGCCAGCCGGGCCACCACCAATAATGACAACATCCATTTTCATACCTCTAGCCCCACTTTATCCATATCTGTCGTATGTAACCAGAGTGAGCAGTATAGAAGGGAAAAAACCGTATGCGTTTGATCTGTCTCAATAGCCAACGGGGTGCCACCCAGCCCTGTTTACCTTATAGCGGTTTTACCGCCTGTGCCAGCAACACCTGAAACAGGGTGTGGAGCCCATCGGGTTGCATCAGCTCTTGCGCCCTGCGCAGTAAATCAGCTTTTACAATATCCACCTGCTGCACATCGAGCTGTTCAAAACGACTTCGAATACCATGCGACCACAGTGACTGCCACCACTGTTGTGTATCGGTGTATATAAAATCGTGATCCGAAGTCTTTATATCAATATGGCCAAAGCCAGACTTTGTTAATGCACAGCCCAGCGTTTTTACTGTATTAAAACTCAAGGTAGGTGCAAGGGCTGGCGGAGGCATGCCAAGTGCCTGCAAGCTGTCATCCAGCGCCTTGCGGATCCAGGTGATAAACGGGCAGTTTTTTGCCCAGGTTGTCAGTACAACACGTCCACCCGGTTTAAGTACCCGCCACATTTCCCGCAGGGCCTGCTGCGGCTGGGGGAAAAACCAGAGAGCAAAACCACAGAGCACCCAATCAAAGGAGGCATCAGGAAAATCCAGCGCTTGTGCAGACATTTGCAACATCTGGGTATTTTTCAGTTTTCGCCTGTGGATATCCTCACAGGTTTTATTCACCATATTGGCAGCCAGGTCTATACCAATCACCCGACCCTGCGGGCCCACTTTATCGGCAGCAGCAAACAAAAAGGCACCTCTGCCTGCGGCCACATCAAGCACACGACTGCCCACCCCCAGCTCTGCCACATCAACAAAATGCCGACCCAGCTGACTAAAAAAACGGGGACCAATGCTATCGTAACTATCAGCAGCGCGACTAAACAGGCCGACAATCTCCTGTTGAGCCTGCTCATTTTGTGATTTAAGCAGCGTCACAACACCTCCTTCAAGCCAACAACACGGGCTTGTCAGCAGGGACCAGGTCAGGCATGGAAACGAAGAAGGCGTTCAATCAGATTTGCGCTCGCCAGCCCGTTTGCCCCGATGGTGCTTGCCACGACCATCGCGTTTACCAAACTGGCGATCCATTTTTTCCCGTTCTTTATGGGTCGCCTTGCGTACTCTTTTCAGAGGTAGTTCAGCCATCCGGTAAAGGCTTTTGATCTCCTTGCTGTCAAGCTCCACCCACTGCCCCTGCTTTACTTTGGAGGGAATAAATACGTCACCGTAACGTACCCGTTTAAGGCGTGATACCGTCAAACCCTGTGATTCCCACAGTCGCCGCACTTCCCGGTTGCGGCCTTCCATAATCACCACATAGAACCAATGGTTGATACCATCACCGCCACCGTCCTGAATATCACTGAAGCGGGCCATACCATCATCCAGCATTACGCCTTCTGCCAGCGCGTCGATATGTTCCTGCCTGACATCCCCCATCACTCGCACCATATATTCGCGTTCAATATTTGCGGACGGGTGCATCAGGGCATTGGCCAACTCGCCATCAGTTGTGAATAACAGCAGGCCAGAAGTGTTGTAGTCCAAACGACCGATGGAAATCCAGCGCCCGGACTTCAGCCTGGGCAGACGTTCAAAAACAGTGCGACGCCCCTGTGGATCTTTGCGGCTACACACTTCACCCGTTGGCTTGTGGTACAAAATACAACGTGTTTCCTGCGCAGGGCCACGCTCCAGGTTGCGTCCATCAATAGCAATACGGACCCGCTCATCAACACGATCACCCAGGCGAGCAGGCTTGCCATCAACACTGACGCGCCCCTCTTCTATCCAGCGCTCCATTTCACGACGCGAGCCCAGGCCCGTACGAGCCAGCACCTTTTGCAGCTTCTCACCGTCTTTGGGCTTTGCAATATGATCATTTTCAGCAGACTTTGACATAAACAGGATCAGACCGGCCCAGGTTTCTGGTTACTATTAAATTCAACACCCTCATCAAGTTCAGTGCTGTCTGAGACAGTATCCAATACAGATTCAGTACTCATGTCGCCTCCATCGGATACATCGGCCAACGGACTATCCGCAGGATTCGCAGATAGTGATGTTTCAGTATCATCTTCTGTCGCCCTCTTAACGGTGTCACCTCTTCCATCATCACTACTTTCATCAGCGGTGTTTTCATTCACTGTTTCTGGTGATTCTGGCGCAGCATCATTGGCCGCAACAGGCTCAGACCCGGAAAAACCCAGTTCAGTATTGAGTGTTTCCAGATCACGAATTTCTGCCAGTGCCGGCAGCTGATCCAGATTTTTCAGGTTGAAGTAGTCAAGAAATTGACGGGTAGTGGCATACATGGCCGGCCGACCCGGTACATCCCGATGACCGACAACCCGCACCCACTCCCGTTCATGCAGTGTTTTGATAATATTCGAGCTGACTGCCACCCCGCGAATTTCCTCAATTTCACCACGTGTGATGGGTTGACGATAAGCAATGAGTGCCAAGGTTTCCAGCAGTGCACGAGAATACTTCTGGGGACGTTCATGCCACAGACGGGCCACCCAGGGACTCAGTTCCTGGCGAACCTGAAAGCGAAAACCGCTGGCCACTTCCCGCAGTTCAAAGCCGCGCTCGTCACAGCGCTCACCAATTTGCACCAATGCAGTGCGAATCTGTTCATTATCCGGACGTTCAGACTCATCAAAAAGTTCAGCCATCCGGGCTACAGACAATGGCTTACCCGCCGCCATCAGCGCACCCTCAATAATTTTTAGCAGATTAATTTCCGACATCAGTTTTTGTCTCAGTATTTGGCTGTTTATTCAACACGAGCCTTAACATGGATCGGGCCAAAAGATTCGCTTTGAACAATTTCCACCAGGGACTCCTTGATCAATTCCATAACGGCCAAAAAAGTGACTACTACGCCCAAACGGCCTTCACGAGCAGCAAACAATGATACAAAAGGTACAAACTGGGCACCTGAAAGCCGCTCCAGCACTTCCGACATCCGCTCCCGCGTCGACAGGGCTTCACGTTGAATATGGTGGCTTTCATACATATCTGCCCGCCGCAATACCTCTCCCAAAGCCAGCAGCAGTTCACGCATATCAACATCAGGATCGGGCCGTGTACGGTTGAGATCCGGAACTTTAGCCGTAATCAACCAGGTGTCGCGCTCCATCCGCGGCATCGCTTCAATATCTTCAGCAGCTTTTTTGAAGCGCTCATACTCCTGCAAACGGCGAATCAGCTGGGCGCGGGGATCTTCCTCATCTTCTTCGATATCTGTCGAGCGCGGCAGCAACATACGCGACTTGATTTCTGCCAGCATAGCCGCCATCAGCAGGTATTCCGCCGCCAGCTCGAACTTCATCGCATCCATTAATTCGACATAGGCCATGTACTGCTCTGTAATCCGGGAGACATCAATCTCCAGAATATCGAGATTCTGGCGCCGAATCAGATATAACAGCAGGTCGAGCGGCCCTTCAAAAGCCTCTAAAAAAACTTCCAGCGCCTGCGGTGGGATATAGAGATCCTTTGGCAATTCTGTCATTGCCTTGCCCATCACTACAGCAAATGGCATCTCCCCCTGCTGGGGCGACACCGTATCAACCTGGGTAACAGTATCGTTCACTGGCTCCCTCTTATCAGAGTGATCGCCAGCCACTGCCTGTGGATCGGGTTCGTTCACGAAAATACCTGCCGTTGAAACGGTGGAGTATACCTGACTTTACTCTCCTGAACCGGCACACAAGTGCCGCACCATAACAAACAGCTCAAACCTCAAAGGGTTCAATGTCTCCCTTGCCCACCCGAAGTACAATTGGCGTGTCATCGGCCAAATCAATCACGGTGGTCGGCTCCATGCCGCAGTAGCCGCCGTCAATAACCAGGTCAACATGGTGCTCCAATACTTCACGGATCTCATAAGGATCAATCAGTGGATACTCATCGCCCGGCATAATCAGCGTCACCGACATCAAAGGCTCACCCAGATCAGCCAGCAGATCGCGGGCAACTATATTGTCTGGCACCCGCAGCCCTACCGTCTTGCGCTTGGGGTGCATCAATCGTCGCGGCACTTCCGAGGTGGCTCGCAAAATAAAAGTATAGGGACCGGGAGTGGCGTGCTTCATCAGGCGATACGCGGTGTTATCAACACGGGCATAAGTGGCAATCTCTGACAGATCACTGCAAACCAGCGTAAAGTTGTGACGTTCATCGAGCTTGCGGATCCGTCTGATCCGTTCCAGCGCCTGTTTGTCACCAATATGACAACCCAGGGCATAAGCAGAATCAGTAGGGTAAGCAATCACCCCGCCCTGGCGAACAATATCCGCAGCCTGGCGAATCAGCCGGGCCTGGGGGTTATCCGGGTGAATCTGGAAAAACTGACTCAAAGTGTTGCCCTCCTGAGCATTGTGCCGGTACCGAGCCACCGCTCACTGACCATCTGCAAGTCTGTTGGCGGACGAAAATCCACCCCCAGCTGCGGACCATAGGTGCTGTCACGGTGAAAGTCACTACCGACAGATATCGCCAGCGAGCATTCTCGTGCCAGGCGCGCAATAACGGCCGTTTGATCGCTGCGCTGACGCCCATTGATCAGTTCCACCGCACGACCACCGGCCAGCTGAAAATCTGCCACTAGCCGCCGCAGCTTGCTGCGGGTCAACCTGTACTTCAGAGGATGAGCAATAACCGCCGTACCTCCGGCCTCGACAATCCAGCGAGTCACCTCAGCCAGCTCTGGCCAGAAGGCTTTTACATCACCCACCTTGCCCTGCCCCAAATACTTGTCAAAGGCCTCATTGATAGAATTGACATGGCCTTCGGCCAGCAACCAGGCAGCAAAATCGGGCCGCCCAAGCTGTCGGCCACCCGCCATGCCCATAGCGCCGACAAGTGCTCCAATAAAACCCCGTTTTTCCAGACGCTGACCAATTTTGCGTCCCCGCTCAAAACGGGCCCGTGTCAATTGTTCAAGCCCGGCCTGCATAACAGGGTGCTCAACATTAAAGTCCAGGCCGACAATATGCACGGTCACCCCCGACCACTGACAGGACAACTCCACACCAGATATCAGCTGCAAGTGGCCCGCCAGCACACTGTCGCACACTGCCAGATAGCCCGCTATCGTATCGTGATCCGTAATAGCCAGGCTCTCAAGCCTGGCAGCCACAGCACGCTCAAGCAATGCCTGCGGCGATAATTCCCCGTCAGAAGCCTGTGTATGGGTGTGGAAGTCGATCAGCACAAAACGTACACTCTCGCATCTTGAAAATTTCAATTGAGGTCCAACCGGCTGACAGTGCCCCATGTACGCGCATGGTAACACGCCACAGCTCCAACAACGCCATGAGACAGTTTGCAGAATTTATTCCGATCGCCCTGTTTTTTATTGTTTATCAAATGAAAGGCTCCACCCTCGAACTGGGTGATATGCATTACACCTTCAATGGTATTTTTACTGCCACTGCCGTATTGATGGCCGCAACATTTATTCAGGTCATATTAACCTGGTTATTTACACGGCATGTGGAAAAACGTCTGTGGTGGATGCTGTTGGCCGTCTGTGCCTTTGGTGCATTGACGCTGACTTTTCGCAATGAGTTATTTATTCAGTGGAAGCCCACCGTCTTTAACTGGGTGCTGGCACTGGCCTTTGGCGGCTCCCAGTTCATTGGTGACAAAAATCTAATCGAACGCACACTCGGCAGCCAGATCGAATTGCCAAAGCTCATATGGGCACGACTGAATCTGTTGTGGGTAGCCAATTTTGTCATTGTTGGCACCCTCAACCTGGTGGTGGCCTATCGTTTTAGTGAAGCGACCTGGGTCAGCTATAAACTTTATTCATCTATCGGGTTTACACTGTTGATCAGTATTATTAGCGCGCTGATTATCGCACCTCATCTCAGCGATGAAGAAACCGGCAAAGAATAGGAAACAAGCCATGTATTACGCCATTATCAGTGAAGATATTGATAACAGCCTGTCACTGCGCCAGCAGGCCCGCCCAGCCCATATCGAACGCCTGCGGGCGCTGGTTGATGAAGGCCGTTTGCTAATAGCAGGCCCGCATCCGGTTATTGATACTGAAGACCCGGGCCCGGCCGGTTTCAGCGGCAGTCTGGTGGTGGCTGAGTTTGACAGCCTGCAAGCCGCCCGGGACTGGGCTGAAGCAGACCCTTATGTCAGTGCCGGTGTCTATCGCCAGATAATCGTTAAGCCCTTTAAACCGGCACTGCCGTAAACACCAGGGCAGTGTTATTCTTGTCTGCCTGCTGTCTCTGCATGCCCGACTGATACAACAATCAACACGACCACCGACAAAGGAAGCTGCCCTGATGCACCCTGTCTTTTACCCTTTTGTCCTTCTGCTGATATTGCTGGTAACTCCCGCCATAGCCCAGGAAACCCGTTACATCAGTGACACGCAGTACATCCCGATACGCAGTGGTGCTGGCAACAGCTTCCGTATTGTGCACCGGGGCATTCCTTCCGGCACCAAACTGACCGTACACGAGCATTCCGAAGATGGCTCCTGGTCCCGGATCACTACCGAAAACGGTCTTGATGGATGGCTGCGTTCCCAGTATCTGATGACTCAGATGCCAGCCAAAACCAAACTCGATCGCGCTCTGGCTGAAGCCGACAAACTACGCCAGCAAAATACCGATTTGAGTACCCGTGTTGACACGCTACAGACTGAGCGCAACGATTTGTCCACCCAGGTGAACGACAGCGACAGCAATCTGTCACAGGTTAGTGACGAGCTGACCAAACTAAAGCAGATATCCGGCCGCGCAGTACAACTTGACGGTGACAACCGCCGTCTGAATGAGCTGTCTGAGAGTTTGCGGGCAGAAGTGGATACATTAAGTGCAGAAAACCAGCGCCTGCAGGACAAACTCAGAAACAGTGCTTTTATTGATGGCGCACTGGCTGTTGGCCTGGGCGTTATCATTACACTGGTTGTACCACGGCTGTGGCCAAAGCGTCGCCGCAATGATGGCTGGGCCTGAAGGTCACCTGACTAACAAGGAAAATTATCAAATGCTCAAAAACATACTGCTGGCCCTGGCCATACTCCTTTTAGCACCGGCTGTTACCGTGGCCGATACCACAGCAACTGCCGACAACAGTGGCTTACCCAATCCACAGGTCACTATTCGCACAACACAGGGCGATATCACTCTGCGTCTGTTTCGTGACAAGGCACCGATAACCGTGGAAAACTTCCTGCGTTATGTTGATAACGGCTTCTATAAAGGCACTGTTTTTCATCGGGTGATTCCCAATTTTATGATTCAGGGCGGTGGTTTTTTGGCTGATATGACAGAAAAACCCACCGAAGCAGCCATCGTCAACGAATCCAAAAATCGCCTTCACAACCTGCGTGGCACAGTTGCCATGGCTCGCACTAACGACCCCGACTCTGCTACTGCCCAGTTTTTTATCAATCAGCGCAGCAACCTGCAACTCGACTGGCAACCCGGACAGGAAGGCTATGCTGTCTTTGGTGAAGTAACTGAGGGTATGAATGTGGTCGACTACATTGCCACTACGCCCGTGCAGCAGGTCGGCCCCTTCAGTGATGTACCGGTAGAGCCAATCGTCATTATTGAAATTACCCGCAAGCGCCTGCTATGACCGCACTTTCAGTCAACCTCAATAAAATCGCACTGATTCGCAATTCCCGAGATACCATCAATCCGGATATTGCAGATCATGCACGCATTTGTATTGAAGCCGGTGCTAATGGCATTACCGTGCATCCCCGGCCCGATCAGCGCCACATCCGCGCCAGTGATTGTTTTGATCTGGCCGCGCTGCTCAATACCGATTTCAGCCATATTGAATTCAATATTGAAGGCAATCCCATGGCTGGTCCGCGTTGCAGTGAACGCAGAGGTGTTGCTGATTATCCGGGTTTCATGGAGCTGGTACGGGCGGTTAAACCGGCTCAATGTACGCTGGTACCTGACGGCGACGCTCAGCTGACATCAGACCATGGCTTTGATATAGAGCGGGACGGCGATACCCTCGCACCACTGGTGGCAGAGCTAAAAAGCCTGGGCATTCGCACCAGCCTGTTTATGGATCCGGATCCTGCGCAGATCCGCCTGGCTGCCCAGACAGGTGCTGAGCGCATCGAACTTTATAGCGAAAGCTATGCCCGCGCCTGGCAACAGAGCAAGCAGATTGACGTGGTGCTGGCCAAATTTGTCGCTGCCGCTGAGGCGGCGCTGGATTCAGGCATGGGCATCAACGCCGGTCACGATCTCGATCTACACAATCTGCCAGCTTTTGTCAGTGCTATTCCCCAACTACTGGAAGTCTCTATCGGCCATGCCCTCACCGTGGATGCTCTCAGCATGGGTCTGACCAAAGCTATCGCCGCTTACCAACGTGCGCTGGGTAAGCATTAACTGCTTTAGTACCAGCGCATTTGTCAAAATGCGCTGGCAACTTCATTATTTTCTCTATAGCGGTTTTCTACTGTGGATAACCCTGGATTCCGTAGTTGAGCGCTTATTTTGTCGTTGAAAGTCGCATAACCACCAGACTTTTTGTCTTTGGTCGCATTCACCTTGCGGGTGAGCGCGCTATCCACCCACTGGCACTGCACTCGGTGCGTCAGGTGGTGTTGTCGCACCTTGCCTGACACACCAATTACAGCACCATTGGGCACGTCCAACTGCTGATTCCAGGATAATTAAAATGGCACATCCGCACATGATTCGATACTTCCCCGGTAAATTCGCACATCCCGAAACTCGACCGACTCATCCAGATCCGGCAGAGTGTGAGCCTGGCGGACTGCAATCTGGCGGTAACCATTGGCATAAAAACTCTTAACCCGCGAATCTGCCAATAGAACCGCCCTAGAACGCCTTAAAAAAATATCGAGCCAAGTGAAGTTTCGTTTATCATAGAGCACATCTGCCACAATCAGCAGATCAATATCCTTCTCTACCTGATAAAAATTATCTGACAGCTCTAATGTAACGCCGTTAAGTTTGGCATTGAGCCGCGTAGCCATCAATGCATTTCGGTCGATATCACAGGCCGTCACATGTTTTGCACCAGCCAGAGCAGCCGCGATAGCGGCCACTCCCGAACCACAGCCAAAATCCAGCACCCGTTTTCCGCACACCCACTGTGGTTCACTCAGCAGCAGCTCAGCCAGCACCAGACCAGAAGCCCAACAAAAAGCCCAATACAGGGGTTCATCCATAATTTGCTGTACCGCCTCTGCACTCAGTTCATGCTGGGGATAATCTTCATTGAGAAGGTAGAGAGGGAAAGAGCGAGACAGAGGAAGTGCAATTTTTTGCATATAAGCGCCCGGTATAATACGACCCAGTATCTGCCCGAGGTTGCCACTATCAATACCTGCAGGCTGTCTGCTCACAATCATTATTTCCTTAATGCCATAAACTTGAAGAAACTTTTCACTATTTCAGGCACCTGCCAGCATGGTGACGGACGTTAATTCCGGTTAGCATGCACCCATGCCAGAATTACCCCCCTACATTGTGCCTCACAGCCAGGAATCCATTGACATTCTGTACCGTGATGAATACCTGTTACTGGTCAGAAAACCCCATCTGCTGCTGAGCGTACCAGGGCGCCATCCTCTTAATAAAGATTGTCTGATCAGCCGCCTGCAACAGCATTATCCCAGTGCCAGCATAGTTCACCGCCTGGACCTGGATACCTCCGGTATCATGATCATCCCGCTCACGCGAAGTAGCCATGCCCATATTAGCCGCCAGTTTCAACAGCGCGCAGTCGAGAAACACTATACTGCCATAGTCTGGGGGATCCCCCCCAGTGACAGTGGTGAAATCAATCTGCCCATTGCCTGCGACTGGGCTAATCGGCCACGACAGGTTATTTGTCATGAACGGGGCAAGCAGGCACTGACACACTATCGTGTACTGGAGCGGCAGAATGATCGCAGTCGGCTGGCGTTATCGCCCGTGACAGGACGTTCCCACCAGCTGCGCATTCACTTACGCGAGCTGGGCCACCCCATCCTGGGTTGTGATATGTATGCACACCCTGAAGCAGAGGCCATGGCGCCACGCCTGATGTTGCATGCAACCACCATTGCCTTTAAACACCCCGCTACGGGCAAATGGCTTGCAGGCGAATCGCTGCCGCCGTTTTAAGCCGACTCAAGATAACCTGGACCACGTGAGCCAGGCACTTCCGTCACTCACTGCCAACACGTAACCTCCAGTTATGTCCGTCAAGCTGACCACAAGACCTGAGTTCATTACGAACATGGCTTCTCAGGGTCGCCCAACCCTGCTCTTCTACCCAGTGCTAAAGCGAGAGCCCGAGATTGCGCATCTGTTTCAGGCTTTTGGTAAATAGCTACACCAGTCAGACCAGCTGCCGGGATAGAGAAGCGCGTCCTCCCTCCCCATCCGCGCCAATGAAAACAGATTGACACAAGCACTGACACCAGAGCCGCAGTAGACTAACAGTGTTTGATCTTCCAGTATGTTGTCCCAATGCTCCATTAACCCGGCAGCGCCCTGCAAGCGCCCATCCTCAGTCAGCACCCGCTGCCAGGGGCGATTAATTGCACCGGGGATATGACCCGCATGAGAATCAATAGGTTCTTCCAGACCTGAATAACGGGCCATTTCCCGGGAATCCACCAGTGTCACCCCCTGAACCTGAGCGGCACGCACAGCGGCAATATCACAGCTTCCCGTCCAGCAGCCCACATCCGGTGTTTCACAGGGATCCGCCCGCGGCTCCTCACAAACAGCCTGGCCACCAATAGCCAGCCAGGCTTTATAGCCACCGTTGAGCAGACGCGGTGGCTTATAACCCAGGCTGCGCATCATCCACCATAGACGGGCAGCAAATACGAAACCACTATCATCATAGGCAATCACATGGCTGTCACGATGAATACCCCGTTGCGCCAGTGTAGCGGCAAACACATCCGGCAAGGGTAACGGATGCCGACCACCGTGCTCAGCCACCGGCGCAGACAGATCCCGCGCAAGATCCAGATAATAGGCACCAGGTATATGACCAGTACGATAAGCCATGTGGCCAGCATCCGGGTCGTTAAGGTTAAAACGGCAATCTACAATAATGGCGCTATCCAGGGCAGCAGCATCCCGCGGCTCAATCAGAGCGGCCGGGCTTGAAAAAGCAGCAGGCCCGAAAGAAGTCTCTGTCATCACAATATTCCTGTGCTTTTATCATACTTCTGTGCTTTTATCATACTTGGCTTGCACCACTATACGGCAAGAGATACGACGACAAAAATAAAGTTCTTCTCCCAGGGTCGATGGCGGCACATCCGTGTGTCGCTATTAACCCGACAATCTATGTAACCGGGTTAATAATCGACATAATTTTGAAGTGCCCTTTAATAAAAAATAACGCAAAATCGCGTGTAGCGACTGACAAATCTGTTATTTGTAATAACTCAGGCAGGTAAACACTTCCACAATGGTAACAACACAGATGCCATTGCCCGTGCAGATTAAAACCGGCCTGTTTGTTGTTGTGTTCGAATTATGCGGGTTTGTTCACAAATACTTTTGTCCATTTAAGGCAAGCAACTTAAAAACTAATCCGGTATGAATGATCAAAACAAAAAAGCTGTTGGCTTTGTCAGCCTCGGCTGCCCCAAGGCGCTGGTGGATTCCGAGCGTATCCTTACCCAGCTCAAGCTCGACGGCTACGATATCGTACCCACCTACGAGGGGGCGGAGATTGTAGTGGTCAACACCTGCGGCTTTATTGACAGCGCCAAGCAGGAATCCCTGGATGCCATTGGCGAGGCCATCAGCGAAAATGGCAAGGTGATCGTTACCGGCTGCATGGGCAAGGGTGACGATGCCGCCACCATTCGTACATTGCATCCGAAAGTACTGAGTGTAACAGGCCCCGCCGCCTATGAAGAAGTAGTCGGTGCAGTTCATCAGTATGTGCCCCATACACCCATGCACGACCCCTATATTGACCTGGTACCACCTCAAGGCATCAAACTGACACCACGCCACTACGCCTATCTGAAAATCTCTGAGGGCTGTAATCACCGCTGTAGCTTTTGCATTATTCCCGACATGCGTGGTGACCTCCTCAGTCGCCCTATTGGCGAGGTAATGAATGAGGCCGAGGGTCTGGTAAAGGCGGGCGTGCGCGAGCTGCTGGTCATCTCCCAGGACACCAGTGCCTACGGTGTGGATCTGAAATACCGCACCGGCTTCTGGAACGGGCGGCCTATAAAAACACGTATGCAGGAGCTTTGCGAAGCGCTCGGCGAGTTTGGCATATGGGTGCGGCTACACTATGTCTACCCCTACCCCCACGTCGACAACATTATCCCACTAATGGCCGAGGGTAAAATCCTTCCTTACCTGGATATTCCCTTCCAGCATGGCAGCCCGGATGTACTCAAACGCATGAAGCGCCCGGCTGCAACAGAAAAATCACTGGAGCGCATTCGCCGGTGGCGCAATATCTGTCCTGACATCACCCTGCGCAGTACCTTTATCGTGGGCTTTCCCGGCGAAACCGATGAGGATTTCGAGATATTGCTGGACTTTCTCGACGAAGCCCAGCTCGATCGTGTTGGCTGCTTTCAGTATTCCCCGGTCAAGGGTGCTGCGGCCAATGCACTGCCCGACCAGGTGCCGACACAGATCAAGGAAGAACGCTGGCAACGCTTTATGGCCCGCCAGCAGCAAATCAGCGCCAGCAAACTACAGGCCAAAGTGGGTCGCACGATAGAGATACTCATTGACTCAGTTGATAAAGAAGGTGCCATTGGCCGCAGTGCTGCCGATGCCCCGGAAATCGACGGCAAGGTTTTTCTTGACGGCATCACCAATTTGCAGCCCGGTGATTTTGTCGAGGCTGAGGTCAATACAGCCAGCGAGTATGACCTCTGGGCCGGTTGATTAACGCACATGAACCTGCTGCTATTTTCACAGGCCGACCTGATTACCCCCAAACGCCTGCGGCTAACGGATCGTCGCCTGCAATATTTGCATGAGGTTCATCGTGCACAAGTGGGTGACACATTGCGTGTTGGCCAGATAAACGGGCTGATTGGTACCGGCCAGCTGGAGCAGCTCGACAATAACAGTGCTGAAGTCAGTTTCCAGCTCAACACTCCGCCGCCGCCAGCCCTGCCGGTGACGGTAGTACTCGCCCTGCCCCGACCCAAGATGCTGCGTCGTATTTTACATGCCACAGCTGAATTTGGCGTCAAGCAGCTCTACCTGATCAACAGTGCACGGGTGGAAAAGAGCTACTGGCAAACACCAGTGCTACGGCCTGAGAGTGTGCGGGAATTTTTTCTACAGGGTCTGGAGCAGGGTCGTGATACCTATCTGCCGCAGTTGCATCTCGAATCACGCTTCAAACCTTTTATAGAGGACCGGCTACCGGCACTGGCATCCGGCAAACGCTGTCTGTTGGCACATCCCGGACCGGCAGACAAGCTGCTGGCATCAAATGACAAAAGTGACACTCTGCTTGCCATTGGCCCGGAAGGGGGCTTTATCCCCTATGAAGTGGACAAACTGCTCACAGCCGGTTTTGAGCCGGTATCTCTCGGAACGCGCATCCTGCGGGTTGAAAACGCCTTTACAGCTAGTTTGGGCAGATTACTGTCAACTTCTGCCTGAGTCCTGCCATTTTCACAATACTGTCATCTGCTGCTGCCACCATTGTTGCCACCACGCATTTATTACAAGCAACGGAGAAAACGGCATGTCTACCAGAAAGACTGCTTTCAATGCTCAGGAACTGTGCAGTCGCAAACTCTGGCGACTGGTTCATCAGCGCGACATCAACAACGAAACAACCAGCGAATACCAACGACGGCTGGCTCTGGCTGAACTATTAAACCGACAGCATAAACGTACAGAACTGGCTACAATGGGCGCCAATAACCACTGCTGAACTGAGGCCGTTTATGGCTCGATCGCCCTTGCGTGCAGACTCTACGGATATTGCCCGTTTCCTCGGCACCAGCCGGGCCATCACCGAGATGACCCGACGACAAGCCCGCCTGATTTTTGCCATTGACGCCACAGCCAGCCGCCAAGCCACCTGGGATCGTGCCTGCCATTTACAGCAGGGGATGTTTCTGGCCGCTCATAATCCTGCTGCTTTACAGGTCCAACTCTGCTATTACCGGGGTTTTCGGGATTTTTTTAACAGTCAATGGCTAAACGATACGCAGGCACTGGCTTCACAAATGGCACAGGTTAGCTGTGAGGGCGGCCACACCCAGATTGCCCGTCTGCTGCGCCACGTCCTGGCCGAACACAAACAACAACCGGTGAAGGCTGTAGTATTTATTGGCGACGCCCTGGAGGAAAACCCCGATACGCTGTGTCAGCTGGCAGGCGAGTGCGGCCTGCTGCGACTGCCACTATTTCTATTTCAGGAAGGGCATCTACCGGCACCCGAAAGCTGCTTTCAAAGTATGGCCAAACTCTCCGGCGGTGCCTGGGCCCGCTTTGACAGTGACAGCGCCAAGCGACTGGCAGAGCTGCTGAACGCGGTAGCACACTATGTCAGTGGCGGGCTGATGGCGCTGGAGAGTAATTTATCCGAGAGTGCTAAACTGCTACTTCAGCAGATCAAACCCAGAGGATAACCGTGTCCCGTCTCATTCTGGTTCTGGCCATAGGGGCCTTTATTTATATTCTGTTTCAGCGCATAAACCGTATGCCGCCACACAAGCACCGTGCCGAGTACATCAAACTTGGCCTGACTATACTGGTGGTGGTTGTGGCCATTTTAACCCTGACAGGCAGAATGCACTGGATAGGAGCCGCTTTTGCTGCTTTGCTGGTTATATTACGGCAACTGGCGCCCTTGGCGACTCACTTGCTATCAGCCCGATCTGCCCTCAAAAATGGTTCCAGCGATACAGCTAGCTCTCAGCATTCCACGGTGGAAACACATCTGCTGCGCATGCAGCTGGACCATAACAATGGCAAACTCAGTGGCACTGTAATCAATGGCCCATTCAAGGATTGGCACCTGGCTGAAATGGATCGCCCCCAATTATGGGCTTTGATGCAATATTGCCAGCACAATGACGATGATTCTCTCCAGTTATTACAGGCCTATCTCAATCAGCGTTTTCCCGATGAACCGCTCGATGAGAAGAGTCGGCAAAATGCAAATGCCAATACCCGCAGTGGCATGAACCGACAGGAAGCACTGGCTGTTCTCGGCCTTACAGGCAACCCCACTGAAGATGAGATCATCAACGCCCATCGTCTGCTGATGCAAAAATTGCACCCGGATCGTGGCGGCAGTGACTATCTGGCAGCCAAAATCAATGCGGCCAAGGATTTTCTGCTGAACTGACGCTAAACACTACAAAACACACCTGGGCAGGTTCAATGCCTGTGCATGCAGTTCAGGATGTTCCTGCGGTACGGCCAGATAGGGGCAGCGCACATTATCTATCAATTCCAATGCCGACACATCCACCAGCTCCGGACCAAAGCGCAATAGTGCCACCAGCCGTTTCAATTCAACATTGACAACGGCAATACCATTCATCAGCGACCCTCCATCAGCAGTAACAGGCAAGTCTGTAAGACTATAATCAGCAGGCAATTGTGATAAACCGATAAAAGCCAGGTGGCCAAAAAAAGCCAGGCCCCGCGCAAAACCAGGCAGGCGAATGATTTCATGGAAGTGGCCACTGCCACTATCAACCCGAAGCAATGCTCCCTTGCCGGCTTCAAGCACCCACAATTCACCCGCGTGCCAACGCGGTGAGAAAGGCATACACAAGTTGCGCACAATACAACGACCTGTAGCAATATCCACCAGCACACCACCGTCAGTCCGATGTTGATCCCAGACCATTACATGATCACTTTCTGCCAGTGCCGTGGCATAACGTGGCACCCCATCGCGCACGGCCAGACCACTAAGATGACAACGATCACCTTCGATAAACTGAGTGATAAAAGGTGGCAGCCATCGCGGGGCAAAACTGTATTGCGAATCGAGCGTCGCCAGGCAGGAATAACGACTGCTGGCCAGCCAAAGTTCATTCTGGCACCAAGCCATGTCCTGTATGCCCATCCGGCCGGTAATATGCCTTTTATGCGTTATAAAACAGGCATCGTAGCCACCTGATGGATCAAGCATAGCCAGTGCGGCAGGCACGCTGAAAAGCTCGTATATTTCATTGCCCGCAGCGAGAGCAATTCGTCCATTGGCTGCTGCTACGGCCCGGGGCTGGTCGATACCAAGAGAGCATTGAACAAGCTCGCCAGCACGACTGCATATCAGATAGAAACTATTTGCAGCCGGTGATGACAACAACAAGCTGATATTGGCGCTACTTAATAGTGTCACCAGATTAGAGGTATGCCCGGTTATTCCCGCAGTGCCGTAGATAGTATTTCGATGCGTTGCATCAGCTGTTTTTTTGTCCAGCATCCGGGCTGGCACTCCCCGTTTCATATTATGGGGCGTTACTTTAGCTATATTTAGTTAGTTATTGCAAATATTTATATTGTTAAACCGCCCTGTATTGATTGCCAGATCAATATAATCAACAGAAGCGTCTTTTAGAGACTGAACGTAAAGGCTTGAGCGAACGCCCGGTCAGGTTCGCTCAACAGGAATAGTTCAGAATCGTCGATATATCGATACAAGTCCAGGTATTAATACAAGCATCAATACCGCTGTATACCACGGCATAACCGGCACAGTCTGGGGCGTTACTGAGGGTATCAAGCCAGACTTATCACGATAACAGGAACCCTCAGGGTCAAGAGTTGCATCTCCAACAACCTGGGCAAATTCAGCATTGGCAGCCAAAAAGTCATTGCTAAACAACGAGGCATCCAGCAGCGAAAATACACACGCACCACGGGTATCAGTTTCCGGAAGAAAAACACCTGATGCCTGATTTAATGAGTCATAGTAAAGGATATTTTCCTGAGGAAGGTTTTCTACTGTTTTATAAGCACCACCTTCCAAACTCGGCAAACCGCTGAAACTATAGGCATAGGGAGAATCTGCTGATAATGAGAATGTCATCGGATAAAAACCATGATTTCCAAGAGCCACTGCCGAACTGGGCGAAGGTGACATAACTGCATTCAGGATTCTTACAGTTGTATCACCATTGTATGTTCCCGTTGGTCCACCCCCACCACCATCGCCACAACAACCATCCAGGGTCAACGCAAAAACTCCTGAAGAACGGTTGTTGATAGCACTGATTAGCGCCGCTTCTTCATCTGCCTCCAGACCATAATGAACTGCCACCACTACAACCACATCATAGCCACTGAAATCAGGAGTTGTCGTTACTAAACTGGCCTGACCAAGAATGCCCCGTCCATCTGTAACCACATTACCGGGAACAGCTACAAACAAATCATAGACATTATTTATGATGCCAATGCCATCTCCCCTTGTTTCCTGTGTTGTCGCAACCAATACATTTGCTGCATTAGTTAGCATACTCACAAATAAAAATACAACAAATACACCGGTTTTTATAAAAAATTTCCCCTTTATATAAGCTTCCATATTTCAATTTCTCCTGATTAATCATTGTCAGCACCTTGCTTGTTTTCGATCTACAGGCCTTTCAAGTAATGACTGAAAAATACAATCTCACGATTAAATCAATATTTTCAGAAAACCACTTACACTGCAGTATTATCTTTAATACCGGATCTTGTGCTGATGAGCCCCTACAAAGCAGACAAAATAGTACAGAAACACATAAAAGTTATCTGTCACAATAATTACAGTTATATAGGCAAATATATAAGCATCGCAACAGCGGCACTTCATCCAGAAGATGGTTATTTCCAGCGAACAACAAAACAAGAAAAACCAAGCATATTTTTATATCTGCTTAAATAGGTAAATAAAATTATTTAATAATAATTAAGGATTTTTATACATTGATCAATTTTCTATCAAAAATACAAAAAATATGACAAGCAGAGAACGGCTCCACTGTTTTCCATCATATATAAATCAATACAGAAACAAGTACATCATCAGGAAAAACTTGCGCACGCTTTTCCAACAACAGAGAATAGCCCCGCTCAACCGGACAGTGGAGATAATGAATTGGTTGAAACTGAAGTGATTAAAATATTTGGCGCTTTTTTCGCTGTAATGAACCCCTTCGTCAACCTGCCGGTTTTTCTGGGTCTGACAACAGGCTTTAGCATTACAGAGCAACGGGTACTGGCTCTGAAAATAGCCGTTTACTCAGGTATTATGGCGATTGTTATTTTACTGGCAGGTCAGAGTATCATCAGTTTTTTTGGTATTACTGTTGACCAGTTCAGAGTTGCCGGCGGTGCCGTACTGGCCCAGATTGCCTGGTCGATGCTAAATGGTAAAAGCGACACATCCCATCACGGCAGTGGCCAGGAGAAGGATCATATGAAACAGCTATCCAGTCTGGCTTTCTATCCGATCACCTTCCCCATGATTATCGGGCCAGGTACGATAGCAACATTAATTATCTACGCCGGCAACGCTGCCAGTTATCGTGGCCTGCTGGAGCTTGGCGCTGTTGTTGCCGTAATTTTGCTGATTCTATTTGTTGTATTGTTTTTTGCCTCACAGATCAGCCAGGTACTTGGCGCTTCCATGCGGGTGATTACAACACGCATCATGGGCATGATTTTATTGGCTATCGCCGTACAGATGATGGTCAATGGTCTCAGCATTTTACTGCCAGGTCTAGCGGCTTAGCAGTAAATATTATCTCAACAAAACCAATAGCTCCGCAAACTCACAGGGCTGCTATTAGCCAGGCTAATAATTATTACCTGGCTAATAGCAATCAAAGCAAGCTGCCAAATCAGAGTATTAAAACGGGGAAAACAGAAAGACATTCAGCCAGCTTGTATAATGGCACTGGCAATTTGCTGTGCCGCCTGATCCAGCAGCAGTTCATGGGCGACAACCAATGCCTCATAACCCTCACCCTCCTGGTTTGTATTTAACTCAAGTCGACCACCGGCAACATCGCCTTTATTCCCATAAACCTTGAAACCACCACGCAAATGAACACGGCCATCAAGGCTGCCAAGCAACTCATCCACTACCAGCTGTATCTGTACCGCCTGCTTATAGTGAGCAGCAGCAAGTGCCTCTGCCAAACGCTGCCTCAGATAACGCCCGATGGCACGATCC
This sequence comes from Parahaliea sp., assembly GCA_047974765.1. GTDB lineage: Bacteria > Pseudomonadota > Gammaproteobacteria > Pseudomonadales > Halieaceae > JBKECP01. Next base: position 61,539 of record JBKECP010000034.1, on the reverse strand, counting down.
AGTGGCTCACCCCAGCGATGATGGTTGGCACTGCGAATTTCACGCTCAGAGACCATCAGCACCAATGGATCTTTCTGCAAATAGGTCGGTAAATTTACCCGCTCCATCTTTACATCAGCTAGTACAGTATCAGCACTGACCGCAGGCAAAGTCCGCAGTAAATAAACATGCTGTTTAGGAATTATCGTTGTTGTTGAACAGGCCGCAATAAGCGGCAGTATCGTTACAATCACCCATTTAAAAATATGTTTTAACATTAGCGCTGTATTCATTGGGCACTTCCCGGTTGCAGATCAGATTCACGGTCAATAGGGAACACCAGCGCATTGGGCTGCTCTTTAAGCAGCTGCACCAGCTCATCAATACCCCGCAATGTAGTTTCAAGGCCGCTCAAGGTTTTGTCGATGTCCTGCTGAAGTTGTGAGTCAGCAGAATAACTCGCCAGTGTTTTCTCCAGAGTAACAAGCGTTTCATCCAGCCTTGTCGGCAAACCTGTCATCGCGTCATCCTTTGCCAGGCGCTCAATGGATGTGAGTGTATTACTGGCATTGCGAAGCGCCTGATTGAGCTCGGCTGTAGTTTGCTCCAATGGCAGCGCATTGAGTTTGGCCAGCAGCTCTGACACCTGCTGACTAAGGCGGGTGATGCCGGTTGAATGTGTTGGCAAGGTATCATACCCATCGTGTATGCCCACCATTGCCAGTTCTGCCTCCGGATAATTATCCAGTGACACATAAAGCCCCCCCGTCACCAGACTGCCGGTTTGTAAAGTACCGCGCAGCCCCGCTTCAGCGACGCCTCTGCGCATCATGCTGTCAAGTTCTTTCAAAGAGCTTTCGCTGTCAGCCATACCAAAACGACCCGGTTCAATGCGAGTCATAACCGACACAGCAATAGCATGACCATGGTTAGTAGCCAGCTCCTCCTGCATGATATTGGTGACTGTACCCACTCGAATACCGCGATACTCTACCGGCGCACCAACGCTAAGACCACGCAGAGACTGCTCAAATTGCATGACATACACTTTGCCAAATTCGTAAGGATCAGTTTGTGCCAGCTGCTGGTTTTCAAACAAACGAAAATGTGTGCCGGTAGCCACCGGTTTACCTGAGCTGATATCCTTTGGTACAGCAAAAGCAATACCACCGGCCATTAGTGCAGCCAGCGAAGCCGTATTCACCTCTATACCATCTGCACCGGCAGAGACATTCATACCACTGGCATTCCAGAAGCGCGCGCCCTCAGTTACCAGCTGGTCATAAGGAGAATCGATAAACAGAGATACACTGACATCACTCTGCTCCATGTCCAGCTCAACTGATTCGACCTGCCCAACCTGCAAGCCCTGATAGAGCACCGGTGAACCGACACCCACAGAGCTGGCTGATTCGCCATTGAGATAAATACGCACTCCGGCCACTCCTGGCGGTGTTGGCGGAGCATTTTCCAAGCCCTCAAAATAACGCTCACTGCCTCCACCCTCTCCCGGATAAAGTTCGATATAGGCACCTGACAACAAGGTGCCAAGACCAGATACGCCTTCTGAGCTGATACGCGGGCGCACCACCCAGAAGCGAGTATCATCCTGTAGCAGACGCTCAGTTCCATGCGCCATTTGTATACGAACAATAACGCCCTCAAGGTCATCTGCCAGTTCAATATCGTCCACCAGGCCGACATCAACACTCAGTGCACGTACCTTGGTACGCCCGGCTTCAAGCCCTTCGGCCGTATCAAAAGCAATCTCGACAACCGGCCCCCGGGACATGTAGTGCTGCACCGTCACACCAATGCCGATAATAAGCACCAGAACAGGCAGCACCCACAACAGGCTGATCCGGCGTTGCTCACTCACCTGTGCCAGGGGCTCATTCATCACGGCTCACCTCAACATGGTCCCAGATGAGCCGGGGGTCAAATTGTTGTGCTGCAACCATCGTCACAATAACCACTCCTGCAAAACTGAGTGCTGCCGCACCCGGAAAAAACGAAATAATATTACCCAGCTTGATCAATGCCACCAAAACAGCCACTACAAATACATCGATCATTGACCAGCGACCAATAAACTCTGTCAGTCGATAGAGAAAAGCACTTTTATGGGGATCACTGATATTACCCCGCCCTACCGTCAGGCAGAGATAAAACAAAATGCCCAGTTTGGCCACGGGCACCAGCACACTGGCAATCAGAATAACCAATGCAATGCCATAAGAACCCATATCCCACAGCGTAAGCACACCATCCAATATAGTGCTGGGGCCATAATTGCCCAGATAAATCGTATTGGTTATTGGCAGCACATTGGCTGGAATATATAAAATGGTGGCCACAACAGTCAGTGAAAGTGTTCGCTGAATACTGTTGGGAATACGTGATTCCAGATCACTATGGCAGCGCGGACAATAGTTTTGCGACTGCTGTGCCAAATAGCAACAGGTAGTACAGGACACCAGACCCTGCGAACGGGCCGTCAACATATCTGTCATGAATGAGGCTCCAATTGTGTCAGGCTGCGCCATACACAGACTTTATCGAGGCAGGAAAGAGTACCCACCAGCACAAGTGATAGTGCCAGATAGGCCCATAGAGAAAAGCCCAGCTCAACGGTTGCCATTTTGGCAATTTTCACCAGACTGACAAAAACGCCAATAATAAAAACTTCCACCATATTCCAGTTAGTCAGAGTATAAATAATACGCGCTGCCACTTTAACACCGGGAATCCAGCGATGTGTGGCCAGCGTCATTGAAACAATCAATATACAACCCACCATCACCATTGGCGCCATGATAATAAAACCAAATACCAGCAAGCTCAGTACAACCGAACCATCCTGAAACAGGGCCATACTGGTTTGCAGCAATGTCATTTCATTGGACACACCTGAGCGTTCAAAAGACATGAAAGGAAAAGATAATGACAGCACCAGTAAAAGTGCCGCAGTAACGCCCATAGGTAATGCACGATACAGGCGCCGTTCACCGCTGACACTCAGAGTGTGATGACAACGCGGACAGGACAGCTTGCGGGAAACATCCAGCAAGGGCAGGCGCACCAGCAGATCGCATTCAGGGCAGGCAATAAGTGAATTGATTTCAGATGACATTTATTCTGCGTTATTCAACCGGGAGCCACTCTCAGGTATATCTCTCCACATAATACCGGCAAGTGACTGGCAACCAGCCAAAACTGGATTAATACGCCCAAGAACGACGGAAAAAGTGAGTTTTGTCAGGCACTTAAATCGCAAACAACCAACGGTGGCATCATCAAAACAATGATACCACCGCCTGTATTTACATTGGCGATTTACGATGGAGAAACCTCAATCTGCTCATTGTCTGACGACTCTCTCCTGCGCATGGCTTTAGGTTTACGGCCAGTGATTTTTTCCGTCAGACTCTGGATTAACACATAGAAGGCCGGTACAAAAAATACACCCATACTGGTAGCAACCAGCATCCCGCAGAAAACCACAGTACCAACTGAGTTCTTGGAGGCCGCACCGGCACCAGATGCCAGCATTAACGGTACAACACCAAGAATAAAAGCAAAGGATGTCATCAAAATCGGACGCAGGCGCAACCGGGCTGCCTCCATGGCCGCATCAATTAACGGCATCCCCTTCTCTTCGTAGTGCAGTTTGGCATATTCCACAATTAAGATAGCATTCTTCGCCGACAAACCAACTAACGTTACCAGGCCAATCTGACCATAGACGTTAAACTCCATCCCCGCTGCCAACAGGCCGCCATATACGCCCAGCATGCCAAACGGTACAGCAAGCAAAACAGCCAACGGTACACTCCAGCTTTCATAAAGAGCCGCCAAAAAGAGGAAGACCACAATAATGGACAGTATCAGAACATAGGTTCCCGTATTGCCTGTCTCGACCTCCTCGCGTGTCTGCCCGGACCACTCGTAACCATAGCCGTCAGGTAATTCTGTGGCCGCAACATCTTTTAGAGCCGACAGTGCCTGACCCGTACTGTAGCCAGCCGCCGGTACAGCCGTAAGCTCCGCTGTTGGGTAGAGGTTAAAGCGCATAATGTAACGTGGCGCAGTACTTTGCTCATAACTGACCAGTGTATCCAGAGGAACCATATCACCGGCGGCATTGCGTACATAAAGCTGGGAGAGCGTTTCAATATCACGACGATACTCAGATTCCGCCTGCAGGCTAACCCTATAGTTTTTACCAAACAGCGTAAAATCATTGACCTGCAAACTACCCAGAAATACCTGCAATGCATTGAATACATCACTGACAGGAATACCCAGTTTTTTAATTTTTTCCCGATCCACCTTCAGATTGTAATTCGGTGTTGCTGCGGCAAAAGTGGTGCTGATCTGGGATATTTCAGGCCGCTGATTGGCCACCCCGATAAACTGCTGAGTTACCATGGCCAGATCTGTCGGCGCCTGCCCCTGACGGGCCTGCAACATCATCGACACACCCGATACCGCACCATAACCAGGCAGCGCCGGTGGATTAAAGGCAAAAGCCATAGCCTCTTCTGTTTGAGCACCGATCACCTGGGCGTCGCCCAACAGGGCTGACAATTGCTCTTCTGCTGTCTGGCGGTCAGCCCAGTCTTCCAGTTGCAGAATCAATAAACCACCATTGGGAGCTGCCACACCGGTAATCAGGTCAAAACCCGTGATACCCAGTACAGCTTTTACACCGGGCAGTTTCTGCAATTTTTCTGACAAATCCGCCACCACAGCTTCTGTACGGGTTGTCGTTGCGGCCTCTGGCAGCAAGGCCTGCACGAAAAAGCCACCCAGATCCTCTTCTGGCACAAAGCCCGTCGGTGTCAGCTTACCAAGATAATAAATACCGATAATAATAATGACAAAAAACAGTACAACCCGTTTAAGACCATTGATCATACCACCACTTAAACGCAGATAAACTCGGGTAAAGCGCTCAAAGGCTGCATTAAAGGCGTTAAAAAAACGACGCAACAGGCCGGGATTTTCAACATCACCATGATCAAATTTTAAAATTGAAGAACACATGACTGGTGACAGCGTCAAAGCAATCAGGGCAGAAAACAATGTTGACACAGCAATCGTCAGCGCGAACTGTTTATATAGCTGGCCGGTTACACCCGGCACAAAAGCCATCGGCACAAATACCGCAGCCAACACCAACGCCATAGCCACCAATGCACCAGAAACTTCTTTCATAGCCTCACTGGTAGCTTCAAAAGCACTCATGCCCAGATTGACCATTTTTTCTTCAACGGCTTCAACCACAACAATGGCATCGTCAACCACAATACCAATAGCCAACACCATTCCAAAGAGTGATAGCGTATTAATGGAAAAACCCAATACCGAGTAAGCGATGAAAGTGGCCACCAATGAAATAGGTACGGCCAGCATCGGAATAATGGTAGCGCGCCAACTTTGCAAAAACAGGAATACAACGAAAGTTACCAGTATCAGCGCTTCCACAAAGGTGTGTACCACCTCTTCAATCGAAGCTCTTACAAAGTTTGAGGTATCGTAGGTTACCGAATAATCCACGCCAGCAGGCAGATTCCTGGCCAGTTCAGCCATTTTTTCTTTCAGGGCATTAGCCGTAGCCATTGCATTGGCTCCCGGCGAAAGATAAACGGCAAAAGCTGAACTTATATGCTCATTGTAATAGCCGTATATGTTGTAATCTTTCGCACCCAGCTCGACCCGGGCAACATCTTTCAAGCGCAGTAATGAACCGTCTGAATTTGCTCGCAGAACAATATTTTCAAACTCATCAACTTCTTTCAGGCGCCCTTGCAAGGTCAGGGAATACTGAAAGCCACTTTTGGTATCTGCCGGTGGCTGGCCCACCTGGCCAGCGGCGGCCTGTTTATTCTGCTCCTGTACTGCCGCCACAACATCCGTTGGCGTAATATCCAGCGCGGCCATACGATCAGGTCGCAGCCAGATACGCATACCAAATTCAGAGCCAAATACGGTCAAATCACCTACGCCAGGTGTTCGCTTAAGCTCATCGACCCAGAAATTGTTCAGGTAATTATCCAGAAAAGCCCGGTCGCGGCTGTCATCAGGCGTGTAAACCGCCGCGAACATCAATATATCAGGAGATGATTTGGCCACATTTACGCCAATATCATTAACCTCTGTCGGCAAGCGCGAGGTCACCTGCGTCACCCTGTTCTGGGTTTCAACAGCCGCAATATCAACATCGCGTTCCAGGGCAAAAGTAACCTGGATAGTAGCCGAACCATCACTGGATGCCACTGCACGAATATAGCGCATATCAGTCACACCATTGATTTGTGAATCAATGGGTGAGACCACTGCATCAGTCACCGTCTGGGCATCAGCGCCAGGGTAAACTGCTGTTACATTAACCGTTGGAGGCGCAACTTCCGGGAACTGCGCAACAGGCAGCCCAACCATGATAAGCGTACCTGCAAGTACGAGAAAAATAGAAATGACGATCGCAAATACCGGGCGCCGCAAAAAAAACTGTGCCATGCCAGTTAACTCCTGATCCGCTGGATTTGGGTCTGATTAATTAGCTGCGGATGTATTTTTTTCATCCAGATTTTCAGTAATTTCCACTTTGACACCATTACGGGCCTTCTGAAAACCTTCAACAATCAGACGATCACCCGCACTCAAGCCCTCTTCAATGATCCAGAGTCCATCCTGGCGCGGCCCTACTTTTACAGCTACCTGTTTGGCAATATTGCCTTCATCAACAATGCTTACAGAATAACTATTAAGCAACTGTGAAATGGCTTTGTCAGGAATAGCAATTGCATCTTTACGCAACTCCTTGGCAGCGCGAATACGGGCAAACATACCCGGTCTTAGCATTCCGTTTGGATTGGGAAATTCAGCACGAAGACGATAAGTTCCTGTGCTGGGGTTTAAAGCCCTGTCGGCAAAATTGATTTGGCCGGAATGCTCATAAATCGAGCCATCACTGAGAATGAGTTGAACACTCAACTCAGCCGCATCTTTACCATAGTCCTTCAAATCAACAATTCCGTGGGTGCGCTCATAGGCAAGCAGATCAGGTTCTGAAACGCTGAAATACACCCAGGAAGTTTCAACTGTTGACACCTCGGCAAGCAGCGTTGTGCCAGCAGAAATCAAATCTCCGACCTGCACTGCTGAAGCACCGATACGGCCTGACACCGGGGAGAGAATGGATGCATATTCCACCGCCAGTTCAGCCTGCTCAACGGCCGCCCTGGTATTTTCTATGGTAGAACTTGCCGCCTTCATGGTGGCAACAGCATTGTCGTACACCTGGCGTGCAATAGCCTGGGTTTTCAATAATGGTTCATAGCGATCAACATCCAGCTTGGCCCGGGTATAATCACTCTGCGCCGTTGACAAAGCCGCCTTGGCTTCCAGCAGGCGGGCTTTAAAATCCCGATCATCAATTGAATAAAGCAACTGTCCACGCTCAACCTGTGTACCATCAGCAAAGTGCTTTTGCTCAAGCACCCCGGAAACCCGTGCGCGCAATTCAACCTGTTGAGAACTGCTCACCTCCCCGGTAAATTCAGATCGTAGAACAATATCCCTCGGTTCAACAGTCATAACTTTAACCGGAGCGATATACTCCTGTACGGGGCCGACATCTTTCTGGCATGCGCCAATAAAAGAAGCCACCGACAATATCGCACCAGCAAGCAGAGACTTACGCACTACACAGCCCCGAGTGATATTCCCTTCTTGACAACTATTTTGTGTGTTCATTTATCTTCCATCTGCTATTTATTACCCAGCAAAATTGAACGTGGGTCGGCATAAAGCCAAACCGGCCTACCCAACTTTAGCGTAGTAGTTACCATCAAAAGCGCAACACGAATAGAACATGTTCCTGTAGAGTCCTTTTAAACGGAATGAATACTACACCGTATAGTGTACCCAGTCCAGCTCAGCCGGGATTCTATCCTGATGCTGCGGTAGTTGCTATTCATATATCGTAATCTACGCTATACAACTACAACGAACGGCGATTTTAAATCGCAGCATCAAAAAATGCAGGTTAAAACTGAATAGCTTCGGCATTATGCAATAACGGGCTTTGAACAACAGGCTGAAAAGGACCCAAACGAATGCAGATTCAAACATACCGTGTTACTGTCGCAGCCTTTATGCTGGCCTCGACCAACACCTACAGCAATACGCCCCCTTCTTCAGTCGAAAGTTGTCTTTTACAGCGTATTCAAAGCGCAAATGCCTCAACAACTGTCGCACAATTACGTGAGCAATGTGCCGCCGCAACCCGAAGTCAGGACCATACACTGACCACCACCGAAATCGAAGCCGACAATACACCCGCCAGTGACAACGCTATCGCCCGGCGCATTACCCGCGAGTGGAGAAACCGTGATCACAGCTATGTGATCACGCCGCACAACCCCAACTTCTTTCTACCCTTCACCCACAATACCAAGCCCAACGTCGAGCCTTTTTTGGAGCTTGATCCGGACGCTGAGGTGGATAAAAACGAAGCCATGATACAGGTCAGCGTAAAATTTCCGGTTGCCATCGATTTATGGGACTCCAATACCGATTTAATGGTCGCCTATACCAATCGCGCCTGGTGGCAGATATACAATGATGAATTCTCCAAGCCCTTCAGAGAAACCAATTACGAACCCGAGTTGTTTTTACGCCATTACACCCTTAATGAAAACAAAAGCTGGTATGTGCCCGAGTTTTTCGACTTTGGTTACATTCATCAGTCCAATGGCCGCAGCGAACCGCTTTCTCGTAGCTGGGACCGCATTCTCAGCAGCGCCGCTTATCAGTTAAACCCCAATCTTTCCTTACTATTACGTGCCTGGTATCGCCTGCCGGAGAACGATGACGACAACGAGCTTGCCGGTGAATATCGCTATCTGGGTTATGGTGATGCCCGCTTTGTCTACACGCACAACAAACACACTTTTACAATGATGGCCCGCCCCGGTACTGAGGAAATTTCTGTCGAAGCCACCTGGAGCTACCCCATCGCAAAACATATTCGGCTGATGGTCTATTACTACAACGGTTATGCTGAAAACCTGCTGGATTACAATAAAAAAACCGAACGTATCGGTATCGGTTTTTCCATCAGTGATTATCTGATGAACTAAACTTCCAGCTGTACTTTAAACCGGCTTTCAAACCTACCCCAAACAGGCAGCTTACGCTGCCTGTTTGGGGTTACACTTACAATCAGAAGCGATATTTGATTCCAACCAGGAATTCATCACTGTCAAAATTGTAATCATCCAGCTCTGAGTCACCGTAAGAGACAGTAAACAGCACTTGCTCGGTTACAAACACATCAGCGTAAACCTTCCAGGAGTCAAGCTGGTCTTCTGCATCCAACACTTCATAGGAGGCACCAAAACCGATGCGATCATTGAAGTAGTAGGTACCCGCCAATGAATACTTGTCACCATCATCGCCATAATCGGTATCGACATAGCTGTAACCACCGGATAGTTTGAGCGACATGCCATTGCCGAAGCTAAACAGGTGCTCTACATTCAAGCCCCATACGTCAGCTTCAATATCATCGGCATCATCAAACTCTGCATGCTCATAAGTCAGCATCAAAGTAGTGTTTTCACCCAGATATTTACCCACACCAACGCCATAGGAATCCAGGTCATCCTCTTCAAAATCATCAACACGGTAGTTTAAATCAGCCATCCAGCCTGTTGCTTTGTGAACATAACGACCCTTGACCTGATAACTGTCAATATCGTCTTCATCACCGTGATCGCGGTCCAGCTCACCCGTGCCGTAGTCAAGTTGAATATAAGAAGCACGATCAAGAAACTCCGCCTCTCCCAGAGGGCCTTTGCTGGTATCTACACGATCCAGAAAAAACTTGCCCTGAAAGTTATAGCTGTCCCTGTCACCATCCAGAGTATCGGTTTCAACATCACCTCCTGCATAGCTGGCACCCAGCTCCCAACGATAATCGGCATTAGCTGTACCAGCTGCCAGCATGCTGAGACCGGCGACTATTGCGACTTTTTTAAACATGACTTTCTCCTTAACACTTTAACATCTGTAGTTGCATCTGAAGATGCATAGGACTCCCCTGGGAATCCAGGGTAAAAGGTCTCTACTACCCTCGTGAGGCATAGTGACCCAAAAACATGCAAACCATTGATTTCAAATAGAGGTCCCGCGCTCCGGGATCAGTCAGCCCTTCATTGGAAATCAACTTGGGCCAAAATTCAGTAGCGGTAATAACACCGGTGAATTCTGTCGCTGCCTGCTCGCTATCAAACTCAGGCATCAACCCTGTTTTTTGAGCAGCCGTAAACCAGTCTTCAATGGGTTGCTGAGGTTCCTTGCCGGTAATGGCTGCGCCAACCAGATGTGGCGACTGAATAAAGCGCGATAACACCACCCTGGCCAGCTTGATAAAGTCATCACTGGTCATCATTTGCGCGTACTGGTGGGCAACCACCAGCAATTGCTTTTCCAGATCTTCATCCGTGCGCGGGGCAGACAGCTCAAGCTGGCCACTGCGCTCAACCAACTCCTTCAAAATGGCTTCAAACAAGGCTTCTTTAGAAGGAAAGTGGTTGTATACCGTGCGCTTGGATACATTGGCCGTTTCAGAGATACGATCCATGCTGGTCTCAACATAGCCACTCTTTTGAAACTCAGTCACGGCGGCACGGATAATGGCTTCGCGCTTGCTGCGGCATGCAACATTTTTATCTGTTCTTGTCATTGTCTTGCCACTCCTTTGTAAGCATTAACTAGAAATATACTGCACTGTGTAGTTTACATGCAAATACTTTTTTAGTACTTATTCACACTGCCGTTATCTGACCACCACCTGCCATCAACACCTGTTTCAGCAAGAACAAAGCTGAAGTAAACTGCCCGCTTTGTATTTACCCGCAGGCAAGAGAATCAGGTGCAGTAATGAGTGAAATTTTTGTCATCCGCAATCAGCTTGGCCACTACTGGGGCAAAAGCAAAGTCTGGACAGACGGCCGTGATTCAAAAGCTGTGTTGCGCCTCAAACACCATGATGAGGGCCTTAATACCCTGGTGGAAATAAGCTCAAAAGATATTACTTTGCGCGGAGAAGTGCTGTGCCTCGATATCGATGCCGGTGCCAACCCGGTCTTTGAAATCAGTGATATTCCACTACCGGATGAAGTAAACCCGGAGGTAACAGACAATAAAAAGGAAGAACAGGATGCTGACAATGTGGTAGCACCTGATTCAGGTACCAGTATCCCCACCGGGATTTAGTTTGCGCATACCGCTGCGAATAAGGAGCCTGACAGAAACAGGCCGCGCAGCATGCTCTGCAAAAAAACCAAAAGCATACACAACCCTTGAAACCGGCGCTCCAAGCGCCATATTGAACCCATAATCTGCCTGTCTGCCACCATTGGAGGTGCTGAACAACGATGAGAATTTTATTATTTCTTGCAACCAATATCGCCGTTATGGTGCTGGTAAGCATTGTATTTCAGTTGCTGGGCTTTGAGAGCATCCTCGCCCGGAACGGGGTTGACCTGAACCTTGGCGCCCTGCTGGTTTTTTGTGCATTATTCGGTTTTGCCGGCTCATTGATATCTCTGTTTTTGTCAAAGTGGATGGCTAAGCGCAGCACGGGTCTGCATATGATTGAACAGCCTCGTAACAGCCATGAAGAATGGCTGCTAAATACCGTGCGTGAACTGGCCACCAATGCGGGCGTGGGCATGCCAGAGGTGGGTATTTTCCCCTCGGAAGCCGCCAATGCCTTTGCCACAGGCTGGAACCGCAACAACGCATTGGTAGCCGTCAGTAGCGGCATGCTGGAGCGCTACCCCAAAGAAGAAGTCAAGGCCGTAATGGCCCACGAAATTGGCCATGTTGCCAATGGCGACATGGTGACACTCACATTGATTCAAGGCGTGGTTAATACCTTTGTCATGTTCCTGGCCCGCATCATTGGTCACACAGTGGATCGGGTGGTCTTCAAAACTGAACGCGGCTTCGGCATTGGCTACTACATCGTTACGATTGTTGCCGAACTGGTGTTGGGTTTTCTTGCCAGCATGGTTGTCTGCTGGTTCTCCCGTCGGCGTGAGTACCGGGCCGATGAGGCCGGCGCCCACCTGGCTGGCAGTGCCGCCATGATTGGCGCCTTGCAACGCCTGCAGGCAGAACAGAATATGGCCCAGGAACTGCCGGGCGAATTGACAGCATTTGGTATCAGTGACCAGATGAAACAAGGATTTGCGGCTCTTTTCGCCTCACACCCGCCACTGCCAGAGCGTATCCGCGCACTGGAGAATCCGGGTCAATGAGTATCAGGTCGACACAATGCTCTTCTCAGGCAGGCCAGGCTATCCATTCTGGCCTGCTGTTGTGCTGCCTGCTATTGTGCTGCCTGCTACCGGCACCTGCTGTATCATCAGTCAAAACGTCCAACTACCTGAGTTTTGCCACCAACGACGAAGCCAATAGCACTGAAATTTTCAGTAAAGCCAGCCCGGCAGTTGTCTTTGTCACCAACAAAGCGCTGCGCAGAAGTTTTTTTTCACTGGATGTTCACGAAATACCTAGAGGTTCCGGCAGTGGTTTTGTCTGGGATAACAACGGCCTGATCGTCACCAATTTTCATGTTATCGCCGGTGCTCAACGCCTGACAGTTACCTTTCAGGATCAGAGCGAGTACGATGCTGAAATTGTCGGTATCGCACCGGGCAAAGACCTGGCGGTCCTGCGTATAAAAGAGGCGCCAAAAGATCTGGTCAGTCTGCCACTGGGCGATTCTTCTGAGCTAACCGTTGGTCGCAAGGTGCTGGCCATCGGCAACCCTTTTGGCCTGGACACCACCTTGACAACGGGTGTTGTCAGCGCTCTCGGACGAGAAATAAAAGCGTCAGGCAATCGAACAATTCGCGGTGTCATTCAGACCGATGCCGCTATTAATCCCGGCAACTCAGGCGGACCTTTACTCAATTCAATGGGCCAGCTGGTTGGTGTTAACACGGCCATTTACAGCCCCAGTGGTGCCAGTGCAGGTATTGGCTTTGCCATTCCGGTCAACACACTGCGTGACGTCATTCCCCAACTGATCGCCTACGGCAGCATTCAACGGCCGGTTATGGGTATTGAACTGGCCAGTGACATCTGGATTCATCGCTACCGCATCAAAGGCGTGCCAGTAGTACGCACACTGGCAGGTATGCCGGCAGACAAAGCCGGTATCCGGGGCGCTTATCGCAATCGAGTGGGCGAGGTGGTTCTCGGCGACATCATCACCCGGATTAACGACCGCGAAATACGCAATAATGATGACTTTCTCAATCTGCTGGAATCCCATAAAGCGGGGGATGTTGTACGTATTGAACTGCACCGGGGTGAGCAGCAACGAACAGTGGAACTGACACTGGTAGCCAGCGAGTAAGGCCGCAGTCACCCACAATATCAAGCCTGCTGATACTTCTTGTCCGGTTGACCACTGAACAAACCAGGCCTATAGCGGAGATTCCAATGCTAAAAAAAACAGGCTGGACTGTATTCATTGCTCTTGCCTTCTTTTTCGGCCTGATTATGTTTACGCCGCCGGGCCAGATTCTGATACCAGCATCATTGCCGAAAGATCAACAGGAGGCTCACCGTATTTTCAACTTTGAGCGAATCGCCAATTTTCGTGATCTGGGCGGTTATCAGACAAGCGATGGTCGGCGTGTTCGCTGGGGATTACTCTACCGTTCCGGCTCACTGGCACAGGCCAGCCGCTGGGATCTGGAGCAGATTCAAAGATTGAATCTGACCACCGTGATCGACCTTCGTACGACAACAGAAAGTGAAACAGCGCCTAACCGGCAGTCACCCAAAACAGACTTTGAATATCTACAAATTTCGGTGTCGCCGCCATTTCCAGATACTGATGCATCACCAGGCGGTGCCTATTATCGCCAACTTGCCACGACGAATACGCCCCACTTTGCCCGTTTTTTAAGGGTGCTCATCGACACCTGCGACGATGGCGCCCTGATGTGGCACGGCGACAACGGCCTGCATCGCACCGGTTTTGCCAGTGCCATTGTATTGCGCATTCTGGGTGTAACAATGGAAACCATCGAGGCAGATTATTTGCTGCCGGTTAATGCCGACTGGCTCGATATCAGCGCAAAAAATCAGCCCAGCCCACTGTGGCTTCACGCGGCATTTGAAGCAATTGATCAGCAATGGGGAAGCTTTGGTGACTACGTTCACGAAGGTTTGAAAGTCAGCCCGGAAGACATCAAAGCTCTACAAAAACACCTTCTGTACAACCCCTGAAGCACATTATCAGCAGGAGCACCCTCACACACACGGTTTTGTGCAACCGGGGATACTCCCATCAATACAAGCATGACCCGTGAATACGGTCGGCAAACTCAGCGATCAAGCGCGCGCAGCATCCAGGCGGTTTTTTCATGGATGCGCATACGATCAGAGACCAGCGCAGCCGTCGACTCATCATCACCATCCTGAGCCAGCTTGAGAACATTGCGGCAGGTTTTGACCACCTGTTCATGCCCTTGCGTCAGGATATTGACCATATCCTCAGCACCGGGTACACCTTCAACTTCCTTGATGGCACTCAAACGAACAAACTCCTGATAAGTGCCGGGAGCTGCCACATCCAGCGTACGAATACGCTCGGCAACCTCATCCACAGCCGTAGCCAGCTCGGTGTAGTGCTCTTCAAACATCAGGTGTAAGTCACGAAAACGTGGGCCAGTGACATTCCAGTGAAAATTGTGGGTTTGCAAATACAGTGTATAAGAGTCTGCCAGCAAATGTTTGAGCCCCTCGGCAATGGCAATCCGATCCGCCTCTTTAATTCCAATATCAATACCTGTCACGTTATCGTCTCCTTGCTTGTGTCCTGTTTGGGCAGTAAATAATTCAATCTGCACTATCTCCATTGATAAGGGCTATTAACCTGGCCATCAAATAGATGAACCCCTCACTATTTGATGGCCGCCTCTGAAAATCAGCGAAATGTGTGAAATCCCTTGATTTTCGCAGGGTTCGCGCAGGCTTACAGCCTGCGGCGGCACATTCATGTGCCGCTTATTCATTCGGCTAAAAGCTTGCCAGGTTAATAAATTACCGGGAGTCATTCTGCCCCCAAACTGACCATGGGGACAAGCAGTGACAATTTCCAGTAAAAATGGGTAAAAAGCCTGTTTTAAGCAAAACAATCCCTTAAATGCATCTTCTTGCATTGACTATTATTTTTAAATGAGAATAATTATCACCCTTTACACGATTATTACTTGAAGGGGGAGAAGCACAATGGTTTTAGATTCAAAACACAAACTCACCACCGCAGTTGCACTGGCATCGCTCACATTAACAGGCCTCAGTATCGCTGCCGAGGAGGAGGACAAGACAAAAAAACAAAAGCGGGATATCGAGGAAATCGTTGTTACCGCATCAGGTTTTGAGCAGAAAATTACCGATGCACCGGCCAGTATTTCGGTTATTTCCCAGGATGAAATTCTGACTCGCCCCCACGTTAACCTGCTTGATATGCTGAAATACCAGGAAGGTATTGACGTGGGCACCACACGCGATAAAACCGGCCAGGGTAGTGTCAGCATGCGCGGCCTGACCGGTGACTATACCCTCTATCTGATCGATGGCCGTCGCCAGAACAATCACGGCAATATCTACCCCAACAATTTTGGCGGCAACGCTTTTGGTCATATGCCACCGGCAGAGGCTATTGAACGGGTCGAGATTATTCGCGGCCCTGCCTCCACCCTCTATGGCTCAGATGCACTTGGTGGTGTTATCAACATTATTACCAAGAAAGTCACCGACCAGTGGCACGGTACTGTATCTGTTAATGGCACTTTTCAGGAAGACAGCAACTACGGCGACGATCAGCAATATGAATTTACCGCTACCGGACCGCTGATCAAGAACAAACTGGCACTGGGCCTGCGCGGCAGTTATTACGATTCAGATGCCTCTACGCCTGAGCTGGACCCGGTGCGCGACCCCGCCGGTGAACTGCACTATCGCAGCGTGGGTTTTGGAGGCGGCGGTCGCACGGTTGATTCTGAAACCGAGGAATATGGCTTCAGCCTGACCTTTACGCCCAACGAACAACAAACGCTGCGCTTTGATTACGACACCTCAAGCCAGACCTATGACAACAAACCCTATGTTAACCCCGAAACAGGGAAGATCAGCTATCCCCTGGGTACCAAAGACAACATTGATGCACTGTGGCAGGAACGTCGCGGCCAGCTCTCACCTCGCGCCGGTTATGCTGAAAATCAGGAATTTAACCGCGATTGGTGGTCGTTGAGCCACGAAGGTCAGTGGAGCTTTGGCACCAGTCATGTATCCCTGTCCTATGTGGATACCACTAACGAGGGCCGCACACTGCCACTGACGGTGGAAGAGCGGCTGCTGTTGGCCGATATGTACTACGCCAATGGTGAATATGCCGGTATGGCCGAGCAAGACCGCAAAGATCTGGCCGAAGCCACCTTCCTGCCCCGCCCCAAGCGGACACTGGAAAGTAACCAGTACACTCTTGATGCCCGCCTTGAAATCCCGCTGGAAGGTTATGGCCAGCATATGCTGGTTATTGGTGGACAGGTGATTGATGGTGAACTGGAAGACAGTGTATTTGGCATGGAAAGTGGCCGCCCAGGTGGCACCCAGGATCAGGAAATGTACTCTTTATTTGTTGAGGACAGCTGGACACCCGTGACCCAGTTTACTCTGACAGCCGGTATTCGTTATGACGAGCACGATGTCTTTGGCAGTGAAGTTTCACCCCGCCTGTACGGTGTCTACAGCCTGACCGAGGCCTGGACCATTAAAGGTGGTGTAGCCACCGGTTATAAAACACCGCAAACAACGGATCTCTATGACGGCATTACCGGCTTTGGCGGCCAGGGCACCACACCCTTTGCCGGCAACCCCGATCTTGAACCTGAAACCAGCGTCAACAGCGAGATTGCCCTGTACTGGGACGGCAAGGATGGTCACAATTTTAACGTGACCTATTTCAACACCAAATTTGAAGACAAAATCGCGCGCGGTGACAGTGTTCAAAGCTGTACTACAACCGGTGGCGTCAAACCCTGCGTCAATCTCGGTATTTACGATCAACTCGGCTACACCAGTTACAGCCAGAAGATTAATATCGACAAGGTTGATCTTCAGGGTGTGGAAATTGCCGGGCGCTATTTGATTACAGATGACTGGACAGTTAATGCCAACTACACCTGGACCGACAGCGAGCAAAAAAGTGGCCCCCAGGAGGGTCAGCCACTGACTTACACGGCCGAGCACATGGCCAATATGACACTGTCCTGGCAGGCCATGGACAATCTGGCCCTGTCAATACAGGGCGAAATGCGCTCAGATCGCTACCGTGGCTGGAATGCAGTAACCAACAAGGAAATGCACTATGAAGACTATACCTTGTGGAATCTCGGTGTACGTTGGGACATTACCGATGCACTGGCACTGACCGGTCGCATCAATAATTTGATCGATGAGGATTTCACTACCTATTCAACCGAATTTGTCGATCTTGATGGCGACGGCAGCTATGAGCCAGACACTGATGAGGTGCAGTTCACTGACGATTACAATGTAAAAGCTGCTGGCCGCAATTACTGGCTGAGTATTCAGTACACATTTTAAACGCTGCAAACTGTCTCTGTTCAACACCCATCCGAATATTCCGGGTGGGTGTTATCTCCCACAATGTTGTCTCCACGCTATCCTCATCCCCAGGGAACGACTAGACTAGTCATCCTATGGATACCTTTGAACTCTACAGTGATGTGATTGCCATCATCGCCCTGCTGCTTTATCTGATGGCGATAATGTCGGCCATTGAAGCGGCCATGAAAGCTCGCACGGCTCAGGGTGCAATTGCATGGACAATTTCACTATTGACCATGCCTTACCTGAGTTTGCCACTGTACTGGATTTTTGGTCGCCATAAATTTGCCGGTTACCTTGAGCAAAAGCGGAAAGTTGAACACGAAACCCGGCATCTGATGCAAAAAGCCGCACATGTGCTGGATGACTTCATTATTGCCCCCTCACGGAAAATACCCCTTTATAACAGCCTGTTTCAATTAAGTCGCACCCCCGCTACCCGCGGTAATCATGTCGAACTGCTGATTAACGGTCAGGCAACTTTCGCCAGCATCATTGAAGGTCTGGAGGCGGCCAAAGATTACATCCTGATGGAGTTTTATATCTTTCGCAGCGATGAATTGGGGCGGCATATTGCCGATATACTCAGTCGCAAAGCCGCTGCCGGTGTAAAAGTTTTTCTGCTCTATGATGAAATTGGCAGCCGCAATTTCCATCGCAAACGGGCCTGCAGGGATATGGTAAAAAACGGCGTCAAAGTGGCCGCTTTCAATACCAGCCAGGGTCGCAACAATCGTTTCCAGCTGAACTTTCGCAACCACCGCAAGATTGTCGTGGTCGACGGTGAGCACGCCTGGATTGGCGGTCATAATATCGGCGACGAATATCTGGGCAAAGACAAACGCTACGGCTTCTGGCGCGATACCCATGCCCATATTCAGGGACCAGCGCTACTCAGCATCGAACTGGCCTTTGCCACCGACTGGCGTTGGGCGACACGCAAGCCCCTGGACATCAGGTTCAGCTTCAAACCTCATCACTGCGGCGACAGCAATATACTGGTTTTTGCCTCTGACCCGGCCAGCACGCTGGAAGAAGCCGGTTTGATGTTTCACCAGGTAATTATGGAGGCGCGCCAGCGCATCTGGATCGCCAGCCCCTACTTCGTACCTGATCGCAGTATTATCTCTGCTCTGCAACTGGCCGCTCTGAGGGGTGTGGATGTACGACTGATTATTCCCGATGAGCCGGATGGGCCGGTGGTAGGCATGGCCAACTGGGCCTTTACCCGGGAGCTATTACCAGCGGGCGTCAAGGTTTACCGTTATCAGGGCGGTTTTATGCATCAAAAAGTATTATTGATGGATTCTCTGGCAGCTGGCGTGGGCACTGCCAATTTCGACAACCGCTCCTTCCGCCTTAATTTTGAGATTACGCTTTTGATAAATGGTGCTGGCACCTGCGCTCAGGTTGAGGCAATGCTACAGCAAGATCTGGCCCGATCGCGGCGGGTTACAGCTGAAGAAATAGCCAGCAAACCCCGCTGGTTCCCCTACGCCATGGGTATTGCGCGCCTGTTTTCACCAATTTTATAAGCGTTTGCCGTATGTGTTTACTTGGGGAGATGACTATACAAACAGTGATGTATTTTCTCAGCTTGTTTGCGATGTTCTTTTTGTTTATTGCGGCTATTTCGAGCAATATCATATAAATTTCTTATCTCTTCATCATCGCTATTTGACTTCAGCTTCTTATCTTCTGCTTGTTGAGCAGCACGGTCTGCCTGCATTCCGAGCCGGTCGATTTCAGCCGTCAAAAATGTCAGCTGAGCCGAATAAGCGCTCACTGCCAGAGCTTCCCGGCTCTCTTTACTCTGCTGACGCAGCGCTCTTTGTTGTAAAAAAAGTGTGATAAGCGCAAGAATCATCGCAAAAGAACTGAACACACCATCGATAAGGCCAATACTTTCGCCCAGTTCGGCGGTTGAGGCAGGTAAAGCAAGTTCACCTGTATCAAAACCCAGATAATCACCCGGAACCATTCCAAGCAAAACAGCCATATAACCAAGCATTGCAAGAAGAACCAGTGCGGTAATAAAAATCAAAAACCTCATAATCAAGTAATCCTTTACATAGGTCTTTTAAATATAGCTCTTTTAAATTAGCTATAAAAACCAGTCACTATAAGCGCGACAGAACACGCCTGCACCAGCTATCAATTTTGACATCTTTAGGCAAGCATGCTTGAGCCTGCATTCTCGATCGGTAATTTTTCAGCATGCACTCATACTGGATTATACGCTGACAGCTATATTATCAACCCGGCAAGTATTTATCCGGGTTAATTCGTGGTGCGTGGGTGCGCCGCCGCTGGCTCTTAGCCAGTGCGCGAGCCAGGTTAATCGTCAGCTGCGCCAGGCGCCGGGGTCAATATCAAGATCACAGTAATCCTCTGGTTTAAGCCGTGGAGTTGCGGTAACTTTAAGCTGATTGTCATAATCGTTCAGCAGACGCATAGCAATTTTAAACATCCAGAGCAGCCCCACCAGATTGACCAGCCCAAGTAATCCCATCGTCAGATCTGCAAAACCAAATACCGTTTTCAAATCCTGCAAAGACCCCCACAACAGCAACGCCAGTACAATGATACGAAAGCCATAAAGCAGAACCGGCCTGTTATGGCAAAGAAAACCCAGGCTGTTTTCACCGAGAAAATAGTTGTACATGATGGAACTGAAAGCAAACAGCACCAGTGCCATGCTGACATACATCGCGCCCCATTCACCAACGTGCGAAGCCAGAGCATTTTGCGTCAAGGCAACACCAGCAATATTTTCCAGACCCGATTGATATATATCTGACAGCAAAATAATCAAAGCCGTACAGGTACACATAATAATGGTATCAATAAATACGCTGAAGGCCTGTACGATGCCCTGATTAACCGGGTGTGGCACATAAGCCACGGCAGCGACATTGGGCGCACTACCAAGCCCGGCCTCATTGCTAAACAGCCCCCGCTTGATGCCCTCCATCAGTGCCACCCCGAGTCCTCCCCCTATAGCCTGTTCCAGACCAAAGGCACTTTTTACAATCAACACCAGCATGGCGGGAATTTCACTCAAATTGATAATCAACACTGACAGTGCCGCTAACAAATAGCCCAGCGCCATCAACGGCACAATAACTTCAGCCACAGCGGCAATACGCTGGATACCACCAAAAATAATCAAACCCATAAACACAGCCATGCACACACCGGTGACCCAGGGTGACAGACCAAAGGAAGCCTCTATTGAAGTGGCCACCATATAGGACTGCAAGGCATTAAAGCCGAAGCCAAAAGTTATCAGCAGCAGTATTGAGTAGACTATAGCCAACCAGCGCTGACGGGCGCCATTTTGCAGATAATAGGCCGGTCCCCCACGATAGGTACCATCGGGCTCTCTGCGCTTATACAACTGGGCCAGCGAACACTCAAAAAAACTGGTTGCCATACCCATAAGGCCTATCAACCACATCCAGAACACGGCACCGGGGCCACCGAGTGTTATCGCCACGGCTACACCACCAATGTTGCCACCACCTACCCGGCCAGCCACACTGACCACCAAAGCCTGAAAGGAGCTGATGCGCCCTTTTTCATGCCGCAAGCCACCGCACAGAACCGTAAACATACGACCAAAAAAACGAAATTGCACACCGCGCGAAGCAATAGTAAAGAGCAGGCCAATACTCACCAGCAGCAACGCCAACACATAGTCCCACAGAAAATTGCTCAGTGCTGACAACATGCCTATCTCCAAGACTTCATTTTTTAATTACTCAACCTGCTCTGCTTATTGAACATTTTGTTCTTATCTACCCGGCCAAACACTTGCTGAGTTAACAAGCAACAATCCAAATGCAGATTTATTCAACCGGCGATACCAAACACCAAAATTGTTACTACAGCTACCGGGACAACAAAACGAATTAAAAAATGCCAGATAGCAAAACCGGTATTGCCAAGGGAGTGCAGTTCGTTACGACTGTCCTGCCGTCGCATGGCCCAACCGGCAAAAATAGCAATAAAGAGCCCGCCCAGTGGTAAAAGAATCTGATTGGAAAAGAAATCCATGCTGTCGTTAAAATTCTTGCCATTGAATGTATATTCTTCAAATACGTTATAGGACAGACAACTAATGACACTAAATACAGCAATTGAACCCACAACAATCAGCGCACTGATATGGCGGCCAATATTAAAACGCCCTTCAATCCAGGCGTTGACTGACTCAATCAGCCCCACCATTGAAGTAATACCCGCTACCGACAACATAACGAAAAAGAGCACACTGAAAAGATGGCCGCCAGGCATCTGGGCGAAAGCAACCGGCAGGGTTTTGAAGATCAGACCGACACCTGCGGCAGGATCAAGACCGTAATGAAATACCGCCGGAAAAATCACCAGTCCCGCCAGCACAGCAACCAGCGTATCAGCCATAACGACAATCAGTACCGATTGAGTAATAGAGATATTGCGCGGTAGATAAGAGCCGTAGGTCATCATACCGCCCATGGCCACACCGATAGAAAAAAAAGCCTGACCAATAGCAGCTAACACGGCTTTGGAATCAATCTTGCTGAAGTCGGGCGTGAACAACCACCTCAGTGCCTCTTCAAAGCCACCGGCAAAGTAGTTGTAAGTGGCCAACCCCAACAACAGTACAAACATCAGCGGCATCATAAAGCTGACCGCCCGCTCAATTCCGTCTTTGACACCGGCAAAAATAATCAGGCCTGTTATCGTTAAACCAACCAGTGTCCAGAACATCATGCCGACATTATCAGCCAGCACATTATTGAATTCAGCCACAGCAATCAGCCCGTCGACATCGGCAAACCCGGTGGTAACAGCCTTGGCCAGATACCACAACACCCAGCCAACAACAACGGCATAAACAATTTCAATAGTGTAGGCAGCCAGTAATCCCATACCACCAACCCAACGCCATTGCCGACTGCGACCACTTTCATGCGCCACATTGGCCATCGCCTGTGGAGGACTGCCCTGTCCACGCCGACCTATTAGCAGCTCTGCCATCAGTATGGGTACACCAATACCAAAAGCACAGGCAAGATACACAATAACGAAAGCGGCACCACCGTTCTCCCCGGTTACATAGGGGAAACGCCAGATATTGCCAAGGCCAACGGCAAAGCCCACCGAGGCCATAAGGAACGCAAATCGAGAGGACCAATGTTGTCCACCAGCTGCTGCCATGATGCAACACTCCAATCTGTTGTTATTTGAACACCCGGCTACGGGTTATGGCGCAGTCTACATGAATCATGTATAGCTTTCAGTGAAAGCCATTGCCCGTCCTTTGCTCATGTGCATGCAAACACGAAATAACCGCAAATATAGCGGTTTATTCCTGCTTAAAAAGTACCTACGAGTGCCAGGTGAAAACCATTCTCCACAGGCTGGGCCATCAGTGACAGTGCCTGCACCAACACGGGATCCAGTGAATGCTGACCACTTATTGTCATATCAATCTCATAAGCGGCCCCGTCAATGGTCACCTTTCCCGCCGCCTCAACCGGTCCATTCAAACTGAGGATCCTGCCTGTCAGTGGTTCATTCCGGTCCGCTTGCAAAACATCCATTGCATAATTGCCAAGAACAATCCTTCCCTGCGGAGCATTCCAGGCGGCATGCGACCATACCAGACGACCATCAGCCGCCAGAAACTGATCCCGGCCAAGATGCAAAGATTTGGCAGTTAAATTAAAGCGTCCTTCCAGTGCCAAAGGCAGAATTTCACTGAGAACACCTGCATCAAAACTGGCATCCACATCTTTCAGGCTGACAGTTTTATCCAGATACAGCGTAAATTCAGTTTGCAAGCGCTGCTCACCCCATTCACTGCGAATGGTCAGCGTGGGCGACAGAGTCAGCAGTGACAGGGGTTTCAGATGCCAATAAACCATACCCAGTTGAGCGGGACCGGCTGCGGTCATTATTTGGACCCGACTGGCCCGACCATGCCAGATAGTTCCATTAAGCCCCTGTAGTAAAACCTGATCCTGAGGCAAGAAGAAGGCCAGCAAACGGGCCGGAGCACTGATAAGCAAGCCTGCCAGCAGGACCAGTAATAATCCTGGCAGAAGGATACGAACAGACATGTGCTACTGCCCCTGACCAATACGGATAGTGGCATTGACCCGGCCAGCACCACCACCCTGGGTAATGGATACCTCCAGTAACAGCAGAGCCTGTACCTGCTCAACCTCATAGAGCCAATCCATCACACGGATAAAATCTGCGTTTTCCAGGCGTACCTGAATATCACCGCGATTACCCGGCTGCAAACGGCTGACCAACAGGTTGGCCGCACTGGTTCCCTGATTAACGACCGATACCAAATTGCGGGTTTTATGCTGTTGATCACCATTTGCCCGTAAATGCAGCACTTGCGACACCATGACATCAACCCGTTGCAGTGATTCAGCTGTTGCCTGATTGCGAATTACCAGCTGTGCCCTGCGCTCATTCAGTGGTGCCCATAACAGGATATACAGAAGGTATAAAGGCACAATCAGGGCCAGGGCCAGCAGGCAGAGCTGCTCGCGACGATTGAAACGCCCGAACCAGTGACTCACGACCCCACCTCCACCCGAATACGGGCCCGCACCCCCTCTTTCTGGGCGCTGCTGCTTTCCATCGTTGCCACCAGTCCACTGGCATTAATACCTGCACGCAGACGTTCCACACTTTCAAAATCAGGGGCGACAATATTCATCCGCAAATCACCACCGCGATCACTGTAATTAATACTGGCTAACAACGCTCCCGGTTCGTTGGCCAGTACCTGACCAACATTATCCATGACGGCAATAAAGCCGCTGCTGCTGCCAGAACCCTGCATGGACGCCAATTGCCGTTTGAGTTGCTTTTCAGGATCAATGACCTTGCCCTGTGGATACGCCTGACGATAACTTGCCTCACGTGCCGCTCGCAGCGACAGATCCTGTGCCTGCAACATCCGGTAATCCAGCCAGTTGGCAAGCAATTGCAAGCTCAGTGCCACAGCCAATACAGCTGCTATCAAACGCCATTGTTGCCACCAGCGCTGCAATGGCAATCGGGGTGCAAAAGCACCCTGGCGCAAATTCAGTGCCGGTATGCTGTCTGTCAGCACCAGGGCCGTACTGAAATCACCACGACGCCACTGACAGCGTTCACGCAATTGCGGTGGCAGCAACTGGCTGTCCTGTGTTTGATCCTGGCCATAAATTACCACGACCTGAGGTTCACCTGCTGACAAGGCCGCCGACAATAATAGCGGCGCCATTTCAGGATCACAGGCAAAGCCTTCGCAGTCATTGCTGCGCACCAACACCCGCTCCTGTTCCACCAGCAGACACCACTCCCGCTCACGCCAGGGCAGCAGCAGGACTTCCGGTAAGCACTGATCAATATTTCCCAATATATCCAGATGTTGCTGCCACAGGGCCATATCCACTTTTGAGCAGATGGCCACGCCATAACGCGAATCGTTACAGGCAACACTGGCAAAATGCAGTTGGTCAATATCACCCGCTATCTGCTCTTCAAGCATAAAGGGCAAGGACTGCGACAGATGCTTCTTTTCATCTTCACCAACTGACAAACTCAGCAGGCGCAAAGACTCGGCAGGCACAGCAAAACACAGATTCCAACGCTGCTGTGCAAGTGTTGAGCGCAAATGCTGAACAGCTTCCTCACTATCGAGCAGATGGGTACTGCCGCCGGAACCCGGCGGATACCAGATTAGCTTTTCACCCAGCCGTCGCAGAACAACATAGTTATGCAAAACAGTCTCTCCTGAATTCCCCAGTCAAGTGGCTGACACCCTCTTGTCCAGATAGCTGTTTTAAAATGCGTATTTTCAAAGCTCACCGGTAGAGCGGACAAAAGCCTCCACCTGCCGCTGATTCCGGTGCAAAACACTGTACAAGTGCAGGTTGCGCCCGGCAACTTCTGCTTTCGCTGTCAATAAAAACCACTCGGATGTCTCACCCAGCAAGGTTTTCAGTCCGCTGGTTTGCCTGCCAGAAAACAATGGTTGCGCCAGCAGATTATCGACACTGGTAAATGCCGTATCATCCCTGAGACTGAACAATGCCGAAGCCTGATCCACCGTTAAAGGTTGCAGTTCATCATCAGCATTCAGCGAGCGCAGCACCGCTGACGATGCCGTATGAATATTCAGCTTTCCACCCTGTGCCGGCCAGACAGTCACCAGCGGTGCCAGTGCCTGATATAGCTCCGCTGTCACATGAGCTACCGAACGCAGCTCACTGACAGCACTAAAACGCCTGTTGGCCGCCCGATGCGCAGGACGACGACCGAGATAATAATCATCCTCGGCACCCTGTAAGCGCGCAATGCTGTCTGTATCCAGCCAATCGGCAATCGCCTCAACAATAGCAATTGCCTCATACTCGCTCAGCGTCAGTGTTTCCAGCGATTGCAGCAAGCGGATAAATTGTTGCTGCGCCGGTGTAAAGCGGGGGGATATTGCCTGGTTGACGCCTTCGCTACCGCCTTCACTACTGTCAGTCAAAGCCAGATTATTGAGGTTAAAGCGACCCTGTAAATCCTCCAGCGACCCTTCCATAAAACTGCCGTCTTCCAGCGGATAAGCTCTTGGTGGCGCAGCCCATAACTCTTTCAGGTCATCACGCTGCTGTTCACTATTGGCGCCCATCTCATAGTCCAGCACCAACACCTGGATAGCCAGCGCTTCGGCACCACGCAGGTAAGCCCTGCCCTGCCAGGCAACAAAGCTGTTAGCCGCACGCTGATAGAACAGCTCATACTCACCGCGCATGGCAACCATCAAGGCCGCACAAACGGCAAAAACCAACAGGGCAATAACCAATGCCGCGCCAGACTGGCGACGTGGCGAAACCAAACAATAATTACAGGGGCGGTAATGCATACAGACGCTTCAGCTCCCCCCAGTCAGTCAGCTCCAGCGTGAGCTGCAATGCAAGTGGTGGCGCCAGCGAAGCACTTGGATCGCTGTAATCCAGCACCCAGTTTTCATGCCAGTTGCGGGTATCAAGTGCTACTTTTCCCCCGGTATCAGCCAGCGCTTCCAGCGAAGCCAAAAAGGCTAATTCCATATGTGACACTCCACCGAGCAGGCGCACACGCTGCGCTTCTGTATCACTGGCCCGGTCAAGTACCGGATAGGACTCCCGCCACAAGATCTCATCCTCCAGTATGTAATTGACCCGCTGCAAAGAACTGCGCGGATGTCCCAGAGGATTGTGCCAGCCACCACGGGTAAAACTCAGCAGAAATCGCGCAGCAGGACCACCCTGCAAAGCGGGCTCCAGTTCGCCAAATTCATCACGCACCGGTCGGTTGACGAAGTGCTGTAGATCCCGCGACAAAAACATCAGCGCCCGATTCACTTCCCAGGTTCGTTCAGCAACAGCACGCGTTCCTTCAACCGCACTGAACACAGAGGACAGGGAAACATAGGCCGCCGCGGCAATCAGCACTGACAGTGCCATTGCAATCAATACTTCAATAAGGGTAAAGCCTGCTGCCAACAGCCCTGAGCGATAAGACGAACAACAGTACATGTCGCTAATTGGCCTCTCCCGTGTCACCATCAGGAGTACCGGTGGTCGTATTGGTCGTCGTATGAACAGGCATATAAGTGGTCAATGTATACAGCGCAGAAGCGTTACGGCCAATAAGCTCATTGCTGTCAGCCTGATCACCCTCCGGATAGACATCAATCTGCACCTGCCGGAAAGACTGCATTTGTGTGCGCGCACTACTGATCCGCCAAAGCCAGTGTCGTCCGGCCATCTCCTCGACGCCCTGCTCTTTGTTTTCAGGTATTTGCCCCCGGTACTGACTGAGCAGGCGCAATTCCGCCCATTTATTCACGGCGATCATCTGAGCCAGGGACTTATCCCGCAAATACTGAGTGCCATCAATCTGCTGATAGAGCGACAGCAGTAATGCCGGCAGTGCCAGAGCAATGACAACCAGTGCCACCATCACCTCAATCAGGGTAAAACCTGTCTCTGACGGCTTGAGGTTTGGCCTTTCAGGCATGATGATCACCTTCATTCGTCTTCACTGGCAGTCTCGCCCCGGACCAACAACTGGCTGCGCCCGAGCAAATCCCACTGCAAGCGCCACAGCAAACTGTTATCACTGCGCCGCTGTATGGCAAGTGCTCCAGCCACTACCTCACCACTGGCATAGGTAATCACCTGGGGGGCAGCCGCAACAGGGTCATCAATGACGGTTAGTGGTGCATCAATATCATCATCCAGCTGTAAAATCACATTCACTTCAGAAGGAAAGTTCTGATCACTAAAAACAGTATTTACACTATCCACTTCCCGCCAGCCTTCAGGCCGTCGTTCACGCCAGCCGTAACGAACTACGCTCTCACCCTCAACATCCACCAGTTGTAACAATAATCCGTAATCACGGCCACTCATCTGGGCTTCATCAGCTGCGTATTGCACCACACTCTGCAATTGTTGCAATTGGGCCTGTAAACGCTGGTCAGCGCCACCGGAACCCACATTCAGTGTAGCCAGAGAAGTCAGCAGAACAATCACAAAAAGAGCGACCAGCAGCTCCAGCAAAGTAAAACCGTGCACACGGCTCCGGCAAGACATTTCAGCTCTCTGGCTTCCAGTTGCCGATATCGGTATTCTGACTGTCACCACCGCTGACACCATCAGCACCAAGGGAGTAGATGTCCACTTCACCATTTTCACCGGGGCTCATATAAAGATAAGTGCGCCCCCAGGGATCCTCCGGCACGGCAGGCAGATAACCACCCTGCTTGAAGTTGCGCGGCTCCGGTTCCAGTGTACTGGCCTCAACCAGAGCCTCCAGCCCCTGTTCAGTTGTTGGATAAACATAGTTATCCAGGCGATAGAGCTTGAGCGCTGTTTCAATCGCTTTGAAGTCCGCATGGACTTTTTTCACCCGTGCATCATCCGCCTGGTTGAGTACCGTCGGCGCTACCACACTGATCAGCAGGCCGAGAATAACCAGCACCACCAGGATTTCCACCAGGGTAAAGCCTCGCTGTTGCGACAACTGCATCAATTTTTGTCTGTCTATTGCCACGCACGGCTGTGCATATTGCTCTGTTTCATTCATCGCTTTATTTCACCATTGTATTGAGATCAAATATCGGCATCAGAATAGCCAATACGATAATCAGCACCATCGCTCCCATGATGACGACCATAATTGGTTCCAGCAGTCCCATCAGGGTTCCCAGGGTCATTTCCAGTTCGCGCTCCTGATTGTCGGCAGAGCGCTGCAACATGCTTTCCAGTTCTCCGCTCGCCTCTCCCGAGGCCACCATATGCACCATCATTGGTGGAAAGCGACCACCTTCACGCAGGGCGCGATTAAGGCTGGCCCCCTCCTGCACCCGCGCAGCCACTGCCACACTGTCTTGTCGCAATACCCGATTGTTCAGCACCTGTCCGGCAATGTTCAGTGATTCCAGCAAAGGCACACCACTGGCCATCAGAATGCTCAAAGTAGAGGCAAAGCGGGCGGTATCGACGGCAATCACCAGCCCTGATATACCAGGTATTTTCAGTAACAGGCGATGCCAGCGCAAACGCCACAGCGGCAGTTTCAACAAGCGCCTGAAAGCCAGTACCAGCAGCACAAGTACCAGTAACAACCACACAATGTAGTGACGAAAAAAATCTGAAGTTGCAATCAAACCCCGGGTCAGCAATGGCAATTCTCGCTTGGAATGAGCAAAGATGCCGATCAGTTCAGGTACCACAAAAATCATCAGCGCAACCACAACCAAAATAGCCACTGCCACCAGAATAACCGGATAAATCATCGCCATTTTAAGTTTTTGCGATGTGTACTGACGCTGTTCGCTGTAGTTGGCCAGCCGCTCCAGCACTGGCCCCAGAAAACCCGCATGCTCACCCGCATTGACCATGGCCCGGTACATATCGTTAAACACCGCCGGGAACTCTCCCATGGCATAGGCCAGAGTATGCCCTTCAGCAACACGCGAGCGCACCTGTAACAGCAGCGCTTTGGTACGCGGTTTGCGACTTTGTTCCGCCGCCGCCTGCAAACACTCATCCAGAGGCAGACTGGATTGCACTAAGGTAGCCAGCTGTCGGGTCAGCAGGGTCAGCTCAGCACTGGAGATGCGTGGCTGAAACAGGCGCCAGCGCCCCTGCGTCTGCCCGGCAGAAGACTGGCGCGCTGCGGTCGCCACTTCCACCGGTCGCAACTGTTTAGCCCGCAGCTGGGAGCGAACCTGGCGCTCGGAATCCCCCTCCAGCACGCCTTTAACCAGCTTACCCTGGGGATTGAGTGCTCGATAACGATAGGCGGTCACCGGGCCATCCTCAATTAACGACCGTAACCCGAAGCACTTCTTCGAGACTGGTCTCACCGGCAAGAATCCGGCGACGACCATCCTCGTGAATACCCGGATACTGTCGGCGGGCCTCAGTTAAAATAGCCTGTTCACCAGCACCTTCGTGAATCATCAGGCGCAGGACATCATTAATTTCAAGCAGTTCATAAATACCCGTCCGCCCCCGGTAACCACTGTAGTTGCAACGTTCACAACTGCCAGCCCGGAATAATGACGGCTTCGCTACAGTGCCGGGCATATCCAGTTTCAGCATCTCACATTCTGAGGCAGTTGGCTGGTGGGCCTGTTTGCAGTCAGCACAAAGCAGACGCACCAATCGCTGGGCCATCACAGCAATCAGGCTGGACGACAGTAAAAACGGCTCAATACCCATGTCCTGCAGGCGGGTAATGGCGCCAATGGCTGTATTGGTGTGCAAAGTAGACAGTACCAGGTGGCCGGTGAGCGAGGCTTGTACAGCAATTTCAGCGGTTTCCAGATCGCGTATCTCGCCTACCATGACGACATCCGGGTCCTGTCGCAAAATGGCGCGCAAGCCACGGGCAAACGTCATATCCACCTTCGGGTTGACCTGTGTCTGGCCCACTCCTGGCAACATGTATTCAATCGGGTCTTCAATAGTAAGGATATTGCGTGAGGTCTGGTTGATATGGGACAAGCCCGCATATAGCGTGGTGGTTTTGCCAGAACCCGTTGGCCCTGTTACCAGAATAATGCCATGTGGACTGTGCAGAGCCTTGCGATAGGCATCAAAAACCTGCGCATTCATATTGAGCTGTTTCAGCTGCAACTGGCCAGCCTGCTTGTCGAGCAGGCGCAGTACCACCCGCTCGCCATGGGCCGAGGGAATGGTCGACATGCGAATATCAACCGCATGACCGGCAATACGAATGGAGATGCGCCCATCCTGAGGCACGCGCTTTTCAGCAATATCGAGCTTGGCCATAACCTTCAGGCGTGACACCAGCAAAGGGGCCAACATACGTTTGGGCGACAGGATTTCCGCCAACACACCGTCGATGCGATAACGTACACTCAACCGGTCTTCAAAGGTTTCAATATGGATATCAGATGCCTGTTCGCGTACAGCCTGCGACAAAACAGCATTGATCAGGCGAATAATCGGTGCATCGTCTTCCGCCTCCATCAGATCACCAGCTTCGGGGATCTCTTCTGCCAGACGACTGAGATCAACATCGGCAGACAAATCCTCAGCCATCTGTACCGCTTCATTATTACCGCGCTGATAAGCCAGTGTCAGCCGACGCTGAAACTCACTCTCACTAATCTGCTCCAGAACAAAACGGCCTGTGACCACACGCTGAAGTTCCAGCAATACCGGCAGTGGCGGCTCACTCTGGCAATAGATCTTTGGCGGACTATCCTGCGGATCCAGCAGCACACCGAATTGCTTGGCATAGGCAAAAGGCAGACTGCGCCGGTTATCACTGTGCTGAGCGTTTGCTGTGGCATCTGTCTGCACCGCCACATCCGCCGTCAACGGCCCTGCCTGCGCTTCTTTACCCGTACCGGTAGATGCCACTATTACTGCTCCGGCTTTTGTTTTACTGCCACCGGCGTTGACGTATCACCCTGTCCGTCGTGCTGACGGATATCTTCAAGCTGACGCAACTGCTCTTCCCACTCAGGCAGTATGGGTATGCTCTCATCATCCAGATAAAGCATTCCACGCTCGCGCCGCAGTGCCTGCTGCTGGCGGATATAACGGTATTTTTCGGCCGTTGCACCGGCCAGTGCGCGATCATCACGAATAATGGTCGGACGGATAAAAATCAGCAGGTTGGTTTTGGTGACTTTCTCGGAATCGCTGCGAAACAGACGCCCCAGCAGGGGAATATCACCCAGTAACGGCACCTTTCGACCACCATCCTGCACGTCATCTTTGATCAGGCCACCCAGCACTACCACATTGCCGTCAGCAGCCAGCACTTTGGTTTGCAGTTTGCGCTCATTGGTAATCAGGTCCGAAGCATTAACCAGTGAACTGGCACCGGTCAGGCTGGACACTTCCTGAGCAATATCAAGTACGACAGCATCGCCCTCATTGATATGCGGGGTTACCGTCAGGGTAATACCCACGTTCTGACGCTCGATAGTCTGAAAGGGGTTGGATACGCTATCGCCAGTACCGGAATTGGTGTAGGAGCCGGTAACAAAGGGCACATTCTGGCCAACAGTGATAAAGGCCTCCTGGTTATCGAGTGTCAGCAAAGAAGGCGTAGACAGAATGTTGGCATTGGTCTGCTCACGCAGGGCATTGAGAATCACCGTCATCGAAAAATCGTCATCGACACCGCCCCACCCCAGCGACAAACCCGGATTCTGAACCAGTGCTCCCGCCAGCGAACCCACATCGAAATCGCCGGTGGTCAGACCATCGCTGTCCGTACCGATGGCCGAGCCAATATCAGCGGCGGGACCGTCAGAGCTGTTAATATTGCTGCCAAACAGGCCACTGTCATTGGCAAACAGCCACTCCAGACCAAGATTCTGCCCATCGATCAACTCCATCTCAACGATGATGGCCTCCACCAGCACCTGTGCCCGACGGATATCCAGGCGATGGATAACTGCCTCAACCGCCGCCATTTCATCAGCGTCAGCGGTAATAATCAGGGAGTTGGTACCTACATCAGCTTCAATGGTGGCTGTATTGCCACTGTTGCGGGTGCGCTTCTCATCCTGATCAAGGCGATCAATATTCTGCATCACCCGGGTCAGTACCTCGGCAATTTCATCGGCTTTGGCGTACTCAAGATAAACCACCTTGACGTTGCCACTTTGTTCCAGCGGTGTATCCAGATGGGAAATCAGTTTGCGCAGGCGTGCGCGCTCCAGTTCATCGGCACTGATCAGCACACTATTGGTGCGCGTATCGGCTACCAGCAAAATATCCTTTTCACTGCCGCCCCCCTGTTGTGCTTCCGAACGGGCCAATTCCTTGAGCATACCGACAACATCTTCAGCAACAGCATATTTCAAACGCACCAGATCTGTCTGCTGCACCGCCGACCGGTCCATACGCTGAATAATGTCACTGATACGGTCGATATTGGCAGCTATATCAGAAATAACGATAGCGTTACTGGGAGCATAGGCCGCCATGTGTGCCTGCTGTGGCACCAGTGGCCGCAATACCGGAATCAGTTTGGCCGCAGAAATATTTTCCAGCTTGATCACCTGGGTGACATATTCATCGCTGCTCTGCCGATGCTCACCACTGCGCACTGAAACAGGTGCTGAGCGGGCATCTTTGCTCTGAATAACCCGCACGACCGTACCGGAACGAACAGCGGTATAGCCATGTACCTCAAGAATCGACAGAAAGAGATCATACAGCTCATCTTTATTGACGGGCCTGGCTGAAACGACCTTAACCTTGCCTTTAACGGAAGGGTCGACCACGATGGTGGTATTGGTCACCTCAGCCACAAACTTGATCAGTTCCTGGATATCTGTTTCCTTAAGGTTGACCGTATATTCCTGCGCTCCAAGTACAGGAATATAAGCCAGGGCCAACATCACGACCATTACTAATGGCCCGCATAATCGTACTAGAAACACAGATATCCCCACTCTTTGGTGGCCACTTGCACCACACTAGTCATTTGTTGTATCCAGATCCACACTGACCGATACCGACTGACCCTGACGCTCCAGCTCAAACACCGCTTCTCTGGCCGTGCGCATAGCCTGGTACAGCTGCATGGTATTGGCCGGATTATCAAGGACAATCCCGTTCACACGAGTTACCAGATCACCGGCTTTAAAACCGAGCCTGGCAAACTGTGTCTCTGCCTTACCCGGCATTATCCGGTAACCTTTTAGCTGCCCACCCTCACGCACCGCACTGATACGCACCAGCTCCGCCAGTGACTGCGGATTTTTATACAGTTGCTGCCGATAACTGGTCGCCAACTGTGTCGTCTGCTCATCACTGCGTCTGTCAATGTGTGTTGTTACTCTGTTCGCACTGTTTTTAGCAATACCGGTTGTGGCATCAGTACCTGTTTGATTGCGCAGCTGACGATCAAAGACAGTTTCATCAAACAACGTCAACAGCTCATAATCGCCATTATTATCCAGCACCACCTGTCCGGGCATTACTTTAGCCAACCGAACACCGGCGGATACCGGCAATTCATCATCAACGGCATATACGGCCTGGTTACTGCGATGCTCAATAACGGCGTGGCCCAAACCATCGTCAGTGGAGGCAACAATACCCCTCAAAACCAGTTCCAGGCGCGTTTCACGCGCTCCCTTCTCAATACCGTCACGAGATGAAGAAAGTGACGCAGACGGCTCATGCTCAGTATCGACGGATACTGCCACACCTGGCGTACCAAAAAGTGGGCGTTCAATAAACGGCTGCCGCTCAACAGGTGATGCGCCAGCCGTCGGCCCGCCCTGTACTATCGGGTTGATAATGCGACCCTGCCATTCATGGGGTGAAGGTTCAGGCCAAAGAGCCCAGAACAGACGGATCAGTGCTGCCGTAATCCACAACAACAGCAACAGCAACAGCAGGCGGCGCAGACCTTGCGCTCCAGCAGGTTCGGCACAACGCCGTACAAAATACAACACAGTATTTATAGCACGTCCTACAATACCGCCGCTGTTTGGTGACCACTGAACTGGCAACAGATACCTTCCCGTCTTATGTGTGAAGATTACGCTCTGGATTATAGGGGGCAGGATTGAAAGATAAAACTGTGACAATTTGATGAATGTGAGCAACTACCGAATTGGCTCAATTATCTGTCATTGCCGGACAATACAGGGCATTGAATGGCTGATCACCACCCGCCAACAGGCGGTGATCAGTAAAAATTTACAGCGACTGATAATAATCCATCAGTATCCGGGCTACCTCCGGCCTGGAAAACTCAGGCGGCGGAGCAATACCATTGCCCAGCATTTCACGCACCTTGGTGCCCGACAACAGCACAAAGTCTTCCGGCGTATGATCCGGCGCATCCCGCATCATCACCACTTTGTTGAGTTTTTTACTGAAAGCGGTGTGATCTGCGCGATAAATTTTCAGTTCAAGAGCATCTTTTGGTACCTGTGTATCAAAAATTTCCTGGGAATCAAAACCGCCGTAATAACTGCCGACACCGGCATGATCACGCCCCACTACCAGATAATTACAGCCGCTGTTCTGGCGAAAAACAGCATGCAAAACAGCCTCCCTGGGGCCGGCATAAAGCATGTCAAAACCATAACCGGTAATCATTACTGTATTTTCGGGGAAATAGACCTCAACCATTTTACGAATAGCGGCATCGCGCACCTCAGCAGGAATATCACCCGGCTTCAGTTTGCCCAGTAACATATGAATCAGGAGGCCGTCAGCACCCAGATCCTCCATCGCCATACGACACAATTCCTCATGCGCACGATGCATCGGGTTACGAGTCTGAAAGGCAACAACATTGTTCCAGCCACGCTCAGCAATTTCATCACGAATTTGCCAGGCAGTGCGGAAGGTACCGGGAAAGTCCTTCTCGAAATAGGAGAAATTCAATACCTGTATAGGGCCAGACAACGCAGTACGACCCAGGCTTTTGAAATTAGCCACTCCCGGATGCCCTTCATCGAGAGTGCGAAAGATATTTTCAGCCATAAAATCAATCTGCTCATCACTGACTGACTCTACGGCATGGACCTCCATCACCGCCAGTACAGGGTTGCCGTCCACATTAGGATCACGCAGGGCAATACGGCTACCGGCCTCAATACCGCTTTCACTGGTCAAATTAACAATGGGTACCGGCCAGAACAGACCATCGGTGGTATGCAGTTTATCCGCGACGCTCAGGGCATCAGCCAGATTCATATAGCCGGTGAGCGGGTTGAAATAACCGGCTCCCAGCATGACCGCATTGGCCGCTGCTGCCGAATTCAACAGGAGCGACGGTAAATTTTGCGCCTCGGCCAGCAAAGTCGCCCGTGTGCTGTCATCGCGTACATACAAAGGATTCAGTTCCGCAGAGCCGTGAGGCTTGATCATGGGGATCTCCGTGATTCAGTGGTTAGCAGATATTTAAGCCAAAATACCGGGGCAGCCTTACGATTGACCGGTGATAATGCCGCGCTCACTCAGCAGAGCCAGAATGGCATTGACCTCTTCATCCAGACTCTGCTGATCTGAGTGCAAATGCAACTCGGGATTAGAGGGCGCCTCATAGGGATCATCAATGCCGGTAAAATTCCTGATCTCGCCAGCCCGGGCCTTTTTGTACAAGCCCTTTGGGTCGCGGGCTTCGGCCGCTTCCAGTGAGCAATCAACAAAAACTTCAATGAAGTCCATACCGGCAGCTTCATGCAATGCACGCACCTGATCACGATCAGCCGCGTAAGGGCTGATAAAACTGGACAGGGCGACTACGCCAGCATCGACAAACAACTTGGCAATTTCACCAATGCGACGGATATTTTCCGTGCGGTCTTCAGCAGAAAAGCCCAGATTCTTATTGATGCCCAAGCGCACATTATCACCGTCGAGACGATACGCCAGCACACCCATTTCATTCAAACGACCTTCCAGCTCAACGGCAACTGTGCTTTTGCCACTGCCAGACAGGCCGGTAAACCACAGTGTCGCGCCCTTGTGCCCGAGCAATCCGGCACGATGTTCACGAGTGATATCACCTTCGTGCCAATGCACATTGGTTGCTTTTTGTTCAGCCATGACCTTGGATTCCATCCATATTGATTAATGAGGCCGTGCAGACTATCGCTGTACGCCGACAAGACTACCCGGGTCAGAAGCCCGGACGAAGGCGGGATTGTAGCACTCCTGGAAATAAAAAGGGTTTTGATCGGTATCGGCCTTATATTTAAGGCCGATACCGAAAAGCGGGCGACACAATCAGAGTAAACCGCTTTTTTAAAGACCTAAACTCTGAAAAAGTGGTGGATCAATGACAGTACCAGCAACAGACCAACCAGCACTGTCAGCCAACGCCGCATACGCGCTGCTTTCTCAGGCGCCATTGGCTGTCCGTAGCGCTGCCCCAGCAATACCATCAAGGCAACACCACCAAAAATCAGTAGTAAAAGCAATAATAAGCTGGTCATAACATATCTTTATTGGTTGCAATCTCTGCCGTCTGTATCTGAACGGACGCATACCAGCCGGAGGGGTCAATCAACTCCCCCGCATCATCGATAGGTGGATAGGCCAAACCACGTTGTTCACAGTAAATACGTAACTGCGGATAAGCCCACTCAAAAAGCAGCCGCTGGCGCGTGGCCTGATCAATCCGGCAGCGCGCATACAGTCCTGCCAGCGTACGCTGACGCTGAGCCTCTGCCAGAATAATCCCCGAAGCCACCGATACATTAAAGGATTCCACCATACCCACCATCGGAACAGTAATGCAGCCGTCCACGGCGGCCAATGCCGTTTCACTGACCCCCCGGCGCTCAGCGCCAAAAAGCAGCGCGGTTGGTTGACAGTAGTCGATATCACGATAATCGCAGGCATCATCGCTCAAATGCGCCGCATACACCTGATGATTTTGCCGCCGCAGGGCAGCAATAGCCTCACTTGCACAACGGTAGTGCAAAACATCCACCCAGCGATGAGAACCCATAGCCGTACCCCGATAGGTACGGTAGTCCTCCTCACCCAACACGGCATGCACCTGCATCACACCTGCGGCATCACAATTGCGCACAATTGCCGAAAGATTACGCTGCTTATTTACAAAATCTGTAATCAGGGTGAGGTCCGGCTGGCGCCGGGCCAGCACTGCCTGTAAACGGGCGCTGCGTTCAGGTGTCATAAAGGGGAAAAACAGCAATAGCCAATAGGCATGGCATCAGTCGTCATCACCCATCACCATCCGGTAGGCAGCAGCAATCTGTTCAATACCGGAAACCGAGCACTTCAAGTCACGCACCAGTCCATCCTTCAAACCATACACCCAGCCATGAACCGACAGCGACTGCTCCCGTGCCCAGGCATTTTGCACGATGGTAGTATGACAAACATTGGCCACCTGCCGCATAACATTGAGTTCACACAACAAATCTATCCGCTGTTCATCAGTTGGCAGTGCATTGAGGCGATGCTGATGTACATGCTGTACATCCTTGATATTGCGCAACCAGTTATCAATCAGGCCATTCTCACGATTTTCATAGGCGGCACGAACACCACCGCAACCGTAATGCCCAACCACCAGCACATGTTTTATCCGCAGTACATCAATAGCGTACTGCAGCACACTCAGGCAATTAAAATCCGTATGAACAACAATATTGGCCACATTGCGGTGAACAAATACTTCGCCAGGCAACAGACCGACAATCTGGTTGGCAGGAACACGGCTGTCGGAACAGCCTATCCACAGATACTCAGGGTGCTGCTGATTAGCCAGTTTTTCAAAAAAATCAGGGTCGCTGGTTTTAAGCCGTTCAGCCCACATCTGATTATTATCAAACAAATCATCAACACCACTCACGCTGTATCTCTCCTGCAACGATAAACATTCTGCTCTATCCCCCTTTGCTTCTTCACTGTCTGCTTCTGCATTGTCTTTTATACCTTTGTCTACACCATCAAAGTGGTCAGGCGGCTCATCCGGACCCGGTTGCCGCCGGCGGCCAGAGCATCTGCCAGCCCTTTGGCAGCCGCATTTTGCAGTTGTCGCGCTAACGCAACAAAATCGACCGCAGGAAAATGTTCAGGCTCCCAGCAGGCATAACCCAGGCTGAGCGTTACCTGTAAATTGGCACCTCGTCCATCATCTACCGTGAAATGCCCGATATCCTGCCGAAGACGCTCGGCGACATCAGCCGCCCGCAACTCATTTGTCTCCGGCATTAAAACAGCCAGCTGCGAGCGACCCAGACGGGCCAGATAATCGGTACTCCTGAGACTGGAAGCAATACGTTCACAGATTTTTTTAACCAGCAGACGGCCTGTCACTTCACCATAGTTGAGATAGAGATCCTCATATTCATCAATATCCAGCATTACCAGTGTCAATGACTTGTGCGCCCGACGAGCACGGGCAATTTCCCGGGCAACATCTTTCTCAAAACCGCGCAGATTACTGATTTGTGTAAGGGGGTCGATCAACATCAGCCGGGACAGTTGCTGGCGAACTACCGCATTTTTAAAACACAGTGAAATAACGGTAGCCAGACGGTGCAGCTGATCTCTTTCAGCTTCCTCAAAAAAGAAGTCGGGCTCATCCATCGCGCAGTGCAGACTGCCCATCAGACGGCCCTGATCCAGCAGCGGTATCAGCAGAGCATTATCAACCTGATCCTCAGCCTGAAGAATGCGAAACAGGCGCGAATCAGTAGCTTCTACAAATTCAATATCCGGTTCTGACTGATACAGATCATACATAGTGAAAATATCAGCATGGAGGTGGAGGCTATGACCGTAACAGGCGCGAACGTTATCCAGGATCAGATCCGACAAAATATCCTCGGGATCATGCAGCCACAATTCCACTGCCCGAAAATCCACATAGCGGGGAAAACTGACCAGTAAAACCTCCAGCAGTGTTTCCAGGTCCGTCGCTGCCAACAGCATTCGCGTCAGGTGCTGCGACTGGTTATACAAATAGCGATTGAGTGTCAGCGTTTCACGACGATGGCGCGCATGTATTTCCGCAGGTGTTTCCGCTGGCGGAGCACCTTCAATTTCTTCACCTGGACGCAAATCTTCGCAAGGAGGCTCAGCCATGATGCATTCTCGTTGATTGATCTTCAGCTGCCGGGTTATTGGCAGCTGAGTGTAAGCGCCCTATAATCGCCTTGCAAACCTGGGGGTGGCCATTGGCCTGAGATAC
Source organism: Parahaliea sp. (assembly GCA_047974765.1). GTDB lineage: Bacteria > Pseudomonadota > Gammaproteobacteria > Pseudomonadales > Halieaceae > JBKECP01. Next base: position 21,594 of record JBKECP010000034.1, on the reverse strand, counting down.
CACTTCGGTAAACCCTTTGAACCTGATCCGGCTAGAACCGGCGTAGGAATAGGTGCCTCGCTCGCAGGCTCCGGCCCGGCACTGATGGGCGAGTTGGCAAGCCTCCTGGCCCGTTCCGCTTGGCCTGCCGGTTCTCTTTTTATTTCATGTATTGGAGAACCAGCTATGAAATTTTACTCTATTGGACCACTACTGCTGAGCGGTGTGTTTGGCAGCGGCCAACTCTGTGCGCAACAGCTTGAAGAAATTGTAGTAAGTGCTGAATTTCGGCCCGTCAATCTGCTTGAACAGGCCGCCAGTACCAGTGTGGTTACTCACAATGATATCCGTCAGCGTGCCGCGCAGCATTTGGAAGAAATTCTCAACATCACCCCTAACGTCAATTCCTCTGGTGGTACTGCACGGGCCCGCTTCTACCAGATTCGGGGTATCGGAGAGCGCAGCCAGTTTCAGGAACCTGTCAATCCTTCTATCGGCTTTATTATTGATGGCGTGGATTTTAGTGGCCTGGGTACAGTCGGCACGCTGTTTGACGTAGAGCAGGTAGAAGTTCTGCGCGGGCCACAAGGCACTCTGCACGGCGCCAATGCACTGGCAGGGTTGATCAATATCCGCAGTGCTGTACCTGAAGAAGTACCGGCTTTCTCGATAGAAGGCGGCGCAGGCAACTACAATTCATGGAATGCCGGCGTCACCGCTACTGGTCCACTGATTACTGATACACTGTTGTATCGCATTGCTGCCCACCAATATCGCAGTGATGGCTTTATCGAGAATGATTACCTCAATCGGGATGATACCCAGGACAGAGACGAGGCCAGTGTCCGCACTCGCCTGCGCTGGCTTGCCTCCGGGCAAAGCACTGTGGATATCAGTCTGTTTTATGCCGACATCGACAATGGTTACGACGCTTTTTCACTCAACAATACACGGCATACCCTGTCCGATGAACCCGGCAAAGATCGCCAGGAATCAACAGCGCTGTCACTCAGCTGGCATATTGAGATGTCCGGCTTTCGTATAGAAACCCTGCTCAGTGCTGCCAATTCCGATACGCAATACAGCTATGACGAGGATTGGGTCTATGTCGGTTATGCTCCCGATCAGGGCGAATACTCCTCTTTTGACAGCTACCTGCGTGACAGAGACAGTTACAGCGCCCAATTGCGGTTATTGTCGAACGAATCATCACGTCTGTTTAATGATCGCGGCGACTGGGCAGCAGGTTTTTACTATCTCGGTAACCGGGAAGACTTGCAGCGCCAGAACACCTATCTGGCCGAAGATTTTTTCAGCCACTATGACACAGACACCTATGCTCTTTTTGGCCAGCTCGACACCCGGTTAAGCGAAAGGGTCAAACTAATCAGCGGCTTGCGCTTTGAGCAGCGAGAAACCAATTACAGTGACAACAATGACGTGCGCTCAGATCCCGACAAAACACTCTGGGGTGGGCGACTGGTACTGAAATACCAGCTGGCTGAGCAGTATATGTTTTACGGGGGCATATCGCGGGGGTATCGGGCCAATGGCATCAATGCAGGTATTCTGGCCAGCATGAATATCATTGATGATCCCGCCGTCCTCGACCAGATGCGCAAGGTGCAGACCTATGACGAGGAATCATTACTGAATTATGAAGCAGGCTTTAAAGGTCAGTTTTTTGACAACAGCGTGAGCATCCGTTTGGCACTCTTTTATATGGATCGCAAGGACCAACAGGTGAAAGGCTCACTCGTTGTTCAGCGACCGGATGAAAGCTACACTTTTTTTGACCACACGAACAACGCTGCCGATGGCAGCAACTATGGCCTGGAACTGGAGGTGGACTGGCTGGTCAGTGAACATTTGAGCCTCTACACTCACCTTGGTTTGCTCGAAGCAGAATTTGATGATTATCATATCGCCGATGGCAGTGATTTATCCGGCCGTGATCAGGCCCAGGCGCCCCATTATCAATATGCAATGGGTGGCCGTTATGGCTTCGGTTCCGGTTTTTATTTGCGGCTGGATATAGAAGGCAGGGATGAATTTTATTTTTCTGACCGCCACAACCTGAAAGCACCATCCTACAACCTGCTACACCTGCGCGCAGGCTATGCTGCCGACAACTGGGAAATAGCCCTGTGGAGCCGCAATCTGGGCGATGAGGATTATTTCGTGCGTGGCTTTGGCAGCTTTGGCAATAATCCACGCAAAGATTATGTGGTTGAACCTTATATGCAGTACGGTGATCCACGACAGCTTGGCATCAGTGCCCGTTATTCATTTTAATAAAGGAAAAATTATGAAACTGACTGTAGAAATGAGCCTGTATCCACTACAAGATGAATATCTCCCTGTGATTCAGGGATTTATCGAACGCCTGCACCAACATCAAAATCTGCGCATTATTACCAATGCCATGAGTACCCAGGTCTGCGGTGATTTTGATCAGGTATTCAATCTGGTCAGCGAGCAACTAAAAGCCAATGTGGAGCAGTACGGCAGGCAAATTCTCGTGTGCAAGTTTATTCCTGCCGAACTGGATATTGATTAATGAGTCTTGACGCACTGACCGCAGCCATAGCTGCGATGTCTGCCTGGGAACTACTGGCTGTGGTGTTTGGCGTGGCCTATCTGCTGCTGGCAGTACGCGAAAGTCTCTGGTGCTGGTATGCGGCCTTTGCTGGTACCGCTATTTCACTCTATTTATTCTGGGAGGCGGGCCTATTGATGGAGTCAGCACTGCAAATTTACTATCTGGCCATGGCGGCCTATGGTTGGTGGCAGTGGCAACAAAATCGTGGCACTCATACAGATACGAGCACCAACAGTGTATTACCCATCTGCCGTTGGACATGGCAACAACATGGTATTGCCCTATCCGGCGTACTGTTATTGTCTGCTGTCTCGGGTACTTTCCTGGCACAGCACACCAATGCAATCATGCCCTATCTGGACTCATTCACTACCTGGGGCTCCATTCTCACTACCTGGATGGTAACGCGCAAAGTGCTTGAAAACTGGCTTTACTGGCTGGTAATTGATGGTGTATCTGTTTATTTGTATATGGATCATGGCCTGTACCTCTTTGCCCTGCTTTTTATTGTTTATCTATTCATTGTCGTTATAGGTTTTCAGCAATGGTTGCAACACTACCGCCTGATCAACAGCTGAGACTGAAGCAAACTCTCGCCCAGTGGCAACAGTGGCATTGTCCACTGCCATTGACAGCCAGACCAAAAGTCGAAACCCTGTTAACAGGAGGCTTTAGCAATATCTCCGTCAAGGTGTGCGACAGCCAGAACAACGCCTACGTTGTTCGACTCAACGAGGTCAACCAGCAGTCCCATGGTATCAACCGTCACTGTGAGTGGCGCGCCATGCAACTGGCCAGTGCCGCAGGTATTGCCCCCAACCCCTGTTACTTTAATCCGAAACTGGATGTACTGGTCAGCCAATATCTCCACGGCGCTAAAAAACCGGCATTTTCGCCTCGGCCAATAGCTGCTTTGCTGCGCGCCATCCACAAACTACCCGCCATTCATTGTCGACTTGATCTGCAACAACGCATTGTCCACTACCAGCAACAGGTCCAGCGACAGGCCCGTGCTTACTGGCAGCAACTCAAAAAGTTTCAAGCAGTGATTGTTCACACACTGGCCATTGAGCGGAGCAGCCCAACCCGGCATGTTCTTTGCCATAACGATTTGCTCAACGCCAACCGGCTGTACAGCAACGGACTATTATTTGCCATCGACTGGGAATACTGTGCGATGGGCAGCCCCTGGTTTGATCTCGCCATTATCTGCCACGGCGATCAGTTATCCCAACAGGACACATCCAGCCTGCTAACGGCTTATTTACAACGCAGCCCGGAAGATGAAGTGTATTATCAACTGGCCCGCCAGGGTCTTTTATACCGTTACATTGAGCTGCTCTGGCATGCCTGCGTAAATCCATTGGCCATCAACTGGGCACAACAGCTGCAGACATTTGGTACCCTGGCTGAAGACCGGAAGGCACTGGGCCTTAGCGGCTAGATTTTAATCTCTAAAATTAATGTATTGCAGCGGAAGTTCAAAGTCTTCAGCTTTGAGCAAAGCTATTACCTGCTGTAGATCATCGCGCTTTTTCCCACTGACACGCACCTGATCACCCTGAATCTGAGCCTGGACTTTCAACTTGGCCTCTTTGATTTTTTTAAGCAGGCGTTTGCATTGCAGGCTGTCCAGACCATGGTGCAGAGTTACGCTCAGCCTGACCTGCCTGCCGGAAGCAACTGGTTCACCTACTTCCATTGCCAGTGGGTCAATGTCGCATTTGATCAGTGCCGAACGCAGCATATCCTCCATCTGACTGACCTGTATTTCAGCTTCAGCACTGATCAGCACAGTGCGTTCCTCACGCTTAAAAGAGGCATCGACACCCTTAAAGTCAAAGCGGTTATTAACGATACGTGCCGCCTGGTCGACAGCGTTGGTCAACTGGTGCAAATCGACTTCCGAAACCACATCAAATGATGGCATAGTGCAAAACTCCGGATCACAAATAGCAAACTTCTATGCTAATACCCGCTACAGCATTTACAAGGTTTTGATCAATGATCAAAATCTTCCCATCTCCTGGCAGAGAGTATTAAAGTATGCCCTGGCATGTTCTGGGTACTGGTGCAATGGGCAGCCTGATGGCGGCCCGGCTGGCAAAAGTCGGCTGCGAGGTTATTTTGCTGCCCAGAGTCTCCTGCACGAGCAACACGCCAATCACACTGTCGATTCAGGATAAGCAGGCATGCTGGCAGCAAAGTCTGGCCTGGGAAGACAGCGGGGCACACAGCCCCATCAAACAATTGCTGGTATTGACCAAGGCCGTAGATGTCAGCCGCGCAATACTCAATATTGCCCATCGTCTCAGCCCTCAGACAGAGGTGGTATTGTTATCCAATGGCATGGGTTTTGCGGATGAGTTAAAAAGCAGGCTGCCTTACCTGAATCCGGTTTTTGGCACCACTACCGATGGCGCCTATCGCAAAGACGGCTGGCATATTATCCATGCCGGTAACGGCAGTACTCACCTTGGCCGGGCTGGCCAAACAGTGGCGCCAGCCTGGTTTGAACCCTGGCGCAAGGGTCTGGGGAACTGCCAGTGGACGCCCACTATCGACACGCTGTTGTGGCGCAAACTCGCTATCAATTGTGTTATCAACCCCTTAACGGCCATTCATCGCTGTCACAATGGCCAGCTGATCGACCGGCCCGCACTGGCCATGCAGGTACATTTACTCTGCCAGGAACTAAGCGGTATTTATCAGAGTCTGGGACAACACGAAGCAGCCAGAGAACTTGAGCAACAGGTACTTTGTGTTATTCGGGCAACCGCCAATAACCGTTCATCGATGCTACAGGACATTACAGCAGGCCGCCCTACAGAAATCGACTACATTACCGGCTTTGTCGTTGCACAGGCACAGGCAAAAAATCTTGCAGCGCCACTCAATGAAGCACTGCTGACAAAAGTGAAAGCACTTCACAGGCTGTCACCGGTATAGACCTGAGTGACCAGATCAGCCGTCACATTTGACCATTGAAGCAAGGACATATCATCAAACAGTACCGCCTGATGGTAATGGCTTTCAGTTTTTGTTTGCCGGGTTAAACCCAACAGGCAAAATTCATTATTACAGTGCAAACTGATATCCAGCACCTCATCCACCGGCGGCCCCGGCCTGTTGCCAGCAAAACCGGCATCGGCTGACGGACAATTATCCGGCGCATTAAAAAAACTGAGGTTGGCATTTGCCTTTCGTGCAGCCTCACAGACACGGGATCGCAACCATTCCTCAGACACCTCCGGTGGCCGATAAAACGATTCCTGTAGCTGAAAAACAGGTACTACCAGCTCAACCCGGTGAGCCCGGGGCCAAACCAATACAAGCACTATGACCAATATTGACAGCAGTACCAGCAACCAGCGCTGAATATAGGGCTGCCGCGACAGGCGAACAATATCGTTAAAACCAAAATCAACAAAGCCACGCCAGTCACCCAGTTGTGAATGACGTTCTTTTTGCAAAGCACGGGGAATAGGTGGCGGTAGATCATCCTCGGTTTGACCGCGCTCATGCGACTGCACTCCTGCCAGTAACGAGCCTGTTATTGGCCGAGCCTGTTCTCGCTGCAGGTTTCGCAATACCTGTCTCAGATCATTAGTATTATCAGGGCGCAGGGCCGGGTCTTTTTGTAGCAGATGGGCAAGCAAATGAATAAGTGGCTCGGGTACAGGTGAACCATCAACCATTACAGCAGGTAGAGGAGCCACCTCTTCAGTCAGCAAGCGCTGGTGATCCAGTACACCACTGGCATCGACAAAAGGGTGTCGACCACTGATCAGGCGATATAGCAGGCAAGCCAGGGCAAACAGATCCGAACGAATATCCACAGGCTCACCACGCAACTGCTCAGGCGTCAAAGCTGTCAAGCTGCCTGCAACGGCTTTACTTCCCGACAGGCTGGCAATACCAAAATCACTCAGCAATACCCTGCCCTGCTCAGACACCAGCACATTACTGGCCTTCAGGTCGCCGTGAACCAGCCCCTGCTGACGCACCACTGCCAGCGCCGCCGCCAATTCACTGCCAATATCCAGCACTGCCTGTAGTGACAGAGGCATCTGTTCCTGCAATTCTTCCAGATCACAACCCGGCACATATTCCATAATCATCGCCAGATGCCAACCCGCACTGATAACGTCATAGATGCGCACAATCCGGTCATTTTCTATCGAGGCAATGGCTCTGGCTTCATCCAGCACCAGGCGGCGGCCTTCGCGCTCATCCGGCAGCCGGTAAAGTTTAACGGCCACTCGCCGCTGCAACTCTTCGTCATAACCCAGATATACCGAACCCTGCCCACCCTGCCGCAACAGACGCAAGATGCGATAACGGCCGATACGGGAGCTGTGACTCATACTGTCAGCGTATCCGTGAACCCAATCTGTTTTTCAAAGCCCGATAAGAAACGGCCAGTTCGCCGGCGGCTTGCCTGACATTGCCGCCAACCGATGCCAGGGCATTGATAATTTCACTTTCGGGAATATCTGATACCAGGCGAAAATCCGGTAACTCTTCCAGCCGCCGGTAAACGACCTGCCGCGATACACCCAGCGCCTTGGCTGCCGCACTGACCTCATAGGCATTATCGGCCATGGCCTGACGCACCATGTTTTCATTGACTTCAATGCTCATACGCAAATCATCACGAGTCTCCTGCACAGGCATCGATATTGACAGCGGTCCCAGACGTTTCAGCAGTGAATCGGGCACAGCCAGAACATGATCACTAGCTACCAGCAACTGCTGCGCAGCATTACACAATTCACGAACATTACCGGGCCATTTGCACTGGCTGAACAAACGAAAAGTATCGGCCCAGCGCGCAATAATCAGCGGATCTGAATACTCATCGGGAAACGTAAGGGAACTGCCAATTTGCTGCGCACAACTGCGCAGAAAATGCAGCAGGAGCTGACCAATATCTTCTGCGTGATCCCGCAAACTCGGCAGATGAATTTCAAGACAACCCAGGCGGTGACGTAATGCAGAGTCAAAACTGCAATCGTCCGCATCCAGATCACAATCAGTAGCGGCGATAATTCGCACATTTATAGATTCGAGATTACCACCCACCACCTGGATTTCACGCTGTTGCAAAGCCCGCAGCAGCTGCGGTTGTATCTCTGCCGGTACATCGCCAATTTCATCCATAAACAAACTGCCGTTAGCCGCTTGCTGGAAATAACCCGTCTGCGCCTGGGTGGCACCGGTATAAGCACCGCGCGCACTACCAAAAAGCAGCGCTGGTGCCAAACTGGTCGGAATGGCCGACATATTGATTGACACCAGTGGCTGTCCGGCACGTTCGCTGGCACTGTGAATCTCATTGGCCACCAGCTCCTTGCCTGCGCCTGTCTCTCCAAGAATCAACACATCCAGGTCAGTAGCCGCAGCGCGTTGAATCTGCCTTCGCAGGCAGGACATCGTCGCACTCCCACCAAGCAAAGCACTGCGACCCACTTGCTGATCTGTACTTGATTCAGTGCAAACCGGCCCGAATCGCAGCCAAAGCACCACCGCATGCCCCAGCTGAAGACTCACTCCGCACTGCAAGACCTGTGGTGACAGTTCACAGCATCCATTTAGCTCCTCACCCTGCACCAGGCAGCGACTGGCACCGGAAACCCTGGATAACGTAACACCTGCCGGACTGGCCGCAAGCACAAGCGCACGCCGGGAGATATGGGAATCATTCAAGGCCACACCGGCGTTAAGCGCAGCAGGATCAGTATTATCAAACAGAGGTTGGTAACGACCCACTGGCTGGCGTATGGTCTCTCCGGTCAGTGGCAAACACCAGTGTTGGCCAATGCGCGCAAGACAGGGGTGAAATACAATGGTAAGACTCAGTGCACAATCAGGTACTACGCTTGAAAGCTCCGCCATTACTGATGGCAGGGTCGCATCCCTACGTTCATTGGACATGCTATTACCCGTGCGTGTGATTTATCTACTTATGGCATCTGCTTGCCCAACAAGCGATACCACTGCCCGCCAGCCAGTATAGCAGTCTGACAACCTTCAGGTGAGCACCAATATTGTTGCAGATATTTTCAGCCGACCAGGGTTATCAGCACACAAACCACCCGCCAGAAACCGGCGCTGTGCTGTAAAAGTGCTATAAAAGACACGGCTTATCCAAACCCCGCCCCCAGAGTTCTCGATCCCGGAAAACCCTGTTTCAATAAACAAAGCCAATAGCCTGGCGGTAACGCTGCCAGTCAAAAGCGGGACCGGGATCTGTCTTGCGCCCCGGAGCAATATCACTATGGCCGGTAATGCGATCTTCACGCAGGCCCGTGTAACGATCAATCAGCAGGCGTGTTACTGTCGCCAGCACCGTGTATTGCTCATCACAATAGGGCACATCATCACTGCCTTCGAGTTCAATACCAATACTGAAGTCATTACAGTTACCCCGCCCCTCGAAACAGGACTGCCCCGCGTGCCACGCCCTGTCATCAAAACTGACAAACTGTAAAATTTCACCATCGCGGCGAATCAGCAGATGAGCAGAGACTGTCAACCCACGAATTGCCTGAAAATAAGGATGGGCATCCCAATCCAGGCAGTTAGTGAACAGATGTTCAATCTCATCGCCGCCATAGCGACCCGGCGGTAGTGAAATATTGTGAATGACCAACGCATCGGGCTGAACACCCGGTGGTCGCGGTCCAAAATTTGGTGACGGGCTGTGCCTGACAGCCTGCCCCTCTCCCTGCAACCAGCCCCGATCTATCTGCCAGTTTCTATCTGTTTGATCATCCATACCCATCGGCACATTCCAGGACAGCTACAGCTTGCTGTATATGGTAATGGAGGCTGCCAGACTGACTCAACATATACTCCGTACAGTAAACACCGGCATGCAGTAAATACCGGCGCTGACGTTACAGTATTCAAGCTGCTAGAATTGCCCGGCCAGTATTGATCAACAACTAACAAGAGATTCCACCCATGTCGCTCCCCCACCCGGATATTATCCGGCAGAATGTTGCTGCCGCACTCACTGAAGATATCGGTGATGGCGATATTACCGCCGCTCTCATTCCATCGGACACGCAGGCCAAAGCTCATGTAATCACGCGCGAAAACGGCATACTTTGTGGCCAGGACTGGGTGAATGAGATTTTTACCCAGGTTGATGCCAACATCACTATTGAATGGATGCACAGCGACGGTGAGCGCATCACCGCCGGTGATCGCCTGCTCACACTCGCCGGCCCCGCCCGCAGCCTGCTCAGTGCCGAGCGCAGCGCACTCAATTTCCTACAGTTATTATCCGGTACCGCCACCCGCTGTCAGGCCTATGCAGATCTTGTTGAAGGTACCGGTGTGCGCCTGCTCGATACTCGCAAAACCATTCCCGGTCTGCGACTGGCACAAAAATACGCTGTCACCTGTGGTGGCTGTCACAATCACCGAATCGGCTTATACGATGCCTATCTGATCAAGGAAAATCACATTAAAGCCTGCGGCAGTATTGCTGAAGCAATCCGTATGGCCCGGCAACTGGCACCGGGCAAACCGGTGGAAGTAGAGGTGGAATCTTTTGATGAACTCGACCAGGCGCTGGCAGCAGCCAGTGACCGTATTATGCTCGATAATTTCAGCCTGGAGGCACTGTGTCAGGCGGTAGCCCTGACCAGGGGCCGCAGTGAACTGGAAGCCTCCGGCAATATCACCGATACCACACTCAGATCTGTAGCAGAAACGGGTGTTGATTTTATTTCCATTGGCGCACTGACCAAGGATTGCAAGGCGCTCGATTTGTCCATGCGCCTGCTCTAACAGATTCGAGTGAGACAGATTGATCACCGGAAAACTGACAATCCCTGACAATCCCTGGCAATGAAATTAAAGGTTTTGCCAGGGTATTCACCGGCTGGTTAGCAGCAATCTTTCGGCAGCCTATATCCACCGCATGGCGGCAATATTCAACCTAGATTCCGCAGTCGAGCACTTGTTTTCTTCTTGAAAGCCGTATGGATACCGGGCTTCTGGTCTTTGATCGCACTCACCTTGCGGGCAATCAGCCCGCGGCGCTGTCGCGCCTTGCCTGACACACCGATTACAGCACCATTGGACACGTCCAACGGCGGATTCCAGATTCAATGATAATGGCAGTGGTGTGCGCGGTGATCCGGGTGCAGTGATAAAAGCCATTTTGCTGAATGAGGAAGCCCTCTCCGGCACCAATCGTCGGCGATGAGTACGGGGCAATGCTAGCTCGCTGGTACGCTGATTTTTCAGCGGAGGAACTGGCTGCCATTGTCCCCAATCTGCATAATTTTGACAGCCGGGACCTGGGTTTTCTTATGCAGCTGCTGTAAGCCGGATGGTATTGGTTGTGTATTGGCTGTGCCAGCCCGGCACAGCCAGTACCACCGCCCTCACAACAGCGATTGTTTACTCACCAGCACACCGTTATTGTCAGCGTAAATGTAATCACCTGGCTCAATGATAACGCCACCAAAGTGAAGCGCTATACCCTGCTGACCTTCACCACGCTTGTCGGTTTTCAGTGGCACACTCCCCAGAGCCTGCACGCCAAGATCTATTACCCCGATTTCATCAACATCACGAATAACACCGTTGATAACAAGCCCGGACCAACCATTTTGGGCGGCCTTCTCTGCCAGCATATCGCCCAGTAAGGCGCGGCGGTGCGAACCACCACCGTCAACCACAATAACCTGGCCCGCACCGGGTTGATCAACCAGGGCTTTAACCAGTGAATTGTCCTCATGACATTTGATCGTTACTGCCTGACCACAAAATTTTCGCCGCGCACCGTAGTTCCGCCAGGACAGCTCGATAGCCAGTGCCTGCGGGGCGGCATCAGACAGATCGGGAGTAGAAAACTCACTTGCACTCACCTTTTAGCTCCTTAGCAGCTGCTTACAACCAGTCCAGAGAATAACTTTGCAGTGTACCGCCGGCATTGGCGACAGCACCGGCATGGGCACCGCAGCGTGGCAGAATCTGTTCAGCGTAGTAAACAGCTGTAGCCATTTTGCAACGATAAAAAGGCTTGTCAGCATCTTCGGATATCCGCTGCCGCGACAGTAGCGCTGCTTTGGCCAGTTGCCAGCCACCGAAAAGATAACCAGCCTGCATCATGTAATCAAAAGAAGCAGCCAGAGCAACATTTTTATCTTCAGCCCAGGCATCCAGCACCACTTTGGTACTGGCACGCATCTGGTCCAGACCGCGACCAAGCGCAGCGCCAATAACGTCGAGACTGCGACTCTCTGCCTGACGCAACTCCTGTACCGTCTGGGCCACTTCAGCCAAGACGACTTCCATGGCAGCACCACCATCACGACCCAGTTTACGGCCTACCAGATCAGCTGCCTGGATACCATTGGTACCCTCGTAAATAGCGGCAATACGTACATCTCGCAAAAATTGTGCTGCACCGGTCTCTTCGATATAACCCATACCACCGTGCACCTGCACACCGAGGGAAGTGACCTCCTGCCCTACCTCTGTCAACCATCCCTTAATAACAGGAATCATCAAATCCACCCGCGCCTGCTCAGCGGGGCGATCCTCCTGTGGACCGGCATGCGCCAGATCCATGTGTAAAGCGGTGCTAAATACCAGGGCGCGCATGGCTTCATTTTGTGCCCGCATCGTCATCAGCATACGCTTGACATCAGGGTGCTCGATAATGGGCACACCACCTTGTACCCGTTCGCGGGCATAATCCACCGCCAGCTGGTAGGCAGACTCACTCATACCCAGCCCCTGAATACCCACCTTCAGACGCGCTTCATTCATCATGGTGAACATATAGGCCAGACCGTGGTTGGCCTCGCCAACCAGATAACCAATGGCACCGGCTTTATCGCCAAAGGCCATGACACAGGTAGGACTGCCGTGAATACCGAGCTTGTGCTCCACAGAGACAGGGTAGACATCATTGCGCTCGCCCAGACTGCCATCGGCATTAACCAGGTATTTGGGTACGATAAACAGCGAGATACCACGACTGCCTTCGGGGGCGTCAGGCAGTTTGGCCAATACCAGGTGGATAATATTGTCGCAAACCTCGTGATCACCCCAGGTAATAAAGATTTTCTGACCATAGATGCGGTAGTGGTCACCTTCAGGTTCGGCGCGGGTTTTCATCACGCCGAGATCGGAACCGGCTCCGCTTTCGGTCAGATTCATAGTACCCGCCCATTCACCGCTGTTCATCCTGGGCAGGTAGGTTTGTTTTTGCTCTTCACTGGCGTGGGATTGCAGGGCCATCGCTGCACCGATACTGAGCATCGGCTCCAGCGCCAGCGCCATATCAGCGCTGTTCCACATTTCAAAGGCTGCGGTCGAATAAATTTCCGGCAGCCCCTGCCCGCCGTAGGCCTGATCAGCAGCAATACCATGCCAGCCGCCTTCACCCAACTGGCGCAGCGCTTCATCATAACCGGGCGTAATACTGACTTTGCCATCATTACAACGGGCCGGCTGAGTATCGCCAGCACGGCGTAGCGGAGAGATCACACCACCTGCCAGTTTGCCGGCTTCACCCAGCAGTGCGGCGGTCAGTTCCGGCCCGACACCAAACTCCTCATACTGCGGCAGGGCGCCAAGGCGGCCACCTGCATCCAGCAGCTCATCAATCAGAAAGGTCATATCGTCTAGGGGGGCACGGTAATCGGCCATGGAGAACTCCTCGGTCCAGCTCTTTCAGTCAGAAAGGGTGATAAAACAAGCCGTCTCACGAATGCGACCGGCAACATTGGCAATTCTATCGGTGCGCGTATAATTTGCACAGTCTATATACTTCATTTTTTATATTCACGAGGCAAATAAAACAGACCCTCGTCAGTGGAGAACCAATGTGCGGAGAACCCTGTGAACATCAACCGCGTTGATCTCAACCTGCTGGTTTATCTCGACGCGCTACTGAGAGAGCGCAACGTAACCCAGGCAGCCAACCAGCTCAACCTGTCGCAACCGGCTATGAGTAACGGCCTGCGTCGACTGCGGGATTTGTTTGACGACCCCTTGCTGGTGCGCACGTCAGACGGGATGACGCCCACTGAACGGGCGCTTGAGCTGGAGCCTATTGTACGCGACGTACTCACCAACATAGACCGCGCCATTCAGCCCCGCTCAGCCTTTGAGCCCGCCCAGGCAAGCCGGGTATTTCGCATTATGGCCAGTGATTATGCCGAATCAACCTTGCTGCCAGCGGTATTGAGCAAATTGCGCACGCTGGCTCCCGGCCTTACCCTTGATATCATGACGCCCTCTGACGTCAGTTTTCTGGATGTTGAGCGGGGCAAGGTGGACATGGTGATCAACCGCTTTGATTCCATGCCCCAGTCTTTTCACCAGATTCACTTGTGGAACGACAGTTTTTCCTGCCTGCTGAGCCCGGAAAATCCTCTGCTGGAAGATTTCACCCTTGACAATTACCTCAAAGCCAACCATATCTGGGTCAGCAAAACAGGCATGGGGGTCGGTGTGGGCGTGGACCCCGATGACATACAGCGACTGGGCTGGGTGGATACCGCGCTGGCCAGACTCGGCAAGAAGCGGCAGATCCGCGTATTTACACGCCACTATCAGGCGGCAATGACGCTGGCTGAACAAAACGACCTGATAGTCACCCTGCCCACCCGGGCCGCCATGCTCAAGCGTGATAATCCCCGGGTAATCCTGCGCGACCCGCCTTTGGAAATTCCCTCCCTGGAGTTGAAAATGGCCTGGAGCCCCCTGTTGCAGCACAATCCGGCCAACAAGTGGCTGCGCAAACTGATAGTTGATACTGCGCGAACCCTGGCCGGACAGGAACCACCGCCCTGACAAAAGCGTGACCAGTCACCATTGACCACAAGAATGGCCACGATAAAAACGATAAATTAGATAAATTTTGCTACAGCCCCTAAAATCGCAGCTGCCTGATAGATATAGCCCAAATCCGGGTAGTTTTTGACACAAGAGATGGACAACAGCATGAGTGAGCGCATCCAGCAGGGCGGACTTCAGATCGCCCCCGTTTTACACCAACTTCTGGAAAATGACATTGCCCCCGGTACCGGTATTGCAGCGGCAGACTTCTGGACGGCACTGGAGTCCATCGTCAATGAGCTTGCTCCGCGCAACCGGGAACTGCTGGCAGTGCGCGATGAACTGCAACAAAAGATTGATCAATGGCACCGCGACAATGCCGTCGGCGCCAGCTATGACAAAGTGGCCTACAAAACGTTCCTGCAGGATATCGGCTATCTGCTGCCTGAAGGTGAAGACTTCGCCATCGCAACTGACAATGTCGACCCGGAAGTCGCCACACTGGCCGGTCCCCAGTTGGTAGTGCCGGTAATGAATGCCCGCTATGCCCTGAATGCGGCCAATGCACGCTGGGGCAGCCTGTACGATGCACTTTACGGCACTGACGCAATTCCTGAAGAAGGCGGTGCAGAACGCACCGGTGACTACAACCCGGTGCGCGGCGACAAGGTAATTGCCTGGGCCCGCGACTTTCTGAACAAACACTGCCCCCTGTCAACCGGGGATCACAGTAAGGCCAAAGCCTACACTGTCGTTGGCGGTAAACTGCAAGTGGTATTGCAGGATGGCCAGATTGCCTCCCTGGCCGAACCCGGTCAATTCCGGGGTTATGCCGGTGAACCCAATGCACCTGCCAACATTCTGTTGCAACACAATGGCCTGCACATTGATATCCAGATTGACACTACCCATCCCATTGGTGCCACTGATGCCGCCGGTGTTATGGATGTGGTACTGGAAGCGGCACTGACCACTATTCAGGACTGCGAAGACTCTATTGCTGCCGTTGATGCCCAGGACAAGGCTGTGGTCTATGGCAACTGGCTGGGGCTGATGCGTGGCGATCTGAACGAATCTTTCAGCAAGGACGGAAATACACTCACTCGCCATCTACACCCGGACCGGACATTCACTGCCGCTGTCGGTGGTGAGCTGGTGCTGCCGGGGCGCAGCCTGATGTTTGTACGCAACGTCGGCCACCTGATGACCAATGAGGCTATTCTAGACGCACAGGGCCGCGAAATTCCCGAAGGCATTATGGATGGTATGTTCACCGCCATGATCGCCCTTCACGACCTTAACAAAAATGAAGGCGAGGCCCGCAACTCCCGCTGTGGCAGCGTTTATATTGTGAAACCAAAGATGCATGGCCCGGACGAAGTCAGCTTTACCTGTGAGCTGTTTGAACGTATCGAGAATGCTCTTGGCATGGCTCGCAATACCCTCAAACTGGGCATTATGGACGAGGAACGCCGCACCACGATCAACCTGAAAGAATGTATCCGCCGTGCCGCCGAGCGCGTGGTATTTATTAACACCGGCTTCCTCGATCGCACGGGCGATGAAATCCATACCAGCATGAATGCAGGTGCCATGACGCCCAAGGGTGCGATGAAACAGGAGCCCTGGATCAAGGCTTATGAAGACCGGAATGTGGACATCGGTCTGGCTTGCGGTCTGCTGGGTCGCGCCCAGATCGGCAAGGGTATGTGGGCCATGCCCGACCTGATGGCGCAGATGCTCAAAGACAAGGTTGGCCACCCTCTGGCTGGCGCCAGTACCGCCTGGGTACCCTCGCCCACAGCCGCCACTTTGCATGCCACTCACTACCACACTGTCAATGTCAGCGAGCGTCAACACGAGCTGAGTCAACGCACACGCGCCGCTGTAGACGATATTTTGAGCCTGCCCTTAAAAGGCGCTGAGGGTTTGTCAGCGGACGATATTCAGCGCGAACTGGACAATAATGCCCAGGGCATCCTCGGCTATGTCGTGCGCTGGGTCGACCAGGGCGTGGGCTGCTCCAAGGTACCGGATATTAACGATATTGGCCTGATGGAAGACCGCGCCACTCTGCGTATTTCCAGCCAGCACATCAGCAACTGGCTGCACCATGGCATTATCAGCAGGGAACAGGTCACCGAAACACTACAGCGCATGGCTGTTATTGTAGATAAGCAAAACGCAAATGATCCTCTGTATCACAACATGGCACCGGACTTTACCGATAACGTGGCCTTCCAGGCGGCTTGTGAATTGGTTTTTGACGGCTGTGCTCAGCCCAGCGGTTATACCGAACCGGTATTGCATCGCCGTCGCCGCGAGGCGAAGGCACGCCGCAAAGCCTGAGAAATAAATACACCCTGTGCCCAGCCGGTTTTTATAAAAACCGGCTGGTAATATCCAGTGGGTAAATGGAGTTCGGCTCGTTGCCCATAGAAATACACCTAGAAATCACTACTTTGGCCTATTTTGTCTGAGTTCAACTGATTTTTTATAGGATGAAGAAATACCTGCAAGGACAGATTCTGAAGCTGCCGGACAATCACGTTTTGAATAGATAATGCTTATGCGACTTTCAACGACAAAATAAGCACTCAACTGCGGATTCCAGATTTAAGCGGAATCTTCCTCAGCATCCTTGTATTGAAGATTAGTGAGTTGCTCGGCCAGTAAGCCCAGCAAAAACACAATCATCCCCGCCAGTACCAGCAGGCTGCTCATATTGGTAAAACGCAGCGAGCCTGAGGTTGCCCAGGCGACCAGATAGTTGGCAAAACCCAGCCCCGCCAGTGCAACAGACACCGGAAAGTAAATTTTCAGGGGCGAGTAGAGGGTGCCAATCTTGAAAATAATCAGGAAAAAGCGCACACCATCACGCAGATGATTGATATGACTTTTTCCCTGACGTGCACTGACAGAAATGGGAATAAAACCCACCGAAAAACCCGCCCGAAAAAAAGCCATGGTAGAAGTGGTTGGATAGCTGAAACCATTAGGCAGTAAAAATAAAAAACTGAGGAATTTTTTACGATCAACCGCACGAAAACCGGAGGTGAGATCGGGAATCTCCCGGTTGACCATCCAGCTGGCCAGACGGTTATAAACCGTATTGGCGCCCCAACGTGCAACACTGGCCTGATCAGCCCGGCTTTTGCGCGCGCCCACCACCAGGTCATAACCCTCATTGAGCTTGGCCAGCAAACGCTCAACATCCTGGGGGTTATGCTGGCCATCGCCATCCATAAACACCAGCACATCACCCGTAGCGGCCCGCGCACCACTCTTGATGGCAGCACCATTGCCTTTGGAATAAGGATGAGACACCACCTTCACCCCGGATTGTCGACAGACATTGACCGTGCCATCGGTAGAGCCATCATCCACAACAATAATTTCAGCGTCAGGGTACAAGGCAACCAGTGCAGGCAGAGTGGATGACAGCCCCCCTTCTTCATTTTTTGCCGGAATAACAATTGAAATCTGCACCCGCTGCTCCTATTCAGAATCCTTTACGGGCCGGTACAAAGCCAGAGTTTGTTGCTCTGCCTGAGTCAATACCCCCCGTTGCTGCTTCACCAACAGCGCATCGATCAGCACATTGGCTTCGTCCACTTTACCCAAAGCCGTGCTGAAATGCAGCTGCATCAGCTGGCCGCGGGTATTATCGGGATCCAGCGCACGAAAACGCAGCATATAGTCATAGGCCAGGGGCCAGCGCTGTAGTGCGTTTTCCAGACTCGCCAGGGTGGAGTAGATATTGGCCGATGCGGTAGCTATTGAATCATCTGACAAATAAATATTCGCCAGATGGTCTGCCACCGCCTGCCAGGGGAAATCAGGGCACTGATTTTCCTGGTGCATGCGCACAAAAGTCAGCAGGGTTGTCACTGAACTGATGGGGCGCCTGGGGTTTCCCGCACCCAGTCGGGTAACATCCTGCGCTGACACAGAGCGCTGTGTTATACAGGCCAGCGCCAGGTCGCGCATCTCAAAATCGCCCTGCACCTGCACTAATGAATTGTCATAGGCCACTTTTGAATACTGTTTTGCCTGTTCCAGATCACCCGCATTCGCCATCAGTACAGCCATATCCATATTCGCCCGCGGCGACAGCGGGTGGCCATTGAGGTGGTTGAAAATAATCAGCTCGCGCTGGGACCAAACCACCACCTGCGAGCTGGTCTGCAGGGCCAGCCAGAAGGCGTAGACCAGCAGCCAGGCCACCGCCGGTGCTCGCACCATCGGCATGCGCCGCACCAGTATCGCCAGTGCGCCGCCAAGGGCCAGATAGAGCCCCATCACCGGAAAATAGTTGCGGTGCTCGAAGTACAGCTCCAGTGGTAGCACGCTCGACTCCACCGCGTGCCCGGCCAGAAACCAGGCCGGCCCGATAGCCAGCCGCCGGCCCCAGGGCCAGCGCAGCAGGCACAAACAAAGCAGCAGAACCAGCACCCAGGCGATCAGGGCATACAAAGTCGACGGCGGGGAATTCAGGCCGGTAGAAATCGCAAAGTCATCGTGATAAATCCCCAGACGGGCCAGATCAGGCCAGACCAGCTGGCCGAGATAATCCCACAGGGCACGAGTCTGCGTCAGTGCGCGCTCGCCCAGGCTGAAGGGGCGGTGACGGAAGGCCGCCGCCATCGTTTCATAACGCAGTGCAAAGGTCACCACCAGTCCGAGGCCGCCCAGGGCCATGCCGCCCAGGCTCAGCCGCTTCAGCCAGACAATGACGGCGCCCCGCTCGTCCCGCCACTGATACCACAGCGCCTCCAGCAAAAAGAGCACCGGTACCACGACGATGGTATTTTCCTTGGCGAACAAGCCCAGCACAATGCACAGCCCCGTCAACAGCAGGAATAACAGTGAAAAACGCCCCGCCGCCAGACGACTGCGCCAGCTGACATAAGCGAGACAGGCCAGTAGCATAAAAGTCGTACTGAGCATAGCCATGCGCTGCACCACGTACAGCACCGTGCTCACATGCAGCGGCGCCAGCAGCCAGCACAGTCCAAGCACCAGCGCTAGCCAGTGGGCACTGCGCTGCTCGCAAAGCAGCCCCAAAAGCCGACTCAGCAGCAACATCAGTAACAGACCATTGAACAAGTGCAGGACGATATTTACCTGCTTGCTGATGGCCAGGCTGTCGCCAAGCCAGAGCTTCTCGGCGACAAAAGTTGCCATCGACACCCAGCGCCCGAGCAGCCCGGAGCCATCACCGAAGATATAGTCCCGGGCCAGCTGTGGATTAGCCTGTAAATCCTCAATCACCAAAATGGAGGAACGGTCATCCAGCAGCGCCGGACCATATTGCCCGGACCAGTAGAGCCAGAGTATGAGGGCAAAGGCGACAACAGCGCTCAGCAGCAAGCAAGCGTGCGCCTTCACCGCAGCGACAAGGCTCATGGCTCCGCCCCCTCGCCTTTGCTTTCAGCGCCAGCTGACATGAACAGTTTCTGTAGCTTGCCAATTGACCTGCGCTCGGGATCCATCACCATCGTCTGCCGGGCCAGCGCCAGCACCTGGGCAATATTGCCCCGCTCAGCCTGTTCACTCATCAGCCAGCTCACCAGGGCGGCACTGCCGGGGGCTCTGGTGTGGGCCTGCTGCAAGTAAGCCAGGCGCTCATCGCTGTCTGCACTCCGCGCCAGCAGGTACTGGTAGTACAGCAACATAAACCGGGCAGAGTGTGGGTAGCGCTGATTCAGCAGGGCCATTATCTGCTCCGCTGTCCCTGCCGGCGCACGGCAGACGCCCTTGCCCAGACAATTTAGCAAAACGCCCAGGGCACTCGCATCGGAAGCGCTCATTTTATGACCGGGCAGCACTTCCAGAATTTGAGCCAGCCAGCCATCAGCAAGCCCCGGCTCATCAACATAGCGGCTATCCAGCTGGTACATCATCACCATAGCACCGAAATCCTGTGGGTTGATGTCATACATCAACTCATAGTGCTGGCGCGCCTGGGCCAGCATCTGTGTTCTCGCTTCCAGACTGTAATGCACTGTGCCACTGGCATTCTCGGCCCGCTCCAGCAAAATCTTCGCATACTGGGCATGGGCACGGACAGACGCAGGATGATTGAAAGCGCCTACCTGGGCCATACGTACCTCGTCCTGCCAGGTTGTCACCCGGATAAAGGTCAGTCCGAGCAAAAAGCAATACAGGATCACACACACACCGGCCGCCACCTTGCCAACAGCGCGTTCAGGCACTTGCAGCAGTGCTGACAACAGGGCAGCCAGCCCCATACCCAGGCCTGCAGCAGGCAGGTAGTTACGGTGCTCAAAGGCCATCTCCAGCGGCAAAAAACCGGACTCCATACTGTGGCCGACCAGAAAAAACAACACGGCAAACAGCAGCAGCGGCTGCTGCTGGCGCAAGCGCCAGGCCAGCACCAACAGCCCGGTCCAACCCAGCCAGGCCAGCAGGGGCCAGGGGGGGGCAAGCAGACTGGTGGAAACCATAATATCGTCGTGATGACTACCCCTGGCGCCAACAGACGGCAGCAACAACCAGGACAGGGAAATCCACAGTATGCGACCCTCGGTCAACAGGCGCTCCTGAAGCGTAAAATCCCGGCTGGCATAGCCGGCATTAATCAGCTCGGGAGCAAACAGCCACAATAGCGCCGCCAACAAAAGCGGCAACACTAACAACAACCAGCTCAAACGGGCCAGTAGTGCATTATCCCGTCCCGCCCAGCGCCCTCGGAAAATACAGACTTCCACTACCAGCACCAGCCAGGGCAACAAGGCCCCGTTTTCCTTGGACAGCACGGCCAGCAGAGTGATCAGCCCCATCCAGAGCACAGCGGTCAGCAGCTCGCCCAGGCTCGCACCGCGCTGCACCCAGAGGCGGCGCCTGGCCGTAAAATAGTACAGGCCGGCAAATACAAACAGGGCCGACAGCTGCGCCATGCGCTGAACGGCATACAACACCGTCGATACCTGCAGGGGATGCACCAGCCAGAACAGGGCCGCTGCCAACGCCAGCAGCTCAGCGGTTTTCGTATCGCCCAGAACCAGGCAGCCACGCCAGGCCCCCTGCCGCCCGTATTCCCCCCGCTCGTACAAGGCCAGTAGCAGGGAGCGCAAAAAGAAAAACAGCAGCAGGGCCGCCAGGCCGTGAATCACGATATTCGTCCGCTTGACGGTAGCCGCATCCAGCTCACCCGCTCGCCAGCTATCTAC
>JBKECP010000033.1:0-6212 GCA_047974765.1 Parahaliea sp. | reverse complement strand
CGTAAGTGTACCGCTCCACCGGCAGGCCGAGGGCCTGCAGGGCCGCATCCGGGGTGGCCTGGGTCAGCCGGTTGAGGCGGTCGTAGCCGTAATCTGTCTGGCCCAGTTCGCTGCCGAGCTGCGTGATGTTGCCGGCACTGCTGTACTGGTACTGCCGCTGGCTCAGGCTCTGGCCGCTGCTGTTGCTGTTGCTGATGCTGACATCGATGGTCAGGGGGCGTTGCCGGCCATCGTAGGTGAGTGTAGTGGTGATTCCGAGGGTGCTTATCACGCCGGGACTCAGCCACAGGTACTGGCTATAACAGAACCGGCTCTGGTCCGGCAGGGTGATCTGGCTCAGCAGGCCGTGGCTATAGTGGTAGGTCTGCTGGCTGCCATCGGGACAGGTGTGGCTGTGTAGCTGGCCATCGGCATTGTAGCTGTGGCCGGTTTCAAAGCTGAACTGGCCGCCGCCCGCGGTGGCGTAGGTGGTGGCGCTGGTGGCACTACCCAGTCTTTCAATTGCGTTTGCAACCGGCCGTCAACCAACAGCTCCAGCAGGCCCTATATAGGCACAGGACTGGCTTTATAGCTGCCAGCATTTTGAAGAAATCCACTACCGACGATTTGGCCGTACCGCCTGACACCAGAGCCCTCATTTTTTATTCATCCATTAGCAATGGCGCAAATCCGCTTTGTCCCAGCTATTGCAAACCTTCAATTCCAGCCAGAAAAACGATAAACCATGATTTTTATTGTAAATTTTACTACGATTTGACGATCTGAAAATTTTACCTGCAACTCCAGCCACTTTTTTATTTATGGCCTGTTCTTGTGCCCGCCAGGTTTGGTCCGGTGACCGTACAGCCAAGCCTCGCCGCCCCGGCGAGTCATGCTGTGAAGTAGTTATAAATTAGCTATCCTAGATTTTTTTCAGCACCAGAGACAATTCTTCCGCAAGTTCATTCATGGACTTATATCCACGCAATGTAATCGATACTCCAAAGACAGATTTCATCTTTATAGCTTTAGTTTCATCTCCTGATCTCTGAATCTCAACCAGCCTCAGGTCAGAATATAGAACTTCTTTGATGGTTTCATTGTGAGGAAAAATGATTCCATTCCCGGTAAGTACAAGATGAAAATCAAGCATTTCCTTTCTGGACCGATAATAAAAATACATGCCTAGAAATATATATGCGGTGAAGGCCAAAACGATAGTATTTTTTACCCAGAGCGGTATGCCGTCGGATAGTGAAGAGAGGAAAAAGGCTATAATTCCGGTAAGCACGAACAGTTCACCACTAACTCTCATCATCGTAGCCTTGGTGAAGCTACTCGGGTCAAAAGAAAAAGTTTGCATCTTACTCATCGTCACCATCCGGCGAACGAGCTTGACATACTAGTATTCTCACAGAGTAAGCTACATAGCAGCCCACGAGACCTACGGAGCCTTTCATACAGGCAGTAAATTTCAATGCCGCAGCAGCCATGCATCTATCTCGACGATTTGGTGGACCCGAACTTGGCACATTAGAACATTGTTGGGTGCTAGTGTGAAATGTCGTTGGATCTTGGTAGCCTGGAAGCTGTGGTGGGATAGGCTTACTGGGGTCAATGACTGTATTTACCGCCACCCAGGATGTAATGAGCAGCAATAAAGCAACGGGAATCGCAACTGCAGCCGCCTCGCCAGTTGGATCAATATACGCTAGGGGGTTTCCTCCAACATAGGCGTATGTATTCAGTCCACCTTCAAGTCCGAGCGGATCACTTTGGATATACCTTCCCAGACTAGGATCATAATCCCTGAAGTAGTTGTAATGTAATCCCGTCTCCCCATCAAAATACTGCCCCGGCAGCCTTAAATTCATCCGGATGCGGTTCCCCGGCAAGATGCCCGCCGCCCCAAAGGCCTCTGCCTGTGCCTGCCAGCTGGTCTGCCCCGCCTTTGTGGTCGCAAGGATCGGCGTGCCCAGATGGTCGGTATGCAGGTAATGCATTTCGGTCCGGGCGTCCGTCAGGCTGCCGTTGTGTATGCTGGCCTGCCAGATGGGATCGGTGCTCCACAGGCCCTGATCAGCCGCCACCGGGTTGAAGCCGTAGGCTTTGGTGAGGGTACCATCCTGATCAGTCTCGCCCAGCAGACCCTGCTCGCTGTAGATGAAGTAGGTGCTCTTTGTGTTGGTTGTGCCACCTTCAGTGACGTGTTTGGCGATTCGTCGGCCGAAGGGGTCGTACTGGTAGTTCGCCTGCAGGTCGGGGGTGCTTTGTCCTGCGGCGGTGCGGCGGTAGCGGGTCAGTCTGTCGGCGGCGTTATAACCGTAGTCTCTGGTCGTGTGGCTGTTGCTTTCCTTCAGGGTGTGGCCCTGCGGGCTGTAGTTGATTTGTGTATCAATAGCCGGGCTTTGGTTGAAGGGCGCGGGACTGAAGGGAACGGTCTGCGGATACTGCGTGAGCTGGTTGTCGGCGTTGTAGCGCCATACTCCGCTCTGGTGGGCGCTGCTGGTGCGGTTGCCCACAGCGTCGTAAGTGTACCGCTCCACCGGCAGGCCGAGGGCATGCAGGGCCGCATCCGGGGTGGCCTGGGTCAGCCGGTTGAGGCGGTCGTAGCCGTAATCTGTCTGGCCCAGTTCGCTGCCGAGCTGCGTGATGTTGCCGGCACTGCTGTACTGGTACTGCCGCTGGCTCAGGCTCTGGCTGCTGCTGTTGCTGACCTCGATGGTCAGGGGGCGTTGCAGGCCGTCGTAAGTGAGTGCTCTGGTGGTGCCGGGGGTGCTGATCTGGCCGGGCCTCAGCCACTGGTACTGGCTATAACTGATCCGGCTCTGGTCCGGCAGGGTGATCTGGCTCAGCAGACCCTTGCTGTAGTGGTAGGTCTGCTGGCTGCCATCGGGCCAGGTGTGGCTGTGCAGCTGGTCGTCGGCGTTGTAACGGTGGCCGGTTTCAAAGCTGAACTGGCCACCGCCCGCGGTGGCGTAGGTGTGGGTGGTGGTGTGACCCAGCTGCCGGGTCAGGCCGCTGCGCGGGTGGCGGGTGGGCCGGGGGCGATTGTATCGGTAGCACCAGCCACCGCGGATATCAGTGATCCGGGTAAATATTTTCCTGCTCATCCCTGCTCATCCCTGCTCATCCCTGCTCATCCCTGCTCATCCCTGCTCATCCCTGCTCATCCCTGCTCATCAAAAATATCCACCCCGTTAAAGCATGATTCCATGCTGCGGGTCTGAAGGTAAAAACTAATTCTTGTGCCTGTCCGGTTTGGTTTTAACTATGGCAACAAACCGGATGTTAATGACAACAATCGCACCTGGATCGCCTCTGCTGCCGCAGGGTGGAGCGGCAGCAATGTAGAGCAGTTCCTTAACCGATGTGCAGTTTCTGACAACCCACAAACAAAGAGAGCAGCCAAAGCTGCTCTCAATAAAAAATATCCTAAGTGGGATATATTGTAGAATTACAAAAAACCCAGACAGGCTTCTTGATAATTCCACTTCCCATTCGCCTCCCCAGCATCAAGATATTCCCTGATTTTTTCGTAACTAACACTAGAAGGAATATCTACTGCAACCAAGCGAGGCTGATCGCTTATCTCAGAGTCACAGCCCATCGCTTTCAATTCGGCCCTAACAGTCTGAACATCCTTTTCATCCGAGAACCACAAACGGACGGTACTGTGCCCAGAGGGTTCCAAAAGTTCATCAACATAAAGACAACCATCCACCTCATTTGCGCTAACGACATCATCAAGTGCAACGCCTTTCGCATAAAAGGGAATATTGTCTAGCTTAAAGCCTTCTCCGTGCGGGATAGCCCACACGGTCTCAATTTCCATTTCCTCAGAATCTGCGGATGGAATTTCAAAATATACTTTTACGTGGCCTTCCATAATTACAAGTTGTCTCTCTTATTCAAATTACAAGTTCGACAAAGGATCTGGCCATTTTCAACAGTACCATCACCGCCTTTAGACTTGGGAATAATATGATCGCGCTGTCGTTCATTGCCTGGCGGGGTAACACCACGTTGAGACCTTTGACCAGGAACAACATCAACGCCACAGTTTTCACAACGGTTTACACCACCATTCCTAGCAGCATTTTCCGTATCAAGTTCTCTCTTGGTTTTGGGCGTAAAGTCCTTACCAGTTCGATCAACACCAGCAGAACCTGGTTTCCTTGCGCCCTTTGTAACAACTAATCAATGCACAAATCCGTAATAGCAGCAGCTCCACCTCTCCACCAACTCAAATCCATCGGGTTGTTAAGATCATATTTATCATCAGGCACCCAAGTCACGGAACACCCTAAAACACCGATCGCACTTAATGCACCAAGGTCATCTTTTGACAACCTTGGTGATGCAACAATGTGCCGGTACTTCGTACCTGTAGATTTTATGGGTTTATCTAATTCCAACAGTATAGATTTTTTGTTTGCATCAATCGTAACAATGAAAGCGTTTATATCTCGATCAATAAACTCATTGCTACGAATGATGATTTTCCTTCCGACCAGACTGCTAGACATTATTGAACCCTCTTTATCGTCACAGGAATATTCCCTGTAGCTGTACGCTCCATGCCCCTGCCAGGCATGTTAAACGCTGGCTCCACTCTTGACGGCTTGGAGAAAACGCCTTTAGGTACTTCTAAAGTAACCCTGACTTCTGGAGTCTGAGGAAGTGCAGATCGCTGACGAGCGCGAAGTGCATTTGAGTTTGCTGAATCGGTAACGTAGTGCATTCCTTCTTGACCACCGCGCAACAACCCAGTTTCTTGCGTCGCTTTCAGCTCTGCATTAGACATCCAACGCTGAACGGTTTCAGTGCCTGTAGGGAATCGAATACAGGGAATAATGCGGATTTAACATAAACCGCCTTGTCTCTCAGTTCAGCCATCAGCACTCTTAAGGGGATTCTTTAAAAGTATAAATCAAAAAGATACGAACGATCCTTTGTAATTGGAAAAATTTCAACCTGATACGCAATCTCGTATACTGAATTCCTTTTCGAATCAAAACCTTAACACAACCACAATCTCCGCTCCATTCCTGTCCCCATTTGGTGGTTACCATTCAATTCCTGGGTGTCCCCATTTGTGGCCCTCCCCATTTGTGGCCCCCTTTTGTGGCCCATTTGTGGGTGCTAACCGATGGCAAACAAATCTGGCAGGAAAAAGATTTGAATCAAATCTAAACTGACAGTCCCTGCATCAAAATCGGTCGCTGTCAGATCAGGTCGGGGTTACTACACTTCAGGTATTGCAAGATATTCACGCAGTGCTATGTGTCTGCGCAAAATAATCTCTGCAATTACAAACACCTCTTTTAACAATGGATGAGATAGACTCTCATCTCTGGTTAACATTGGGCCCAATAAATCAGTATTAGACCAAGGCGATTCATCGGGCTCAATAACTCGAAAAAGAATTTCGTCTTTACCTTCGGATGCTTCAACACCAAAACAAGTACGATCATCTACAGTCGAGTCGTCATCCCACTCACCAGTGGCAAGAGCTATGCTCACCTTTTTATCAGGGTGAGAGTCAGACCAACCAACGTAATATACCGCATACGCATCATCATTCTTGTAAATAAACCCGTGACCAACGCAAGACTTTTTACCGCAACAATGACACGTCGAGGCACTCTTATTCTCACCAACTTCAATATCGTAGTTAGCCATAAACGAAATATTTACCTATCGATTAAGAAACTCATCTGTCGTTTTTTCTCCCTTACTCCGGTTACAAGTCCGACAAGTATTTTGAGCATTTTCGATAGTGTTATTTCCGCCTCTTGACTTGGGAATGGAATGGTCAATCTCAGAACGGGTAGGCCCAGGGTCGCGTGTAGTTTTAGTCCTGCAAAATACACAAGTATCGTTACTTTCTTTTCTGGCTTGGTCTTTTACTTTATTCGAAAAAGCTTTCTTAGCACCTTCACCACCAGCCGATCCTACTTTTGGTCCTACGCCCTTTGCAACAACAGCGTCAGAAAATTACCCCCAAAAAATCATATCACCTTCCTCTACTATCTTTTCTGCACAGCTATCCAGAACTTTCTTATATACGCGAAACCTATCAAGCACGCCATCTGCTGAACGCGTTGTATTCTGCCTCTTACCTTTTTTCCCGGGTGAAATCATAGCCAAAGCTTCTTGATCAACATTCCATTTTTGATCACTAATTATCTTTTGAAGGTGATATCGGCAAGGGCGTCCCTCAGAGACAT
>JBKECP010000032.1:0-5371 GCA_047974765.1 Parahaliea sp. | reverse complement strand
GAGGCTGTCCACCGTCAGTTCCGGAAGCTCACTAAGACGAAGGGCGGCTTTCCGAACGAGGACAGCCTGCTGAAACTGCTTTACCTGGGCATTCAAAACGCCAGTAAGAAGTGGACGATGCCGATCCAGAGCTGGAATATCACACTGTCTCAATTGGCCATCTTCTTCGAAGGCCGACTCGACGGTGTGCTGGATCTATGATCAGATGACTAACAAGGAATTACTGTGACACAGAATTCTGAACAGTCCCGATGGGCTATTCGTATGAAAACTCTTAATAAACCATTTCTTATATCAATATTTTCAGGGATTTTCTTGGCGCTTAACTTCTATATGCTATTTTTCTATTATTTGTCCCCGGATTTTGAATGGAAATCGTTATGCTATCAGATCAAAAACTATGCTGAAAATGGACTGCTGTTTTTTACGCTTGGCTTTATTGTTTCTGTGGTTTTTACTATCGCCATAGGTTGGCCATTATATTTGTTAGCCAAATGTTATTCTGTCGTTAATTATGTAACCAGCGGTCTTGGGGGCGTGGCTGTAACGACGGTGCCTTATGTTGTTTGTATTTTTTTGGGATGGAATATCCCAAATCTTACTGAAGACTCAGGGCTATTAATGATTCTTGTGCTGGCTATATGTGGTGGCGCCAACGGCATTCTATTTCACTTTTTGAATAAAAGGAAGTAAACATCCGGGTTCTAAGAACCCGGAATTGCTTTATACCCCCTATAAAGGGGCTATAGAGCCAGCCCTAAATTACCTCGTAAGGTTCATCTGGACCTGACGCTGCTCCTGCTTCTCTTGGTATTTCACATGCTTGCGGATCATATCCGCATCGACTCCCACCGTATCCACACGTCGATACCATCCGCCCGGACGCAGGTGTGTACCAGCTGGCCTACGACAGCAGCGGTCGGCAGATGAGTAATACAGACCCATCAGGTGATATCACCCGCTTTGATTGCCATCGCGACGATCACCTGGCGGCGGTTACCGACCCGAAGGGCAGCATAACGCGCTACGTCTATCATCCCTACACCGGCTTGCTCCTGGAGGAGCAAAGCCCGGACAGTGGAAAGACCACCTACGCTTACGACAGCCAGAATAACCTGATCGAGCAGGTGGATGCCAACGGCAACCGCTTGCTGGCCAAATCGACAGGTGCTGACAACAGCGAAACCCATTACACCATCGAAAACGGCAGTAACCGGCTGATCGAGATTGATGGCGTAGCCAGCACCTACGACGCCAACGGCAATCTGCTACAGGATGGCCGTCACAGCTACCGCTACGATGCACGCAACCGCCTGGTGGCGGTGGACAATGACACCACTGCCAGCTACCGCTACAACGCACTGGGGCAGCGTGTCTATAAAAAAACCCGCTGGCATCCTGTGCCGTGGGCTGATACCAATACTGGCGACAGTACCAGCGACATCCACAGCGATACCCAGGCGGATGTGGTGGCAACAACAGATATTGTATTTGCCTACGAAGGGGCCAGGCTGCTGGGTGAATACGATCTTCGGCAAAAACCCTATCGAGAAATCATCTGGATGGGGGATCTGCCAGTAGCCGTAGTGCAAAAGGGCGAGCTATACCAGATTTACAGCGATCACCTGGTCACCCCCGTTGCCATCACCGACAGCAACAATACCATCGTCTGGCGCTGGGACAGAAAACCCTTCGGCGACACGGCCGCCAATGAGGATCCGGATGGTGATGGCAGATCGTTTACATTCAATCTGCGACTGCCGGGGCAGTATTTTGACGAGGAAAGCGGGCTGCATTATAACTACTTCAGGGATTATGATCCGAGTCTTGGTAGGTATCTTCAGAGTGACCCAATAGGCATTCTACGCGACTACAGCGACCCGCAGCTTCAAGTTGTAATTAACTTGGGTATCCCACTTAGCTTTCCAAGTGGTGAATTTGGAGCGTTAAATCATCTTTATGGCTACGTAAACCAAAACCCGATCAATTTCATCGATCCATTCGGCTTAGCAGCGTGTAGTTGGGGAGATACCACGTTAACCTGCTCATGCAAAACACCGACGCGATCCGCACAACAAAACTGTCAATCTGCTGGAGGAATTCCGTTACACCCTGACCTTTTGAAGGATAATGTTGACGATGATGCTAATAAATCAAAGAAAGATCGGTGTATAGAACGCTGTTCTGACACAGCTTTGCCAACAAAAGATAATGGATTTTCGTTTTGGAACTGTGTAAACCGCTGTATGGATGAACCTGACGACTGTGAGTAATATGAAAAAAGAAGTAGCTACTGAAATTGTTGATCTAATGGTGGAATTTGGCGACCGACTTAACCAGTCGGTCGCACTTGTTCAGGACAATTGTTCAGAAGATGAACTGGCGTCATACC
Source organism: Parahaliea sp. (assembly GCA_047974765.1). Lineage (GTDB taxonomy): Bacteria > Pseudomonadota > Gammaproteobacteria > Pseudomonadales > Halieaceae > JBKECP01. The sequence goes on along the minus strand of JBKECP010000032.1, from coordinate 2,979 downwards.
GCAGTGTTGTTGGGAAACTGATGGGAAGTATGTTGCTGGACATTATGAACCCAATATTTGATGAACATCCTGACCTTAAGCCTGATCAATTGGAATAATGCGGTTACTCATCTGCTATTAGTTGATTTACCATTGAGAGGTGGTTGTTCAAAAAGTGCTTTGTTACAGTGTAATGGTCTGTGTCCTCGTACTTAACTTCATTCATTTCGCCGCTATCAAGCGAGATTATTTTTGAGTTTGGATATGCCATCAATATGGGTGAATGGGTTGCAATAATGAACTGCGACCCATCAGCTATCAGTTGATGCATTCTCGCAAACATTGCCATCTGCCGCGTGGGTGAAAGAGCGGCTTCCGGTTCATCCAGTATGTATAAACCCTGACCACCAAGCCTGTTCATCATTAGAGCAAAGAAAGATTCACCATGCGATTGCTCATGAAGTGAAATACCACCATATGAATTAATTATCGGTGGACCGTCGGGACCCTTATCTAATTTTTCTATTTCTGTTTCGACATTGTAAAAACTTTCTGCACGTAAGAAGAAACCGTCTTTTGGTCTTTGGTAGGACCGCGACAGTCGCACATATTTCCATAGCGATGAATGAGATATTCTGGTTGAAAAAGAAAAATTCTTTGTTCCACCTTCCGCATTGAACCCTGACGCGATAGCTAACGCCTCAAGAAAAGTAGATTTTCCCGTGCCATTTTCCCCAACAAGAAAACAAAAAGACAGGCACTCGGTTTTTTCTTTAAAATCAGCGGAGTAAAAATATTTTACATAATTCGGTGAGCAGTCTTGATGGGGAGGATGGCACCCCAAGCTGGACAGGCACAAGCATACATAAAAGGACAGGCACTTTCTTTTTCTTTAAAATCAATGCGCTAAAAATCGTTTTCATCATTTGATGGTGGTTTTTGATGGGAAGCCAAGCGCGGATTATTGATAGAGAAGACGGCGAGACGGGCCAGATCACCCGGATTACTGAGCATCGTCACACGACTAATGATGAGTTGCGTAGGATTGGCAGCAGGCAGCAGGCAGCAGGCAGCAGGCAGCAGATCCAGATCTTAAGCTATGATCGTCTGGCGCTGGGACCGGCGCCCCTTCGGTGATACGGCCGCCAATGAGGACCCGGATGGTGATGGCAGAGCCTTCACTTTCAATCTGCGGCTGCCGGGGCAGTATTTTGATGGGGAGACGGGGCTGCATTATAACTACTTCAGGCATTATGATCCTAGTTTGGGAAGGTATATTCAATCTGATCCGATTGACATCCTACGGGACTACAGTGATCCACAGATGCAAGTTACAATCAGCATGGGTATCCCGCTTATGGGTGAACTAGAAGTGGGTGGAAGCACAAATCCACTGGGGATTTTCTCCATTAATCAGATGTACGGATATGCAAACCAGAATCCACTATCATTCATTGATCCATTTGGATTATCCCCGGACAATAACGGCTGTTTAGCGAAGCTAAAAGCCTGTAGAGTTAATTGCGCAAGAAGGTTATTCCAAACCAGTGCGTGTTGGATTAAGTGTGAAGAAAAGTACGGCGCAATGTCGAAGTGTAAGGATAAAGATGAATGTAAATCAGAAGATTTCTAGTGCATGTAGTGCCATCTTGATGGCAGCTTCCATATATAGCCCTTATTGCAATGCAGATATTTTGGGTGTTTGGAAAATTGATATGGACATGACACTAGACTTCAACGGCAAGTATGCCCAACTGAAAGACCCTGAAGTTCAGTTTTTGAAGTGCTTTTCTGAAAATTCATCTTTTGACATTAGCGAAAAGTATTTTGTGTTTTCTACGAATGAACACACGTGCAGTATCGCGGGGAATGATACAGCTATTGATAGTTATGAAGTCAAATATGAATATCGCACCTTATATGAAAATGATGAAATTGTTGTTCTAGTTAGCGCACTGGATGATGGCGCTGATTTCTCACAAATATTGCACAAGATCAATGACGAACTTATGTGGGTGTACTACTCAGGTGAAAGTCCAGAATATGATTCTCATATCAGGTATTACTATAAAAAAATAAAAAGCGCGAATTCCGATTTAAAATAAGGGGTGGCACGGTGGTGGAAATTGTTATTCTGTTTGTACACATCGCACTGTACATCTGGATATTGTTCTTGGGTGGTGCAGAAAGATTAGAAGGATCGTTTTCGGGACTGTTCAGAATTCTGTGTCACAATAATTCCTTGTTAGTCATCTGATCACAGATCCAGCACACCGTCGAGTCGGCCTTCGAAAAAGATGGCCAATTGAGACATATGAAGTTGTTGATAAGAGGTGGGACGAGAAAAAGGACGAGTACTGTTCCAAGCCTTGTAGTGTGGTTGAGTCAGCTTGCAAAAGGGCAATGGGGCCGGGTTGCTACATGGCCGGGACCCCCTGTCTAGTGCCATGTGAAATGTTGAAACAAGAATGCTTGAAAAGAAAGGATGAGACCTGTGGTTGTGATGAGTAAAAAGACTGTCCTTCTAGGCTTGCTAATTCTGGTTGTCGTAGTGGTTTCGTTTTTTGTCGGCAGGAATTATCAAGAGCTGGTTTCGATGTATGATCAGTACGCTTTGTTTATGAACCTGTCTGGCGACTACATAAACGAGTTCAATGAAACGCTTTCTAGGGCATCTCTGATTAATTCATAATTTGCGCGATAATACACAAATCTAGTCATTCACCGAGTTTATCTTGCCGATGAAACAAAAATCGCTGACGGACGGCTTCGAGAAGTACCGTAAGAAAACGCGCAAAGAGCAATTTCTGTATGATATGGAAGTGATCATTCGCTTGAAAGAGCTCTTCGAAGACATCAAACCGTTCTACCAGCAAGACAAGTAGGCGGATTTACCGCAGCTTACGTTCATTCCTGATCCGCTTGCCGATGAATGAGGGATTTGTTGAATAAGCGGGCTCTGAAATCACCACCTAAGTGGCTAGGCTGCTTCAAATACTT
>JBKECP010000031.1:0-187387 GCA_047974765.1 Parahaliea sp. | reverse complement strand
GAGGCTGTCCACCGTCAGTTCCGGAAGCTCACTAAGACGAAGGGCGGCTTTCCGAACGAGGACAGCCTGCTGAAACTGCTTTACCTGGGCATTCAAAACGCCAGTAAGAAGTGGACGATGCCGATCCAGAGCTGGAATATCACACTGTCTCAATTGGCCATCTTCTTCGAAGGCCGACTCGACGGTGTGCTGGATCTATGATCAGATGACTAACAAGGAATTACTGTGACACAGAATTCTGAACAGTCCCGGCATTTCGCCGAAATCGTCGAGAGGGTGAAGTTCTTCCTTTAACCACCACCTTTTGTTGAACTCTGAACACCACCGCGTTGGACTCGTTCAGTAGCTTCACGGCTATCACGACGTTCCTGCTCCCACTGTGCGTTGGTTTTGCATATCTTGGTGCCAATCCGGCTACCTGTTTTGATAATTGTTTCACAACGTACTGTATTGGAGGTGTCAGTAGAGGTCGTTGTAACGTGATGGTTTTTTTGTGAAGAACTACTGTCCATATGTTCTGTATTTGTGCTGCAGGCCACCAAAAATAATAGACTTAAAGCTGATGTTAGTATCGTAATGCTTAGGGGAAATTTGAACATAAAATAACTCTCCATATCATTGTTGATTGTTGTATTTAGCAGTGAGAACTGTATAGCACTTGCTGACTAGCCTTCAATGGAATGAGATAGATGCATAATAAAAAAAGGCCAGTGAAAACTGGCCATTGTAGTAATTTACAAACGACACACCTGTGTCAACAGGTGTGTCGGATTGAACTGTATTTAGAATTGTAATGACAAACCAACAAACATGTAACGGCCTAGAGCATCATACATACCTGGGAATACGTTACCATTACCATTGATGCTGGGACCAGCTGCTGCACCAGCCATTGGTGGTTCTTCATCAAGAATGTTGTTGATGCCGGCGCGCAACTCAGCATATTCAGTCACGTTCCACAGCGCAGAAAGATCGAAATAGCTGATATCGTCGAGGTCCATATTGCCATTCAGATCATCCACATCAGAGATGTAACGCCATGCCAGGCTGGTGGTCACATCCCAGGGGGTGATCCAGGTGGCACGGAAGTTATTACGGAAGTCTGGAGTTGGGTAACCACAGGTAGAACCCCAGTTACCTTTACAGTCATCAACAGCCCAGCCTTCTGCCTGTTGAGTATCCCAAGTGTCAATAATGGCAGCTGTATTATTGAAAGCAAGGCTACCGTTGTTACCGATATCAACTGTGTACTCAATTACAACGTCATAGCCTTTCACTTCTTCTGTCGCCAAATTTTCATTGAGAGCAACGATATGGCCACTGCTATTCACATCAGAACCAATCCACAGATCACCACGATCAGGATGACGATTGACGAAGTTACACATGGCATCATTGCCGTCCATACAGGCATTAAGAATACCTTCAGGTGTGAGGTAGCTAATACCTTGCTCGATTTTGATTTCGTACCAATCGACACTCATGGTCAGTCCGTCAATAAAAGATGGAGACCAGACAATACCCGCAGAGTAAGTATCTGCTTCCTCTGGTTTTAGATCAGGGTTCCCGCCTTGCAGGTAATTGTACTGACCTGCTACAGAACTGAGGATGTTGCCATATTGATCAACAGTTACACCACTTCGTGCACATTGCTCGAAGCTGGCAGCCGGATTAGCGCCACCACAAGGATCATCATCCATGTCGAAGAGGTTGAAGCCCTGTGGTGCGAACATCTCACGAACATTGGCGGCACGAATAGCGCGTTGATAGCTGCCACGGAACTTCAGAGAGGAATTCAGTGCCCAGCTACCGCTCACGCCGTAGGTGTCAGTATCAATATCTGTGGAGTAGTCAGAGTAACGATAAGCCGCATCCAGAACAACTTCTTCAGCAAAACGTTTGCCTTCGACCAGTGGAACACGTAATTCAAGAAAATATTCTTTTACATCGTATTCACCGGCGACAGTTGGGGTTGCACCCCCCTGACCGGCACCCAGGCCCAGTTGGAAGCCTTCATCAGGATTAAATTCCAGTTCTTCTTTACGGTATTCTGCACCGATAACGATCTCAACGCCGTTATCAGCTGTAGGTAGTTTGATGCCGTAGTCACCTAAACTGCCTGCCAGATAACCAGAGAAGATTTTTTGTTTGGTAGTGCCGCGTGCAAACAGAGGCAGGGACAAATAGTTGGCTGCCTCTTGAGTTACACCACCAGTTTGCCAAGGGTTATAGGGAGAGCAGTTTGGATCAGTGCCATCCAGTACAGAACGACAGGTTATTTCACCCGTGCTGGGGTCTACAACCGCATCAACTGCATTGAGGAGCTTGGCATTAGAGAGATCGTTGAGGTAGGTATTTTCCATACTGACTTCTGAGTACAGACCGTAGATATCATAACGCCAGGTCTCGTTAATTTCACCGCGAGTACCAAATACACCTCGGAAGGTTGTATGGCGTAGATCCTGCTGCCGTGCTCCGCCTTCTACATTACGGCGACCAATTAAAGTGGAGGCGGTGCCGTCATTATTTAGGCCGCCATTACCAAATAAAATTTCACGTTGTTGGTCTGACAAATAAGGGTTGTCTGGGGAAATATCATAACTTAGAAAGAATGAGCCTGAAGGTGCGATCTGGGATACTGTCTGGTTATCCATGAACATCAGTTCAGTGTAGGCCTCTACATGCTCATTAATATCATAGTGAGCAAAAACGCCACCTGTATAGCGTTCGTCAGGGCGCTGGAAGTAATTCAGAGGCCCATAATTAAAGGGAACAATACCAGGTACAAACTGATCGCCTTCGACATGATAATACGTTTCATCGGGACCGTAGAAGGTACCCATGGGGCTGGTGCCAGAGCCAGCGCAACCCGTAGCCGTATTGTTCATGGCGCATGCGCTGTAATCACGAGAGGCCTGAGAAACGGCGTCAATCTTCCGGTAGCCGGCATAGGCAGTAACATTACCGCGACCGTTGTCGAAGTTACCGCCAATAATCAGCGACCAGTCATTGGTATCACCATCACTATTACTGCCATCAGGATAGGGAAAACCGGCCTCGTCAATCACTTTTTGATAGCGTGTATTGGTATTATTATGCTGGTACTGGCTAAATTGGTAATCCAGTTTAATACCTTCGAAGTCATCCATCATGATGAAGTTGACTACACCAGCGACAGCATCAGAACCGTAGGTAGCAGATGCGCCACCGGTCAATACTTCCACTCGCTTGATCAGGGCGCCGGGGATTTGGTTGATGTCGGCACCGGAGCCGCCGGCAATTGGTGAGCCCGCCGGCAGGCGACGACCATTGACCAGTACCAGGGTGCGCTCATCACCCAGGTTACGCAGATTCAGGGTCGCTGTGCCGGTGGCACCATTGGATTGGCTGGCATTCTGGTTGGAGTAGATCTGAGGCATGTTTTTCATCAGATCTTCAACTTTGGTAGTGCCCTGGAATTTGAGTTCCTCGGCATCCACCTGAGTTACCGGGCTGGAGCTGACCAGGTTGGCTTTCTGGATGCGGGAGCCGGTCACTACCACTTCCTCGACCATCAACTCCTCTTCCTGGGCGTTGGCTGCGGTAGGCAGAGCCGCTAGTGCGCTCATACCCAGTGCGGCAGAGACAGCCAAGGTGAGACGATTTTTCATTAACATAATATTACCCCTGTATTTATGCTTGGTACGCATGTTTGATTCCCATGGCCTTGGGCCACTGGAACTAACATTAAACGAAATTGAGAGAAGTTCCCCCTGCTTTCATTCCATTTTTGTGAATTTTTCACAAAATAAGATTGGAACTCGGCATATTACCATTATTTTTTGCCTGAAGAAGGCTCTTCAAGCACTTGGTGAATATAAGAATTATTCTGTATAGCGACTAACGCCCACTGATTTGCCAGAGGCAACGTGGGTCAGCTTGAAGTAACCAAAAAAGTTCTTTTCAATGACGATTCTGCGGTCTTCGCCACTGTAAAAGAAGCGCCCTTTGAGGCGTTGCTTCCATACCTGGCCGTTTTCCAGGACAAACAGGGTTTTGCCGTTCCAGCCTTTGAAGGGGGCTTTGACGCTGGATTCAATCCGTATGGTTTCTTCGGCCTTGCGTACTTCCTCGCTGGTGTGGCGCAGTGCCTGGGCGTCATCAACTGTGTAGTTGACCAGCCAGTCATTGAGCGCCTCCAGCTCGGAAGGTGACAGTTTGTGCATACCACTGGCCTCAAACTGCTCTGCGCTCATCAACTTCTCAACCCCCGGAAAATCGCCGTCATCAGCTTGCAGGGCGGGAGCGGTAATCATTATTAGAAGAAGCAAAAAGCGCATGATTCACCTGACCTTAAAATAGTACACGAGTGCGAATAGTACCCTCGATAGCAGCCAGTTTGGCAAGGGCGATCTCCGAGTGCTCCGCACCAATATCAATGACAACATAGCCCATGTTTTCGTTGGTTTGCAGATACTGGCCGGTTACGTTGATGTTGTTTTCTGAAAATACAGTGTTGATGGCGCTCAGTATGCCGGGTACATTGTGGTGAATATGCAGCAGGCGGTGGCTGCCGACGTGCTCGGGTAGAGCCACCGCCGGTAAGTTGACTGAGGAGGTGGTGGCCCCGGTATCACTATAGCGGGCCAGTTTTTCGGCTACTTCCATACCGATATTTTCCTGGGCTTCAACGGTGCTGCCGCCAATGTGTGGTGTCAGGATGGTGTTATCAAATTCACGCAGCGCAGAGATAAACTCGTCATCGTTGGAGCGCGGCTCCACCGGAAATACATCAATGGCGGCACCAGAGAGTTTATTGTCGCGCAGGCTGGCGGCGAGGGCGTCAATATCCACTACTGTACCGCGAGAGGCATTGATCAAAATGGCGCCGGCTTTCATTTGTCCTATTTGAGTGGCGGCCATCATATTCTGGGTGGAAGGTGTTTCCGGTACATGCAGGCTGACAACATCAGCCTGTGCCAGTAATTGGCTCAGGCTGGGTACCTGGCGGGCGTTGCCCAGTGGCAATTTATTGACGATATCGTAAAAGAGTACCTGCATACCTAAACTCTCGGCAATGACACCAAGTTGCATGCCGATATTGCCGTAGCCAATAATACCGAGAATTTTCCCGCGAATTTCAAAGGAGTTGGTGGCCGATTTCAACCATTGCCCCCGGTGAGCGGCGGCATTTTTTTCGGCAACGCCGCGCAATAATAAAATAGCTTCGGCAATGACCAGTTCAGCCACACTGCGGGTGTTGCTAAAGGGCGCATTAAAAACGGCTACGCCACGGCGACTGGCGGCAGCCAGGTCCACTTGATTGGTGCCGATGCAGAAGCAGCCAACAGCCACCAGCTTTTTGGCTGCCTCAAAAACTTCTTCTGTTAACTGAGTGCGCGAGCGAATACCCACAAAATGCGCATTGGCGATGGCCTGCTTGAGCTCCCCGGCAGGCAGGGATTTCTGGTGCAGTTCGATGTTTTCATAACCTGCCTGACGCAGGGTTTCCACCGCTGAAGGATGCACGCCCTCCAGAAGAAGAAATTTAATCTTGCTCTTTTCGAGTGACGTTTGTGCCATGGTGTGCAGACTCCGCCTAAATCATACATGCGGCCCGGTGGGCCGGGGGGCGCGTATGGTATACCATCGTCGGCCTGATTACAGCAGTGCTGTGCCATAGCGCGCTGTATTTGTTCCTGCTGATTATTAAGCCGACAGTAATTATTGCCGGGTTAACAGGGTGACACAGGTCGTGTCGTCCATTGGCGTAGCCAATGTAAGCCCTTGGCTGGCGAGGAAAATCACGTTTTTTCGCGGCTTGGAAAGAGTGTCAATTAAATAGATCTATTTAATTGCCAGATTAATAGCAAATGAGGTGTTTTAGTGAGTGAGCTGACGGCTACAGAACTGGATGCACGAACGCTGGCTGCACTGGCCGCGATTGTAGGGCGGGACCGGGTACTTGATGACGCAGAGGCAAAAATCCTTTACGGCTGTGACTGGACCCGCTTTTATCCGCCCAGTCCCTGTGCTGTGGTGTTGCCGGGTAGTGTCGAAGAGGTGCAGGCTATTGTGCGTCTGGCGGTGCAGCAAGCGTTGGCAATTGTACCTTCTGGTGGGCGCACTGGCCTTAGTGGGGGGGCGGTAGCCTGCCGCGGTGAGCTGGTGTTGGCACTGGATAAAATGAACGCCATCGCTGATTTTAACCCGGTTGAGCGCACGGTCCGCTGTGGTGCGGGAGTGATTACAGAGCAGCTGCAAAATTTTGCTCGGGAGCAGGGGCTGTTTTATCCCGTTGACTTTGCCTCGGCGGGCTCCAGTCAGATCGGCGGCAATATTTCCACCAATGCCGGTGGCATCAAGGTGATTCGCCACGGTATGACCCGCGATTGGGTGGCGGGCCTTAAGCTGGTTACTGGCACAGGGGAATTGCTCGATCTCAATGCAGGCCTGATAAAAAACAATGCCGGTTATGATCTGCGTCAACTGGTTATTGGTGCCGAAGGTACGCTGGGCATTGTGGTCGAGGCCACCCTGCGTTTGGCTCGCCCACCCCGTGACCCGGCTGTGCTGGTGATGGCTGCGCCGGATATGGCTTCTATTATGCAGATATTGCAGACATATCAGGTTGAAATGGAATTGCAGGCCTTTGAATTTTTCTCTGAGCTGGCGCTGTCAAAAGTAGTTGAACACCAGGATTTGCAGCGTCCTTTTACGTCTATTGCGCCCTATTATGCACTGCTTGAAATTGAACAAAACAGCGAGGCGGATATGTCACAAGCTATGGCGTTGTTTGAGCGGTGTATGGAAGAGGGCTGGGTGCTTGATGGTGTTGTCAGCCAGAGTGTGGCTCAGGCCGCTAACTTGTGGCGGCTGCGAGAGGATATTTCAGAGACAATTTCACGCTGGACACCTTATAAAAATGATATTTCAACCACAGTTTCAAAGGTGCCGGATTTTTTGTTGGAGGTGGAATCGGTGGTTAATAAGGCCTACCCCGATTTTGAAATTGTCTGGTTTGGTCATATTGGTGACGGCAATGTGCATCTTAATATACTCAAGCCTGATGAACTGGCTGTGGATGAATTCAAGCGTCGCTGTGGTGAGGTCAGTACCTGGGTATTTGAGATCGTACAGCGTTACGGCGGTAGTGTGTCTGCCGAGCATGGGGTGGGACTGTTAAAGAAAGATTACCTTCACTACAGCCGCTCAGCCCTGGAAATCAGTCTCATGCGTCAGATTAAGCAGGTTTTTGACCCGCAGGGACTTATGAATCCAGGCAAGATTTTTGATTGAGTACCTGCTTTAAGTGTTTATCCTGGTGGGCTGCTATATAAAAAAACTGCGCATCGCAAGAGGCGCTTTACAAAGGGCACTTTAAAAGAGCTGTTTCAAAAGCATCACTACCCGGCGCGCAGGGTTTGTACTCCCGAGGCTGTAGCCAGCAGCAACACATCTGCTGGCCGCAGGGCAAAAATACCGTTGGTAACCACGCCGGTAATATTGTTGATCTTTTGCTCCATGGCCAGTGGCTGGGCAATGGGAAAGTTATAGATATCCAGAATAATATTGCCGTTATCGGTTAGTACGCCTTCCCGGTACACCGGATCGCCGCCGAGTTTGACCAGCTCTCTGGCAACGTGGCTGCGGGCCATTGGAATGACCTCTATCGGTAGTGGGAAATTACCGAGGGTATGTACCCGTTTGCTCTCATCGGCGATACAGATAAATTCTTTAGCCACCGCAGCGACTATTTTTTCACGGGTGAGGGCGGCGCCGCCACCCTTGATCAGTTGCAGGGCATGGTTGGCTTCATCGGCGCCGTCTATATAGAAGTCCACCTGGTCGGCTACGTTTAGCTCAATCACCGCAATTCCGTGAGAACGCAGACGTTCGGCAGAGGCTTCAGAGCTGGCTACAGTGGCACTTATTTGTCCCTTGATGGCAGCCAGTGCATCAATAAACCGGTTGGCCGTGGAGCCGGTGCCGATGCCCAGAACGGTATCGGCTTCAAGTCTGGGGCTGATATAAGCCAGTGCAGCTTCGGCAACAGTCTGTTTCAGTTGATCCTGGGTCATCGGGAGTCCTCTGGCGGGCGACAGGAGTCCATTATAGGAAAGCATGTCCACTGAAGCACTAAAATTACCACTGGCAAGGCCGTTGTGGGGCTGAAAATAAATCTGTGCTCCTTTAACATGCCTGCTCCAGTTATTTGCCAGTCATTGCCCGCCATGCCCAAGAGCTATATCAAACGTATCCTCGATGCCCGTGTTTATGACGTTGCCCGTGAGACGCCGGTACAGGAGTCGGCGTTGTTGTCGAGCCGTCTTGACAATACGGTTTTGCTTAAGCGCGAAGATTTGCAGCCGGTGTTTTCCTTCAAGCTGCGCGGTGCCTACAACAAAATGCAGCAATTGACACAGCAAGAGCGTGAGCGTGGTGTGGTGGCGGCTTCGGCAGGCAATCATGCCCAGGGGCTGGCGCTGGCTGCCCAGCGTATGAAGGTCAAGGCGACCATCGTCATGCCGCGAACCACGCCTGTCATCAAGGTGAATGCTGTACGCAACCGGGGTGCGAAGGTTGTGCTGCACGGTGACGCCTTTGAGGAGGCGGCAGAAAAGGCGCAGGAGCTGGTGGCCAGTCGCGGTATGGTGTATGTCCACCCCTTTGACGATCCGGATGTAATTGCGGGTCAAGGTACGATTGGCATGGAAATCGTGCGCCAGCATCAGGAGCCACTGGATGCTGTTTTTGTTCCCGTAGGTGGTGGCGGCCTGTTGGCTGGAGTGGCCGCCTATATCCGCTATGTTTGGCCTACGACCCGTATTATCGGTGTGGAGCCTGAAGATGCCGCCTGTTTGCAATTGGCGCTAACTAAGGGGCGCCGGGCAAAATTATCCGAGGTGGGCCTGTTTGCCGAGGGTTGTGCTGTGGCCCAGATTGGCAAGGAAACCTTTCGGATCATCCGCGATACAGTGGATGAGGTGATTACCGCCAATACCGATGAAATGTGTGCCGCCATCAAGGATATTTTTGAAGATACCCGCAGCATTGCCGAGCCCGCCGGTGCGCTGGCACTGGCGGGGCTGAAAAAATATGTTGGACGTGAGGGCGTGCGGGAACAAAACCTGCTGGCCATTGTCAGTGGTGCCAATACCAATTTTGACCGCCTGCGCTATATTTCTGAGCGCACTGAAATCGGTGAGCGGCGCGAAGCGGTTATTTCTGTGCGTGTGCCTGAAAAACCCGGAGCTTTTCGCGCTTTTTGCAGTCGTCTGGGCAGGCGTAATATCACTGAGTTCAACTATCGTTTCAGTGATTCTTTACAGGCGCTGGTCTTTGTCGGTTTGAGTATCAGCCATCGGGATGACCTGGAGGAGGTGATCGAAGAACTCACCGCGGCCGGTTACGAATGTGAGGACCTGACCGATAATGAAACGGCCAAACTGCATATTCGCTACATGGTCGGTGGACGGGCGCCAGCAGCGGTTGGTGATGAGGTGGCCTACCGGGTGGAGTTTCCTGAGCGGCCTGGTGCCCTGTTGCGGTTTTTATCCGGTTTGGGACAGCGCTGGAATATCTCCATGTTTCACTACCGCAATCATGGTGCTGCCTATGGCCGGATTCTGGTAGGTGTACAGGTACCGCGTGCTGAACGCAACCAGTTCAGGGCGGTGCTGGATGAAGTGGGTTATCCCTATAGTGATGAAACGGACAACATTGCTTATCGTCTCTATCTCGCCCATTCGCCCGATAGTTCACGCTAATTAAAATAGTTAACTGTCTCAAAAATCAGGCGCCAAACTGTCAAATTTTGTGACAAATATCGACAAAGCCTGAATTTATGCGGGCTTCAGGGTTTCCATTTACTGACTGTCAGGGTAGACTCCGCCCGAGTTGTGAAATATTGCCAACTTCTGGTAACTGTGGTGACAGAAGCAATAATAAAGGCGAGGCACAAACAATTTGGTGAGAGAACGGGTTGTAATCTGGCCCGAATAAACAGTTGATGCGGGACAAGTAAGCGTGAAAGCAAAACCGGATTTTTTGCTGGTATTAATGGCCGTTTTTGGGATAGGCGTTGTGGTCACCCTGATTCTGCCAATGGCAGCCAATAAAACAGTAGCGGCTCCAGCGCCTGCCTCAGAATTGCAGGCGGGTATTATTGTTAATCACTGAGTCAGTCTCAGGTAGGGTCTGCGGTTCTGATATGCAGACCTTTATCCGTTAGAACACCGTCCATCTGAATATCCCATGCCCTAACCGGCAAGCCTTCTTCCATACACTGAAAATCATAGGCAAGGCCTATGAATAGCGGCGGGTGTTGCGTTTTGGCGAGCATCCGGTCGTAGTAGCCGCCCCCCATGCCCAGGCGATTCCCCTGTTTGTCCCAGCCCACCAGTGGTGCCAGTAATACGTCCAGTTCAGTGATATGGCAGACTCTGGCGCCAGCGGCGGGTTCGGCAATGCCGTAGGCATTGATAAGCAGTGGAGTGTGTTCATCCCAGTGCAGCAGCTGCATGGTACCTGTGCCGTTGATGCGAGGCAGGTATAAGTTGGCACCGATCTGGCGGCAGGCACCAGCGATAGCCCGAGTATCGAGTTCGCCATCGATGGGCAGATAAAGTGCAATATGAGAAAAGTCTGGCCAGCCGGGAAGCTGTTGCAGATAGCTGGCGGCTGCCGTGCCAGCCCGTTCGCGTTCACTGGCAGACAACTGGCGCCGCCGTTGGCGCAGTTGATGGCGAAGTCTGGACTTTTCCTGGTCAGAGGGGGGCATGATAATAGATGGATTCCCGGTATACCGCTGGCAGTGCTGCCCTTGAACCCGATGGTTCAAGGTGGGAGACGCCGTGCCACATCAGGCTTTCCGGCTTGTACCGGACCTGCACAACAGCAGCGGATGACGGCTCCCGGTTGTAAAATTATCGGCTCGAGGACTGTCTGCCTGGCGCATACACCAGGGATCCGCTGGCAGTATAGCGCAGCATGACTGTGGTGCCGAGCCGCTTTAGATATTTAGCAGCTTTCAGCCAATTTCAAGCTGCCGCAGATTGTAAAGGGCATCATCAATTTTGCGGTTGAGTTGCTGTAGCTCGGTAGAGGTCTCGTCTGTGGTTTCGTCGGCTGCACTGGCATTTTGCTCAGAGGCTTTAAGTAATTCATGGCTGATATTGAGCGCTGCCATTACTGCGATGCGCTCGCCACCAATGACTCTGCCGCTATTGCGAATAGCCCGCATCTGTTTGTCGAGATATTTGGCTGATACCACCAGCTCACTGCGCTGCTCTTGTGGGCAGGTAACCTGATAGTCTTTGTCGAGGATGGTGACAGTAACAGTTGTTGGTGACATCGGCCTACTCCATGGCTCGCAGGCGGTTGAGTACGGCTTCCACCTTGTCGCACGCCAGTTCATTCTTGTTGACCAGATCCTGGCGCTCACGTTGCCAGTGAGAAGCGGCTGTCTTGAGCTCCTGATTTTCCTGATTGAGTTCCCTGCAAAGCGCAATCAATTGGTCGATTTTGCTCTCCAGTGCCTTGAGCGGGTTGTCGGTCATGGCGTTATACTAGATGATCTGATCCGGTGTGCTCACTATAGGCTTGTGCTTCGGTGAGGTCAACGAAGTAAAACCCAGATTTATCAACAGCCTGCCTGCGCTTTTCCAGCATTTGCTGCAAGTCTGGCCAGTATGGCTTCCAGTTACAGGTGAAATTCAATGTTTGACAAGCCGCCAGGTGATGGCGTGGTATTTGATTTTGATGAGATAGCCAATCATCTTGTGGAGCAGGGCGAAGATCTGTCACCTTCTGAATTGCACGGTTGTCTCAGTGGTCTGCTGGCCGCTGGTGGTGTCGATGAGCCAGCTGCGGGCCTGGACGGTCTCAATCAGGCGCTTGGGGTTGATCTGCACGGCGAACTGGCTGAGCTGATGCTCGATTTGTACAGTGTGACCCAGGCAGCATTGCGCGATGAGGCGTTTGACTTTCACCCCTTATTGCCCGATGACGACAGTGAGCTTGAATTGCGGGTAATGGCGCTGACTCACTGGTGCCGTGGTTTTCTCGCTGGCTATGCGCGCGCGCTCAGCGCAGCAGGTGCCCGTGATCAGGGGCTGGCTGCGGACAGTTCAGAAGTGCTGCGTGATATTGCCCAGATCTCCCAGGCTGGGCTCGATGATGATTTGCCGGAAGATGAATCCGAAAGTAATTATGCAGAAATTATCGAATATCTACGCTTTGCCGTATTGAATGTTTTTATGGATTCACTGGCACGCAACGAAGATAACACCAGTACACCGGCAGTGCATTGATGCATTTATTTATCTGTCTGTCTGTCTGTTTACGCACTTGTTTCCACGTTTACCTGAAGTTTGTCAGGGGCTGTTTGTTTAATGAGTATTTCCCGATCTGAATTTGCCCGCCGTCGCAAACATCTGATGGCGCTGATGGAGCCCAACAGTATCGCCATCATTGCCTCAGCCAGAGAACAGTTACGCAGCCGGGATACGGAATATCCTTTTCGCCAGGACAGTGATTTTTACTATTTATCAGGCTTTGTTGAGCCCGATGCCGTGATGGTACTGATACCGGGTCGCAAACACGGTGAATTTGTCCTTTTTTGCCGTGACCGCGATCCTTCGATGGAGCTTTGGCATGGCCGTCGCCTCGGCCCCAAAGGCGTGTGTGAAAAGCTCGATGCCGACGATGCCTTTCCCGTCAGTGATATCGACGACATCCTGCCGGGACTGATTGAAGGTCGCGAACGGGTTTATTACTCAATGGGGCGCAGCAGTCATTTTGACCGTCAGATTATGGGCTGGGTCAATCAGATCCGGGCCAAGGAAGCCAGTGGTGCAGTACCGCCGGGTGAGCTGACCGACCTCAATCATATGCTGCATGATCTGCGTTTGATCAAGAGTGCGGGTGAATTGCGCGTCATGCGCCAGGCGGGAGATATTACCGCACGCGCTCATCAGCGAGCCATGCGTTTTTGTCGCCCAGGTGTTTATGAGTATCAGCTGGAGGCTGAAATTCAGCACGAATTTGCCATGGCTGGAGCCCGTCATCCAGCCTATGCCAGCATCGTTGGTGGTGGTGATAATGGTTGTATTTTGCACTACATCGATAATAACGCCCGTCTGCGCAAGGGCGATCTGGTACTGATCGATGCTGGTTGTGAACTGGAAGGCTATGCCGCAGATGTTACTCGCACCTTCCCTGTGAATGGCCGCTTCAATCGTTATCAGCGGGCACTTTATGATGTGGTGCTGGCTTCGCAGCTGTCGGCATTGGCGTTGATCCGCCCCGGCAATCACTGGAACCAGCCTCACGATGAGACCGTGCGGGTGATTACGGAAGGTTTGGTTGAGCTGGGTCTGCTGAAAGGGAAGGTGTCAAACCTGATTGAAAAGGGCGCCTACCGCGATTTTTATATGCACAAAGCTGGTCACTGGCTGGGTCTGGACGTGCACGATGTTGGTGATTATCGCGTAGGCGGACAGTGGCGTGTACTGGAGCCCGGTATGGTAATGACGCTGGAGCCTGGTATCTATGTGGCGCCAGACAATGACAAGGTTGACAAACAGTGGCGCGGTATTGGTATCCGCATCGAAGACAGCGTGGCAGTAACGGCTGATGGCTATGAGGTGCTGACAGCGGCAGCGCCCAAACACGCTGATGAAATTGAGGCATTAATGGCGGAGTGAATGACAATATGGATGTAAAACAGTAGGAATAGATAATGGAACAGCGTGACATCGTCATTGCCGGTGGAGGTATGGTGGGTATCAGTCTGGCATTGCAGCTGGCCTGCAAGCTGCCACCAACGGTGCGTATTATGCTGGTGGAGGGTTTTCCTTTGCCCGAATCAACCACTGTACCTGCTTATCACCCCTCCTTTGATGCCCGTTCCACGGCCCTCAGTTATTCCACGCGGCGCATTTTTGAATCAATGGGCATTTGGCGTGAGCTGGAGCGCTGGCTTTGCCCTATTGAGAGCATTCATGTTTCCAATCGCGGTCGTTTTGGCAGTACGTTGATGACGGCCGCTGAAAGTGGCTGGCAAGCGCTGGGTTATGTGGTGGAAAACGCCTGGCTGGGTCAGGCGCTGATTGGCGCTCTGCGTCAACAGGGGCGGGTGGAGGTGATTAGTCCGGCGAAGGTGACGGCTGCCAGTCCTGCCGATGACGGTTCGGTGATGCTGACGTTGGTAAAGTCTGGTGAGGGTGCCCATAGGGAGCACTATTGGCGCAGCCACCTGCTGGTAGTGGCTGATGGCGCTGCTTCCGGCCTGCGTGGCTCCCTCGGAGTGGCGGTTAGTGAAAAGTCCTATCAGCAGAGTGCGTTGATTAGTAATGTGACATTCCCCCATGACCACAATAATCGTGCCTTCGAGCGCTTTACCGCTTCTGGTCCACTGGCACTATTGCCGCTGTTGCCAAGTGAACCTGGAGAATATCGCAGCGCACTGGTGTGGACTCTGCCACCAGAACGTGCGAATGAGCTGGCACAGGCGGCAGACGATGTTTTTCTGATGGCATTGCAGGATCATTTTGGCTACCGACTCGGGCGCTTTTTGCGCAGTGGCCAGCGGCATTGTTACCCGCTTAGCCTGATGCAGGCCAGCGAGCAGCTGCGCAGTGGTATTGCTGTGATGGGTAATGCGGCTCATACCCTGCACCCGGTAGCAGGACAGGGCTTTAACCTGGCGCTGCGGGATGTAGATCGACTGGCGACTATTCTGGCAGATGCGCAGCAACCGGGAGATTATGGTTCGCTGCAAGTGTTGGAGCAGTATCAGCGGGCCCAGCGCAATGATCAGGTGCGCACTATTGGTGCCAGTGATGTACTGCCGGAGCTGTTTATGCACTCTGACCCTCTGCTTGGATTGGCTCGGGATATGGCGCTGTCGGGGCTGGATGTGATTGCGCCACTAAAACAGGAATTTGTGCGTTATGCCGCCGGAGTGGCGGCTTTGGGAGATCAGCATGGATAAGGTGGATGTGGCAATTGTTGGAGCCGGTATGGCCGGCAGTGCGCTGGCCTGTGCGCTTGTCGGTCAGGGTTTGTCGATCGCCTTGATTGAAGCTCGTGAGTTGAGCCTGCCACAGCTGCCGACCAACTGCGAGGTGGACAGTTTTGACAGCCGTGTCAGTGCTCTCAATCTGCAATCGAGTGGCTTTCTCGGGCATATCGGTGTCTGGCCCGCCATCGTTGATTACCGTGCCAGTGCTTATTCACATATGCGTGTTTGGGATGGAGAAGGCACTGGTGCGATCGAGTTTGATGCCCGTGAAGTTGACCGGGATTACCTGGGTCATATTGTAGAGAATCGCGCCGTCATCCATGCACTGCTGGCAAAGGTAAAGGCCTCATCCGATATCAGCGTACTGGCCCCGCATCGACTAAAAAGTATCCAGGGCGCTGGTAGTGAGCTGATTCAGTTGCAGATGGAAGACAATACTACGGTCAGTGCCCGCCTGTTGGTGGCCGCCGATGGTGCATTGTCCAGTGTGCGTAAAAAACTTGATTTTGCCACCCGTGAGTGGAATTACGGCCACCAGGCGTTGGTGGCAACGGTCCAAACTGAACAGATCCACGGCAATACCGCACGCCAGCGTTTTCTGGCCACAGGGCCACTGGCTTTTTTGCCGCTGGACGATGGTGGTGCAGGTCGGCTTTGCTCGATTGTCTGGTCTCTCAAGGAGGCGTTGGCCGAAGACATGCTGGCTCTCGATGACGCTGCCTTTTGTCGTGAGCTGGAAAATGCTTTTGAGTCTCAGCTGGGCCGGATCGAGGCCGCTTCGGCACGCTTTGCTTTCCCCCTGCGTCAGCGACATGCGGTGGACTATGTGCAGCCGCGAGTGGCGTTGGTGGCTGATGCCGCCCATACCATCCACCCCTTGGCGGGCCAGGGCATCAACCTCGGTTTCAAGGATGTAAAAACCCTGGCTCAGGAAATTATCACGGCCCATGAACGTGGCGCTGATATCGGTGAGCTGGCTGTGCTGCGCCGCTACCAGCGTCAGCGCAAGAGTGAAAACCTGCTGATGATGGGGGCGATGGACGGCTTCAAGTTCCTGTTTGAACAAAATGCCCTGCCACTGCGCTGGTTGCGCAATACCGGTATGAGTGGGGTTGGCCGTTCGGGTCCGCTTAAAGCTGGCATTATGCGCCATGCAATGGGTTTGTAGCTTTGCAGGGGCTGTGGTCATTACACTGTCAAGTTTGGGATTTACCATACGGGTGGTTAGAATGGCGCTGGATTGATATTGGCCCAAGGCCATAATCCTAATACACCATTTTCTGTTAAGGAGCTTCCATGAGTCAGATACCCAGCGAACTGAAATACGCCAGCAGTCACGAGTGGGCACGCCTGGAGGAGGATGGTACCGTCACAGTGGGTATTACCGATCACGCACAGGAAGCACTGGGCGATGTGGTTTTTGTCGAATTGCCCACTGTGGGCGATACCCTGGCTGCCGGTGATGAGGCGGGTGTGGTTGAGTCGGTCAAGGCGGCCTCGGATATCTATGCCCCTATAGGAGGCGAAGTGATCGCAGCCAATACACATCTTGAAGATGAGCCTGAGACAGTCAATGCTGACCCTTACAATAATGGCTGGTTCTACAAGCTCCAGCCCAGTGATGCAGCTGAGCTGGACAAGTTGCTCAATGCCGACAGCTACGGCAAACAATGCGCCGGGGAAGATTGACCTTCCTGTTGTGTATTAATGCCTGTGCCAGCTGAACTCTACCTCCGACACGGTGGTGATCGCCGTCTGCGTGCCGGTCATCTATGGGTGTATTCCAACGAAGTTGACAGCGAGCGTTCAGCGCTGGCTAATCTGACGGCAGGTGATCGAGTCAGCGTGTATGGCAGTAATGGGCAGTTGCTCGGCAGTGCCTATATGGAGCCGAAAAGCCTGATTTGTGCCCGCCTGTATGCACCCAAAGCAGTAGCTTCACTGTCAGATTGTCTGCCACGGGCATTGGCTCAGGCGCTGGCTGGCCGCCAGCTGGCCTTCAACAAGCCCTTTTATCGTCTGGTTTACGGCGACAGCGACTTGTTGCCGGGCCTGGTGGTGGATCGCTTCGATGACTATCTGGTCATTCAACTCAACAATGCCGGTATTGAGTGTTATCAGCAAGCGATTGTCAACGAGCTTGTCCGTTTACTGTCTCCGGCAGGTATTTTACTGCGAGCCGATAGCCGCAGCCGCCGTGAAGCCGGGCTTGAAGAGTGCATTGAGGTCGTGCATGGCGAAGTGCCTGAATCAGTCCCGCTGGAAGAGAACGGGGTGCGCTTTCAGGTGCCGGTATACAGCGGCCAGAAAACAGGCTGGTTTTATGATCATCGCATGGCGAGGGCGCGTTTGCAGACTTACGCAGCGGGCAAGCGTGTGCTGGATGTTTACAGCTATATTGGCGGTTGGGGTTTGCAGGCAATGGCAGCCGGCGCCAGCCAGCTCACCTGTGTTGATAGTTCGGCCTCTGCTCTGGAGGCTGTATTGACCAATGCGACCCTGAATAAACTGTCCGCTGTTAATACTCTGCAAGGTAATGCTGCTCAGATGATGGATGCCCTGCTGGCGCAGGGGCAGCAGTTTGATCTGGTGATTATTGATCCGCCAGCCTTTATTCAGCGCCGCAAGGATTTAGCCAAGGGCATCAAGGCTTATCGTCGTATCAATGAGCTGGGCCTGAAATTGCTGGCACCGGGCGGCGTACTGGTATCGGCTTCCTGTTCGATGCATCTGTCACGGGCTGATCTTATTTCTGCGGTACAGTCAGCCGCACTGCGCACAGGCCGTCAGTTGCGCCTGATTGAGCAAAGTGCGCAGGGCCCTGATCACCCCATTCATCCTGCCATTCCCGAAACCGAGTATTTAAAAGCACTGTTTTTCCAGGCCTTTTATTAGGCCAGTAAATACTTATCACAGGCTAACGGCTTTTAAGTCGAGGGAATGCCTGTGTGATAACACGCAGATGCCCCGGAAAAGTTCAGGTTTGATTTTACTTTTCAAAAATACTGGCGGTCATCACCACCTGTTAAAAAGCGTTAACAGCGGCCTTGGCCACAAGGTTGAATTTACCCGCAAGCCCCTTACCGATCGCAGCGTATACACCAAGAGCAGTGGCGCCGATAAAACAACTTTTCTTCTGTAAATTTGCGATTAGCTGATTGCCGGGTTTTACATCGTTAAATACGTCTTTCCTACCTGCCATTCTTCAGCGATTTTCATCTCGACAGCGGATATTAATCGCAGGCATGACTGTTCACTGGGGAAACAGCGTTGCTACGCGCGTTCTGCGCTTCAGCTCTCTGTTGACCCTCTCCAAGGGGTTGCTGGTACGCAGCCTTCTTTTGATTTTGGTCTGCTAAACACTGTCGATAATTTCTTTCGTCTGCTTTGGATATTTAGCAATTAACCACTTAAGTAATTCTACTTGATCACCACCTTTTGCACGGCGAACCTGAATCATTAGCTTTTGAACTGAAGGGCGCTCAAGGGTTAAGTTAGATGCACCTTCATTGCAGACTGAACATAGCGCCCTTAAATTACTTGGATCATCGTCGCCACCCTGCGACTTATCAACTATATGACCAATATGAAGACGTGTTTTTCTCATTGGATCATACGGGTGTGGCTCACCTGCTACAGCTCCGCACATTTGGCAGGTAAACCCATTTCGATCGAGAACATAAGCGCGGGTTTCTTTCGAGATTTCACGTTCAAAAGCTGGTTCTGGCTTAGGGTTTTCTAACAGGTATTGACCGGGCTTTAGTTCACTTCGGTCATTGTGGGTGAGAATTTGGTATCCTTCCTCAGTGCGCAATTCCCGCACTCTACGTGCCCATTCGCTAATGCCGCCTGATGCTTCCCTTAACTCACCGGAATCCATAATTCGCCCGATATTAGCTAAAAAATGTTCTCTAAGCCTTGCCCTTGCCCCCGGTTTTTTCGCCATCTATCCTTATCCTGCAATTGAATAAATCTTTTTGGCTGTTAAACAACTTTTAATCTGTTTTGCTACTGCGTCCGCTACTGGTGGTGGGAAGGCGTTACCAACTTGTCTATATGCCGGTGTTTTTCGACCTGAAAACTTCCAGTCATCCGGGAAACCCTGAATACGCGCAACCATTTCAACAGTGAGGCGCGGCATTCCTACAAAATTGCGTGCGGGCGCTTCTTCCGCAATTGTCATTCCGTTTACACCCAGCGAAGCCCAAGCTTTCTTGGCTCTTGTTGGTCCTAAGTCTGGACCGCCATGCTTTTTAGAACCACCAACAATAGTTGGTGCAATATCGTCAGCAAGTTTTGCCCACTTATTCGCACCACGCCACCCGTTTTCTTTCATTTTATCTAACAACAGCTCACCCACTGTTGGGGGGTTATAGTCAAGAGGTGTACACCACTGGAAGTTTTCGGCAAGGTCTTTCTTGATCGCTACGATGACAACGCGGGGGCGTAGCTGAGAAACACCGAAATCTGAAGCGTTAAGTAAGCGCCAGTCCACCACATAACCCATGTGTTGAAGCTTACGCTTCAGCTTTAAGCGATAATCTTCAAATACTGCATCAAGAAAACCACGTACATTTTCCAGCATTACTGCATTCGGGCGAATTTCATCTACAAGCCGCAATGCTTCCGGGAAAAGGTCTCTTTCATCATCCTTACCCAATTGCTTGCCAGCTTTTGAAAATGGGGGGCAAGGCACACCACCGGCCAACAAATCTACACCCTTGTACGGCTTACCGTTGAAGTCTTTGATGTCGCCTTCAATGACATTCCAGCCTGGACGGTTAAATCGCAAGGTCTCACAACAACGCTCATCAATTTCAACAAGTGCTTCTGCATCAAAACCAGCATTTTCTAAGCCAAGTGCTTGACCACCAGCCCCGGCGCAAATTTCAATACAATTTGGACTGCTCATTTTCTACCTGTTGTTGTTTTTCATATTGGTGAATAATTCTGATTGCATAATCCTGGATTCCGCAGTCGAGCTCTTGTTTACCTGCGGTCGCTCAAATATGTTTAAAAAACACCTTCGAGTTGCGTTGCAGATTGTAAAAGTTCTGCTTCTGTGCCGGTAGTGCATCGCGCCCGTTTTCAGTAAAACCCTGTTCGATAAACCAGTGGGCGGTTTGGGTGGTGAGAACGAAAACCTGTTCCAGTCCCCGTTGCCGGGCTTCACGCTCCAGTCCACGCAGCAGGCGTTCGCCGCGCTTGCCGCCGCGGTATTCGGGGTGGGTGACCACACAGGCAATTTCACCGCAGGCTTCTTCGGGGTAGGGGTAGAGTGCAGCGCAGGCGATGATGCGTCCATCGCGTTCCAGCAGGCGAAAATGGCTGATTTCGGTTTCCAGCAGTTCCCGCGAGCGTTTAAGTAAAACTCCCTGTTGTTCCAGTGGTTCGATCAGTTCCAGAATGCCGCCAACATCATCAATGGTGGCCCAGCGTGCCTGCTCGTAATCGTCCTTGGCTACCAGGGTGCCGCTGCCATCGTGAGTGAACAGTTCTTCCAGCAGAGCACAGTCGTCCTGATAACTGACGATCTGGCAGCGTTCAACGCCGGCCAGGCAGGCTTTGCGGGCGGTGTCGGCGAGGCGGTTTTGTTCACCGTTGCGAAAGTGCATGCTGTTCATTTCGCCAACAGCCAGCTGTCGCAATAATCCACCTTCACTGTTTTCCAGCCCCTTGTCGGCACCAAATAACAACAGTTTGTCGGCACTAATGGCTGCGGCACAGTGGATGGCGATGTCTTCCAGTGCCAGATTGAAAATCTCCCCCGTGGGTGAATAGCCCAATGGTGACAGCAATACAATGGATCCTGCCGATAACTGTTCGCGGATACCCGTAACATCCACCCGCCGTACACGACCGGTGTGCTGGAAATCAACACCATCGAGCACGCCGATGGGGCGGGCGGATACAAAGTTGCCAGAGCAAATACGGATACCGGCACCCTGCATGGGCGAGTTGGGCAGGCCCATTGACAGCAGGGCTTCAATTTGTGCCCGCAGGGAACCGGCGGCATCGGTGACCAGTGGCATGGCGGCGCTATCGGTAATACGCATACCGGCGTGAAAAGCGCTCTCAATATCAGCGCGTTGCAAGCGTTCATCAATTTGTGGGCGATTGCCATGGACCAGTATCAGGCGCACACCGAGACTGTTAAGCAGGGCGATATCGTGGATGATATTGGCAAAATTTGGATGCTGGGCGGCCTCGCCTCCAAGCATCAGCACAAAGGTCTTGCGACGGTGTGCATTGATGTAGGGGGCGGTGTTCCTGAACCAGCGTATATGTTCCCGACCCGTTGTCGTCACCTGCGTCGCCTGCTTACGGTTAAAAGGTCAAGGTTACCCAATGCTGGTGTTTAGCACTAATGGCAATAATGCACACTTGCTGCTTTCCCGGCTCAGCGGTGGCCCAGGCAGTAATGCGCAATACAGCGTTCCAGCAAGTCGATGCAGGGCGTGAGCTGGTTCAGTTCCAGGTATTCATCGGGCTGGTGGGCGCGGTCAATGGAGCCGGGTCCCATGACGATGGTTTCCATGCCCATTTGCTGTAAAAAGGGTGCCTCGGTGGCAAAGGCTACCGCCAGTGCAGATTTACCGCTCAGGCGCTCGGCTACCTGTACCAGTTCGCTGGTCGCGTCCTGTGCGAAAGGTGGTACCGGCTCTACCAGTGACGAGCGCACAATCTCCACTTCGCAGCGATTGGCAATTACCGCCAGTCGTTGATCGAGTTCGTCGCGCACGGCGCGATAGTCACCATCGGGTGTCATGCGCAGGTCAATATGCAGCTCGCTTTGGCCACAGATGCGGTTGGGGCTGTCGCCACCGTGGATACAGCCCAGGTTGAGGGTGGGTGCCACCACTTCAAAAGCGGGGTTGGCAAAGCGCTGGCCCAGCTCACTGCGAAAGTATATGAGATCGCCCATTACTTCGTGCATTACTTCCAGCGCACTGTTGCCCAGGGCGGGGTTGGAGGAGTGTCCGGCGCGGCCGGTGACCCGGATGGCCTCCATCATGATGCCCTTGTGCATGCGCACCGGCGTGAGATTGGTCGGCTCGCCGATAATAGCCGCCCGCGCCTTTGGCCAGCCGGCTGCCGCCAGTGCGCGCGCGCCGTTCATCGAGCTTTCCTCATCGGCGGTGGCCAGTACAATCAGCGGTTCCCTCAGAGCTCTACCTGCAAAGTGTCGTGCCGCGGCTATTACCAGTGGAAAAAAACCCTTCATATCGGTGCTGCCCAGACCGTAGAGGCGCTGGTTTCGCTCACTGAGTTGTAGTGGGTCACTGTGCCAGCGGCCTTCGTCAAAGGGAACAGTGTCGGTGTGGCCTGCCAATACCAGGCCGCCGGAGCCACTACCGAGGGTCGCCACGAGGTTGGCTTTATTGCCATCGTCACTGACATTGATAATTTCTGTTGTAAAACCGATAGCTGCCAACCACTCGGCCAGTTGTTCTACCACGGTACGATTGCCCTGATCCCAGCCGGGGTCGGTGGAGCTGACCGATGCCATGGCGATCAGGGTGCTGAGTTCTTGAATAACCTGCTGTTCGGTGGTGGGCATAGGATTTACCAGCGAAGAGGATCAGCGCACGTTATCTGCTGGATTGCACATCCGTCAAGGTGCAGACAGCTCGCGCCACCAGGCGGAGCCAGGAGCCGGGCGTTCAATGTCGATGCGCTCACCAAATACAGGTGTAGACAATTGCACGCCCTTTTCCTGGCTTATCGTCAATACCCGTTCAAGTGGGTCGTACCAGGAGTGCATGGCCAGGTCGAAAGTGCTGTTGTGAATGGGTAGCATCACCTTGCCCCGCAGGTCGATATGCGCCTGCACACTCTGTTCCGGCTGCATATGCACAAAGGGCCATTGAGCGTCATAGGCGCCGGTTTCCATCAGGGTAAGATCAAAGGGGCCGAAACGTTGGCCAATCTCGGCAAAGCCATCAAAATAACCACTGTCACCACTAAAGAAGATGCGCAGATTCTCATCCTCTATTACCCAGGAGGTCCACAGGGTCCGGCGGCTGTCACTCAGACTGCGACCCGAAAAATGCTGGCCGGGTGTTGCCGTAAGTGTGAGTCCACCCACTTCGATACTTTGCCACCAGTCAAACTGACGAATTTTGTCCGCAGGTACACCCCAGCCCCGCAGACGGTCACCTACACCCAGCGGTGCCAGAAAGAGTTCACTGCGGTCAATCAGTGCCCGAATGGCGTGTTTGTCGAGGTGGTCGTAGTGATCGTGCGACAAAATTACTCCACGCAGGGGGGGTAGATCGGCCAGTGCAATGGCCGGAGCGTGAAAGCGCTTGGGGCCCATCCATTGCAGGGCAAAGGCGCGTTCAGAAAAAACCGGATCAGTCAGCCAGTAACTGCCGCGCAACTTCAATAGCACGGTAGAGTGACCCAATTTAAAGAGACTGCGATCGGGGGCGGCATCCAGGTCTGACTGTGTCAGCATCTGCACTGGAATTGGCTTTGCCGGTTGGGTATTAGCCGGTTTGTTGAATAAAAAATGCCACAGTATCTGTAGTCGCTTGCCTGGGGATTCTTCCGGCTGAGCGGCTGCATTGTGGAACTGCCCATTGCGAAACTGGGGTGATTCCGGATAGCTCTTTATGGGTGATCGCATTAAAAACCAGGCGATAGCCAGTGCTGTCAGCAGCAACAACAGTATTTTTAAAAATGTCATGGCGTTATTTTCAATAAAAACCTGTGGGTTTGTCCGGCACGGTGCTTCATTGTTTCAATATTGGTCGGGCTGTCAGATGAACATGCCCCGAAACATAAAGAAAAACATGATTGCCAGAAAAGCACCGGCGGGCAGGGTGATAATCCAGGAGATAAAAATCTGGCCGATAATCTTCAGGTTAAGGGCGGCGATACCGCGGGCAAAGCCTACGCCAAGTACGGCGCCCACCAGTGTGTGCGTGGTGGAGATCGGCAAGCCGGTGGCGGAGGCAACCACAACCGTGGAGGCGGCGCCAAGCTCGGCGGCAAAACCGCGACTGGGGGTGAGTTCAGTAATTTTGCGACCAATGGTGGCAATGACTTTCCAGCCATAGGTGGCCAGGCCAACCACGATGCCCGCAGCGCCAACCAGCAAAATCCACCAGGGCAATGCTGATTTGGCGGCCACTTCACCGCCGGACTGAATGGTGGCAGCGATGGCTGCCAGTGGACCAACGGCATTGGCGACATCATTGGAGCCGTGGGCAAAGGCCATGGAACAGGCAGTGAAAACCATCAAAATAGCAAACACACGCTCGACATTGGCAAAGCGGTGCTTCTGGTTGGGCAGCTCTTTCACCCGTTGTAACAGCAGGCTGCCCAGCCCGGCTACTACCAGTCCGGCCAGGGCGGATACGGGAATGGCGTTGGCAAATTTGCTGCCCAGACCCAGATCGATCTCAATACCCAGGTGCTTGAGTCCCTTGAGCAGGGTCACCATGGAGATCATAAAACCGACCATCCACATGTAGACAGGAATGTAGCGTTTGGCCTGATGAAAGGGGTCGTCGGTATCGAGAATCAGCTTTTTCACGCTGATAAACAGGGCAAAGGAAATTGTACCTGCCAGTACGGGCGAAACCACCCAGCTGGCCACAATCGTGCTGACCTTGTCCCAGTGGATGGCATCAACTGAAATGCCCACCGAGGCAAAACCGACAATGGCGCCTACAATGGAATGGGTGGTTGATACCGGCCAGCCCTTGACTGAGGCAATGGCCAGCCAGGTTCCTGCTGCCAGCAGAGCCGACAACATGCCAAACACCATCAGATCCGGTGAATCTGCGAGCACTTCAACGTCGATAATGCCTTTGCGGATGGTAGCGGTGACTTCCCCACCCGCCAGATAGGCGCCGAGGAATTCAAAAATCATGGCCACCAGAATGGCCTGTTTAATGGTCAGTGCCCGTGAGCCAACCGAGGTGCCCATAGCATTGGCCACATCGTTGGCGCCAATACCCCAGGCCATAAAAAAGCCAAAGCAGCAGGCAATAATCAGTAGGGTGCTGCCGTGTGCGGCGATGATTTCCATCGTACTACCTTCTATCTATTTCGCTATCAGAACCTGCAATTGATGGCCGACAGCTTCTCCTGTGTCGGCCAGTGCGGTCAGCAGTTCGATGATTTTGTAATAGAACATCACCTCTACTGGTGGCAGTTCGCTCTCCATGCGAAACAGTTTGCCGCGCAGCATTTCTGCCTGTTTGTCAGTGCGGCCCTCCAGTTTGGCAACAATCTTGATCATACCCTCGACGCGTTTGACCTCGCGGCCTGTAAAGCCCACTTCCAGCAGTTCCTCCAGTTCACGAATGGCGGCGGTGGCCTGTTCGATGGTTTCGGCGCAGGTTTCCACCAGTTCCATAACCGCCGTTTGCAGTGGTTCGGGAAACTGCATTTGCCTGCCCAGCATCACACCGGCAATATCTTTGGCAATATTGGCAACTTCATCCTGGGTGGTGATCAACTCAAGCAGATCACCCCTGGGCACAGGCATGAACAGGCTCTGGGGCAGATGGCGTCGAACGGAGCGCTTGAGTTTGTCAGCTTCGCGTTCAGCGCCGCGAATCTGTTTGAAATGCTCGGCCGCAGCACTCCAGTCGTTTTGTGCGCTGGCAACAAAAAAGGCGGGTAACTGCTCAGCAGCTTCGTTGGCTGCCTGCATATGTTCCTGAATAGGGCCGATTGGCGAACGGCCAAACAGACTCCCAAGTGGCGTGGATCCGGGCATAGATAGTATTCCCCCTGACTCGCGGGCAGTATAGGCATTCGGGGCGTCGATGCAACCACCACCAACACCATCGTATCACCCCTGTGTTAGCATAAGTGCTGTTTGATGGTGTTAAAGGAAGTTTGTTTGATGACAGTAAACGTAGACCAGAAAATGGCCGAAATGCCCCTCACTCTGATCTACCTCCTGCAGGGGCTGCATGAAGATGGTCTGCTTGCTGACAGTGAACTGGCCCGTCTGGGCAAGGCGGCCATAAAGGGTGTACTGCCATTGGTTTTTTTGTCTGAGCAAAAAGTGGAGGATATCAGTCGGCCCGGGCGTCTGCTGGATATGGATCGTCTCTTGCACTGGCTGGCGGCCCGCACTGATCAAACCTACTACCGTATTGATCCCTTGAAAATTAATGTCAGCGAAGTGGTGGATCTGATGTCCCGTGCTTTTGCTGAGCGCCATCGGATTCTCGGTGTGGAAGTGCGAGAGAATGAGGTATTGATTGCCAGTGCCGAGCCTTACATCCGTACCTGGGAAAAGAATCTTGAGCATGTGCTGCGCAAACCCATCCGGCGGGTGCTGGCAGACCCTCGTGATATTCTTCGGCATACGGTCGAATTCTATAATATGGCGACATCGGTGCGCGGTGCCCATGGTGCCAGCCGCCCCGATACCATTTTGGGTATCACCAACTTGGAGCATATGCTTGAGCTGGGTTCACGCACAGAAGTGGATGCCAATGACCAGCATGTGGTCAGCATCGTCGACTGGCTGTTGCAATATGCCTTTGAACAGCGGGCCTCGGATATTCATATCGAACCGCGCCGCACAGCCGGCAATGTCCGTTTTCGTATTGATGGCGTACTGACCAATGTCTACCAATTGCCGCCCCAGGTGATTACGGCCGTAACCAGCCGTATCAAGATTCTGGGGCGCATGGATGTGGCGGAAAAGCGCCGCCCCCAGGACGGTCGCCTGAAAACCCGGACGCCGGAAGGCAGCGAGGTTGAACTGCGTCTGGCGACCTTGCCCACGGCCTTTGGCGAAAAGCTGGTGATGCGCATTTTTGACCCTGATGTGTTGCAAAAATCCTTTGAACAACTGGGTTTGGCTGATGAGGATCTGCGCCACTGGAACGCCATGACTGATTACGGTAATGGCATTGTTCTGGTAACCGGACCGACCGGCTCGGGCAAGACCACCACCCTTTATTCAACGCTGCGCAAGCTGGCAACTGCTGAAGTCAATGTTTGCACCATTGAAGATCCGATCGAAATGATTGAGGGTGCCTTCAACCAGATGCAGGTTAATCATGCCATCAATCTGGGATTCTCTTCGGGTGTGCGCGCGCTGATGCGACAAGACCCGGATATTATTATGATCGGTGAGATCCGCGATCTTGAAACAGCCAGTATGGCCGTACAGGCGGCACTGACTGGCCATTTGGTACTGTCTACACTGCACACCAATGATTCGCCCAGCTCGCTGTCGCGCCTGCTGGAACTGGGGGTGCCGGCCTATCTGATCAAAGCGACAGTGCGCGGTATTATGTCCCAGCGACTGGTCCGTATTCTCTGTAGTGATTGTAAGCGTTTTGCCGCGCCCGATGCGGATGCCTGGCAGCAGCTGGTGGAGCCGTTTGATGTGCCGCTGCCAGAGAAAATTGCCTATCCGGTGGGGTGCCGTTCCTGTCGTGATACTGGATATTCCGGTCGTCAGGGCATCTATGAAGTGCTGGTTAATACACCGGCAGTGCAGGCAAAAATCATACCCAATCTGGAAACCCAGTTAATCCGGCGTATTGCCATGTCTGAGGGTATGAATACCTTGCGTTTGAGTGGCGCAATGCGTGTTGTGCAGGGGCAAACCACTATAGAGGAAGTGATGCGGGTAGCACCGGTGCTGGACGCTTGAGGATTGGCTGATGAATCCACTGATTGCAAAGCCGCCATCGCCCGTACTGGCCGAGCAGCTGGCAGTTGCCCGGGCGGCTATTGGTGAACGTGGCGATGCCGGGCAGCGTGCGGACTGGGCGCGTGCCTGGGCGGACTTTCCCCATCCGCAACAGCTTGATCATATGTTGGTTTGCAGCCCCTTTGTGGCTGATCAGCTGGTTCGTAATTTGCCGCTGGTTACCGGGTTAGTGATCAGTGGCGGGCTTACCCGGCGTTATGATGAGGGTGAATACCGGCAGCAACTGGCATCCCTGATGGCGCGTGAGGGGGCACAATTATTACCCACGTTGCGTTATTTTCGCGCCCAGCACATGGTGCGTATTGTCTGGCGGGATTTTTGCCGTCTGGCGCCTACGCAGGAGACGACCCGCGATACCTCTTTGTTGGCCGAAGCCTGTATCGAGGTGGCTCTTGATTACTGCCAGCGCGAGCTGGTGCAGCGCTTTGGCACACCGCGAGGGCGTTACAGCGGCAAAGCACAGGAATTACTCGTGCTGGCCATGGGCAAGCTCGGTGCACGGGAGCTGAATGTTTCCTCCGACATTGATTTGATTTTTGCTTACCCCGAGGCGGGTGAAACCGATGGTGAAAAACGCCATCTGTCTAATGAGGAGTTTTTTACCAGGCTGGGTCGCTCGCTGATCAATGCGCTGGACCAGTCAACCGCCGATGGCTTTGTATTTCGGGTGGATATGCGTCTGCGACCCTATGGCGAAAGTGGCCCGCTGGCTCAAAATTTTGCGGCACTGGAAGACTACTATCAGGAGCAGGGCCGCGATTGGGAGCGTTACGCCCTGATCAAGGCGCGGGCTGTCACCGGCAGCCAGCAGTACTCGGATGAGCTTTTTGCCATGCTGCGGCCTTTTATTTATCGCCGTTATATTGATTTTGGCGTGATTGAAAGTCTGCGCAGTATGAAGCAGATGATCAACGCAGAAGTACGCCGTCGCGGTCTCGATAACAATGTCAAACTGGGCCACGGTGGTATCCGCGAAGTGGAGTTTATTGCTCAGTGTTTCCAGTTGATTCGTGGTGGCCGTGATCGCGGTCTGCAACAGCGGGAGTTGCTGCCGGTACTGGCTGAATGTGCCGGGCTGGGTATTTTGCCCGCCAGTGATGCCCGGAATTTGCGTGAGGCCTATCTTTATCTGCGCGATAGCGAACATGCCATTCAGGGTTACCGTGACCAGCAGAGCCAGACTTTGCCTGACGATGCCGTGCAGCAGGCAGCCATGGCACGGATTATGGGGGAACCTGATTGGCCTGCCTATCTGGCGCGCCTGGATAGCTATCGCCAGCAGGTGGCAGAGCATTTTCGCAACCTGATCAGTGATCCGTCGGAGGATGCTGGCGAGGACCATTCCAGCGAACCACTATGGGGCGAGGGCCTTTGCCCCGAGGCTTTGGCTGCGCGGGGTTATCACAATGCGTCGGATATTTGTGAACAATTGCAGGAGCTGCACGACAGCAAACGGGTCATGGCGTTGCAGGTGCAGGGGCGGGAGCGGCTGGAAGAGTTTATGCCGAGGCTGGTACAGGCCTGTGCCGAGCTTGAAGATCCGGACACCACGCTCGCACGGGTATTGCCACTGGTGGTTGCGGTCAGCCGTCGCAGTGCTTACCTTGCACTGCTGCTGGAAAATCCGGCGGCACTTAACGAGCTGGTCACTTTATGTGAAGCCAGTCCCTGGATTGCTGAACAGATGGCATCTCACCCGGTATTGCTTGATGAGCTGCTCGATCGGGCCAGCCTCTATACGGCGCCTGACAAGGGTTTATTGCAGGATGAGCTGCGCCAGCGGATGGGACGCCTGCCGGTGGATGATCTGGAAGCGCAGATGGATGCGCTGCGCTATTTCAAAGCTTCACATACCCTGCGGGTAGCTGCCAGTGAAACAACGGGCCGACTGCCCTTGATGCAGGTCAGCGATAAGCTCACCTGGCTGGCGGAGGTGATTCTGGAGCAGGTACTGGCGATGGCCTGGTACGATTTAACCAGCAAATATGGAGAGCCTGCACGTACGGGCAAAGGTTATGGTTTTGCTGTTTTTGGCTACGGTAAACTCGGTGGTATTGAGCTAAGTTACAGCTCGGATCTGGATCTGGTCTTTCTCTATGATGGCGAAGTCAGAGGCAGTACCTGTGGTGAACGCAGTATTGATAATGCGGTGTTTTATACCCGCTTGGGGCAGCGCATCATTCATATTCTGGAAACCCGGATGGCACTGGGCCAGCTCTATGAAGTGGATATGCGTCTGCGGCCCTCCGGCGAGTCGGGCATGCTGGCGGCTTCGACCACCGGTTTTGATCACTATCAGCAGGAATCTGCCTGGACCTGGGAGCATCAGGCGCTGGTGCGGGCGCGGCTGGTAGCAGGTGATGAGCAGGTTGGGCAGACTTTTTCCAATGTGCGCAAGGTTATTCTTGGTCAGCCCAGGGATCTGGCCGAGTTGATCCGTGAAGTGATGAATATGCGCCAGCGGATGCGCGAACACCTGCTGCCAGCGGCGGCTGAGACCGGGGGCCGCTTCCATCTCAAGCAGGGGCGTGGTGGTATTGTCGACATAGAGTTTATGGTGCAATACGCCGTTCTGGCGTGGTCTCATCAGGTGCCGGAATTGCTCCGCTGGTCTGACAATATTCGTATTCTGGAAACACTGAGCCAGCAGGGATTATTTGCACAAAGTGAAAGTGAGGCGCTAAGTGAAGCCTATCTTGCTTTTCGTTCGGCCGCTCATCAGCTGGCTCTGCAACAGCAGGTGGATGTCGTTGATGCAAAACGTTTCAGCAGACAACGCGATGCTGTCATTGGCAAGTGGCAGCAGTTGTTTGCCGCCTGTGTGCCAGCTTCTACAGGTGATGGTACCGGTACAGATTGAGATAGAACGACCGGCAGCAGAGCAATAATGGGCTCGGGAGAACAGGCTATGGGTGAAGCGGTATTGACAGAAAGTGTTGTTGCGCAGGAGCAGCAGTTGCCGGGAGGCCTGTATTATCGCCACTGGAAGGCTGTTGGTGTTACCCGTGCGGTGATTTTACTGGTGCATGGCCTGGGTGAGCACAGTGGTCGTTATCAGGGTTTGGCCGATATTCTCTGTGCCGGAGGCTTCACCATTGTTGCACCGGATCATATCGGTCACGGCCATTCTGCGGGGCGGCGTGGCCACCTGCTAAACTTTGAGGAATATACCGCACCCCTGCAAATGCTGCGGGTAAAGATAGGTCAGGATTATCCCGGCCTGCCCTGCTTTTTGATAGGGCACAGCATGGGGGGGCTGATCAGTGCGCGTTACCTGCTCGACTCTCAGCAGCAATTTGTGGGCGCTGTGCTGTCCGGACCTGCACTGGCAGTGGCCGAGCCACCATCAGCACTGCTGCTAATGATTAATGCGCTGTTTTCAAAGCTCTGGCCGAGTCTGGCTTTGATGCAGCTCGATGCATCACTGGTAAGTCGGGATCCAGCCGTGGTCAGGGCTTATATCGAGGATCCGCTGGTGCTGCACGGCAGGGCCAGTGCGCGCCTGGTAAGTGAACTGTTCAGGGCCATGGAGGAGGTTCGTAAACGCCGGGCTGAAATCCAGTTGCCTATACTGATAATGCATGGCGCAGAAGATGCGCTTACCGCTGTCAGTGGTTCTGAGGATTTACACATCAATATAACCTCGAGTGATCGCACATTGCGTATTTATCCGGGGCTGTATCACGAGATATTCAATGAACCTGAGCGTCTGGATGTGATTGCAGAATTAGTCAGTTGGTTGGAAGAGCGAATTCCGGACAACGTACAAAGCAGATAAAAAAGATATCCGGCAGGCATGAACCTGCCGGATGCAGGCAGATCAGGCTCAGACGAATTTCAAAGCGCCTTTCATAACGGCAAAGTGACCGGGGAAGGAGCAGAAGTAGGTGTAGGCACCGCTTTTGTCCCAGCCGTCAACGGAAAAGGTGATGGAGTCTTTTTCGCCACCGCCAATCAGTTTGGTGTGGGCCAGCACACGCTCATCGCCTTCAGGAACATAGTCCTTGTCAGCACCGGCAGCCATGCCTGCTGTTGCAACAGGCTGGAAATTGGCACTGGTTGTCAGCAGCCAGTTGTGACCCATTACACCTTTGGTCATGCCGCCAATGTGAGTCAGGGTCAGTGTTACTTCAGTACAGCTGGCCGGTACAGTGAGTTCACTTTTATCGAACTGCATTGCATCGTTGCCTGTGATTTCAATTTCGCACTCATTGGCCAGCGCTGAATTGCTCAAGACAGTTGCCAGCAACAGTGCCAGGCTTGCAATGGTTTTTTTCATGGTTACTTCTCCTTGGTGGGTTTCAGATCAGGCCACGCATATTCTGACAGAGGCTGCGTGGCATCTACTGTTTGTCTATTTTAACGAATACCGGGGAACCATATTCAATGGCTTTAGTAGTGCAGCAATAATGCAAAACAACAGTGCGGCCCGGTATCTTGCCGGTGACTTGTGTGGCCTGTCAATCAGCATGGTATTTTTCCGACGCCGACTGGCTGCTCTTTGTGGTGCCTGTTTAGTGGTATTTGCATGTTTTGCTGTATCAATAGCGGGGAAGTAATGACTATCGGTTTTTTGTATTTCACGGGCTAAATATTCCCTGCTACCGGATTTGAACCGATACCACAGCAATAGTTCAATCTTTGTCGGGGGAGTACCGGGCAGGCCATGCGCTTTCGTAGTAATTGCGGCGATACAGGGCATGTTGCCTGACTGTCGTCCGCCGTTTGATCTGCTCCAATAAAATTTTGGCTTCCAGGTTGTTCAGATCATTCTGCTGCTGGTGCCAGGCACGGTAAAAACGGAAGCGGTCGTTATTGTTCAGGGCCGATGCGGGAAGGCTGTTGAGCTGACCGAGATCAGACAGTAGACACATACCCGGAACGTACTGATGCTGCCGCACATCCGTATTATTCAATAGTGACAGCTTAAAGTTACCGCCGCTGTAATAGGCCAGAATATTGCGGGCAAAAAGGCGGCCGTGGCTGAAGCCTGCGGCATGCAGACGACCGATAAACGTACCGGCCGCCAGCAGCAGTTGTCGACGCAGCCCAAGACTGGCAGGGTCGTGGTCAGTCAGTGAGCCGCACAGCCAGTAATCGAGACGGTGGCCCGGCAGCGTTTCGCTTAGCAGGTAGTCAACCCCGTCTTCCAGCATGCCCCAGGCCAGTGGTTTTGGTGCGTTCAGTCCCGCAGCGCGCAGGGCTTCGCAGGCCAGCTGTTCCTGTGGGCCGGGACGCTTGCCGATGAGTTCACGCAGCAGGCTGATGGGGGAGGGAGTCAGATAGAGGGTACAGTGCAGTTTGTGGCTGCGGTGACGGTAAAGTTGCACATGGGATTGTTCCAGCTGGATTTCCCAGCCTTCCAGCCTGACTCGCGCATAGAGTTGGCGGGCAATCATTTTTGCCTCCTGTGCCTTGTCTGCGACCTGTTCGATGATCTTTCTCCCTGCCACTTGTCGGTGATAGACCCTTATTCTATGCCTGGAAGCAGCATGGCGTCATTCAGTGCTTTGCAGTGTACAAAAGTGGCACTGCTGAGCTGCCTCGGGTAGGCTTTGCGCTGCCTGCCATTGGTCATGTACAGCCGGATTGCCGGTAAGCACGGGGTCGTATGAGCGCGCACTGAACAGGGGATGGAGATAGATATTGTGAAAGTGGCAATAAGCGGAGCCGGTGGGCAGCTGGGCCAGGAATTGCTTGCCTGTGTGCCGCCAGGCTGTGATGCGTTGGCGTTGACACGGGCGGAACTTGATATTGGTGATGCGGCTGCCGTTGCGGATACATTAGCTGTTCTTGCACCAGATGTGTTGATCAATGCGGCTGCCTATACCGCTGTTGACAAGGCAGAATCGGATATCGAACAGGCCCGCTATATTAATGCCCTCGGTCCGGCCAACCTGGCCGACACCTGTGCTGCCCGGCGAATCCGTCTGATACACCTGTCAACGGATTTTGTATTTGATGGCAGTGCCAGCCAACCGCTAAAACCGGACTCTCCAACAGCCCCGCTGGGTATTTACGGGCAGACCAAGTGTGAAGGTGAGGAGGCTGTGTTATCGATCTTGCCTGAGGCTGTGGTGCTGCGCACGGGCTGGGTTTATTCGCGTTATGGCCATAATTTTGTGAAAACCATGTTGCGGCTGATGGCTGAGCGGGACGTATTGAATGTGGTTGATGATCAGGTAGGTACGCCTACCTGGGCAAGAGGGCTGGCCATGGCCTGTTGGGCTTTTGTTCAACAGCCGACAGCTGGCGGTATCTATCACTGGAGCGATGCCGGAGTATGCAGCTGGTATGATTTTGCCATTGCGATTGCTGAAGAAGGTGTGGCTAGAAAGCTGCTGCCGAAAATGATTGAAATCAAGCCCATTCCTGCCAGCGCCTATCCTGTCCCTGCTCGCCGACCAGCCTATAGTGTGTTGGACAAATCAGCCACCTGGGCGCTTGTTGACGGGCCGGTTCACCACTGGCGGGTGCAGTTGCGGCATATGCTGGATGAATTAAAAGGAGTCAAATCTTGAGCAAATCACTACTGGTTACCGGTGCCGCCGGTTTTATTGGTGCCAACTTCATGCATCATCATGCGGTTCATGCGCCGAGTGATACGCTGGTGGCGCTCGATGTACTGACCTACGCGGGTAATCGCGTCAGCCTGGGTTCTCTTGAAGCGCAGCCAAATGTGCATTTTGTGCAAGGTGATATTTGTGATCAGGCACTGGTCGAGCGCATCATGTGTGAGCACGCTATTGACACCATTGTGCATTTTGCGGCGGAAAGCCATGTCGATCGTTCAATTAGCGGTCCCGGTGCTTTTATCAATACCAATGTCAATGGTACCCACAGTTTGCTGGAGGCGGCACGTTCTGTCTGGTTGTCTGGCAGTGGCCAGCCACATCGTTTTCATCATGTGTCAACGGATGAGGTCTACGGTTCTTTAAATCCCGAAGCACCGGCTTTTTTTGAAGAGCAAAAATACGAACCCAACTCACCTTATTCTGCCAGCAAGGCAGCTTCAGATCATCTGGTGCGAGCCTGGCACCACACCTATGGCTTGCAGGTCAGTACCAGTAATTGTTCCAATAATTACGGGCCTTATCACTACCCTGAAAAACTGATTCCGCTGTGCCTGACCAATATCCTGCGTGGCCGCAAACTGCCGGTTTATGGTGATGGCAGCAATATCCGTGACTGGCTTTATGTTGAGGATCACTGCCGTGGTATTGAGCTGGTGCTGACAAAAGGCAAGGTGGGTGAAACCTATAACATTGGTGGCAATAACGAATGGAATAATCTTGATATCGTCAAATTGCTCTGTGAGCGCCTCAATCACTATTTTACTGAAAATGCAGCACTGTGTACCCGGTTTCCAGATTCGCCGGCCCGCCAGGGCAATGCTGAAGAACTGATTGAATTCGTTGAGGATCGCGCTGGCCACGACTGGCGCTATGCCATTGATGCTTCAAAAATTAATGGTGAACTTGGTTATGAGCCGTTGGAAACCTTTGAGAGCGGTATTGATAAAACCATCAGCTGGTATCTTGATAACGAAACCTGGTGGCGGCCTTTGTTATTGTCCTGACGGCACGGACTGTATTTTCACAACCGACCCCTTGAAATCAAATACTAAAATGAGGCACCTGTATGAAAACACGCATTACTGAATTGCTGGGTATTGAATATCCCATTGTCCAGGGTGGCATGATGTGGGTCGGCACGGCCGATCTGGCAGCGGCAGTATCCAATGCTGGTGGTCTGGGTATTATCACTGCTCTGACACAGCCGGATCCAGAAGCCTTGAAAGCTGAAATTGAACGCTGCCGAACAATGACGACAAAGCCTTTTGGCGTCAATCTTACTGTACTGCCATCCATCAAACCGCCGCCCTATGAGGTGTATTTACAGGTGGCTGTTGATAGTGGCATCAAAATTATTGAAACTGCCGGCAGCAATCCGGAGCCATTTCTGCCTTACCTGAAGGAAAATGGTGTCAGAGTGATTCACAAATGCACCAGTGTGCGCCACGCCCTGAAAGCGGAAAAAGTGGGTGTGGATGCTGTCAGCGTGGATGGTTTTGAGTGTGCGGGCCACCCCGGTGAAGATGATGTTCCCAACCTGATTTTGCTGGCTGCCGCCAGCGAACGACTGTCTGTGCCAATGCTGGCCTCCGGGGGTATTGGCAATGGTTATCAAATGGCGGCAGCAATGGCGCTGGGGGCGGAAGGTGTCAATATGGGAACCCGTTTTGTCGCCACCAAAGAAGCGCCGGTGCATCAGAATATGAAGCAGGCCATGGTCGATGCGGACGAGCGTGCTACCACGCTGATTTTCCGTACATTGCGTAATACGGCGCGGGTATTCAATAACACGGTTGCCCAGGAAGTGGTTACCATCGAGGGGCGCCCCGGCGATACTGATTTTGCCGATCTGAAGGATCTGGTGGCTGGTGCCCGGGGTCGTGAGCGCTGTATCGAGGCAGGCCAGCTTGATGATGGGATCTGGACGGCCGGTATGGTGATGGGTCTGATCCACGATATTCCCAGCTGTGAGGAGCTGATTCAGCGCATGGTGGCCGAGGCCCGTGAGGCAGCGCAAAAGCGCCTGGCCTGCCTGCTGGATTGAGTCGCCCTGTTGTTGTGAGACAGGGTTCTGACCGGGCCTGCTTCAGGCGCCCCAAGCTGTGACTGGCGTTAGTGGTCCGGCTGTTCGAGATCGGCCAGAATCGGGCAGTTGGGCCGCTCGTCACCGGCGCAACAGGTGGTCAGACTTTGTAATGTATTGGCCATCTGTTGCAGTTTGTCTATGCGCTGTTGCAGATCGGCGATGTGCTGTCGGGCAATGCGTTTGACGTCGGCGCTCTTGCGTGAGTGATCTTGCCACAGGCCGAGCAGGTCGTGAATTTCCGCAACGGAAAAACCCAGGTCGCGGGCGCGACGGATAAAGCGCAGGCGGTGAATGTCTTCCTCCCGGTAGTTGCGATAGTCGGCGGGCGAGCGAGCGGGCGGTGGAATCAGGCCAACGGCTTCGTAGTAGCGGATCATCTTGGCCGACACCCCCGAGGCGGAGGCTGCCTTGCCAATATTCATTTGTGCGACTTCCCTTTGTCAGGCTGCCAGTGTCGCAGGCGCAGCGCGTTGAGCAGTACAAACACACTGGATATGGCCATCGCGCCGGCGGCAAAAATGGGTGACAGCAACACACCGAAGGCCGGATAGAGCGCACCGGCGGCAATGGGGATCAGCGCGGTGTTGTAGGCAAAGGCCCAGAACAGGTTTTGGCGGATATTGCCGATGGTTGCCTGCGACAGGCCAATAGCGGTGGCTACACCTTGCAGGCTGTCGGAGATCAGTACCACGTCGGCGGCTTCCATGGCGATGTCGGTACCGCTGCCGATGGCCAGGCCAACATCGGCCTCGGCCAGCGCCGGCGCATCGTTGATGCCATCGCCAACAAAGGCGATCACGCCGTGCCTGTCCCTGAGTTGCTGTACGGCCTCCACCTTGCCGGCCGGCAGCACTTCGGCTACCACTTCGTCGATGCCAAGTTGTGTAGCGATAGCCTGTGCCGTGCGCGCATTGTCGCCGGTTATCATGGCCACTTTCAGGCCCAGCGCATGCAGGGCGGCAATGACGGCGGGGCTGTCCGTCTTGATCGGGTCGGCAACGGCGATGATGGCCGCCAGCTGGCCGTCGATGGCGGCATAGAACGGTGATTTACCTTCGTTTCCGAGTCGGTTGGCGGTGGCCGCGAAAGGTGTTACATCCACGATCAGCGACTGCATATAGCGGTTGGCACCGATCTCCACCCGCTGCCCGCTAATAACGGCACGCACGCCCATGCCGGTCACGGAGACGAAGTCATCGAGTGGTGGCAGGGTGATGCCTTCGCCGCTGGCGGCTTCAACGATGGCGCGGCCGATGGGGTGCTCCGAGCGCGCTTCCACCGCTGCGACCAGCGCCAGCAACTGTGTGCGCTCAATGCCGGTGCTAACTTCCAGGTCGGTCAGCGTCGGTCGGCCCTCGGTCAGGGTGCCGGTTTTGTCCAGAGCCACTACCTGAGTGTCACGCAGCTGCTGCAGAGCCTGGCCCTGGCGAAACAGCACCCCCAGTTCGGCGCCGCGACCGGTGCCGACCATGATCGAGGTTGGCGTGGCCAGGCCCATGGCGCAGGGGCAGGCAATGATCAGCACGGCCACCGCATTGACCAGAGCGAAGCTGAGCGCGGGCGCGGGGCCCCACAGCAGCCAGATGATCAGGGTGAGCGCGGCGGCGGCCATCACCATCGGTACGAACCACAGCGTCACCTTGTCCACCGCCGCCTGAATGGGCAGCTTGGCGCCCTGGGCCTGTTCCACCAGGCGGATAATCTGGGCCAGCAGTGTCTGCCCGCCAACGGCGGTGGCGTGCAGGCTGAAGGCACCCTGCTGGTTGACGGTGCCGCCGACCACTTCGCTGCCGATGGTTTTGGCCACCGGCAGTGGCTCACCGGTCAGCATTGATTCATCGACGTAGCTCTGGCCTTCGGTGACGTGGCCATCCACCGGTACGCGCTCACCTGGGCGCACTTCCACTATATCGCCGGTGACCACCTCGGCCAGATCAATATCAATGACACTGCCATCGCGCAGCACATGGGCCTCTCTTGGCTGTAGGCCAACCAGCCGCCGGATCGCCTGCGAGGTGCGGCCCCTGGCCTGGGCTTCCAGAAAACGGCCCAACAGCACCAGTGCTACAATCACCGCCGCCGCTTCGTAGTAAACGTTGACCGTACCGGTCGGCAGCAACTGTGGCAAAAAGGTGGCCACCACCGAGTAGCCGTAGGCCGCCAGCGTGCCTACGGCCACCAGTGAATTCATATCCGGGGCCAGCCGCAGCAGGGCTGGAATACCTTTGGCGTAAAAGCGGCGACCGGGCAGCACCAGCACCAGCGTGGTCAGTACCCATTGCAGATACCAGTTCAGCTGCATGCCGAGGGTGTGTATAACCCATTGATGTACCGCCGGGACCAGGTGCGAGCCCATCTCCAGCAAAAACACCGGCAGCGCCAGCACGCTGGCCAGCAGCAGGTCGCGCCGCAGGGCTGCCTGTTCGCTGTCCCTTCTGGCCTCGGCTTCCTCATCGAAGCCCTGGCTGAAGGTGTCGATGGGGCTGGCCTTGTAGCCAGCCTTGTTGATGGTGGCGATGAGCTCGTCGGTGCCGACCACAGCACGCACGGTAGCGCGCTCACTGGCCAGGTTGACTGATGCAGCCAGCACGCCGGGCTGCGCCAGCAATGCCTTCTCCACCCGACCCACACAGCCGGCACAGCTCAGGCCTTCCACACGCAGCTCGATAGTGCTGGCAGCCACGCCATAACCGGCCTGTTCAACCGCCGTAATCAGCGCCCCGCGATCGAGGGTATCAGCCGACCAGATATCCGCCCGCTCAGTGGCCAGATTGACCGACACCTGGGTCACTCCCTCTACCGCCGCCAGTGCCTTCTCCACCCGGCCCACGCAGCCGGCGCAGCTCAGGCCTTCGATGGGCAGGCTGATTGAGCCTGTGGCCTTGTTTTCACTTTGCTCTGCTATTTTCATTAGCGCATCCATCACCGTCACCTGCAGGGAAGATTCCGATCGTGCAGACTAAAGCTTCCTATGGTGGGAAGGTCAAGTGTGGAGTACAAAAGACAGGAAGCAAAGCCCCGAGACTTTCTCAGGCACTTCAGTATTTCATCCGCTGTTGTGACATGGGTGCTGTGTGCCCCATCCCCGGGTGGCGTCTGGCCTCGGCCAGCACAAGCAGGCAATGGCTTTGCTGGAAAATTTGTCAGCTTTTTCTGTTTTTGCGCACATCCTTGATCAGATATGCGTTGTTTTTACCGCGTTTTAGCTCGAACAGATCAATGGCCTTGATGAGGCTGCTCAGGTTTTTGTAGCCGTAGTTTCTGCAGTCAAAAGACGACTGGTTTGATATGTGTGAACCCACTGGCCCCAGAGGTGCCCAGCCGTCTTCGTCTTCATTTGCTTCAATGGCTTGGCGCAGCCGGTTAATCAGCTTGGTATCGGATTTTATATTTTTGTTTTGTGCTTTGGTGTTTTCGTTACCATTGGCATCCTGTTCCAGGAACAAAAATCTGGAGCAGGCATTGACAAATGGCGAGGGGGTTTTTCGTTCGCCAAAGCCAAGCACCACTTTGCCTTCGGCAAGTGCACGAGTGACCATGGGAGTAAAATCGCAGTCGGATGATACGAAGCACATGACATCAATGTCCTTGGTGTACATCACATCCATGGCATCAATGACCAGTGCGATATCTGATGCATTTTTCCCCTTGGAAAGGTCGTATTGCTGCATAGGCTGAATAGCGTATTCGTGTAACAGGTCTTCCCAGGGTTTTATAGAGGGCTTTTTCCAGTTGCCGTAGGCTTTTCTGATGGTGACGACGCCG
Source organism: Parahaliea sp. (assembly GCA_047974765.1). Lineage (GTDB taxonomy): Bacteria > Pseudomonadota > Gammaproteobacteria > Pseudomonadales > Halieaceae > JBKECP01. Next base: position 147,251 of record JBKECP010000031.1, on the reverse strand, counting down.
TATTTGGCAACTTCGCTCAGAATATCCTCAAATTTGGCGGCCGGGGCATTGTCGGCATCAATGAAAAGTGCGATTTTCTGTCGGGTGTTATCCATATAATTCGTGCCTTTGTTTCATCCTGTCAGCGCCGTACGTATGAGACGCTCGGAGCCTGAAATACAGCCGCCGAATTTAAGTCAGAGCCATTATTGTCAAGCCGGTCACAAGCCTGCCGGTTTAACAAAAGTGCCTGTTCAGAAAAAGGGTATTTCTTCCCAGCTCAGTCCCTGCGCATCCTTGGCCGACAGCTGCGGCAGCTCGCCCGCGGCCAGCGGCCAGTCGATGCCAACGCCCGGGTCGTTCCAGGCGAGGGTGATTTCACTGGCCGGGTGGTAGTAATCCGTGCACTTGTACTGGAAGTCGGCGTAGTCAGAGGTGACATAAAAGCCGTGGGCAAAGCCTGCGGGCACCCACATCATAGTGTGGTTGGTGGCCGACAATTCAGCGCCAAACCACTGGCCGAAGGTGGTTGAGCTGCGGCGCAGATCGACGGCCACATCAAATACTGAGCCGCTGACTACGCGCACCAGCTTGCCCTGGGTGTGCTCGGTCTGGACGTGCAGGCCACGCAGAATGCCGCGGGCGGAGCGGCTGTGATTGTCCTGCACGAAGTCGAGTTCAAGATCGAGGTCGGCAAAGGTGGCTGCGTTCCAGCTCTCGATAAAAAAGCCGCGCTCGTCGCCAAAGACTTTGGGGTGCAGCAGTAACAGATCCTGTAGCGGCGTCTGCTCAACGTTCATCGAAGACCACTCCCTCTTCGCGCAGCAGGTGTTGCAGATAGATACCGTAGCCGCTCTTTTCCAGCGGTGCGGCCAGTGCCAGTAGCTCGTCGGCGCTGATATAGCCCATGCGGTAGGCCACTTCTTCGGGGCAGGCGATTTTCAGACCCTGGCGCTCTTCCACCACACGAATGTAGTTGGCGGCGTCAAGCAGGGAGTTGTGGGTACCGGTGTCGAGCCAGGCAGTGCCACGGCTCATCACTTCCACGTGCAGGTCGCCGCGTTGCAGGTAGGCACGGTTGATGTCGGTGATTTCCAATTCGCCACGGGCCGAGGGTTTGATATTGCGGGCGATATCGACCACATCGTTATCGTAGAAGTAGAGGCCGGTCACGGCGTAGTGGGATTTTGGCCTGGCGGGTTTTTCCTCGATGTCCAGAGCGGTGCCGTTGCGGTCGAAGCTGACCACGCCGTAGCGTTCCGGGTCCTGCACATAGTAGGCAAAGACAGAGGCGCCACCATTGCGGGTGGCCGCTGCCCGCAGACCTTTGGTGAAGCCACCACCGTAGAAGATGTTGTCGCCCAGTACCAGCGCGCTGGCCGAGTTGCCGATAAAGTCAGCGCCGAGGATAAAGGCCTGGGCCAGCCCGTCCGGGCTTGGCTGCACGGTATAGCTAATATTGATGCCCCACTGCTGGCCGTCGCCGAGCAACTCGCTGAAGGCGCACTGGTCCCTTGGGGTGGTGATGATCAGAATGTCGCGGATACCCGCCAGCATCAGGGTGGCCAGTGGGTAGTAGATCATCGGCTTGTCGTAGACCGGCATCAATTGTTTACTGACAGTGCTGGTCAGGGGGTGCAGGCGGGTGCCTGAACCACCCGCGAGGATAATACCTTTGTAGATGCTGCTGCTCATAAAAAGTCCGGCGGGTTTGCCCGCGTGCAAATATAGCAAAACATCGTGAATTATAAGCCGATTTGCGGGAAACTACGACAAACTTCACGGTATTGCAGGTTGTTGTAAATACTGGGGACTTTTGTCCATGTCTGCCCTTCATACTCTTGATAGAATCCCGGGCATTAACGGTGCGGGCACTTTTGGCATCAGGTTTTCTGGATGATCTGAAGCCTTGCCTCTGACCAGTACACCTACCGGTACACCCATCAGCACACCTGCGTAATGAGGTTATTGCTATCAGGCAATTAAACAGTATGTATGTAGATAATGTGGCTACAGACAGCACACCATGGATGCTACCGGATGTTTCCCGTCCGCTGCGCATTGCATTGCTGGGTTATCGCTCCCACCCTTATGGGGGTGGTCAGGGTATCTATCTCCATTACCTCAGCAAGGCTTTGGTTGAGGCGGGTCATATGGTTGATGTGATCTCAGGCCCGCCCTATCCGCACCTCGATGAACGGGTAACACTGATTAAACTGCCAAGCCTTGATCTGTTCGAGAATGGTCTGCGTTCTTTGCGGCCGCGTCACTTGCGTTCACTGACAAATATGATTGAGTGGGGCAGTAAGTTCACGGGTGGCTTTGCGGAACCTTATACCTTTGGCCGCCGGGTGGTGAAATATCTGCGCCTACACAGAGGTGACTATGATTTACTGCACGACAACCAGAGTTTGAGTTATGGCATGTTGCAGTTGCAGGCGATGGGCATACCACTGGTGACGACGATTCATCACCCCATCACCAGTGACCGTCGAATTGCGCTGAAGGCGGCCCGTAGCTGGCAGAGCCGCTTGCTGGTGCGGCGCTGGTATTTTTTCCTTGGCATGCAGATACGGGTGGCCAGACAGTTGCGCCATATTGTCACGGTGTCTGATTGTTCACGTCAGGACATCGCTCGTGATTTTGGCCTGCAACCGGCAGGTATTGATCTGGTTTATAACGGCGTTGATGCCGATATATTCTGTCCTTTGCCCGATATAGAACGCAAACCCCTGCAATTAATGGCAACAACCTCTGCCGATGCCCCCTTGAAGGGCTTGCGTTATTTGCTCAAGGCCTATCAGCAGCTGCTCGTACGCTACCCGAATCTAGCCTTGCTGGTGGTTGGCAAACCGCAGTCTGGTGGGCAAACAGAAACACTGATGCAGCATCTTGGTATTGCCGGGCGGGTGCAGTTTGTCAGTGCTATCACTACCCGGGAGCTGGTCGAACACTATGCCCGTGCGACGATAGCGGTAGTACCTTCTCTCTATGAAGGCTTTGGATTGCCGGCGGCAGAGGCCATGTCTTGTGGTCTGCCGGTGGTATCTACTGATGGTGGTGCGTTACCGGAAGTGATCGCTGATGCCGGTGTGTTAGTGCCTGCTGGCAATACCCGGGCGCTGGCAGAAGCCATTGCTGCTTTGCTGGATGATCCACAGCGTCGGCAGATACTTGGGCAGGCTGCCCGTGCGCGCATATTGGATAAATTTTGCTGGCAGGTTTGTGCCCGTCAAATGGGAAGCTATTACCAACATGTGCTGGAATCTGTCCATGAAAACGGTTGATTTTACACATTTTCCCCTGCATGCCGGTGAACGGGTGCTTGATGTGGGTTGTGGTGAGGGTCGCCACAGCATTGCCGCTTATATTGAAGGTGAGGTGCAGGTGGTGGGGCTGGATCTGGTGCTCACTGATCTGCATGCGGCCCGCGATAAATTTGCTCCCTTTGCGGGTGATCGCAGTAAGCGACACAGTTTTGGCCTGGTGGCGGGTGATGCCCTGCAACTACCTTTTGCCGACAACAGCTTTGATAAAGTGATTTGTTCGGAGGTGCTTGAACATATCGGCAACTACAAGGGCGTGCTGAAAGAAATCAGCCGTGTACTGCGCCCTGGCGGCGCTTTTTGTGCCAGTGTACCCCGTTGCTGGCCGGAAAAAATCTGCTGGGCTCTGAGTGAGGGCTACTACCAGGTGCCGGGCGGTCATGTGCACATATTCCGCGCTGGTCAGTTGCGCCGACAAATTGAGCAATGTGGTTTTAGCCGTTATCACCAGCATGGTGCTCACGCTCTGCACACCCCTTTTTGGTGGCTTAAATGTCTGTGCTGGCAGCGCCGGGACAGTCACTGGCTGATCCGCCAATATCATCGTCTGCTGGTCTGGGACATGATGCAGCAGCCAGTGCTGACCCGCGCAATAGAACACCTGCTGAACCCGGTGCTGGGTAAGAGTGTGGTGCTCTATTTTTATAAAGAGGCTGCGTCATGAGTGGTCTCTACCTCGGTGAGGGTCTGTTCCCGCAGGATTTTCTGCAACCCACGGTCAGCTTTTTGCTGGCTGAACAGCGGCCCAGTGGTGAGATTCCCTGGTTCAATGGTGGTCACAGCGACCCCTGGAACCACGTCGAGGCCGCCATGGGGCTGTCAATTGGTGGTGAGCTGGCAGCGGCACGTCGCGCCTATGAATGGCTGCGTTCACAACAGCTCGATGACGGCAGCTGGTGGGCCCGCTATCAACAGGGTGTGCCCGAGGCCGCTGCTGACACGGCAGCTCGCCGTGAAAGCAATTTTGTTGCCTATATTGCCACCGGTGTCTGGCATCACTATTTAATCAGTGCCGATAGTGATTTTTTACAGGCGATGTGGGCCTGCGTGAGTCGGGCCATCGATTTTGTGCTCACTCTGCAATCACCTGAGGGTGATATCGACTGGGCCGTGGATGCAAAAGGTGAACCTTTGGGTGATGCGCTGATCACCGGTTGTTGCTCCATCTACAAGAGTCTGGAATGTGCCCACAATATTGCGGTAACACTCGGTCAGCCCCGCCCTGACTGGCTGCGTGCCCGCCGTGCTCTCGGCGCGGCCTTGCGACAGCGGCCGCAACGTTTTGACCGGACCTGGCAGAGCAAGGCGCGCTATTCGATGGATTGGTTCTATCCTGTACTTTGTGGTGCTATCGAAGGTGCAGCGGCACGGGCGCGGCTCGCGGCGCGCTGGCAGGACTTCGTCAAGCCCGGTCTGGGCTGTCGCTGTGTAGCCGACCAGCCCTGGGCGACAGTGGCCGAAACCTGTGAGCTGGTGATGGCCCTGCTGGCAGCGGGCGAGCGCGTGCGGGCGGTAGAGGTGTACAGCTGGTTGCAACAGTGGCGGGTCGAGGGCGGCGGTGCCTACTGGACAGGCTATCAATGGCTTGAGGATGTGCTGTGGCCTGACGAACAGCCCACCTGGACGGCGGCTGCCATTTTGCTGGCCGCTGATGCCCTGTGTGGTTATAGCGCTGCCAGCAGGCTGTTTTGTGAAGTAACCTTGCTGTCGCTGTCGCAGAGTGGGCAATCTCACAAAGCCTCTCGCAAACAGGGCCGGGCAGACTGATCCTGCCCACCACTGATGGACACCCTGTTAAGCGAGTACGCTACGCTACAGAGGTGAACCATGACAGGAAAAGGACATATACCATTATGAAAAAGGAATTCTAAAAGAAATGTTCGAAAAGGCTATGTTGGACTGGGGCTACCTGTACTACGATTGGGCCGGTATGGAAATGGTTTGGCTGGATGGCGACCACGAAATAATCGGAGGAGGTGTGTACGTTGATGGCGGCGACTGGGTAGTACACGATGTAAGAGGCAAAAGCGGCACCTATGGCGTGAGCCACGAGGACTTCTCCATCCAGAAGATCAAGGTAAAAAATGCAAACAAGCGCGACATCGACTATCGCCAAAAACCGCTGAACCTGAAAGTGGATGCCGTAGAACTTATGGGGCGCTACCAGTGGTTAGCCACATCATAAAATAGCTGATTATCCCGAAAGTCTTTTCAAGGATGCCGAGGAGGTAAGCCAAAAATACGAGGCCGAGAAAGACAGCTTTGCTGAGGATCCGCACCTGGCACTGTACTGGTTGTTGCATTTCGGCTTTACGCTGGACAAAGGCTATGGCGAAGTGAAAAAGCTGACTTCCGAATTCGATTACCCGGAAGAAAAGCGGCATTATTTTCAAATGGCTACGGTTTTTTTTGATAGCACCGATGCCTTTTACGAGGTAAAGATCGGCACCACGAAGGAGTACAAAGACCTGTTCCTGATACGAAGGGCCTATCTGGTCTATTCGGCCCATTCCTATAAAAACGATGACCCCAACAACCTTGATCTTTGGTGGAAATCGATCCGTATCTATCCGCACGTGGAGGAAAATCTGATCGTCAGGATGCGATGACTCAAGAACAATCTTAAAAAAAGCGATACCTGGGGTGATTTTCAGGATTTGATAAAGGACGAGCCAAAGGATATACCGCTGCTTTCCTATGTTTTTGCCTGCAATCCAAACACCGATAAAGAAGAAAGGGCCAACTATGCCGATGTTTCGTTACATGAACTGCGTACGCACAAAGACCAATGGAAATCGCCCCATAAAAAGAGCTTTGCAGGAGTTTTGATTTGGGATGTACGGGAACTCGCCACGGATAAAAAGGCACTTTCAGAGCTTGGAAAATTCTATTTTAAGGGTGATGAAACCAATGAAAAATACCAGGACATACTGGCCGTTTTAGGGGTCGAGAGCAAAAATATCGACCAGGATCGGGAGCATTTGGAAGCACTGGAAAAAATATTTGAAGGATACGACAGATTCGATACACCAGAAGAAGACAAGCAAATCTATTACAAAAAAGTATCGGACTATCTGGGGGTCTTGGAGCCTGAACTTCTAAAGGAAGTTGTTGTAAACGTAAAGAACAAGGAACTGGCCAAAAGATGCTTTGTCTATTTATGGCTGAACGATATTGAAGACAAAAAAGAGACCTTGGTATCTTTGTTCATCAGCATTGACTTCGCTTCCCATGATATCGATGAAAAATTGTTTGGCGCACATTTTCCACAGCTGATTAAAAATGAGGATGACCCCAATCTGGAGATTGCCAAAGCATTTTTAAGCTTGCCCGAAGATGCGTTCCTATATGATAGTCAGTGGGAAGACGCCATCAAAGCGGCGGCAAGTTCTTTTTAACCGTGGCCCACTTACCCGGTGTTTTCGACTATTTGATACAAATGGTGCAACAGGCGCCCACTGGAGAAAACAGGCCCGTATTGGATGTCATTTACACCAAACTGTTTTCAGAAGAGTATGACAGCAAGATCAACCCGACCTTGCAATTCTCCAAAGCCCAGATCGAAACCCTGCTCGAGACCATTTGCCAATGGTTTTTAAAATACGGTTATCACGATGAAGCCTATCGTTCCATTTACTATTGCGCCAGTCCACTGGCGGAAAGCTGGATCAAGAGCAGGAAAAATGATAAAAAATGGTTTGAGCAATTCGCCCATCTAACAAGCACCTATTATTCTGACCCGCTGGATCTGGAGTTGGAGGAAGCTTTCGAGAGTGCCATGGAGTTTATTGAGGATTATAAGCACGAGGCCTGTTTGGAATATAAGGACAAAAAATCCCATATATTTTGGCAAATAAAATATTATGATGGCAGCTATTTTGTTAGCTATGGCGAAGCGGGCGGGAAAAGTAAGGATGTGCAAAAGCATTTTAAATCAAGGGAAGCCTGTTATAAGGCGGGGCATGAGTTGGTGGCTGCCAAGCTTAAAAAAGGCTATAAAAAGACGGATGGGTATTAACAAATTATAGCTGATATGGCAGAACCTGCAGGAATATTTATCGATGTGGCGATCAGCGAAAGCCATGTTAAAAAACTTTTGAACCACCACTTTGATGGAGTGCAGTTCGGAAAAAAGGTCGGTTATTATTTTGGCGAGCTGCTCTATGGTTGCCAGGTTAATGCTACCGAAGGCGATGTTTTTATCTTCCATTACGACTTAAAAATACAACGGAGTTTTATCGCCTATGTTCTCAACCATTTTGCCGAGGACAGGCTTTGTGAATTTCCAAAAATCCTTGAAATAATCGCTTCCCTGTCAGTGGGTGACGATAAAAATATGGCCCTGATCGCAACTGTTTTTCCCGATGTGCTCCAGGCCTATAGTTTCAAAAATGGCAAAGTAAGCGAACAGGATTCGACATGTGTGGCTGCGGAGCGTGTAAAGGGTATCATGGACCGGTTTTGGTCGTTTTCAACGAATGGTGGTTTTCCCGAACCGCAAAAAGCTCTGCGAAAACGCAATTACTTCTATAAAAACTTTAAAAATTACTATCAAAAATTCCTCCGCTATATCGAGGAGGAGGAAAAGCCCGGACAAATTGCCCTTGCGACCCGGGAAGCTCCCTATCATTTGTTCGACAGATTCTATACTTACGGTAACAAGGTTTTCGAATTCAGTTTGTTCCCCGAACAAGTGATCGAAATTCCCCGTGCCGATCCCCTGACATTTCGGTCTGCCTTCGGATGGCCCGCCGATAAAAACCATGTGTATACCCGTGAACTGGCCCCCGGCTCACCGTCGGCTATGATCAAAAAAAACGGGGTGCCGCAGTTCAATCCCGATGCAATATGGGAGTACCGTATTCTTGATGAGGTGGATGGCGGAAGCTTTACCTATGTAAGGGAGCGATGGGATACGGTGTTCTGGAAAGACAAGTACGCCATATTTATCAAGGACGGAAACAGCCGTTCAGAGCTGAAAAAAGTGGCCCAAGCTGATGTTGGAAGTTTCCAGTACCTGGGTTTTTGCTTTGGCAAGGATGTCGACCATGTCTTTTATTACGATGAGATCATTCCGATAGACCCGGATAATTTCACCCTGAACAAGAACGGCTTTATTTATGACAACCAACATATTTTTCACTACCAGCACAAAATACCGCTCGATCCGAAGACGTTCAAGGTATTGAAATACGAATCGGAGATTAATCCGTTCATGGGTACGTTTCTGTTGGGTGACAAGAATGGAACCTATACTTATGGCCGCAGTGTGGACAATGGGGCCGTGAAGCCCCTTACAAAGTCACTACTGTGAAAGCGACCTCACCTCTATTATTAAGTTGGCAATAATTATTGGCGTAGCCAATGCAAGCCCTGATTTCAGTATTGGTAAGCACGGGTTTAAGGACGGTCCCTGCCAGGACTCTGCTTCTCGATGCCTGCTAACTTCGACTATATTGCATGGAATTGCAGCTTCGATATGCTCAGAGTGGGAGGAGCGTCTAAAGTCGGCGCAAAATTGCCAGCGTGTCAATCTGCTCCACCTCCTCAAACAGGCCTGATTGCAGCGCCAGCTGTAGAATGGTCCAGGGAGCCTGCCCGCCCTCGGCGGGGTCGGAAAAGATATCGTGTATCGCCAGAATACCGCCTGGCAGCAGATGGGTGCTCCAGCCACGGTAATCATCGAGGGCCGCATCCAGACTGTGTCCACCGTCGATAAAGACCATCGCCAGTGGTGTACGCCAATGGCGGGCTGCGGTTTTTGAGTGGCTTACTACCGGCACGATAACGTCTTCGAGATTGGCCTTGCGTATATTGCGGCGAAATTCTCCAAAACTGTCAAAGCGTTCTTCCCGCTTGTTATACAGCGCTGGATCATGGAAGAACTCACCGGGCTGGTGCTCCTCCGAGCCACCGTGGTGATCAATTGCGTACACAGTGCCCTCAGCTGCGCTTGCGCCTGTACCCAGGCAGAGGGTTGATTTGCCGCAGTAACTGCCAATCTCCAGTATCGGGCCAAGAGCAGAAGCAGCGCGGGCGTAGCGATATAGCGCCAAACCTTCTGCCGGACTCAAAAAACCCCGTATCTGTTCAAAACCGGCGGGCAGTGTGACCATACGTTCTCCTTCGTTGTTGACAGCAGGCGGCGGATCCTGACCGCTGCGTATTGGTTGACAGGTTCCCGCTGGCGAGTGGTTGGGCGGAAGGGTATTCTGCGCCTTTGGTCTGAACAGGAGAAGGGTGGATGCGTCGATCCTACAGTTTGCTGTATTACCTGCTGGTTCCCGCAGTGATCACGCGCATGCTGTGGCGCTCGCGGCTGGCGCCACAGTACCGGCAGCGGCTGGCGGAGCGTTTGGGTTTTTTTGATGGGCCAGGACTTGATGACTCAGAACATGACGAACCACTGATCTGGGTGCATGCGGTGTCTGTTGGTGAAACCCTGGCGGCAGCACCGTTGATCGAGGCCATGCTCAAGCGTTACCCGCAGGCCCGCATCGCCGTTACCACCACCACGCCAACCGGCTCCGAACGGGTGCGCACACTCTTTGGTGAGCGGGTTTTTCATGTATATGCTCCCTGGGATCTGCCGGGCGCTGTATGTCGTTTTCTCGAACAGCTACGGCCAAATCTGCTGGTTGTGATGGAAACAGAGCTCTGGCCCAATATGCTGCATTACTGTCAGGCGTCAGGTTGTCGGGTGATACTTGCCAATGCCCGTTTGTCGGCGCGTTCTGCCCGCGGTTATGCCCGGCTCGGTTCGCTCACCCGCACAATGATGCAGAGTCTGGACAGAGTGGCGGCCCAATCCGGTGATGACGGTGAACGCTTTGTTGAGCTGGGTCTGCCGAGGGAACGTCTGACCGTTACCGGCAGCATCAAATTTGATATTGAGCTGAGTTCTGAGCTGCGCGAACAGGCCCGCATACTGCGTACGGTTTTGGCTAGTGACTCGCGGCCTGTATTGCTGGCTGCCAGCACTCATCCCGGTGAAGACGAGCTGGTTTTGCAGGCTTTTGCCGCAGTTCGCAAGCAATATCCCGATTGTCTGCTGGTGCTGGTACCGCGCCATCCTGAGCGTTTTGACAGCGTCTGTAAACAGTGTGAGACCGCTGGCTGGCGGGTAGTGCGACGCTCATCGAAAAAAGTACCGGGGCAGGCAGACGATATATTGCTGGGCGATACCATGGGTGAGTTGCTGTTATTGATTGGTGCCGCCAGCCTGGTGATTATGGGGGGCAGCCTGATCGAGCACGGCGGCCATAATGTACTGGAGGCCGCTGCCTGGGGAGTGCCGGTGGTGGCCGGGCCATGGATGTTCAATTTCCAGCAGATTAGCGATTTACTCTTGGCTGCCGGTGCGATGGAGCAATTGGCTGCACCGGCAGATCTGTCTGCGGTCTTGCTGAAACTGCTGGCGGATATTGATGTGCGCCGCCGTATGGGCGCTGCGGGCAAGCAGGTTGTGGCTGCCAATCGTGGTGCCAGGGGACATTTGCTGGCACTGATTGAGCAGGAGCTGGCGGGGATGTAGCTGGCAGGTAGTCATTTGGGCCACCTCAAAAAGAGGCGGCCCGGGGAGTGAATATCAGGGTGAGCTGGTGCTGCTAGCCGTCGGTGCCGGGGCGTTTTTGAGTGCATCGTCGAGTGTGTAGATATCCTCCGGGCTGAGCAAGCCCGCAGCTTCCTTCAGGCGCAGCATGTCGACAATATAGTCATAGCGGCTGTTGGCGTAGTCGCGCTGGGCGGCAAACAGCGTGTTTTGTGCATTGAGCACATCAACAACGTTGCGGGTGCCCACCTCATATCCCGCCTGGGTAGCATCCAGGGCGCTTTTGGACGAAACAATGCTCTGCTTGCGTGCCGCCACCCGTGATACATCGCTGACCACTGTCATATGCAGTGAGCGGGTACTGGTGACAGTGTTGCGAATCAGGTTGACGCGGCTCTCACGGGCGGCGTTGAACTCCTCGGCGGCCTTGCGGCGGTTAGCACTGACAGCACCGCCACTGAAAATAGGCACTTGCAGACTGATTTGCCACTGGTTCAGCTCCAGATCACGGTCGGGTGAGCTGGTCAGAGGAGAAGAAGGCTTGATATCAATGTCACCATCCGTGTCGTAGTCCTGATAGACATAGCTGCCGACAATACGTGGAGCATGCTCAAATTTACGGGCCTTGGCAGTAATGCGCGAGGCCTCTTCGCCATAGCGGGCGGCTTGCAGATTGAAGTTGTTCTCCAGTGCAAAGTCCACCCACTGGGCGCGGTCCATCGGTTCCGGCAGTTTGGCTTCAAACTCGTCAATGAGCACGTCGAGATTATCGTGATACTGGCCAGTCAGCACTGACAGGTTCTCCAGTGCCACTTTCACGTTGTTTTCATCCACAATGCGATTGACGTGAGAGAGGTCGTAAGCTGCCTGTGCTTCATAGACATCAGTAATGGCAATCAGACCCACTTCAAAGCGCTGCTGGGTTTGTTCCAGCTGGCGTTCAAAGGCGCGTTCGGCGGCTTTGGAAGCTGACAGGTTGTCCTGGGCGCGCAGTACGGTCAGGTAGGCTTCCACCACCCGTACAATCAGGTTCTGCTGGTTGGCAGCAAAGGTGGCCTCAGCCTGCCTGGTGACTTCCTTGCCGGATTTAAAAGTGAACCAGGCAGGCAGATCAAAAATAGCCTGACTCAGTGTGACCTGATAGCCATCGGTGTCAGTGTCTGTGTTGGTCCTGGTGTTAATAGCAGCCAGAGCGCCGGCATTATTGAGGCCGAGGCTTTGCGCCTTAACATCCTGGTCATCATTAGTGTAGCTGTAGTTGCCGCTGATTTGTGGTAACAGGGCGGCGCGGCCCAGATTTTCAGTTTCAAGGTTGGCCTTGTACTGTGCTTCCTCGGTTTTAAGTTGAGCATCATTGGCTAGTGCCAGCTCGTAAATATCGCGCAGGGACTCGGCCTGTGCGGCAGCACCGCTCAGAGAAAGTGCCAGCGCCAGCAGCGTAATTCTGCGTTTTTTCATAGGGGGTTTCCTGTTGAACAAGCGGAAAATGGTATGCAGGTGCGAAGTTTAACAGCACTGCCATAGCTGTGCATGTGAATCGAAGGCAATATAAGGCCTGCCGACATGTTTAAACAGCAATTTTATACTTGCAGACCACTGATTGCGCACTAAATTTAATTTCTTTGGTCAGAAAATACCGCACAGCGCACAATCTTCTGACAATGGGGGCAAATAGCGCTGAGATCTGACAGTCAGATGCTACACTTTTGCCCTTGTTGGCAGCCCGGTATTGGGGCAAGTACCTGTTTGGAGTTTTTGATGAGTCTGCAACGTTCACGCAAGCGACAATACAAGCTGGATATCGCCAGTCTTCACGCTGTTTGTGAAGCCAACTATGTGCGCCTGCTGCGCTTGTTCCCCGACTACGAGCACAGTAATTGCCGGACATTCCAGATCGATGGAGCGCATGTACTTGTGGAGGTGCTTGAGCGCAGTCGTTACACCACGATTTTTCGTCTTGGCCAGCATTGTAAGATAGGTACATGGCCGGGCAATCTGCGACTGGAGGTGCGTGCCTATCACGATGCCGCAATGCTTGAGGTCGGCGCCTTTCAAGCCAGGCGCTGGATTGCCGCACGCTATGATTATCCCAATACACAAATGCACCAGAAAGATGAAAAGCTGGGGCAAAATCAGTTTTTGGCTGAATGGCTGGAGCATTGTCTGGGTCATGGTCGCGCTCTGCATATGCCCGGTTTTATACCTTCTGTGCTTGAAGACTGAGGGCTGTACCTGCTTTGAATACGATGGAAGCCTCTGTCATTGATATCGACGTACCTGTCGCAGAAGCGCCGTTGCGTATTTTGCAAATCAGCGATTGCCATCTCAGCGGGCATGCTGGTGGCTGTTTGCTGGGTTTGGATACCGATCGCACTTTGCAGGCGGTGATCAGGCAGGTGCAGCGGGATAAATGGCAGCCGGATTTGTTGCTGGTGACGGGTGATCTGGCAGATGCTGGTGCCACTGCTGCCTACAGCCGTTTGCACACTTGTCTGACGGCTGTTTGCCCCCGTCAGTACTGGCTGCCCGGCAATCACGATAATCGCCAGGCTATGCTCGCCTGTGGCAGCGATCTGCTGCCTTTTTGTATTCGCGCCGGTCGCTGGCAGATCATCCTGCTGGATTCCCAGGTTCCCGGTGAGATCGGCGGTGAAATTGGTTCTGACCAGCTGGCCGCCCTGGCGGTTGCTCTGAATGACGGTGCTGCTCTGGGTCTGTTCAGCCTGATTTGTATGCACCACCAGCCGGTGCCAATTGGCTGTGCCTGGCTCGATGAACAGCGCATTGTCGATGCTGATGCATTATTTTCCGTTATTGAAGGCTACAGTGGCGTGCGCGCCCTGCTGTGGGGGCATATCCATCAGGAAGTAGACCGTTGGCACGGGCAGTGCCGCTTGCTGGCCTCGCCTTCAACCTGCGTGCAGTTCATGCCTGGCAGTGAGGATTTTCAGGCCGATCCACAACCGCCTGGTTATCGCTGGCTACAGCTTTACCCTGATGGACGCCTTAAAACCGCCGTGCAGCGGGTGCAGGGTGAAGCCTTTGAGGTCAATCTCAAACAGCGGGGCTATCTGAAAAAAGAGGCATCCTCCCGGGAAAAGCCGGATGATCGCTGATTGTGAGCTGTATCAACTGCTGATAAAAAAGTGGCTGCCTGTAGCGGAGGGGCGTTACAGCGGTCTCTGCTTGTGTACAATGGCGCGTCAAATTTGAGACCGATCTGCGAGTAATGAGTCAGTACACCTCTGAAGATATTGAAGTCCTCACCGGGCTGGAGCCGGTGCGCAAGCGCCCCGGCATGTACACCGACACCACCCGCCCCAACCACCTGGCCCAGGAAGTCATCGACAACAGTGTCGACGAGGCGCTGGCCGGTCACGCCGACCGGATTGACGTGGTGCTGTATAAAGATGGCAGCCTGTCGGTCACTGACAACGGTCGCGGTATGCCGGTGGATATCCACCCGGAGCAGGGCAAGCCGGGGGTGGAGGTGATCCTGTCCACCCTGCACGCGGGCGGCAAGTTCTCCAACAAGAATTACCAGTTTAGCGGCGGCCTGCACGGGGTTGGCGTGTCGGTGGTCAATGCACTGTCCAGCGAACTGGTGGTGACTATTCGCCGCGATGGCAATGTACATCGCATCGTCTTCGCCGGTGGTGACAAAAAGTCTGACCTGGCTGTGATCGACAGCTGCGGCAAGCGCAATACCGGTACCGCCGTGCATTTCACCCCCGACCCCAAATACTTCGATTCCGTCAACTTCTCGGTGCCGCGGCTGGAGCATGTGCTGCGGGCCAAGGCAGTGCTGTGTCCCGGCCTGCGAGTCACCTTCCTGGATGAGAAAAAGGGTGAGAGCAGCGAGTGGTACTACGAAGACGGCCTCACCGACTACCTGACCGATGCAACTATCGACTTCCCCTGCCTGCCGGAGCAGCCCTTTACCGGCAGCTTCAGCGGCAGCTCAGAGGCGGTGGAGTGGGCCTTGCAATGGCTGCCCGAAGGTGGCGAAGTGGTGGCCGAGTCCTACGTCAACCTGATTCCCACCGCCCAGGGCGGCACCCACGTCAACGGATTGCGCACCGGCCTGCTGGATGCCATGCGTGAGTTTTGTGAGCTGCGCAGTCTGCTGCCAAGGGGCGTCAAGCTGAGCCCTGATGATGTCTGGGAGCGCTGTTGTTATGTGCTGTCGTCCAAGCTGGAAGACCCACAGTTTTCCGGGCAGACCAAGGAGCGCTTGTCTTCGCGGGAAGCGGCCGCCTTCGTCTCAGGTGTGGCCAAAGACGCCTTCAGCCTGTGGCTCAATCAGCACACCGAAGAGGCCGAAAAACTGGCCGAGTTGTGCATCAGCAACGCCCAGCGACGACTGCGCTCGGCCAAAAAGGTCACCCGTAAAAAAGTCACCTCCGGCCCTGCCCTGCCCGGCAAGCTGGCCGACTGCTCTGGTGAAGACCCTGCCCGCGGTGAACTCTTTTTGGTGGAGGGCGACTCCGCCGGTGGTTCCGCCAAACAGGCAAGAGATCGTGAATTTCAGGCCATCCTGCCGCTGCGCGGCAAGATTCTGAATACCTGGGAGGTGGACTCGCAGGAAATCCTCGCCTCCCAGGAGGTACACAATATCTCGGTGGCACTGGGCATCGACCCGGCCTCGGATGATTTATCCGACCTGCGCTACCACAAGGTCTGCATCCTCGCTGATGCCGATTCCGATGGTCTGCATATCGCCACCCTCATCTGTGCTCTCTTCGTGCGCCACTTCCGGGCACTGGTCAGCGCAGGTCACGTCTATGTGGCCATGCCGCCCCTGTATCGTATCGATGTAGGCAAAGAAGTGTTCTACGCTCTTGACGAGAGCGAGAAGCAGGGCATTCTCGACCGTATCGAAGCCGAAAAAAAACGCGGCAAGGTCAACGTTCAGCGTTTCAAGGGTCTGGGTGAGATGAACCCCATCCAGCTGCGTGAAACCACTATGGATCCGGACACCCGCCGACTGGTACAGCTGGTGATCGACGCCGGCGACGAAACCGACGGCATGCTCGACATGTTGCTGGCCAAAAAACGTTCGGCCGACAGAAAAAACTGGTTGGAGAGCAAGGGGGATTTGGCCGAGCTGGCGAGTTGATGACGATTTAACTATTAACCTGACAATCGGCGGAATGTGTGAAATCCCTTGATTTTCAAGGGCTCGCGCAGGCTTGCAGCCTGCGGCGACACATCTATGAGCCGTTTATTAATTCAGCTAAAAACTTGCCGAGTCAATAAAATCCTGAGTCCGCCGGTTTATTCGCGGATTCACCCGCCCACCCAACTTTTAACCCGTTGGCAGGACAACGTTTCAACTTTCTGCACGTTGCGCCATTAATTCAGCCGCTGTTTTTTTAGCTTGTTATCACGTCAGATCGAGTCTCTGGCTGGTGCTGATGTCGATGAATACCGCCAGCCAGAGACTGTTTTTATAGATGATTTTTGACCCTTTATTTGGCAGAGCTGTCCACTGGGTTTTTACTTCGCCAGGTGCCGCCGTGGCTATAACACTGCCAACCCCACTGTGCCCAGGCAATAATGCGCATCGATAACCACAGTGACCACAATAGCATGACTGCGCGGTAGACCATCAGTGGCACACTGACCACGGTGACCTTTGGAAAATCACCTGCACCGGCTATATCCTGATAGTATTTGTAGCTGTGATTATAGCTGCCATTACCGACAACTTTCATTTGTGGGTCTGCCAGTAAACCCAGTGGTATCACTGACAAAATACTGATGGCGGCAATCACACCAAGTATCACCAGAGCAACTTGTAGCAGATTGAAATTAGTCGGTATGAACTGTTGTGGGTTGATATATTTGCGCCGCGCGGCAAGGGCGAACATAAACAGTGCTGCTGCTATCACGCCATAGGCATTGACGGTGGACAGACCAATACCCAATAGCACCCAGCCGATCAGTGAAATAGGCAGCTCGAATTCCAGCCTTTTGCCCAGCCAGTGCAGGCTGAATGCACCCAGCAGAACAACACAAAGCACACCCCAGTAAAGCATGGCAGGGCCGATTGCCGGGCCGTTGAGGTAGAGTGGCCAACGGTCCTCCGGCAGTGTGTAGTTGATGCGTAGATTGGTGGTGCCACCGGGTAGCTCCAGACTGGGGGTGCGCTGTAAAATACCCTGTGCGGTGCGTTGCTGAAACTCTACTCGCAGCAGGTGATCACCAGGGCGCAGAGCAACTGTTACCTGATGTCCGCTGGGGAGGTTGAGCATTCTGTCTGCATACTGAAGACTGAGAATTTCTGCATCGGCAGGCAGGCCGATAGTGAAATCTTCCCCGATGCTTGCACGAATACGTAAATCCAGGGTTGATTTCTGCAGACGGTCACCCGCTGTGTAATACAAATATGCATCTTCAATGGTATGAGTTGGTCCCTCCACGGCCTCTGGCAATACAATCGCCACTTCCAGTGTTTCACCGGGCCAGGGTTTAAATGTCGGTGACAAGGTGGCGGCAGTGCTGCCAGATTTAACCGGTGGCAGGCCGCTGTAATCAAGACGCCAGCGTGATGAAGGTGTAAATTGCCACTCTTCAACCAAAGGTAGATCGGTGCTGGCCTGCAAGTGCAGTTGATTCACCGGTTCAAGCCGTGATGTCCAGGAAAGACGCTGTTGGTTGGGAGCCAGGTGAGCGTATAGTGCGCCATCGCGCACAGTGCCAATTTCCGTCAGCAGGCGCTCGCCTTCGATCAGGGGTATCTGTACAGAAATAGCGCCATTACCAGGCGCAACCCTGATGATACTGGTTTCCACTGTCCATTGCTGGTTGAGTGAAATATGCCGTAATACCCGCACAAAAGGAGGTGCGGAATCCGGGCGCAGGCTATTTTCAATCAGCTTTTGCCCTGGGTCGATACGGGTCAGACTGATAGCATTATTGATGGCGCGGCCATCGACCAGCCCTTCCAGTTGCCAGCCACTGGCGTCAACAGAAAGGTTGTGCAAGGCAACGGGAAAGGTCAGTGAAACCTGCTCACTGCTTGCCTGTGCTGTTAATTCCAGCTGAGTGTGGCCTGGAGTCAGGGCCGCAAACACAATACCATTCTTGTCGCGTGACAGCGGTAGTGGTTCACCATTGCCCAACACCTGCCGCCATTGCATGGTGCCACTTAATGTCGGTAGAGCCAGCGCAACATGGGCGCCGGCAAATGCATCTGCGTTGAGTTGCAAGGTAGAGCCGCTCAGTTGTAGCCGGGCCTGATTGATGCCAATGCACTGTGGCAGGCAGTCTGGCGTGCGCAGTATGCGTTGTTCCAGCTCAGTCAGCAGGTAGGATGGCGGGTAATCATTCGCTTGTACCGTGGCTGGTTGAATTAAAGGCAGCAACACAGCCAGCAGCATAGCAACGGTGGATGTCTGTATTGCAGTTGGTATCACCACTTTGTTTCCATTCTCAGGATTATTTGGAGTGTTATTCCAGCCTTGCCTCAGCAGGCGGTGCAATATGATTGCGCTGTAAAGGCCGGTGCTCAAGACCATAAGGATGCGCCAGATAATAGTCATCCAGGGCTTGGAAAAATACAGCTGTAGTTGATGTTGAGCATCCACTGGCCCACTGGAGCGTAGTTGAGCGTAATTCCATGTCCAGGTGGGTTGGCCTGGACCTGTTTGAACACGATCACTGTCATCGATCTGATACAAATTCACCGGCGCAGTGATTCTGGGTGTCTTTGATTTGAGCGGGTCTGATTTCGACTGGGATCTTGATGTACCGGCAACAGCTTCCACTGGTTCAGATAATGTGACCTCAGATATATAATCGGCATCGTTTGATCTGGCGTAAGTTGAGTGCTGATATTCGCCCACGGAATGGCGTTCCAGTGAGGGGTAAATCGCCAGGCGAAAAGATTCCACGGCAAAACCCAGAAACAGTATCACCACACAAATACTGATTAAGCCTGCAACGACCAGCAGGATGTGACGAATCCAGTAGTGGGCCAGCGGCAGTAATGCAATGATGATCAATAGTACGGGCAGTAGTCCCAGCGGGGTGTTGTGTTCCTGCTGTGCCAGAAAGTAAGTCAACCCGGCCAGAGCGGCTACGCGAATATTGAATAGTTTGCGGGTGGCAGCCACTATTACCAGTAGTAAAAATACATCCCACAAATCCCATTGGTTAATCCAGGCGCCCTGTACGCTATCAACGCCTTCGGCGTAAAGCAGGCGCCACCCCGGCGGTAAATGCAGGCTGGCCTTCCAGTTTTTTGCCATTGCCTGCCAACCAACAGCCGGTATTTCATTAATGGCTGCCTGACGGGTAACAGCAAAAAGATCGATGCCGGGACTTCTGATCTCAATACCCTGCTGATCCTGGTAACGTGTAATCAGTACGGGTGAGCCGCTTACACTGGCACGGCCAATAGTTACGTTTTCAGCAGCATCCAGGCGCCAGGCATTGGTCATGTTGCCACTGATACGATCAAGGGCCGTGATACCCTGGCCATCAAAATCCAGCCATAACTGGCGCTGAACATTGAGTTCATTGGCTGCCGGTGAATGATCGCCACGGGTTTCACTTTCCAGAGAGAGTACGGTTGTTGCATCCACCCGGTAACCGGGCAGTTGGGCCCATAAAGATGGAATGCGCACCTGATTGGTATCGACAGGGCGTGCGCCACTTATTTTCAGCTGGCGCAAAGTGGTATCAGCATTAAATGACAGATATTCAACCTGTGGCCAACCGCCATAACTTGTCTGTAAAAATTGCAGACTTTGCGGGTTGCTGTTAAACCGGGCGACAACACTGATAGTGTGCTCGCCAGGTTTCAGTTGTGCGCGCATACTGCCATCGGGCTCCAGTCGTGCAGGCAGGTGGCTGTTAATGCTTACTGCCGTAAGCCCTTCGGGAAGTACAGACCCAAAGCGCACTTCGCGGGGTGCCCCACTGACGGCAAGTTGAATTTGTGTCGTCAGCATCATGGGAATACCGTCGTCGAGTCTGCGGTAGACCTCAATGGACAGGCCGTTCTGGCCCTGGGTGGTTTGAACGGTTTCTCCTGAGAGCAGAATGTGATCACCGCGGCGATCAGCCATCAGGGGGCGACCGTCACTCTGAATATCCAGCAAGGCAATAGTGGCGGGAATGCGTAGCTGAGCTGGTTTTTTTGCCCAGACAATACTGCCTGATACACGGTGTTGACCTTTGTTCAGCAGCAGATAAGGCAGGCCATCACGATCAATGACCGGCGCAGCTTCATGCGCCAGCAAAACCTGCTGTGGCCAATAACGACTGTCACCAGGCAGTGCAGTCATTGTTCCGTTGCGATATACGCTCACTTCATATTCAAAAGTGGCGCCCTGTTTATCGGCTTTGATTCGCAAATGTCCCGGCCAGATACAGTGATGTTGCAGATTGGGCATGGTCTGCCAGGGGCAGGCCAGATCGGGGTGTTTTTCTTCAACCCAGCTGTGCCAGTCTTCAAGGTTTATCGTTGTTGCTGTGGCGGTATTACTGCCAGTAATGCCGCTTATCGCCAGACAGAAAAACAGAACGATCAAAATTTGTTTATACATCCCTGTTCCCACAATGGATTGATTGGACGTTATGGCCTGAATGTAGCCTTCAGGCTATAGTTTCTCAGAAAATCATCCGCAAAGCCGAACTTTTTATTTAGTTGGCAGAGGCGACCAGGATGCGCTCAGGTAAGTGCTGTTAATCCGGTTTTGTGTGCTGGCAGGTGGTAGTCATGGAGGTTTTTGATATCAGATTTTCAACGTTACAGATACCGGGCAATGATCCGAACCATGAATGTCATTATGGATTTCGGCGGCCTTTAGCGATGTCTCTATCAATGCTTTGGAGGCAAGAAAATAATCAATCCGCCAACCAATGTTTTTGGTTCGGGCGCCGGCACGATAACTCCACCAGCTGTATTTTACCGTCTCCGGGTGCAGATAACGAAATGTGTCGATAAAATCTGCGGCCAGTATATTGTTCAGGCCATCAATTTCCTGCTGGGTGTAGCCAGCGCTCTTGTTGTAGTTTGGTTTGGGGCGCGCCAGATCGATAGCCTGGTGAGCCACGTTAAAGTCACCGCACATTAACAAAGGTTTTTGAGTCTGTAATTTTTTGGCATAGTCGAGGAAGGCGCGGTCCCAGTTCTGGCGATAGGGCAGGCGGGCCAGTTCGCTGCCGGAGTTGGGGGTGTATACCGTCAGCAGGAAGAAATTCTCAAATTCGGCGACCAGCACACGACCTTCCTGATCGTGCTCCTCAATGCCAATATCGGCACTTATATTCAGTGGTTTTTCACGACTGAGGATGGCAACGCCGGAATAACCTTTGCGCACAGCACTGTTTGTATGGATATGATAGCCCTCGATGTCAATGAGCGCCTCCAATACCTGATCGTCCTGTGCTTTGGTTTCCTGCAAACAGAGTACGTCTACATTCATGGCGGCCATCGAAGCAGCAAAGTCTTTCTTCATTACGGCACGTATACCGTTGACATTCCAGGAGGCTATTTTCATATTGATAATCTTGTTGTTAAGTGGGTGTTTTGCAGGTAAACATTAACCTTTGAAACCAAGGCTTTCTCCGGCCATTGCCGGGCCTGGAATGGCTTTTATGTCCAGCGCCGACAGTGTTTCGCCTGCGGCACTGATTACAGCCATTTTGCGAATCGGCTTGCCGGTTTTGCGTTCGATAAATTCCACTCGAAGGCCTTCCTGTTCAGGTCGATAATGGTCTCCCCAGTGAGCCATGGCAAGCAGTACCGGTTGCAGATCCAGCCCCATCCGGGTCAAACGATATTCAGTATGAGCGCTGCCTTCTGCCTGGTTTCGACTGAGAATACCTTCATCTACCAGATGATTCAGGCGGGCACTCAGAATATTTTTGGCAATGCCCAGACTGCGCTGAATCTGACTGAAACGGCGGGCGCCAAAAAAAATATCCCGGATAATAAGCAGGCTCCAGCGTTCGCCGATTATATCGAGAGTCTGGGCCACAGAGCATTTCATATGATCAAAGCGTTTGTACTTCATAGACAGATTCTACCTGTCGAGCTGAATCAAATTCCAGTTGCATGATAAAACTCGATGGTTTTATCATGCAACCATTACTGATGCTTTTGAGTGGGGAAGCACACATGTCGTCAACATCAAAAGGTGCTGTTCTGGTTGTGGGAGCCGGTGATTTCATTGGTGCAGAAATTGGCAGACGCTTTGCGCGAGAGGGTTATTCGATCTGCCTGGGACGACGTAATGCCGACAAACTGACGCCGCTGGTGGAGGAAATCAATCGTGCGGGTGGCCGTGCTTGTGGTTTTGCGCTGGATGCCCGCTCAGAGGAGAGTGTGACCGGAGTATTTGCTGATATTGAAAGCAATATTGGTCCCTTGGAAGTGGTGATTTTCAATGTCGGCGCCAATGTTTACTTTCCCCTGCTGGAAACTACAGAGCGGGTTTTCCGCAAAGTCTGGGAGATGGCTTGTCACGGTGGTTTTCTCAGTGGCCGGGAGGCAGCCCGTTATATGCTGCCTCGGGGATATGGCTCAATTTTTTTTACAGGTGCAACTGCCAGTGTACGTGGCGCCTCGGGTTATGCTGCTTTTGCCAGTGCCAAGGCGGGTTTGCGAACAATGGCCCAGGCGATGGCACGGGAATTGGGACCGCAAAATATCCATGTTGCCCACCTGATAATTGATTCACCTGTGGATACGATGTGGGTCCGTGAGCGTATGACCAGCGAAGGAGTGGCTGTGGATGAACTACCCGAAGATGCGCTGATGAAGCCAGCTTCGGTTGCTGAGGCCTATTGGCAGTTGCATTGTCAGTCACGCGATGCCTGGACCTTTGAGCTTGATCTGCGTCCTTGTGCTGAAAAGTGGTAACAGGACAGCGCTGAGTGCAGCGCCAATAAATTTATACAGACAGATACGGAGTAAGTTATGACCTGCAAACTGGAATTTCACTTTGATTTTGGCAGCCCCAATGCCTATCTGTCGCATAAGGTTTTACCTGCCATCGAGGCGCGAAGCCATCGATCTTTTGACTATGTGCCAGTGTTACTTGGTGGTGTATTCAAGCTCACTAACAATCGTTCACCAATGCAGGCCAATGAAGGCATCCGCAACAAGAATGAGTATGAGTTTCTTGAAATGCGCCGCTTCATTGAGCGACATGGTTTGGCCGGTGAATTTGAGATGAATCCACATTTTCCGGTAAATACACTGCATATCATGCGTGGTGCTGTTGCCGCCCGTCAGCTGTCTGTAGATATCTATAAAACCTATATTGATACGGTATTTACAGCCATGTGGCGCGACCAGAGAAAAATGGATGACCCGGCAGTAATTGGTGAAGTATTGGCGGTGGCAGATCTACCGGTTGAGAGCCTGATGAGCACAGCAGGTACTGAAGCCGTAAAAAGTGAGCTGATGCAGTTAACTAATGATTCGGTTGAGCGGGGCAACTTCGGTTCACCCACTTTTTTTATAAATAATGACATGTATTTTGGCAAAGACCGGCTGCGGGATGTGGAAGAGATCATTACCAAATACTGATGGTGCTGAGGCGGTGATGTGCAGGCACTCAGATTTTGTGCACATCGCCCGCTACCGGGTCTGTATGAGACCTGCCTTTGAGTAACCTGCCCAGATCCCGGGCGATCAACAGGTTGGTTGGAACCAGAATCAGGGTAATCACTGTGGCAAAGATAATACCAAAGCCCAGTGAGATAGCCATTGGGATCAAAAACTGGGCGTCGATAGAGCGTTCCATCAGCAGGGGCAACAGACCAAAAAATGTTGTTGCTGACGTAAGAAATACCGGTCTGAAACGCGATACACCTGAGTCAATAATGGCGTTTTCCAGTGTGTCACCGGCCCTCAGACGTTGGTTGCAATAATCCACCAGCACCAGCGAATCATTCACCAGTACACCAATCAAGGCCATCATGCCAAGAACGCTTTGCAGCGTCAGATCAGAATCCAGCAGCCAATGACCAAGAACTGCGCCAATCAGGCCAAAAGGGATGACCGACATTACCACCAGTGGCAACGTATAGGAGCGCAGTGGTAATGCCAGCAGGCAGTAGATAACAAATAGCACAGCAATAACCCCGGACTGCATACTGCCAAAGGATTCACGTTGCTCGCGGGCCTCTCCCTCCAGTGTGTAGGTAATGCCGGGGAACTGCTGGAGCAGTTGGTCAAGATAGGCTGTCAGGTCACTGTTGAGGGCCGTCATATTGACCTGTTCCTTGAGTACATCAGCTGTGATGCTCAGTACGCGATAACCATCAATACGCATAATGCGTGAAGGCCCTTTGCCCGGTATCAGTGTGGCCACATGGCTCAGTGGTACCTCGCCACCGGCAGGGGTGGTTATCAGCATATTATTCAGGGATTCAATATTATTGCGTTCTGAGCGCGGCAGCCGTACCAGTACGCGAATATCATCTCGCCCACGCTGGATACGTTGAGCCTGAGAACCCTTGTAGGCATTGCCAATCTGGCCAACAACATCACTGCGACTCAGACCCAGTACATAGCCTTGGGGAGTCAGTTCAACATGCAGTTCTTCCTTGCCATCGGACAGGCTGTCAGCGATATCAAACACGCCGTCGTAGGTGGACAGTTGTTCTGTTACCCGATTGCCAACCTCTTCCAGTGTGGCCAGTGATTTACCACTGAGTTGAACATTGATCGGATCACCGGCACGAAACAGTGAAGAGTTATACGTCAGCGATTCTGTTCCGGGTATATTGCCAACGCTATCCCGCCATTCATTGACCAGGGCTGAGGTGCTGATGCTGCCAATACGTTCTTCAGATGGTGTCATTTCAAAGCTGACCGTGCCGACATTGCTGCTGGCACCGCGACCGCTGCCTGATGAGCCGGTTAACGTCAGGATATTGACGATGGGGCTATTGCCCGATTCGGGATCGCGGTATTTTTCCTGTAGCTCACGGGCTGCTGCACTGATCCGGTTGATGTAGGCATCGGTTATCTCAAAAGGAGTACCCACCGGCATGGTCAGGCTGGCTGTACCGCGTTCACCTTCAATATTGGGAAAGAAAACAAAGCGCATCCAGCCGCTGCTGATCAGGGCAATAATCAGTGCAAAAGCGCCGACAAAGGCTGCCAGTGTGGTGTAGCGGTGTGCAGTGGCAACTTTTAGTGCCGGTTTGTAAAAGTGCACAATGCTCTGTTCAAAACGGCTCGCAAAACGGCTTTGCCAGCGGGACCAGGCGCTGAGTTCGTCACTGTTGTTTTTGACCCGAAGATGTGCCAGGTGAGCAGGTAATACAAATTTGGATTCAACCAGTGAAAATAGCAGTACAGGTATGACTACCGCTGGAATAGCAGCAAAAATCTGCCCCATACGACCTTCGATAAAAGCGATGGGCAAAAAGGCTGCAATAGTTGTCAGTACGCCAAAAGTAACCGGGGTGGCTACCTCCTGTGTGCCGCTGATGGCCGCCTGCAGGCTTGATTCACTGCCGCGCATGTGGGTATATACGTTCTCGCCTGTCACGATGGCATCATCGACCACCAGTCCCAGGGCAATAATAAAACCATAGGCGCTCATTACATTCAGGCTGATATCCATCATGCTCATAATGATGACGCCGCCCAGGAAAGAGACAGGAATACCGATAAAAACCCAGAAACCAATGGCCGGGCGCAAAAATAGCGCGAGTAAAAGAATCACTAAAATGGCGCCTTCCAGAGCACTGTCGCGCATGGTGCCCAGGCGGCTTTTTAAAATGGTTGAGTCATCGTCCCAGTAGCCCAGATAAACTCCCTCGGGCAGTGATGCCTGCTGTTCATCCAGATAGTTTTTCACCTTGTTGGCGACATCCAGAGCACTCTGATCGCCAACCCGCGATACGTTGATAAATGCCGCAGACTTGCCGTTAAATACCGTACTCAGAGCTTCTTCTTCAAAACCGTCACTGACAGTGGCCACGTCTGACAGGCGGATAATGCTGCCATCGGTGTTGGTTTTAACCACAATGCGTTCAAAATCACTGCGGCGGTAGGCCTGACCTTTGGAGCGAATCAGTACATCGCCACCGGCGGTGCGCATATTGCCGGCAGAAATATCCACTGAACTGTTGGCGATGGCCGTTGATATTTCTGCCAGTGTCAGTTGGTACTGGCGCAATAAATCCTGAGACAACTCAATGGCAATTTCATAATCACGCACGCCGGATAATTCAACCTGGGTAATACCGTCGATACGCAGTAGGTCATCGCGGGTCTGCTCGGCGAAAGCCAGCAGTTCATCTTCGGCCAGATTGCCGGAAATAACCACATCAATCACGGCATGAAGGCGCGTATCGAGACTAACCACCGGTTTTTCTGCGTCTGCCGGAAATGTGTTGATGGCGTCAACGCGACTTTTAATATCGTCGAGGATATCGCGGGCCTTGTAGCTGTCATCCAGTTCGATGCTGATTGAGGTTGAGCCTTCAACCGATACACTGGTGATTTTGTCGATGCCTTCAATATCCTGTACGGCTTCCTCAATGCGGGTGGCAATACCCAGTTCGACATCTTCTGGTGTGGCGCTGCGCAGGACAACCGAGATGCTGACGGTGTCTGGCTCAGGATCAGGAAAAACCTCCAGCGTCAGCTCTGTCTGTATGGCCAGCACCCCTCCCATAATAATGCTGAACATCAGCAGATTGGCGGCAACAGAATTGCGGGCGAACCAGGCAATCATGATTGCTGCTCCAGAGAGTGTGTTGACGCATTCAGTACCTCAGTGTCGGCAGTTGTTTTTTTGGCAACAGTGACACGGGTACCGGAAGTCACCTGTCCCAGCGGAGTGACCACCAGTTGATCGCCTGCGTGTAAACCGCTGGCGATAATGGATTCAACACCGTTTTGCCAGGCAATTTCCACATCGCGGCGCTGTAATAATCCGTCCTCAACTACATAGACATAGCTGCCCTGATAAAGGCTGCTGTTTTCGATGACAATCACTTGTGGCAATACACGGCCCTTGACGGATGCGGTGACATATTCGCCAATTTTAAGGGGTTTGCGCCGCTGTTGATTATCGCCAACCTGTAATTGAAAAGGGTCATCAACCTGGGCAACGGCATGTAGCTGGTGTGAATCACTGTCAATGGCTGCCTCGGTGCGCACCAGTCGACCCTCCCAGTCTGTGTTGCGCGACAGGCTGGAGTGGATGATAACGGGCATGCTCTGGCCTGCGGCTCCACCGGTATAGCCAGGTTCGGGCAGATCGACATAATCGAGATCGGCATTGGCCAGAGGCAGACGAATTTCCACATAGTCGCTGGCGTAAATTGTAGCCAGTTGACTGCTGTCGCCGATCACCTCGCCAAGATCGACATCAGTACTTAGAATGCGACCGTCAAAGGGCGCTTTAATGCTGGTGCGTTCAAGGTTTAGCTGTGCTTTGCGCAAATTGGCTTCTGCGGAAGCAACCGCTGCCTGTGCGGCGAGTAATTGGGGTGTGCGCAGTACCAGCGGGTCAGGTTCGCCATCATTGCCCAGTCGCTGCCAGTCGGCCAGTGCCTGCTGCCCTTCGGCTTCTTCTTCAGCCAGTGCCTGTTTGGCTTCATAGAAGCTGGCACGGGCAATTTGCAGATCAGCTTCATAATCGCGAGGGTCGATACGCAGCAGTTCATCTCCTGCATGGAATGTACCTCCATCGCGGAACTGGGCATTTACCCAGGTGACCTCTCCGCTTACCTGCGACACCAGGTTGCTTTGGGTGCGCGGCTGAACAGTACCGTAACTGGGCACAACAACCCGGTAGTCAACCGGCTTGAGTGTCCGCACTTCCACGGTTAGCCTCGGGCCTGTATCCGGTGGTGCAAAATTAACAGAAGGCGGGTTTTTTAATGCCAGTGCCGCCAGACTCAACAATGCAATGAGAACGATCAGGGGCAGCAGAAATTTCAATGGTGAATGTGTCATGGTTGCCTTGTTCATTTAACGGTTGGCCTCGCTAAAGTCGCCGCCGAGAGCACGGTAAAGTTTTATCCGGTTGGCAATGGCTTCATTTTGCAGCTCAATGGTGGCTGTTTCAGCATCAAAGGCGCGGCGCTGCGATTCCAGTACGGTGGTGTAATCCACCAGTCCGCGGCTGTATTGTTGCAGCGACAGCTCATAGGCGAGATCTGCATTGCTGCGTGATTCACGCTGGGCGGTCAATTGCTCCTTGAGTGCGCCTTCTGCGGCGAGGCTCTGTTCCACCTCTGCCAGCGCGTTGTATACCGTGTACAAATAACTCTGTTCAGCCTGTTTTACACGTGTTCGCGCTTGCTCTTCGAGTGCCTTTAAACGGCCCGCCTGAAACAGGGGCTGACTCAGGCTGGCGCCAATAGTCCAGCTTGACAGCCCAGCATCAACCAGGCCGTGCAGGGCGTCAGATGCCGTGCCAACACTGCCGGTCAGTGAGAAGCCTGGAAAACGATCCTTGTGAGCTACTGCCAGCTCGGCATCGGCTGCCAGCAGGCTGAGCCAGGCTTGCTGGATATCGGCCCGACGCTGCAACAGATTGGCGGGTGCGCCCAGAGCTGTTACCGGATCAAGATCCGGCAGGCCATTGTCGAGGGGTATTTGTGAGCCATCGGGATAGCGTCCCAGTAATAGCTGTAATTCGGAGAGGGATACTTGCAGAGTCTGTTGCTGGCGGGCCAGATTAACCCGACTGTCGGCCACAGTATTGCGACTCAGATAGACGTCCAGCGCAGGGCTTAAACCACGGCGAAATCCCTGTTCCAGGCTTTCCAGATCATCACTGACATTGTGAAGTCGCTGGCTCAGCAGTGCTTCAAGATGAGTGTTGGCAATGGTCTCAAACCAGCCAGTGGCTACGTCGGTGGCCAGTTGTATTTGCTGATCACGCAAAGTGGCCAGTTCAGCCTGATAGTTCAGTTCAGCCTGCCGTTGCCGGTCACTGAGTTTGCCCCAGATATCCAGTTCCCAGCTTAAATTGAGGCTGGCCTGCCAGCTTTCCGTGTAAACATCTGCGCCTTGATCGGGATAGGTTCCACTGCGGTTTCCGCCCAGGTCCAGGTCAAAACCCGGCCAGCGATCAGCGCCCTCACTGGTGATGGTGTAAGCCAGCTCCTGTACGCGGGCGAACTGGCGGGCCAGTTCGTGATTGCCAACCTGGGCCTCACTGACCAGCGAGACCAGTTCCGGACTTTTCAGTGTCAACAGCCAGCCACCAGCATCGCTTTGAGTCAGTGTGTTTTCATCAGCGGCCACTTGTGTCCACTGTTCAGGCAGCGTTAATTCCTGAACCTGAGGTGAGATAGCTGAACTGGCGCAGGCACCCAGCCACAGACAAAGCAGGGCACTGATGCTCAGGCGTGTCAATAAATGGCTGCGGCAGCATGATTGATCATATTGGGTTGGCACAAAAAGGCTCCCTTATTTTGATGCCGCCATTTTATCGCTTTGAATCCATAAAGTGATGGCTGTTTAACGCAACTTTACAAATTGGCACAGCGCTTCACGATATTTGTCTGCCAACGACAGGTTGTCAGTCAAAGCTGAAGCACGCAGGCCGTTGTCGATACCAGTTGACCCCGTGTTCATCTGTTTCACAACTGGCCTGACGCCGTTGCAGCAGGCAGTTGAGGTGGGCCAGGGTCTCTCCTGTAGCAAGACCGAGCTGATATTCGTCGATTTCCCGGCGAAACAGGGCGACAAAGCAGTCGATGGCACGGCGGGGTTGCTCCAGATATTCATAAAGGCTGTTCAGATCACGATTATGAGTCTCGATCAGCTGCGTCAAGCGGGTGTGCAGGCCGTAAAAAGGTGTTTCATGGGCGGGCAGAACCAGCAAATCGTCAGGTAAAACAGTGCGCAGCCGGGCGCTGGCAATCAGCCATTCTGACAGTGGATTATCCTCTGGCTCGGTTGGAAATACGCTGACGTTGGACGTAATGCGAGGCAGTACCTGGTCGCCGGAGATCAGTAGTTTCAAGGCGGGGCAGTACAGGCAAGCGTGCTCCGGTGAATGGCCGCTGCCCACAATCACTTGCCAGTAGCGCCCGCCGATGGTCAGTGTCTGGCCATCTATCAGGCGTTTGTAGGCGTCGGGGAGGCGATAAATGAACTTGCCGAAATTACCGAAGCGTTTGCGATAGCCCTCCAGTTGCTGGCTGTTGTAACCGGCGGCCTGATAGAAATGCAGGGCTGCCTCGGGTGCGTTACGGCCAGTGTCAGAGGCCAGTGAGCGGCACATTAAAAATTCCTGCCGGGTCATCCATAGCTTGCAACCAAAGTGTTCTACCAGCCAGCCGGCCAGGCCAACATGATCAGGGTGCATGTGTGTACAGATAACCCGGACTACCGGTTTGCCCGCCATGAAGTCGTGAAACAGCCGCTCCCATATTTTACGGCTGCTGTCCTGGTTAAGGCAGGTGTCGATAACTGTCCAGCCATCACCATCTTCAAGCAGCCAGATATTGATATGATCCAGTGACATCGGCATCGGAAAGCGGACCCAATAAACGCCGGGTGCAACTTTTTCAGGCTGGCCCGGGTTATAGTGACGACCCCAGGGGTAATTCAAGCCGCGATAAACCTCGGCAGACTCTGGCAGCATGTGATTGCCCATCTTGAATAAAAGGGGGCTTATGGTCCGTGCTGAGCGAAGTGATGTCCAGTGTCATGCAAACAGAATGATGGATTGTGGGGCTTTGTCAGTGAGCGCTACAGTATTATCAAGCTGACAACTTTAATTATCGGTGAGCTATGACAGCCAGCACTTTACGCAGTACAAATCTGGAAAAGCTCCAAAACCAGAATTTTGACGTTTTGATAATTGGTGGTGGCATTAATGGCGCTGTATCTGCAGCGGCTCTGGCCGGGCGGGGAGTGAAAGTGGCGTTGATTGAACGGGCTGACTTTGCCAGTGGTGCCAGTTCCAATTCATCCAATCTTGCCTGGGGGGGAATCAAATATCTGGAAAGCCATGATTACCTGCTGGTCAACAAACTCTGTAAATCCCGTAATGAATTAATGCGTACCTACCCTTCGACGGTGAAGGAGATCCGCTTTTTTACGACTGTTCAGCGGGGGTTCAGGGCCAGTGCCTTTTTTGTTTTTCTGGGTGCGTTGTTGTACTGGTTGATGGGCCGTTGTGCAACCCGGCCGCCTCGTTATCTGACAGCAAAATATATTGAAGAACAAGAACCTGAAATAAATACAAGCAAGGCTGCTGGCGGGCTGGAGTATTCAGATTGTTACCTCTATGACAATGATGCCCGTTTCGTTTTTAATTTTATTCGGAAAAGTTTGAATTATGGCTGCGTGGCAATTAATTATGTGAGCTGTGAAAGCGCACAATTTCAGAATGGGTGCTGGCATATAGGGGCGCACGATGTTGAAAGTAACAGGCATTTTAATGTTCAGGCCAAAGTATTGATTAATGCCTGTGGGCCTTATGTCGATAAAGAAAACCAGTTGGCGAAAATCAGTACCCGGCATCGACATTTGTTTTCCAAAGGGGTTCATCTCATAGTTGATAAAGTTACTGATAACCGCCGGGTGCTGACTTTTTTTGCCAGTGATGGCAGGCTTTTTTTTCTGATTCCCATGGGGCCAAAAACCTGTATTGGTACCACTGATACACGCGTTGATACACCGCTGGTATCGGTCACTGATGAAGATCGTGAATTTATATTAGCCAATGCCAACAGTCTGCTTGATCTGAAGAAGCCTCTTACGCAAGAGGATGTGATTGCCGAACGTGTTGGCGTGCGGCCATTGGTGATAGCAGGTGCCGGGGGTGCAGATGACTGGTTGCAGCTCTCTCGCAAGCATGTAATTGAGGTGGATAATAATCGCTGTCATATCAGTATTTTTGGTGGAAAACTGACAGATTGTTTGAATGTGGGGAGGGAAATAAGCCGGCATGTGCAGTCGCTTGGTATAGATATCTCTGATTGTGACAAACCATGGTACGGCGAACCCGGTGCGGCGCTGCGCGATGAGTTTATGTGCCAGGCGAAGCTGATGAATCTGGATAAACTGACAGATCCCAGTTCGTCTGAGCCTCTGTCGGAGCGCTTCTGGCGGCGTTACGGTGAGGCCGCATTTTACCTGCTCGAACGTATTCGTGCCGATGCTGGTTGTGCGCGGCTGGTAATTGATCAGGCTGAATATACCCGTTGTGAAATCGAGCTGGCTGCTCAACGCGAAATGATTGTTCGGCTGGAGGATTTTATGCGCCGACGCTCTAAAATTGAATTAGTGCTAAATCGGCGTGATATTACTGATGCACCCGGTTTGCGTGAAGTTTGCGATATTCTTTTTGGTGAGCGTTCACAGGAGCGGCTTGATGAATATTTGCAGACTTTACTGGCGGAGTAATGACTGTAGAAGTAAATGAGTTGTTTATTGGCTGGTGGATACAATGATTTCTATACAGGGTCGGTGAGCACTGACATGCAAGTTAATGTTTATAAACTTTACATTCACAAAATTTGGATACAAATCTGAAACAACTGTTTTTATCAAGTTATTGATAAATAATAAAAAAAAGTAATTGGCATTTTTTTCGCATTATCCCAAACAAAATGACGCATTAATGTGTCGCTAAAACTGAATTGAGCATCAGCCTGGTGCTTTGCTCACTTGATAGGGAAGGGATAATCATGAAAACAGTAATAAAGTGCTTAAGTGTTTTTGTCGTTGTTGTATTTGCCTGTTCAGCAACTGCTGCTCCTGTTAATGTCACGCTGGCGGGATTGGCCAATGCCGAGGTGCGTGATGGTGTGAGAGCCGGTTTTTATACATTAAATGTTGATAGTGCAACATTATTGGCTATGTGTGATGACTACAACACCCGTATTTCTGTTGGTGATAACTGGAGTGCCTATATTTATAATTATGCTGATATTCAGGCTGGCGCCGGTAAATTCAATCTATTGGCAGGTGATGAAGCGCTATACAGCCGGGCAGGTTATCTGATGTCTATGGCTTCTGCCATGAGCTATGCCGAGCAGGCTGATCTGAATCTGGCAGTCTGGAATATTTTTACACCTGGCTCAGTGACCATGACGGCCTATGCCCAAATTCTTTATGATACGGTTGTCACCGGCACTTATGACAGCTTTGACTGGTCCGCTGTTATGTCGGTGTTAACACCTAACCCGTTTGGGGCTTCGCAGGAATTTCTGACGCTAAACAAGGTGCCGGTTCCGGGCACACTGATTTTGCTGGTTTTGGGTCTGATGACTACCGGACTGAGCATCCGCGATAAAGTGGGCGTTTAATCAGATCAGTAAAGTTTCAACATTTTGAAAATGTCGGTTATTTGAAAATAATCGGCATTTTTTTCTGTTAATGCGGATAATCGACAGTGTTGCCTGAAATTTTTATTATGTTTCCTGTAACAAGCTGATTTAAATAATTCTGAATGCAAGCTCGTAGCCATTTATACCCAGGTGCGAAGCGATATGATTGCGAAGACTGCTCACTTTTTTGGGGCGTTTATCTTTGGGTTTTGATGAAAGACTTTGAGTGAGCTTTTGTATGTCTGCCGATGCGCTGGCAATTTTTATTTGTTTGCATGGTCGACCATTGGTTTTGATATGAGCAATGATGGGCGAGAAGCCAGAGTCGTTGCTGATAACCTCAAATGTTATTTCCCGGGGCTTTGCTATCAAATTTTCCCAGATAATACGCTAAATGAAAATCCAGGTTGTTGGCTTGAATGGCTTTAAGCTGTATTGCCGTCAATCTAATGGGTTTGTCACATTTGATGCCGACGAAATCCAGTCTCGGCTGTTTGGCACCCAGAAATACGATAAGCTGTTCGTAACATGAGAGATCAATTTTTCCGAGAGTTCCAATATTCTTATAATCAATAAATGCCCATTTCATAACTGAGATTCCCGGATGTTGTGTGGATGCTTTGTATTATTGCGATGGCCGAAGGCTGTAAGCCTGCGCGAGTCCTGCGAAAATCAAGGGATTTCACAAATTCCACTGATTGTCAGGAGCGACAATCAAATAGTGAGAGATTCATCTATTTGATTGCCAGGTTAATAATAAGATCTGCTACGCCATAAAGATCATATAAAGGCTATGTCTTTTGGAAAGGAGGTTCAATTTTAGGGTGCTTTAGCTTATTCAGAATGTGATGGAAATATCAGAGACATATCAGGTATATGTATTCTCCACCGCAGTTTGGATACTGCCTGTTGATTGCAATATGGGTTATTGCAAATGGCCTTTAAATTGTCAGAATTGTCGCAAACTTGACAAACAAGACCTGATGGAAGACAGCACCATAGGGCTGTGCATTGTCACTGCCTGCTATTTGGGTTCTATTCCTGAATGCAGCACTATTACATCTGTCACAACCTAAAGCGGAGAATAAAATATGACAGCGTTTATGTTAATGGATATCGACATCAAGGATCCTCAGGAATACGCAACTTATCCACCTCAGGTATGGCCATTGATTGAAAAGCATGGAGGCAAGATTACGCATCGAATTTCCGACTTTGATGTACTTGAAGGTGACTGGCTGCCAAAACGTGTAGTTTTAGCCATATTCCCCGACAAGGCAGCTGTTAAAGCTTTTATGGAAGACCCTGAGTATCAGCCCTTAAAGGAAATACGCCTGCGTGCGGCCACATCGTTGATTGTGGTTGGTGATTCCGAGATGTAAATTTAATCCCTGCCAAACAGGAATTGCATAATGAAAGCTGTACAGATACAACATGTTTCAGATGACCTCAGTGGTGTTGAGATTATTGACATGCCGGTACCGGAGGTGGCACCGGGTATGCTGAGAGTCAGAATGGTTAAGGCAGCGCTGCATCCTTCGGATATCAATTACATTCGCGGTGAGTATCGTGAGGGTATTGAGCGATTAATCTGGAATTATCAGGAAACGGACCCAACATTTGATCCGGCGCGTACAAAATTGCACCCGGCAATGCCTTGCATACCTGGTGGTGAGGGTGTGGGAGTAGTGGATGCCTGTGGTGAAGGTACTGATGAAAACACCTGGATGGGGAAGCGGGTCAGTTTGATTGCCGGACCGCCAAGTGGCACCTGGCAGGAGTATGTTATTGCGGCCCCGCAACAATTATCTCCGCTGCCAGATACTGTCCCGGATGAGCAGGCTGCACTGATGATGATCAATCCTTTAACGGCTCTGATCATGGTGCAGCATGTGTTGGCAGTGAAGGAGGGGCAGTGGGTATTGTTGAGCGCCGGAGCCTCTGCGGTGGCGAAAATGGTGGCAGCCCTGGGCCGTCACTATGGCTTTAAGACGATCAGCCTGGTGCGTGAAGGCAAGTCAGTGGCAGCAGATGGGCATTCGCTGGGGGATATCGTCATTAATACTTCAAAGCAGGATCTTCGCGCTGAGATAAAAGCCATTACAGATGGCAAAGGCGTTGATTTTGCACTGGATTGTGTTGGCGGAGATCTGGCTCAGGAGATGGTGCTTTCCCTGACAGATGGTGGACAAATGCTGCTGTACGGCACGCTGAGTCAGCCTTCGATGAGCTTTTGTTCGCGGGACCTGATGATGGCCAATGCTTCTGTAGGTGGTTTTTACCTGCCCGGCTGGCTGGCAGCTCAGGCACCGGCAAAACTTGGTGGGCTTATGAAAGAGCTGGGTGAGCTTGGTGCTACCGGACTGTTCTATAGTGATATTCAGGAGCAGTATCCAATCAGTGATGCGGTTGCAGCCGTTAAGGCTTCACGCCAGCCCGGCAGAACCGGCAAGGTATTGTTGTATTTCAAGTGACCATACAAAGTAAGCACTTCTTCGCATAACTGCGTTTTTAACTATATTTTTAACTACGCCAGCTCGGGAAAGCCGAGCTGGCGTAGTGCCTCATATACTACCAAAGCTGCTGTATTACTGAGATTGAGGCTGCGACTGTGAGCGCGCATTGGAATGCGAAGCGTTTGCTGTGGTGGCAGACTGGCAAGTAAATCCGTGGGCAGACCACGGGTTTCCGGGCCGAACAATAAGGCGTCATCGGCGCAATAATTGATTTGATGATAAGGTGTGCTGCCGTGAGTGCTCAAAGCCAGCAGGCGAGTGTTTGGATGCGCTTTCAAAAAATCTGCCAGTGATGCGTGCAGTTGTAATTTGGCAAATTCGCGGTAGTCCAGGCCTGCTCTGCGTAGACGCTTGTCATCCAGCTCAAAGCCGAGTGGTTCGATCAGATGCAACTCGCAGCCGGTATTTGCACACAGGCGGATGATATTGCCGGTATTGGGTGGAATCTCCGGCTGATAGAGAACGATATGGGGCAATGAAGGCATGGCAGCATACTACCATCTGTTGTGAGCAGCGCTACCTACATATCAAGCTCCTTCATTTTTCGGGTCAGTGTATTGCGACCCCAGCCCAGTAGTTCGGCCGCATCACGCTTTCGCCCCTGGGTATGTTGCAGCGCAACTTCTATCATTACTTTTTCAAAAGCAGGAACGGCCTGTCGCAAAATCTGGTGTTTGCCCTGTGTTAATTCATTGTGTGCCCAGCGGGTGAGCAGTTCAGGCCAGTCTCTGGTTTCATCACTATTGACAAAGGACAGTGACCGACCAAGTTCAGGGGGTAAGTCACGCAGGTGAATCTCGCGGCCGGACGCCATTACCGTCAGCCAGCGACAGGTATTTTCAAGTTGGCGTACATTGCCTGGCCAGTCCAGATCGGTTAAAAACTGTTCGGTCTCCGGCAGAAGTATCTTGGTTTCACCGCCGAGTTCTTCGGCGGCTTTCTGAAAGAAATACTGCGTCAGACGGGGAATATCCTCCCGTCTTTCTGACAGTTTTGGAATATGGATACGAATAACATTCAGGCGGTGAAAAAGATCCTCCCGGAACTGGCCGGTTTGAACCAGACCTTCCAGATTCTGGTGAGTCGCGGCGATAATACGCACGTCAGCCCTGACCGGAGTATGACCGCCCACACGGTAGAATTCACCATCGGCCAATACCCGCAGCAGGCGGGTTTGAGTTTCGGCGGGCATATCACCAATTTCATCGAGGAAAAGGGTGCCGCCGTCGGCCTGTTCAAAGCGGCCTTCGCGTTTATTACTGGCACCGGTAAAGGCACCCTTTTCATGCCCGAATAGCTCTGACTCCATCAAATCTCTGGGTATGGCCGCCATGTTCAGGGCGATAAAAGGCTGTTTGGCACGGGGGCTGTGCCGGTGCAGTGCCTGGGCAACCAGTTCTTTGCCGGTGCCTGATTCGCCGTTGATCAGCACTGTAATATTGCTGTGGGCGAGTCGGCCGATAGCGCGAAAAACCTCCTGCATGGCGGGTGCCTCACCGATGATATCAGTGTGTGACAGTTCATCTGGCAGAGGGCTGTCTCCGCGCTTTTCCCGTGCCTGGGCCAGCGCCCGTTCAGTGACAGTGACAACTTCGTCGATATCAAAGGGCTTGGGCAGGTACTCAAAAGCTCCGCGTTGGTAGGAAGCAACAGCGCTGTCCAGATCGGAGTGGGCTGTCGTGATGATCACGGGTAGGTCCGGGTGGCTCTCACTGAGCTGTGACAGCAAGGCAAGGCCATCAATGCCGGGCATGCGAATATCACTGATAATAACGTCCGGCTGCTCGCTATTGAGTTGCAGCAGCAGGCTGTCGGCATCACTGAAGCTGGCATTATCGATACCTGCCTGGGTCAGGGCGCGTTCGAGCACCCAGCGAATAGAGCTGTCGTCGTCGACAATCCAGACTCTGGCTTTATGTGCCATGATTGTTTTCCATTGGTAGGTGAATAGTGAAGCAGGTGCATCCCGGCTCGCTATTGCAGGCAAGCAGGCCACCATGGCGGCTGATAATAGACTGGGCAATGGATAGCCCCAGGCCTGTACCATCGGCACGTCCGGTTACCATCGGCACAAAAATATTGGGCAATAGTTCCGGGTTGATGCCGGGGCCGTTGTCGGTAATGTCAATGCGACAGACCAGACGGTGTCGCTGATTGCCAATGGTAAATTGACGCTGGGAACGGGTGCGCAGATCAATATGGCAGTCCTGTACTGTGTCGGTAGCCTGTAGCGCGTTGCGCATAATATTGAGCACGGCCTGTATCAACTGTGCCCGGTCGGCGGGCAAATCGGGCAGGCTGGGATCATAATCCCGGGTGATGGTCACTTGCTGACTGGATTCAGCTTCAATCAGGTTGCGTACATGTTCCAAAGTCTCATGCACATTAATATTCAGCAGTGTGGGTTGTTGATGTGGTCCAAGCAGACGGTCAACCAGATCCCGCAGGCGATCTGCTTCCAGAATAATGATTTCGGTATATTCGGCCAGCTTGCTGTCAGGTAGTTCGCGTGCCAGCAACTGGGCGGCACCACGTACGCCACCCAGGGGGTTTTTAATTTCGTGAGCAAGGCCGCGAATTACGGTGCGGGTAGTTTCCTGTGCCTGCATCAAGCCTTCTTCGCGGCTAATTCGCAGCAGACGGTCGACAGCCTGAATTTCCACCAGTAAAGCGGTCAATAAACCTTCAGTGAGTATTGGGGTGACAAATAGATCAATGTGGATCTGTTGTGAGCTGGGCAAAGTGAAAGGCATATCCCGGCTGGCAACGGGAAAGCGCTCACTGGCAACCTGGGCCAGTGTTGCCAGCAGTTCGGCAGGCTCGGGGCTGAGACAGCTGACAGGTTGGCCAAGCACACGCGCCTGTGAAGCTTCCAGTAGCGCCTGCCCCGCACTGTTGATGGCGTCAATGTGCAGTTGCGCATCCAGAGTAATGATGCCGGTGCTCAGATTGTCGAGAATATCCTGTTGTTCTGTCATTGCTGCCTTGTATTGGCCGTATCTGTTGCCGCTTATAAACATGATTCAGCAAGGATCTAGCAAGAATGGCGCCAGGCTTGCCCTTGAGTAAAATTTTAGGAAATTTCCGCTAAATAGCGCTGAAAATCTGTTAACTCAGCGATATTTTGAGGTATTTGCAGAGATGGGTATGCTGAATAAAAGGCTCGTGCTCAATGATAGAACATTCCCGCCCCTGCATTGCACCAATATGGTGCAATGATTGCTGGCTGTCCAGTATGAGTTCTTCTGATTGTATTGTGGCGTGTAATTATTTTCGTCGGAAATGAACTGATGGCCGGTGGACATAAACGGTAATGGCTTCGGATGTGGCCAGAACCTCTCCCTCTCTGGATTTGCGTTGCACGGTCAATTGATGCTCGCCCCGAAAGATATTGGTGAGCTGCCAGCTGCCACTGGCCTGAGCGCCGCCATGATCCTGACCATCAATCTGTAGTTGCAGGGTTTGGCCGCTGGTTAAAGCAGGTGAAGCGGCAGCGGATACGGAAAAATTACCGGTCCCCATGGGAATAGTGGTGCCATTGGCGGGTGAGGTAATGCTGACGCGATAATTGACCGCTTCAGCGGTTGTTGGTTCGGGACGACTGTGAGGGCGCGATACCGGTCTGGGTGGTGTCGTGGTGTTTGTTGTGTTCAGCTCAACCTGCTCAGCTTTGCGTACATCCCCCGAGGGTTGATCCGAAAATACGACATTGCCGTGCTCATCGACTGATTTATAGATTTGTGCCGTGACGGCGGTGCTTGCCAGCAGACCGCAGGACAGAGTGGCCAGTAACCGTTTTGAAAATTCCATAAGCGCGCCTCAAGGAGGATTAACCCGCTCACCATAGCAGATTTTGTAAAGACTCCGGGGTTGCTTTGTTGCGGGAGCAAATGCGGTTGTGCAAGCTGTGAATTGCTGCGCATTCCTGATAGCCGTTTACCGCTTGTTGAAGGCCGGGTGCGAGTGGATTACTTGGCTACGGAATAGGCACGCAAAAATGTATCCACAGCCCGCTCAACGTGTAAGTGGGCCTCAGAGGCATTCATTGGCTGGCGATTGCCTGTCAAAGTGCGCAGATGTTCCAGGCCGAGCAATAGAGCAAGCAGACTCTCGGCAACCTGTCTGGGCTCGGCTACCAGCAACAACTCACGTTGCTGGGCATTGTGGATCAGGCTGATAACAGCATTGAGGATATGCTGCGGACCGGCTTCAAAATAGAGTCGGGACATCTCGGTATCCTGACCGCCGAGCGAGCACATCAGTCGCTCCAGCTTAATGACATCCTGTCTGGACAGCAGTGCCAGAAAAGCCCTGCCGATACCGATCAGCGTGGTGCGCAATGGCAGTTCGGGATTCAGTTCAAAGATCGGCTCCGAAATCAACTTGCTGCACTCGGATTCAATAACAGTGGAAAACAGCGTTTCTTTGTCGCAAAAGTGGCTGTAAACAGTGAGCTTGGAAACGCCTGCCTGTTGGGCGATGGCGTCCATACTGGTGCCGCTGAAGCCACCTGAGAGGAATAGTGCCTTGGCCGCCTTCAGAATGGCTGCGCCTTTATCGGGATCTTTGGGGCGCCCGCGAACGCCAGTGGTGATATTGCTCGTCATGTGCTAATACTGTACTGTACTGTTCAGTTCAATAATGCTAACTATGACAGTCGCCGCCTCCAAGGGCAAGGGCTGAGAGCGAAGAGAGCGATATGAAAGTAATAATATTATTGCCGGTTCTGCTGGCCGGTGTTTTTTTTGTTCAGGGATGTTCAGAGGTTGACAGTAATGCCACTGAGTTAATCAGGCCGGTACTGGTCACTCAGCCGCTGTCAATTGCAGCTGGCCAGGATGTTTTTCCCGGTGAGATCCGGGCGCGTTATGAGCCGGAACTGGGCTTTCGTATAGGCGGAAAAATCAGTCAGCGCTTAGTGGATGTCGGTGATCGTGTTACTGAAGGTACGACACTGGCCAGGCTGGACAGTGATGATGTGCGTTTGCAGCTGGATGCTGCCCGGGCGCAAATGGCCTCGGCCGAAGCCGACCACAAGCTCGCCGGTAGTGAGCTGAGCCGCTACCGGGAGCTACTGCTCAAAAAAGTTGTCAGTCAATCCCAGTTTGACGCCCTTGAAAGCCGTTTTGATGCCAGTGCTGCCCAGCTGCGTCAGGCCCGGGCTAATCTGAAAGTCGCTGGCAATCAGGCAGAATACGCCGCTCTTAAAGCGCCTCGTGATGGTGTTATTGCCCAGCGTCTGGCTGAGGCCGGGCAGGTAGTGGCGGCGGGCCAGGCCGTTTTTGTGTTGGCTGTTGATGGTGACAGGGAAGTGCGTATTGATTTACCGGAGCAGAATATTGGCCGTTTCTCTATCGGCATGCCGGTGCTTGTCGAGCTTTGGTCCAAGTCGGGTGAGCTTTTTAGCGGTGAACTGAGGGAGTTGTCGCCAGCTGCCAATACCCGTTCGAGAACCTTTGAAGCCCGCGTGGCTTTTGATAATGCCAAGGTCGGTGCAGAGCTCGGTCAATCTGCACGGGTTTTTATTAATGACAATGCCTCCCGTGCCCTGAGTGTTCCTATGTCAGCGCTGACAGCACAGGATAATGCGGCCTTTGTCTGGGTTGTTGATCCGGCGAGTAGCACCTTGCAAAAACGACCAGTGGAGATTGGGCCTTATCAGTCTGAGGTCGTACCTGTTCTGGCGGGTCTGCAAGGAGATGAGTGGATTGTGGCAGCAGGTACACAACTGGTGCGTGAAGGTCAGCGTGTAATAGCAGTTGACCGTAATAACCGGCGGGTGGAGCTGGCTGTTGCAACGGGGTTGAGTCCGGCATCTGCTGACTCCTCTGGCAATTCGCAATAAGGGGGTGGCCGGTGTCTTTTAATCTCTCGGAATGGGCGCTGAATAATCGCTCACTGGTATTGTATGCCATGCTGTTGTTCGGGCTTATGGGTGCGATTTCCTATACCCATCTTGGGCAAAGTGAAGACCCTCCTTTCACCTTTAACCGGATGACGATTAATACGCTCTGGCCGGGTGCCAGTGCAGAGGAAGTGTCGCGGCAGGTCACTGAACGAATTGAAAAAAAGTTGATGGAAACCGGGGAGTTTGAGGAAGTTACCTCTTATTCCCGGCCTGGACAATCGCTGATTATCTTTGCTTCCACCAATGGTATGACAGCAGCTGAAATTGCTGAGCTGTGGTATCAGGTGCGCAAAAAAATCGGCGATATCCGGCATCAGTTACCACAAAATATCCAGGGACCATTTTTCAATGATGAATTTGGCACCACATTTGGCAATCTCTATGCGCTTAGCGGCAGGGGTTTTGACTACGCCATTATGAAAGATTATGCCGACCGTTTGCAGCTGGCTTTGCAGCGTGTGGATGATGTTGGCAAGGTAGAGTTGGTCGGCCTGCAGGATGAAAAAATCTGGGTTGAAATTTCTGATACCAAGCGCGCTTCGCTGGGTGTCCCCATGCTGGTGGTTCAGCAGGCATTACAGTCGCAAAATGCGGTTGCCGATGCCGGTTTTTTTGAAACACCCAGCGATCGGGTGCGCCTGCGGGTAAGTGGTGAATTTACCAGTGTTGAAGATATACGCAATTTTCCTATTCAGGTAGATAACAGGACGCTGCGCCTGGGTGATATTGCCCACGTGTACCGTGGGTTCAGTGATCCACCCCAGCCGCGAATGCGCTATATGGGTGACGACGCTATTGGCATTGCTGTTTCAATGAGGGCCGGTGGAGATATTCTTCGGCTGGGTAAAAACCTCGATAAAGCTTTTGCTGAATTACAGGTTATTTTGCCTGTCGGGATGGAGTTGCGCAAAGTGTCTGACCAGCCAGCAGCAGTGAGGGCGAGTGTTGGCGAGTTTGTAAAAGTACTGATGGAAGCGCTGGCTATTGTTATGTTGATCAGTTTTTTTTCGCTGGGTTGGCGTCCCGGTATGGTCGTAGCCTTATCCATTCCATTGGTGCTGGCAATGACTTTTATGCTGATGAATTATTTTGATATTGGCCTGCATAAAATTTCATTGGGGGCGCTGGTGTTGGCGCTGGGTCTGATGGTAGATGACGCCATTATTGCGGTGGAAATGATGGCGGTCAAAATAGAACAGGGTTTCAGCCGACTGAAAGCAGCCGGTTTTGCCTGGAAAAGCACCGCTTTTCCAATGTTGACAGGTACCCTGATCACCGCTGCCGGCTTTTTGCCCATTGCCACCGCAAACTCCACAACCGGTGAGTACACGCGCTCCCTGTTTCAGGTGGTAACGTTGTCATTACTTGGTTCCTGGCTGGCGGCAGTGATATTTGTGCCGTATCTCGGTTACTGGTTATTGCCAGGCCAGGCTGGCGGCCATGCCGATGAAATACACGATCCCTATCAAAAACCTTTTTATCACCGGGTCAGGTGCTGGGTGGAATGGTGTGTACGCTATCGCAAGACGGTTATTGTGCTGACACTAATAATCTTTGCCTGCGCTGTGTATATGTTTCGTTTTGTACCGCAACAATTCTTTCCACCTTCAAATCGTCTGGAGTTGATGGTTGATCTCAAGCTGGAAGAGGGCGCATCTCTGACTGCCACGAAAGATCTACTGTTACGCCTGGAAAATCGCCTGGCTGAGAATCCGCAAATTGAGAGTTATGTTGGTTACATTGGCAGTGGTTCACCGCGTTTTTATCTGTCCATCGATCAGAAATTACCAGCGGCTTCACAGGCACAATTTGTTTTGTTGACACGCAATATTGAAGATCGTGAAGCGGTGCGCAGCTGGATCATGCCATTGCTGGATGAAGAGTTTCCGACAGTGCGAGCCCGTATTGCACGCCTGGAAAACGGGCCGCCAGTGGGTTATCCAGTGCAGTTGCGTGTATCTGGTGAGCATATTTATGAGGTACGTGAACTGGCTGCACGAGTGGCGGAAAAAGTGCGTGCCAATGCCAATACGCGTAATGTGCATCTGGATTGGGGTGAGCCCAGTAAAGTGGTTCAGCTTAATATTGACCAGGATCGTGCGCGGACACTGGGTATTTCTACCCAGAATCTATCGCTGGCTTTACAGGCTTCCTTGTCGGGTGTGACTGTGAGTCAGTACCGTGAAGATAACGAGCTGATCAACGTGGAGGTGCGGGGTTCACGTCAAGAGCGCCATTTACTGGGTTTGCTCGCCAATCTGACCATACAGACAGATAATGGCCGGGTACCGCTGAACCAGATTGCAGCACTGGAATACGGTTTTGAAGAGGGTATTATCTGGCGGCGTGACCGCTTGCCAACGGTAACTGTTGCTGCAGATATTGTTGATGGTACACAGCCGGTTACTGTGGTTAATCAGATCGTGCCAACACTGGCTGATATCGAAGCTGATTTGCCGCCGGGATATTTGCTTGAAATTG
Organism: Parahaliea sp.; assembly: GCA_047974765.1. Lineage (GTDB taxonomy): Bacteria > Pseudomonadota > Gammaproteobacteria > Pseudomonadales > Halieaceae > JBKECP01. The sequence goes on along the minus strand of JBKECP010000031.1, from coordinate 103,199 downwards.
GTGGCTCAGTAGAGGAATCTGCTCAGGCACAGGATTCGGTGAACGCGGGTATGCCACTGTTTGTTGTCGTTGTACTGACTTTGCTGATGCTGCAATTGCGCAGTATACCGTTGACACTGATGGTGTTTATCACCGCTCCACTGGGTCTGGTTGGTGTGGTGCTCTTTTTGTTGCTGTTCCAAAAACCCTTTGGTTTTGTCGCTATGTTGGGCACTATTGCGCTGGGCGGTATGATCATGCGCAATGCGGTCATTCTGGTAGATCAGATCAATCAGGATGTAAAGCAGGGGCTATCGCCCTGGGATGCTATTATTGAGTCTACTGTGCGCCGCTTCCGGCCCATTGTGTTGACGGCGCTTACTGCTGTTCTTGCTATGATCCCACTTTCGCGCAGCGTATTTTTTGGCACCATGGCAATATCTATCATGGGAGGGCTGATGGTGGCTACAGTGCTGACATTACTGTTTTTGCCTGCACTTTACGCTGCCTGGTTCCGGGTTAAAGAGGAGCATAAGGACAGGCATATTGACAAGCAGCCCGTCTCTTGAAAGGAGCATAAGGACAGGCATATTGACAAGCAGCCCGTCTCTTGAATGAAGACATATAAAAAAAGCCCAGCTGGAATCAGCTGGGCTTTTTTTATTAGTGACGCTTGAGCTTTACACCGAGTAATACATGTCGAACTCAACCGGGTGAGTGGTCATGTCCAGGCGCTGTACATCTTGCTGTTTAAGCTCGATGTAACCATCGATCATGTCATCGGTAAATACGCCGCCCTCGGTTAGGAAGGCTCGGTCTGCATCCAGTGCATCCAGTGCCATAGTCAGGCTGGAGGCAACGGTTGGGATAGCTTTGCCTTCTTCTGGTGGTAAATCGTACAGATCCTTATCAGCCGGGTCGCCGGGGTGAATCTTGTTTTTTATACCATCAAGACCCGCCATCAGCATCGCAGCAAAGGCCAGGTAGGGGTTGGCAGACGGGTCGGGGAAGCGTACTTCCACCCGCTTGCCTTTGGGGCTGGCAACATATGGAATGCGAATAGAGGCTGAGCGGTTGCGGGCGGAGTAGGCCAGCATTACGGGTGCTTCAAAGCCCGGCACCAGGCGCTTGTAGGCGTTGGTGGAGGCGTTGGTAAAGGCATTCAGGGCGCGCGCGTGTTTAATGATGCCGCCAATGTAGTACAGGGCCATTTCTGACAGGCCGGAATAGCCATCACCGGCAAACAGGTTGTTGCCGTCTCTGGAGATAGACTGGTGAACGTGCATGCCTGAGCCGTTATCACCCACCAGCGGTTTGGGCATGAAGGTGGCGGTTTTACCGTAGGCATGGGCTACGTTGTGTACGCAGTATTTCAGAATCTGAACTTCGTCGGCCTTCCTTACCAGCGTATTGAATTTGACGCCAATCTCACACTGACCGGCAGTGCCTACTTCGTGATGGTGTACCTCTACTGCCAGTCCCATCTGAGTCATGGCTGAACACATCGCCGCACGCACATCGTGCAGTGAGTCAACTGGCGGCACCGGGAAGTAACCACCTTTTACTTTCGGGCGATGACCGGTATTGCCGCCTTCAACATTCAAATTGGAAGACCAGGCGGCCTCTTCAGAACTGATGGTATAGCCGGCACCACTGATGTCGGCGTGCCACTTGATATCATCAAAGACAAAGAATTCAGGTTCAGGGCCAAAGAAGGCAGTATCGCCGATACCGGTGGATTTCAGATATTCCTCAGCGCGGCGGGCAATGGAGCGGGGGTCGCGTTCGTAACCCTGCATGGTGGTAGGCTCAACGATGTCGCAGCGCAGAATAACGGTTGTGTCATCGGTGAATGGGTCCAGCACACTACTGCTGTCATCGGGCATCAGAATCATGTCGGACTCATTGATACCTTTCCAGCCCGAAATGGAAGAGCCATCAAACATCTGTCCTTCTTCGAAGAAGTCTTCACTGATCTCAGTGGCGGGGATTGTAACGTGTTGCTCCTTGCCGCGGGTATCGGTAAAACGCAAATCCACCCAGACAGCTTCGCTTTCTTTGATCAGGTTCAGCGTATTCTCTGACATATTTTCCTCCATGGGATTTAAGATCATGCCGCAAGCTCTTTGCTGATCCGTCGCCGGTGTCGGCGATGGGGGCGCAGGAGTCTGGTTGGCGGCCTCACAAATTGACAATAGTAAAACAGCAAGACTTGTGCCAAAAAAGCGCTATACACAAGTGCTTGAATTAGCATAATAAAAATCATAAGGATCACAAATCTGGCGCCAGCATGCACTTTGATCGTGCATATGTGCACCAAATCAGTGCGCAATTATGCTTTGTCAGCCACCCATAATACAGTGGCGGGCCGTATAATGCGCTCCGTGTTTGTCAGTAATGTATTAGCTACCGATGAAATTCGTTATCAAGTTCTTTTCCGAAATTGCTATCAAGAGCAAACCCGTGCGCCGCCGTTTTGTGGACAAGCTGGTTGAAAACGTCCGTTTGGTACTGCGCAAGATCGATCCCGCCATCGAGGTGCGCCGCTACTGGGATAAACTGGAGGTGCAAAGTGCTGCCAATGAAACAGTGTTGCGGCAAATCGTGGACGCCCTGCAATGCACAGCGGGAATCACCTATATTCTGGAAGTGCAAACCTTCCCTCTGCGTGCGCTCGATGAGCTGGTTGAAGACATTCTGCCTCTTTATGCCAGTCGCCTGCCGGGCAGGACATTTGCCGTACGTTGCAGGCGCAATGGCGAGCATGATTTCACATCGATCGATGTGGAGCGCACCGTTGGTGCTGCTCTGATGGCATGCAGTGGTGCTGTCGGGGTGGATCTGCGCAAACCCGAGGTAACGGTTGATATTGAAATCAGCAAACGTACTCTCTATGTGGTCGGGCAGCGTCACCGGGGTCTGGGTGGCTATCCTGTGGGTAGTGTCGATCCGGTGATCTCGTTGATTTCGGGTGGTTTTGATTCGCCGGTGGCGAGTTATCTGACTATGCGCCGTGGCATGCGTACCCATTTTTTATTCTTTAATCTGGGTGGACACGACCATGAAATCGGCGTTAAGGAAGTGGCGCTCTATCTCTGGCAAAAATATGGCTGTGGGCAGCGGGTTCTGTTTATCAGTGTGCCTTTTGAAGCGGTAGTGGCGGAGTTGTTGACCAATATTCAGAATAGTCTGATGGGCGTCATTCTCAAACGGATGATGTTGCGGGTGGCTGACCGTATTGCTGCTGAACTGGAGGTGGATGCTCTGGTAACCGGTGAATGTGTAGCTCAGGTCAGTAGTCAGACTCTGCGCAATCTGTCAGTGATTGATGACGTCAGTGATCGCCTGGTGCTGCGGCCCCTTATCGCCACTGACAAAGAAGATATTGTGCGCATGGCTACGGATATTGGTACTCGTGACTTTGCTGCCAGCATGCCCGAATACTGCGGGGTGATTTCGGTTAATCCGGCCACCCGGGCTCGTCTGGAGCGGGTGCGGGCCGAAGAGGAGCGCTTTGATATGCGCATTCTCGATGATGCACTGGCTAATATCCGTCAGACCCGCATCGATCGTCTGGCCGATGAGGCGCTGGTCAAAACAGAGGTGGAAGTGCTGTCGATACCGCTGGCGGGAGCTACTATTATTGATATTCGCCACCCCGATGAAGAAGCGCTGGCGCCGCTCAGGTTCAGCACGCGTAGTAATCCGGTTCTGAAAATTCCCTTTTACCAGCTGCATAAGACTGCCGCCGGATTGCCCCGTGAGGCAACTTACATGCTCTACTGCGGGCAGGGCGTTATGAGCCGTCTGCATGCCAGTCATCTGCAGGCCGAGGGTACTTTGCAAGTGAAGGTCTATGCTCCCTGAATCGTATCTGAAATGGAAAGTGAGGTTTTTGTCTCGTTGTGATCTGGTGGTGGCAAAATTAACGTTGGCAGCCACTGCGCCAGCATCGCTGCCTGGGGTATAATCCGCGACCATTTTTTGACCCGCCGTCCCCGGCTGCAGGAACTCCCTTGATCAACAATCTTCGTAATATCGCTATCATTGCCCACGTTGACCACGGCAAAACCACTTTGGTGGACTGCCTGTTGCAGCAGTCCGGTACCCTTGATCGCCGTTCAGAAGGTGCTGAACGCATCATGGACTCCAATGATCAGGAGCGGGAGCGCGGCATTACCATTTTAGCCAAAAACACGGCTATCAAGTGGGGTGATTATCGCATTAATATCGTTGACACCCCCGGCCACGCTGATTTTGGTGGTGAAGTGGAGCGGGTGCTGTCGATGGTGGATTCGGTGCTGTTGCTGGTGGATGCGGTTGACGGACCCATGCCGCAGACACGTTTTGTCACCCAGAAGGCCTTTGAGCAGGGACTGAACCCGATTGTTGTAATCAACAAAATTGATCGTCCCGGCGCACGTGCCGACTGGGTGATGGATCAGGTCTTTGATCTTTTTGACAGTCTTGGCGCAACAGAGGAACAGCTTGACTTCCCGGTGATCTACGCCTCTGCTTTGAATGGTATTGCTGGTCTGGATGACAGCGAGCTGGCCGATGATATGACGCCTTTGTTCCAGATGATTGTGGACAAAGTCAGCCCTCCTTCGGTGGATCTTGACGGCCCCTTCCAGATGCAGGTATCGGCACTGGATTACTCCAGTTATGTGGGCGTGATCGGTGTTGGTCGTATCAAGCGCGGTACCTTAAAGCCCAATCAGCAGGTTGTGGTGATTGACCGTGAGGGAGATAAACGCAAGGCCAAGGTATTGCAGGTGATGGGTTATCTCGGCCTGGAGCGGGTGGAAGTGGCTGAGGCTAGTGCGGGCGATATCGTGTGCATTACCGGTGTTGGCGAACTCAATATCTCTGACACGCTTTGTGATCCGGAGCATCCTGAGGTGCTGCCAGCTTTGACCGTGGATGAGCCTACTGTAAGTATGACTTTCCAGGTCAATGACTCACCCTTTGCAGGCAAGGAGGGTAAATATGTCACTTCCCGCAATATTAAAGAGCGCCTCGAACAGGAATTGATCCACAACGTCGCCCTGCGGGTGGAACCGGGTGATTCGGCAGACAAGTTCAAGGTCTCCGGTCGCGGTGAGCTGCACCTGTCAGTGCTGATCGAAAATATGCGTCGTGAAGGCTTTGAGCTGGGTGTTTCGCGTCCGGAGGTGGTACAAAAGGATGTCGATGGTGAAATCCATGAGCCCTACGAGCAAGTGGTGATCGATGTTGAAGATCAGCACCAGGGGCCGATTATGGAAGAGCTTGGTTTGCGCAAGGCAGAGCTGACCAATATGGAGCCCGATGGTAAGGGACGGGTACGGTTGACTTTTGTCGTGCCTTCCAGGGGCATGATTGGTTTTCGTTCCCAGTTTCTGACATTGACTAGTGGTTCGGGCATTATGACCAGCATTTTCGACCACTATGGTCCGGTCAAACAGGGCGAAGTGGCCAAGCGGGTCAATGGTGTGCTGGTGTCGATGGTTAAGGGCAAGACGCTGGCCTACGCCCTCTACACCTTGCAGGATAGGGGGCGTTTATTCCTCGGTCATGGCGAGGATGTATACGAGGGGCAGATTGTCGGCCTGCATTCACGCAGTAACGATCTGGTGGTTAATCCGACCAAGGCCAAGCAGCTGACCAATATTCGCGCCGCCGGTACTGATGAAGCCCTGACTCTGACTCCGCCAGTACGTCACACACTGGAGCAGGCGCTTGAATTTATTGAGGATGACGAGCTGGTAGAAGTTACGCCTGAAAGTATTCGCCTGCGCAAAAAGCTGCTGCTGGAGCATGAGCGCAAGCGCGCCAGTCGCTCATGAGGTGCTGATCTGTAAGGTAAAAATGTGAAAGCCCTGCTGCAACGCGTCAGCTTCGCCGCCGTCCATGTGGACGGTGAATGCGTTGGCGAGATTGGTCCCGGTCTGTTGGTACTGCTGGGACTTGATCGTGGCGATAGCGCAGCGGTAGCGGAAAAACTGCTGGATAAGCTGTTGCGTTATCGTATATTCAGTGATGAAGAGGGCCGTATGAACTGCTCACTGAGCGATGTCGGCGGCGGTGTACTGCTGGTGTCCCAGTTCACCCTGTCAGCTGATACCCGCAAGGGTTTGCGGCCAGGCTTCGCCAGCGCCTTGCCGCCAGCGGAGGCTGAGGTTCTCTATCGTACTGTCTGCGGGCTGTTGCAAGATCGGCACCCGTACTGTGCTTTTGGCTGTTTTGGTGCTGATATGCAGGTGTCATTGGTTAATGATGGACCGGTGACCTTCCTGCTGGAAGTGAACGCTTAGGTCGGGTGTCTGGTCAACCGCATATGGACGTGATCAATACCGTCTTCCAGGTATTTTTCACCTTCACTGATAAAACCCAGGCGGCCATAGAAGGTTTGCAGGTGAGCCTGTGCGCCAATCAGAATATCGCTGTCTGGCCACTGTGAACGATTAAAAGTGATAGCGCGTTGCACCATCTGTGTACCTGAATTGGCTCCGCGTGCTTCGGTGGCAATGATAACGCGACCAATGGAGCTTTCGGGGTAAGACAAGCCGGGAGGCAGACAGCGCAGACAGGCGATAAGTCTGTCATTGTGCCAGCCAAGCAGATGGGTGGCTTTAATATCGAGGCCATCAATATCCAGATAAGGGCAGTTTTGTTCTACTATAAAAACAGCCTGACGCAATTGCAGTAGTTGGTAAAGCGCAGCGGTATTTAGCTCTTCAAAAGTAAGCAGCTGCCAGTGCGGGCTGACGATGTGCCCGTTCAATGGTGGTGGCCGCCGGGGCCATGGACGTGCCCGTGATCAAGCTCCTCTGTGGTGGCTTCTCGCACATCAACAATATCAATACAAAAATGCAGCGTTTGTCCGGCCAGCGGGTGGTTGGTGTCAACAGTTGCCGAGTGCCGCCCCACTTTGATAGCCGTAACCGGGTGTCGACCCTGGGATGTATTGAGTTGTACGACCATACCGGGGCGCAGTTTGCCACTGTAAAGCAGGTGTTTGACGGGTACTTTTTGAACGCGCCCGGTATTGCGCAGACCATAGGCCTCACCGGGTTCCAGCGTTACTTCTATCTGCTCACCTGCTTTGTGATCAGTCAGAACTGCCTCCAGTGCCGGTAAAATATTGCCTGCGCCATGCAAATAAGCGCTGGGCTCACTGTCTCTGGAGTTTTCAAGCTCTTCGTTCTGATCGTTGTGGATACTGTAATGGAAGGTGACAACGGTATTTTGAGTTGCTTTCACGCGATCAAATCTCATAACTGCTTATAAATAACGGGCTATTGCCGACTGACAGATGAATCACCGGCGATGATGGCGGGATTCTGGCGACCCGGCAAGTATTTATTGCCAGGTTGATAGTAGCTGCCCGGGGCGGTTGGTTGCCCGTCTGCTCAAATTTTTGTCTGTCTGCCTGGGTGTTCTGGCTTCAGACCGGTATTTTGTCTGATTATGGTTTTTGTTCAGGTTTGTGAGGGCGGGCAAGATGCTTTGTTCCCCAAGCCGTTCCCCAAGCCAGTGTGGCTTGCTACACTTATTTGCAGACGCTGGGGGCGGGGTGATGTACAACGGGTGCCGGTTACTGTTAAAGGCCGGAACTAAAGACAGTGCAGAACAAGGAAGATCATATGCTGGCCAATGCAGAGCTTGCTAAAGACTTCAGCCGGCTTAATCAGCAATTCAGGGAGAAGGTAACTGCCTTGCTCGCCCATGTTGACCTTTCTCCGGATCGTCTGGATATTGAACCGGTCACCGATGGGCATTTTGAGCATTTTGATGGCAGTACCTTTTATCTGATCAACAGTGGCTCAATCAGTGCCTGTTACCGGGGGCGCACGGTCTATTTCCTGGAAGAGGGTGATATGCTGCTGCCGGATATTGCCGGTCAAAGCCAGGATGAGATGGAGGTTTATTACAGCAGCGAAGCGGGTGCGAGCCTGGATTGTTATCCCGCTATTGAATTTATGCAGCAGGTACTGGCCAGTGCCGAGGCAACCCGAATCTGGACACAGCTGATGATCATCTATGCGGGTATGATGTTGCGCCTGGGTGCGGCACGTTCCCAGGATGAGCGCCACGCCACGCCGGGGTTTGAAATTTACGCGCCTGGTGAAGTGATTATCCGCCAGGGTGACAGGGCTGATTTTGTTTTTAATCTTTCCTCTGGTGTGGCCGAGGTGCTGGTAAACGATGTTCAGGTGGGGCGTATTGGTGAAGGTGAAATTTTTGGCGCCATGGCTGTATTGACAGATGCCAGCCGCAGTGCCACGGTGCGCGCCAAGTCCAGTTGCGCCGTGATCAAAGTACCCAAGGCCCAGTTTACCGAGTTAATCAAAAGCAATCCGGCAACCATTCACAGTTTGTTGGTGGATATGGCAAATTCCATTGTCAATCTGAATGAGCAGCTGGTGGGTTTGCACCATAATACATTCAAAGTAGAAACCTGATTCTTCATCACTGACAATACTTCAATGTACACGCCTTTGTTCACAGAGGCGCTTTCTGTTTTATTGACCACAGGGCGAAATATACGATGTCCGAATTGATGCAAGTGGACGAGGACGGCACTGAAAAGGTGTCTCTCAAGCATTACACTGAAAAAGCCTACCTTGATTATTCAATGTACGTCATTCTTGATCGGGCGCTGCCCCATATTGGAGACGGACTGAAGCCTGTGCAGCGGCGTATTGTTTACGCCATGAGTGAGCTGGGTTTAAAGGCCAGTGCCAAGTTTAAAAAGTCAGCCCGCACAGTGGGTGATGTTATTGGTAAATTCCATCCTCATGGCGACAGTGCGGCCTATGAGGCAATGGTGCTGATGGCTCAGGACTTCAGTTATCGCTATCCGCTGGTGGATGGGCAGGGTAACTGGGGTTCGCCGGATGACCCCAAATCCTTTGCCGCCATGCGTTACACTGAATCCCGTTTGACGCCTTATGCCGAGGTGCTGTTGGGTGAACTGGGGCAGGGTACGGTTGATTGGGTACCTAATTTCGATGGTACTCTGGATGAGCCCTCGGTGCTGCCGGCGCAGGTGCCTAATGTGCTGCTCAACGGTATTACCGGCATTGCTGTTGGCATGGCCACTGATGTGCCGCCTCACAATCTGCGGGAAGTGACCATGGCGGCTATCAAGCTGCTGGAAGCGCCTCGTTCGAGCCTGGAAGAGCTATGTGAGATTGTACAGGGCCCGGATTATCCAACCCAGGCGGAGATTATCAGCTCCCGTGAGGAAATTCTGGCGATGTACAGGAGTGGGCGCGGTGGTATGCGCATGCGTGCGGTCTGGGAGCGTGAGCAGGGTGATGTCGTGATCAATGCTCTGCCCTATCAGGTATCTGGTTCGAGGGTGCTGGAACAGATTGCCCAGCAGATGCAGGCCAAAAAACTGCCAATGGTGGCGGATTTACGCGATGAGTCCGACCACGAAAACCCCACCCGTCTGGTGATCGTGCCCCGTTCCAACCGGGTCGATATCGATGCTTTGATGAGTCATCTCTTTGCTACTACCGATTTGGAGAAAACCTATCGTGTCAATCTAAATCTGATTGGTATTGATGGTCGCCCGGCGGTTAAGTCACTGGATGTCATTCTCAGAGAGTGGTTGCAGTTTCGAACGACAACGGTGCGCCGTCGTCTTGAATATCGTCTGGAGAAAGTACTCAGGCGTTTGCATATCCTGGCAGGTTATTTGATTGCTTACCTCAATATTGATGAGGTGATTCATATCATTCGCACACAGGACAAGCCTAAATCAGCACTGATGGAACGTTTTGGTATCAGTGATATGCAGGCTGAGGCCATTCTCGAACTGAAGCTGCGCAATCTGGCCAAACTCGAAGAAATGAAAATCCGGGGTGAGCAGAATGAACTGGAAGCCGAGCGCGATAATCTGGAGAAGATACTGGGTTCAGATGCCCGCCTGAAAACCCTGATCAAAAAAGAATTGCAGCTAGCGGCCGAGCAATACGGTGATGCCCGCCGCTCGCCCATTGCTGAGCGTGATGAGGCCCGCGCCTTTAGTGAACTGGAGCTGATGAGCGCAGATCCAATTACTGTGGTGCTGTCTGACAAAGGCTGGATTCGCGCCGCCAAAGGTCACGACATTGATCCGGGCAGCCTCAGTTACAAGTCTGGCGACAGTTTCAAGCTGGCGGTGAAAGGGCGCAGTAATCAGCCAGTGGTGATTGTTGATTCAACGGGGCGCTCCTATACCCTGGCCACCCACAATCTGCCTTCAGCCAGGGGGCAGGGTGAGCCACTGACGGGGCGTATCAACCCACCCTCTGGTGCCGGCTTTGAGGGTATGATGATGGGTGCGCCGGAGCAGCTCTATCTGCTGGCCTCAGATGCAGGCTATGGCTTTGTTGCAAAACTTGCTGATCTGCAATCTAAAAACCGTGCAGGTAAAGCTGCGCTTACCCTGCCCAAAAATAGCCAGGTGCTGCAACCGGCGGCTGTGCCGGTACAGATACAGGAAAATGCCTGGGTTGCCGCAGTGTCCAATGAAGGGCGCCTGTTGGTGTTTCCACTGGCTGAGCTGCCCCAGATGGCGCGGGGGAAAGGTAATAAAATTATTGGTATTCCTTCGGCCCGCCTGCAAAGTCGCGAGGAGTTTGTCGTAGCGGTACAGGTTATTTCAGAACAGCAGACCCTGGTTATTTATGCAGGCAAACGACATGTTTCTCTGAAGTTTTCCGAGCTGGAACACTATCGGGGTGAGCGTGGCCGCCGCGGTAATAAGCTGCCGCGTGGCTTACAGAAAGTTGATTCAATGACGGTTGAAGGCTGAATCACATGCCCCTCTAATTACCGATCCGGCACAAATGCATGCCAATACAAATAAGAAGGGGCTTTAGAGTCACGCATAGGGGATCTGTAAATCCCTCGCCTTTAGGCGACGGATGACGGATCCCCGGTTATACCTGGGGCATGGAAAATTACAAGAAAGGTGCATATACGGTCTGGGACTGCAAATACCACTTGGTTTGGACGACGAAGTACCATTACGAGGTTCTGAGCGGTGATGTGTGGCTCCGGTGTAGAGCGTTACTGAGGGAAATAGCTCGAAGTGTTGCGCCAGCATACGTGTGGCCTCATATAAATTGGGCGGGTAGCTGGCGGGGCAGCTTCTATTTTTACTCGCCAAAGTATCGACCAGTCTTTGTCTGAAAACGCATCTGTGCAGGGGCGCTCAGGGCTTCGTCGTGTTATCAGGGTGATGGCATGCAGACGCCAATTGGTAATCATATGCACGGTAATACAATTGAGCATGTGAGGCTCGATGCGCAGGCGGTTATGTTCTATAGATTTAAGCGGGAGGCAATCAAATAACGAAGGATTCATCTATTTGATTGCCGGGTTGATAGGGGTCATTGCCTGAAGGCAATGGTGGCCTTCATAAGGTGCATCTGCTGGCCATTCACTGCCCTCATTGTGTTCAGTTTTGTTGGGTGCGATACAGGCGGTGTACACCCAGAGCGGCGGCGGCCAGTGCCAGTAGCGGCAGAGCCAGTTTACCCAGCGTGGGTATGGCTGTCGGCACAGCTGTAGCTGAAGGCTCTGCCCAGGTGATGATCAGTGAGCCGTCTTCACCGCTTAGACCGTAGCTACCGCCGTTGCCGACAGGGGAGCAGACGGGGCTATTGGGCGATGTGGCTGTCATGCCAGGCCACAGGCTGCCACCGCCGCCACCACCACCGCCTGTGCCTGTGCCGCCACCGCCGTAGCCACCACCACCACCGCCGCCGCCAGGATCAGCGCCGGCCGTGTTGCCATTGCCGCTGCCGACATCACTGCCGATGCCGCCGTTGAGAGGGCCGCTATCGCCACCGCTGCCGCCGTTGCCATTACCACCGCCGAAAACGCCACCGCTACCGTTGCTACCGCCACTGCCGCTGCTGACACCTCCGCCATTACCACCACTGCCACCACTGCCACTGGCAGGGCAGGCATCGCCACCGTTGCCACCGTTGAGGCTGGCACCATAGTTACCGTTGCCACCGCCACCACCACCACCGGCAATCAGCCATGGATTAGATAGGTCATCACCCAGTTGAGTCGCGCCACCGCCGCCGCCACCACCACCTGTGCCGCCGGTCAGGATACCGCCACCACCACCGCCGACGAAGTAGTGCAGCGTGGTACCTGGAGTGACGCTGACATCATTAATCTGAATGCTCGCGCCGCTGCCGCCGAAACCACTGTCGGTGCCGTTGCCGGTGCTGCCGCCACCACCGCCACCTACGGCGACAATGTCAATACTGCTGACACCCGCAGGTATAGTCCAGGCCCCGCCGCCGGGACTGTTGAAGCTAATACTGTCGGCCCATACACCGGTATTACTGCCAAACAGCAATACAGCCAGTGCCGCCGCATGGCGACGCAATAAAAAAGTGCTAGACATAGAGGCTCCTGCATCGTGCTAAGTTGAGAGTTGATTGGGGAGGGCATGCAGCCGGATCATCAACTTAAAAATTATAATTAATACTAATTAATTTAAACTCGTTCCCTGCCAACTTGCAATAGGCAAAAAATCACACTTTCAGGTGGGTTTGATCAGAAGGATGGGGCGTGATCGGGTAGATAACTCGACAGGATTGATTTTGTTGAGATCGTAATCAGGCAAAGATCAAAACCTCTGTATCAGGATGGTTGCGGTGTAATGCCTGAATATCAGGCATTACCTTTTATATTGCCCTGGCAGTTGTGTTTTGGTTGCACACATGAGTTGAAACATACGAAAGTCAGTGTTTGCCTGATTTGCTGTTACTAACGGTTTGGATGAGCGTTAGTGTTCAGGTTCTTCAGCTCAAAAAATGACGTATGGCACTCAACAGCTGGCGACAGGTAATCTGGCCAATCAGGCGACCGTTTTCTACCACAGGGCGGCGGCGCTTGTTTTTTAACAGCATGTCCTGGGCAACGTTGACGATATCTTCATTGGGGTTGGCCACTACCAGGTTGTCGCTGGCCATGTAATCGCGCACCACACTCACGCTGGTTTCGTTATAGGTGGCATCAAGAGCTGCCCGCAGACAGTCAAGTTCAGACAGAATGCCCACCAGGTTGTCCTGCTCATCAACCACGCAGACACCGGAAACCTTGTTGTCGATAATGACCTGCATGGCACTGGCAATGCTGTCACTGGCCTTGACCCTGATTGGGTTGGGCAGCATATAGTCGCGTAGATTGACGGATTTAAGCATGTAAGTCCCCCTTTTTATGACTATTTATAGCAGTCAGGAAAAATTGTTATTAAAGTGTTGAGCCTGTGCTGTCAGTCACGGGATTATGATTGTAACGCTGTCTGCCCTGAAAGCTCGAAAATGAAAAGACCCATTTTGAAAATTGAGTATAGTTGCAGATGCGTATCGATGGGATGTTTTGGCGGAAAAAAAGGACGGTAAGAACGTAACTTTGTCAAAGGAGTGATCGTCATGGTAGTGCTGTTTCAGTTGTGCATATTGTTGTGCTGTTTGCCTGCTGTGTACGTATTTTGTTGCGCAGACACAGACAGCCGAAATCCCGTGTGGCCTGATTGATGGTGATATTGTTGCTGGGTGTGCTGGCATATGTCCTGCTCGGAGGAACCCGTATCGGGCGCAAGCGGATTGAGGGTTTCCAGGCAGCGATTGCCGAACTGCCGCGACCGGAAACCGCACCGGGCTGTACCGCTTAACACAGTGGATGACAATCATCCCTATAAAAGATTGCTCAGTGTGGATAAATCTATCAGTGCCTATTTCTGCGGTGGCCGGTAATCGGGCTCATCTGCTGGCTGATTCAGCTGCTGTTATTGAGCATATGGTGGCAGATATTGACGCTGCCCAAAGTACTGTTCACCTGTGGATACAGTAATGCGTTTCGAGGGGCCCGTAGTGCGGCAGATGCAGCATCTTTTTGCTACCGGACCTGCATTTCGCAACAGTGCCATGCCTGAAATGTTTGAAAGTCTGTTATATGCAGCTCGCAGGGAATTATTTATCAGCACCCCTTACTATGTATCCAATACGTCTTTGCAGGCTGCCTTGTGTGCAGCGGCCAACCGGGGGTGTTGATGTCAGTATTATTTTCCCGGCTCGCAATGATGATTTTGCCGTTGGTACCACCAGTCGCAGCTACTATGAAGAGCTACTGCTGGCAGGGGTGAAAATCTATGAATACGGTGCGGGCCTGTTGCACAGCAAAACCCTGACGATGGATGGCGCCGTATTATTGATTGGTTCTGCCAATATGGATCGGCGCAGCTTCGATCTGAATTATGAAAACAATATTTTACCGCACGATGAGGCCTGTACGCGTGCGTTTCATGAGCGGCAACGGGCTTATTTGATGGACAGTCAGCCGATCACTCTGGATCAGTTTGAGCGTTGGGGGCCTGGTCGGCGTCTGTGGAACAATGTGTTGGCTATTGTCGGGCCGCTATTGTGAATGGCTGACGACTCGGTAGCTGCGTTTGAATAGCGACAGTGTCAGGACAGTGTTAGGCTTGCTTTTTTTCTGATTTGTTAGTGGAGTTTTCTATGCTGCGAGCATTTGTATTGTCGACAATTTTGCTGCTTTGCGCCTGTGGCAACCAGCAGCCCAGCGTGGCCAAACCCCTGTCGGATAATGCCTGTGATGAGCCCAGGCCGCAGGTTTGTACTATGGAGTACAATCCTGTTTGTGGTGTAATTAGTGATGGTCAGCGACAGAGTTATTCCTCACCCTGTAATGCCTGTGCTCACGATGAGGTGACAAGCTTTGAGCCGGGGCGCTGTGAAGGTGACAGTTAAGATATTGCCTGGGTGTCCAGATGCTTTAATTATCGGGTTAAGACAATAATATGAGCCTTACCAATCGCATTCTTATTGCCATGGTGGCGGGTGTTCTTTTTGGTTCCCTGCTCAATCTTATCCTCGGCAGCTCCAGTATTTCGTCAGGATTTCATGAGATTATCCAGGTTTATGTTGTTGATGGCCTGCTGGACCTGGTTGGCAAGGTATTTATTGCATCACTCAAACTACTGGTGGTGCCATTGGTGCTGGTGTCGCTGATCTGCGGTTCAAGTTCCCTCGGTGACAGTGCCCGTATGGGGCCGATAGCGGCCAAAACGGTTATCCTTTATCTGGTAACAACGGCCATTGCTATCAGCACGGCCTTGCTGGTTGCCGTATTGTTTGGTCCCGGTACACATGTGTCACTCAGCGGCACGGCTGATTTTCAGGCGACTGCTGCGCCGCCTCTGGTTGAGGTGTTGGCCAATATCGTGCCTTCCAATCCGGTACAGGCAATGGCCGACGGCAATATGCTGCAAATTATTGTATTTGCCTTGTTGTTTGGTTATGCCCTGTCTCACGCCGGTGATGCCGGCCGTCGTTTGGGGGCTTTTTTTAGCGACCTGGAAGCGGTTGTTATGCGTATGGTGGGTATCCTGATGGGGCTGGCGCCCTACGGTGTATTTGCCCTGCTGGCCACCTTGTTTTCTGATATGGGTTTTAATGCCATTGTCGATCTGGGCGCTTATTTTCTGACGGTATTGGGCGTACTGGTATTTCATGCTGTTGTGGTTTACAGCTTGATGCTCAGGGGGCTGGCGGGCCTGTCTCCCACTGTCATGATGAAAAAAATGCGTTCGGTGTGGGCTTTTGCCTTTAGCACGGCCAGCTCTGGCGCTACCTTGCCTGTTACGCTGCGCACTGTCGAGCGGCGCCTGGGTGTGAACCGTACTGTGGCCGGTTTCACGGTGCCCCTGGGAGCCACCATCAATATGGATGGCACTGCCATCATGCAGGGGGTGGCCACGGTTTTTATTGCCCAGGTCTATGGCGTCGATCTTACACTGACGGCCTATGTCACGGTTATTTTGACGGCAACTCTGGCCTCTATTGGTACTGCCGGTGTGCCTGGCGTTGGCCTGATTACGCTGGCGATGGTACTGGATCAGGCTGGTCTGCCGGTGGAAGGTGTGGCCATGATTATCGGGGTTGATCGCTTACTGGATATGATACGCACGGCGGTTAATGTAACTGGCGATGCCACTATCGCGGTAGTGGTTGGGCGCAGCGAACAGCAGCTTGATGAGAAAATATATCTGAATCCAAAAGCAGATATGGATGCAGATGACGACGATGAAGATCCAGCTCTGGCTATTGGCGATAGTGAGGTCCAGGACAGCCAGCCTGAAAGCAGGCCGGAAGCCAGATAGCCAGATAGCCAGATAAATGTGCCGTGAGCCGGATAAGCGCTTTGAGATACAGGTAGAGAAAAACTATGTCGATTAAAGTTACTGTGGTTCCGGTCACGGCCTATCAGCAGAATTGTTCGATTATCCAGTGTGAGCAGACGGGGTTGGCAGCGGTAGTCGATCCGGGTGGCGATCTGGATCAGATACAGGAAGCCATTCGTACTATGGGGGCAAGCATTGAAAAAATTCTGCTGACTCACGGCCATATGGACCATTGTGCCGGCGCTGATGTGCTGCGCCAGCAGCTTGAGATACCCATTGTAGGCCCTCATAAGGCAGATGAGTTCTGGCTGGCCAAATTGCCACAGTGGTGTGAAATGGCCAATTTTCCACGTGCCGAACCCTTTATGCCTGACCGCTGGTTGAACGAGGGTGAAACAGTCAGCGTTGGTGAACAGACACTGGAGGTTTTTCATTGCCCCGGCCATACCCCTGGCCATGTTGTATTTTTGCATCGCCCCAGCAAACTGGCCTGGGTCGGCGACGTGCTGTTTCAGGGTTCCATTGGCCGCACAGATTTTCCTCGTGGCAACCATGAAGAGCTGATCAGTAGTATCCGCAGTAAACTGTTCCCGTTGGGTGACGATATTACGTTTCTGCCGGGACATGGTCCCACGTCAACCTTTGGTCAGGAGCGACAGAGCAATCCCTTTGTCGCCGACCCCCGTTATGGTTGAGGTTGATTTGTGAGTGAGCAGATACCCGCTGAAACTGACCGTGAAAGCCTGTTGCGCCGGGAGTATCATCAGCAGACAGGGCGTATTCCCTGGGTTGAGCTGCAAAGTTACTATGCCCGCGGCAGTGTGATTCGGGTAAGCACCGAACTGGATCTGGTGGAAGTGGCGGTTCAGCTTGGTCTGGATAACACCGCCTGTTTTGAAGCCTGGATTACTGAAGGTGGCATTGCCGCTCCCAGTGAAAATGAAGCCCTGTTCTGGTATGAAAGCCAGGCCGTACTGTGGGCCGTAGTGGCCGCTCCCTGGGTATTGGTACAGGAGCATCGTTAAGACTTTTGGCCAAGGCTTGTCCGAGCTGGCAGTCACACGGCGCACCGCGTACTCAAACCTGTTTTATTGGGGCAGTGATTGAATAATCTTGATCCAGTCGCCGGTGCGCGGTTCGCCCCGGGGATAGAATCCATTGAGCAGACGCAGCTGGTTTTCGGCATCGGGAATACGCAGACTGCTGGCGATACTGGCCAGGGTGGCACCCCGGGGTACCTGTACATAACGCAACTGCATAGGGGTTCCCTGTCGGCGCTCGCGATCCAATAGTGGGCGGAAACTCTCGATCAGGCCCAACAAAACCGTATCCTGGCCCGTAAAGTCGCTGGCGGCGCCCTCGAACAGATAATTCAAACCCTTGTAATCGATTACCGCCAACCGGCGGGATGTGTCACCAGCGCTGGCCACGGCGGTATAGCCTTTGAGGCCGGCCTGATTCAGTTCGCGGCCTTTACTGACATCGCTGCTGACGAGTGCGCGCAGGGTGGCCTCGGAGGTCTGGGCGGCATCGCGACGGGCAATGGTCAGCGTTACTGTGGCCTTGCCATCGGCGGAGCTGGCAACAATGGCGGAGCTGCCGGTCGTTACTGTCCAGCCATCGGGGTGGGCGAAACTAAAAGCCAGTTTGTTATGGTAAAAGCGGTTTTTCTCATTCTGTGTCTGTGCCGAGGCACCCCAGATTAAATGATCAATATGCTGTTTGAATTCCCCGGGGGTGATCGGGTCCGGTGCGCTGTCACCGTCGTTGAGGTCACCGGCTGCACGAATTACCGTTTGCAGACGCAAATCGTTGCGGGGGTGAGAGGCATAGAGACCGTGATAACTGCCCAGTTTGCGACCGCCTGCCCGCGTCTGGCTGCGCTGGTAAAGTGCCTGATCCTTGAGTACGCCGATCACCTGTAATAATTCCTGGGCATCATAACCGGCCCGGTGCATGAAAGTGGCGCCGAGGCTGTCAGCTTCCAGTTCGTGTTCGCGGCCATAACCGCTCAGCAGCTCCTTGCCATACATGGAGGAGGCATCGGCCAGATCACCACTGCCGGTCAGAATATAGGCGGTGGTAGACAGAACCGTATTGGTAATACGACCTGTTTTTTGTCGGGCCGCATGGCGGGCAGTGATATGGGCGATTTCGTGAGCCAGTACGCCAGCCAGCTCGGCCTCGTTGTCAAGGTAGGCGAGCAAACCCCGGTTGATATAGATAAAGCCGCCGGGAGTGGCATAGGCATTGATATCGGGGCTGTCAATAACGGTAAAGATAAATGTTGTATCGGGGCTGTCACTGGCGGCGACCAAGCGCTGGCCGATACGATCGATATAAGCCTGTAGCGCCGGATCGTCGTAGATGGCGCCTTCGCTGGCCATGGTTTTATACATTTCATCACCGACAGAAATTTCCCGACCGCCGGTCGTGACTACCACATCGGGGAGGCTCTGGTCCGGGTTGCTGGTGCAGGCCAGTAGCATAGTCAGTGTAGCCAGCAGTGCCAGCAGGGGGCGGATGGGGCTGTGCACGAGAGCTGGTATAGGCATGATTTTCCCCACTGTGATCAAGGTTGTTAGTGCTCAGTGCTCGCTGGACAAAAACTGTAGTAACTGCTCGGCCACGCCATCACAGGCGGTACCTTGTACTGGCGCGATGATCGGAATGGGGATCACAATGGCTGGCATATAGGATTGGCCAGTGGCTGTGGCATTGATCCGGCCAACCTCAGCGTGCTGGCTGAAGTCCCAGATAGTGGCTTCGTAGTCGGAATCGTGGCCCCAGGTACCAAAGCCGAAACAGGCGGCCATACCGGGGCCGATACCACAGGCAACACTGCCTGCGGCATCGGTGCGTACGGTGCTACCGTCGATCCAGATTATATAGCGGGTACGCAGTTCGGTCATTTTTTGTGCTACCGGCACCTGTTGCATCAGGCGGATCAGATCATCGGGATAAAGCGGAGCGGTACGCGGTTCAAACCAGGGGTAAAGCGTGTTTAAAAACTCCAGTTCGCCAATCACGGTAATATCCCGGTCATGGCTGCCGATATAATTACCGACACAGCGGATAAAGTCGGGCTCGGTTTCGTAGTTGCTGGCATGACGCCGCCCCAGAATAACCACGCTGTCGCCGTTGAGGCTGACTGCCGGTGCGTTAAATACCATTTGATCAACAGTGGAAGTGACGCAGCCAGTGAGAGTCAGACTGATTGCCAGCAGGGTAATAAAACGACTCAGGAAAAATATCATCGAGCCTCCGCGCTGTTATGTCCAGTCTCGTTCTCTGGTAGATCCTGCTCTGCTATATTTTGCCGGGTCTGACCCGGCAGGGGGATGTGTTTGTCTAGCAGCCAGTCATGCACTGGCGGGATGCGGTTGAAACTGGTGGCAAAGTTGGCACCGGCATCGCGCAGAGCCACAACTGCTGCCAGATTGACAGCTGCCTGGTCACTTTGCAAAAAAGCTGTGGGGGTTTTGCCGTAGGCAGGCATGGTCCATTCAGCGATGGGTTCACCGGTCGGGCTGAGCAATTCAAAGTGATAGCGCATCCAGATTTCATAGACCTTGATATTGGTCTGTTTGGGAATGGTGTATTGCAGTTCGGCAACATGGGGTACCAGTACGGCATCAACGGCAGCCGGTTGAGCCGGTTCGGGGCGGGCGTTGACATGTACCAGTCTGTTGAACATACCTGGCAGCAGGGTATTCCACATGCTTACCTGGGCATCGCCAGTGCGAACAATCCACTCGGACTTTTCCCTGTCGGTGGTTTCGTCAAAAAACTCATGGCCACTGAAGTCAGGGCCATAGTAGACGCCGATGGTCAATGGCAGTTTTTCCATCAGCGGTGCTGGAAACTCGCCTTTGACAGCGACTTCAGTTGGTCCACAGCCGCTCGTCAGGCTCAGAAACACCACGATAGCCAGGGTAATAATCCCGGTTTTTTGGCGGCCCGCTACTTTCGCCAGCCGCGGTGGCTTACGGCTTGAAATCATTGAGACCGACAAAGGTACCTCCGTTGCGATAAGTCAGCTCACGCATAAGTGTAGCAAAGCGGATGCCTGTTGTTTGTTGCCCCGGCGGCCGGATAAACTGAACCGGAAAACCGACCGCATGAATACGCACGCGCTGGCGGCCATCGGCATTCTGGCGATTAAGCTGATCGACAGTAGTGACTACCTCTGTGATGGATCTGCCGGTAAATTCGTCGCCAAAAACATAAATGCTGATTTTTTTACCCGGGTCATAAAATGTCCGGATGGCTTGAGTAATGCCTTCCACCGGGCTGGAATTGCTAAATACATTCCAGTTGCGCAGATTCTTGATAATGACATCGCGTCGCCCCGGTGTATCGGGAATCCACTGTCCACGGTAACGGCTGAACATATAGTTGCCCATATCGTTCATGATCTGGATACCTTTCACCGCTGGATAGATGGATAAGGTGGCTTGCAGTTCGTGCAGCATACGATCCCAGCTGTAAGAGAACATTGAGCCGGAAGTGTCGATTATAAAAATAATATATTCACTGTCCACGGGGATGCCCCCGATCAGATTGTTCTGCGACTGATGCTGACGACCCAGTAAACGCTCCATTTCCGCCGTCAGTGACTGTTTGGCATCGGCCAGCTGTTCAGTGATGACATCGTTGGTGTTGTCCTGCACCTGAATGCTGTCATAGCGGGCTTTGGTTGTAGCGAGCTGGCCCCGTAAAATAGCAATTTTTGCCTCGTAATCCGACAGCTGCTCGTGCTTGGCATTGAGATCGCGGTTGAGAATACGGCTCTCACCACGAATTTCAAACAGCTGTTCCTGCAACTCGGCCAGCTTGCCTTCCAGACTGACAGTAGACTCCTCGATAATCTGTGGCTGTACGGTTTTGGTGATCATAAGCAGCAGAATTACAGCACCGAAACCACAGCAGATGACATCCAGAAAGGATAGTGAAAATTCTTCCGGCGCACGCCGTGCTGAGGAACGACTCATGGCCAGTCCCTCGATGGACTCATAAATGAACCCCGGCTTGCCTGTGCCAGCTGCCAGAATTCCGAGGCGGCCATCGGGTCGCCCTCCATTGGTGCCAGAATAATATTGACCGGTACGCCGTGAGGTAATTGTTTGACAGCTTGCCGGTAGTGTTGCAGGCGTTCTTTACCCGATACCTTGCTGCTGCGTGGGGAACTGGCTCCCTGTGTTGGCAAGCCATCTGTAATTAGAAAAATATTGTCTGGTTGAGGTGATAGTTTGCGCAGCTCGGCAAAGGCGTTGAACAAGCTGGTACCTCCTGAAGGCGTGAGTTTGCGCAGGTGGTTTGAGATGGATACAAGTTGCGACTGGTCGGCCACTTTCAGCCACTTTCCGTCACTGCCAGGCAGGACGGCACGAGCTTCTGTGTTGAAGGTGATGACCTGGTAGTGGCTGTTTGTCGGCAGCTGGGCGGTGAGCCAGTCGACAGTGTTCAATGCCCGGTTCCACTTATTGGCTTTGCGTTGCACAGATGAGTCCATGTTACGCAAGCGGATGATGTTGACCAATCGGTCTGCCAGCATGCTCGATGACACATCCAGCAGCAGCACGATGTGGTGTCCGCCGAGATTCAGGCCGGTCAGGTACTGGCGGTTGCCATCACCAGTAAAACTGCGGGCATTGCGACCGCTGGCCGCCTGGGCGGCCTGACGCAATTCTTTGAGTTTGGCTTCCAGTGACTGAATCTCGCCTTTCAATTGTTCAATATCGCTGCGTTCACTGTAGCCGTCTGCACGCAGACCGGCTATCAGCGCCTCATATTCATCGAGTTCCTCACTGATGCGACTGGCCCGCCCCCGGGCTTCAACCATCTGCATGTCTGTATCAGACAGGGTGTTGCGCAGACGAACCAGACCTTCCTCACCTTCGGCAATGTCCTCCTCAAGCAGGTTGACCTCGGACAGCAGGTCGGCATTGATTGTTTTTGACTGCACCTCCATCGAGTGATCAATAATCAAAAATACCAGTACTACTGCACCAAAGCCGCAGGACATGATATCCAGAAAACTCAGGTTGAAAGTGCTGAATGAGCGCTTTTTACGGGCCATATCAGCGTATTCTCAGCATACTTCTATCAGTACGCCGGCAAGATTGCCGGCCAGGGCAAGGCTGTCGCCGCAGCGCAGTGCCTGACCGGCGTAGGGCAGGCCGTTGATACTGACATTAATATCTGCCGGGCCTCTGAGCTGCCAGTTATCGCCTTCACGATAAAGCTGCCAGTCACTGCCGATGGGGGTGCCTGCCACTACCAGGGGGCGGGCGCAAAAGCCCTGTAGCAAATGTGTGGGTTGAAGGTCGGCACTGGTACCCGGGGCAGGTGATGATGGGGCGGTGGCATGATGGGGCACATCGCTGTTGTCTGTGACCGGTAGTGGCAAATGGCTGATCAGACTCAAGGCGTCTTCGCTGCGCAGCTGCGATTGTTGATTGGCTACCGTCTGGATCAGGCTGTCAGGTGTGAGAATGCGCAGCCCTGGCAGAGCTTCGGTGGCGCCGGGCAGCAGGCCAAGCAGGGGTTGTGCCAGCAGGTTTGCCCGCTGTCCGGCAAGCTGCTCATGTACAGCCTTGAACAGGAACTGGTTGGCACTGGCCAGCGCCTCGCTGCCAATACGGGCGCTATAGCCGTCCACTTCGATACGCACCTCTGAGCGCTTGTCGAGTTCGCGCAGAGCCTGTGGCAGGGCGTTGTACAGATGTTGTTCGCTGGCTGCCTTGCGGCGCGGATCAAAGCGGGTCTGGCGAATAAATGTATTGGCAACGACCTCGATCAGTTTTTCCTGCAGGGCCAGCAGGCCACAGCCGGGCAGATTGTGACTGGCGAGCAGGCTGCGCTCACCCGTATTGCTGCCAAGCTCATTGAGCACGGCCTGATGAAGCTGGATCTCAAGGTGATAGAGCGAATCTGTGCCTGTCTGCGGTGTGGTCAGCGACAAGGCCACGCTGCGATTGAACAAACCGACAACTTTGAACGGACACTGCTCGATAATACCCAGTAGCAGGGCCAGTTGTTCACGCTCGAAGGTGGCAGGTACGGCCATAAAGACTTCTTCGGGGGCTCCCGCTGCGTGGTGTAGTGCCAGCAAGTGGGCGTGTACGAGGTCGGCGGTGTGGCGGGCGGGGCCAAGAGCGGGTTGCAGTGGGTGCGTGTTGAGCTGGCTCCAGAAGCGGGTATTGATGTTGCGCGGTTGCAGGCGCGCCTGGGCACGGGCTTCGTTGCCAAAGCGATAATTGTTGCCCGCCAACAAGGCGTAACCTGGGCTTTGTACATGCTGCTGATCGTGCCACAGTTGTACGTTGCAATCGTTGATATCCAGTAGTGCGCAGCTCATTAGTGGGCCACCAGATGGCGCAGCAACTTGCGGTCGGCATAGCGTTGACTGTTCAGTACCAGGCGCTCTTGGGACAGTTGCAGCTGATGCAGGCAAAACATAATGATGATCGACAGCACCAGAGCGACAAACGTGCTGTTAAATGCCACCCCGAGACTGACTGTCACCCCGGAAATATCACCCTCAACGGCTTTATAAGCCTGCCCCAGTGCTTCGCCAATACCGCGCACGGTACCGATAAAACCGATCGAGGGAATAGCCCAGGCGATGTAGCGCACCATCGACATTTCCGAGTCGAGACGATCAGATTCAACCTCGCACTGCTCCCTGATGGTATCGGATACGGCCTGAATGCTGCCGGTGGTGGCAAAGCGTTGCAGGGCCGACAACAGGGTTCGCGGTAACAGGTAGTCTTGTTCGGCCTCGGGCAGCGCTTCCAGTGCCCGGCTGTAGTCGCGGGCGTCCTCGGGCAGCACCGAGGTGCCATCGGCAATATCCAGCAACGAGTGTGTCAGCAATGCCTGCTCCTTCATTGTGCGCCAGCTTTTATAGCCCATGATGGCCAGAGCCCAGAACAGCAAAATAAAACAGGCTTCCTGTTCAAAATCACGGATAACCACCACCAGGCTGCGCTGGGGAACCATGTCGGCACCCTGAGCCTGCAGGGCCATCTCCTGCTGCAATTGGGCATCGGCAGCGGGCCGGATGGCGCCAACATAGGCCGCATGCACAACAATCACTGCAATCAGTAGAGCGAAGAGCTGGAAAATAAATTCAGATGACATCCTGGCTTTCATGCAAAGTCCTGTTTGTGGGTCTATATATCGACCGGAAAGGAGACTGGAAGGTCTTCGGATATCTGTTCCGAAGCCTCGTAGTCATCAGGTGGGTTGTTAGCGATTCCCTGTTTGCCGGTTGCAGGTTCGGCGGCACCGGTGTTAGTGCCTGGATCAGTGGCTGTGTCTTTTTTGTCAGGCACAGCCGGCGGCTGTTGTTGCGGACTTTCCTGGGCTATCACTGCGGCAGGCCAACTATTGAGCAGTGTTGTTACGGTTAGCGCTGACAACAGGGAAAAAAGGCGGTGCCAAGGCCTGCGTCCTGGCCCGTGCCCTTTTTTGCTGCTCCTGTATTGCATACGGCGGTTCCTACTGTGCATAGCGCGCGATCCGAAATCCTACGTCATCGCGCCCGGCTTGCCCATAATCGCGGTAGGACAGACGCAAATCTGACAGTTTGCTAAGGGACCAACTGGCTCCGCGCAGTACGTAGTTATCGCCATTTTGGGCGCCCAGCGGATCGCTGGCCCGCGGGCCGTTGGCGACCGGAATGCTGTACACGTCGTTGACCCACTCGGCCACGTTGCCACCCATATCATAGAGTCCCTTTGTGTTGGGCTTGAAGGAGGCGACCGGTGCGCTGACGACAAAACCATCCGTGTAGCCGTTGAGAATGCGTCCGGTGACATAGGCTGAGCTATTGTCGGCGTAGTTTTCAACGGGTTTGGTTGGTGGAAAAGCATCCCCCCAGGGAAAGCGTAGCAAGGTGCTGCCCTCGGTACGGGCGGCCCAGGCCCACTCGGCCTCTGTTGGCAGGCGATAGCCGAGGGCCTTGGCATTAAAGCCGGTGACAACACCCTCGCGCTGCAAATAAAAGGCCTCCAGGCCTTCTTTCTGGCTCAGCCAGTTGCAAAATTGAGCGGCCTGCTGCCAGCTGACGGACACCACTGGCTGATGCTCGCGGTTGAGACTGTTGCCCTGTGTTTGACCAGAGTTGTGGCTGGCCAGAAACTGACGGAATTGGGCGTTGGTCACTTCGGTGGTTTGCAGATAAAACATGCGTTGCAACGCTACTGGCCGCAATACCTCGTTGGCGCGGCGGCCCGGTTCACGGCGGGAGGCACCCATGCTGAATTCGGCCAGTGGACTGTTGCCGGGGATGAAGAGTTTGAGTGTCTGGCCAACAGCCGTGGTAACTTCCGGGCTCAGCTTGGCCATACGGGCTTCTTCGCGGGTTTGCAGCTGGAAGTTCAGGCGCTGGGCCAGCCCGCTGCGGGGGGTAATGCGTTCACGCAAAGGGGCATAGCCATCCAGGCTGACCTCGATGGTCTGTTCGACGGCAGGCAGCTTAAGAGTCTGGCTGCCTTTACCGATAGTGCGGCCATTGACGGTTACCACGGCCTGCGCCGGAGAGACCTGTAGCTGTATTTCTCCCAAAATGGCCTGGAGTGCGATCGTCTGTTCTTTGTTCTGGCCTGCGCCCAGTGTGATTTGTTCGCTGTGGCGCTGATAGCCTGGCCGCGACAGGTGGATGCGCTGGGCAGTATCCGGTGACAGCTCCAGTACCAGAGGCGTCTGCCCCTGGAATTCGCCGTTGAGAGTGACATTGGCGCCAGCAGGCTGACTGTTCAGTGTCAGTACGCCAGCAGCAGGTTCGAGTATAACAGTGGGCAGATTTTGTGCTTCGCCCGCCACGACGGCCAGGCTTTGCTGCCAGCGGGCAAAGCCTGGCAGTTCCAGGGCCAGCACTTGCTGTTCACCCTGTAATACTGCCACTGTAGCCGGTGTGGTGCTGATAGCCTCGCCATTAAGACTGATAGTGGCACCAGCGGGCTCGCTGGCAAGGTGGATATCCGCCCAGGCGGGAGCCAGTTCAATATCGATCTGCTGATTTTGATTGCGCCCCTCTACAAACAGCTTTTGTGCCCAGCTCAGGTAGCGGGGACTTTGTATCTGTACATCGTGTTCGCCGGCTTCTACCGATACTGCTGTCAGGGGTGTCTGGCCGATATCGATGTTGTCCAGCAACACGCGGGCACCAGCGGGTTTGCTGTTAAAGCTGAGCAGGCCCGGCAGAGGTATGAGTTTAAGTGTAAGGGTCTGGCTGTCAGCCTCGCTGACGCTCAATTCATCCGCCAGCGGGTGAAAGCCCTCGGCACTGGCCTGTACCGCATAGTTGCCCGGTCGAATCAGTATGCGCTTTCCAAAGGGCAGGTGCAGGCCGCTGATACTGATACTGGCTTCCACCTGCGGTTGCAACTCGATTAACACCGAGCGGGAGGTCAGCAAAAAAGCCATAAACAGCAGAAAGACTGCGCCGATTGCCAGCAGCAGCCAGCGCAGGGGATGGCGTTGCTGTACAGGCGGCGCGGCTTCCGGACTCAGCGGTTCAAAGCGGATTGGCTGGATGGCCTCGCCGGGCTGTTGGTGGGAGGGCCGGGGACTTGTCATTAGATGCTCTCCGAGCAGATAACAGTGACGGGTGCTGGTGTCATCTCAGGACTCACCGTGAAGGTAACGCGCACATCCCGATAGCCCTTGCGGGACCCCACAGCGGTGTAGGTGCCGGGTCGAAGTGCCAGCTGATGCTCATCGAACTGGCCCAGACGGCTGACCCGGTACAGGGTGACGGATGTCTGTCTGTCGGAGC
This sequence comes from Parahaliea sp., assembly GCA_047974765.1. Taxonomy (GTDB): domain Bacteria; phylum Pseudomonadota; class Gammaproteobacteria; order Pseudomonadales; family Halieaceae; genus JBKECP01. Next base: position 76,221 of record JBKECP010000031.1, on the reverse strand, counting down.
GCAGGGTAACGGTCTGTGGCTGATTGGCCGTAGCCAGCAGCTGGCTGATTGTCGTGAGCTGTCTTTGCAGCACCGGGCCGGCGGGCTTGATGTTACGGGCTTTGTTTAGCAGGCGATCAGTAGTGGCGGCTACGGTCGGATCAGACAGCCGTCCGGCATTATTAATTACGTCCTGCAATTGCCGATGCAGTTCGGCCCGCGGTTTTGTCCGGGCAAGTCCTTCCTGGGCGAAAACCACACTGTCGTCGAGTTTGAGCGCTTTTTTATAGGTGGCAACGGCCTGCTGCCAGTTTTCGGCGGCCTCTTCGCGCTGGCCGCGGCTGTTATAGGTATTCAGGGTGTGAGCCGTTTGTATTGTTTGCAATTCCCGCAGAGCGCTGTCAGCCTCTCCGCCCTCGCTGCGCAGTTTGCGGGCCCGCTGGAAGGATGTGTGGGCTGCATCAAAGCGCTTGTCATCAAGGGCAGCATAGCCCTCGCTCATTGCGCGATGAAAGTCCTGATCCAGCAATAGTGCTGACACCCGCGCCAGTTCAGCGCTAACACGCTGATGGGCCGGATCCAGTCTGTCGGCCTGTTGCAGTGCGTCGATAGCCCGATTGAAGTCGCCAGCCTGTTCTGCCTGGGCGGCGCTGGCAAGTGCTTCGCTGACCGCTGGCAACTGTTTGAGCCGCTGCCGCAGTGTGTCGATTTCTGTGTTGTCACCCGCGATAGGTTCAGCCTGTGTCAGAGCCGTTTGAGCGCTATCGCCATCGCCCGTCTCAACAGCACTGGCAGCCTGTGCCAGCAAACTGCTTAAGCGCTCTGGAATACTGGCTTCAATGGCCTGTAATTGGCTCAGAGCACGTTCATACTGCTCGTGGGCCTGGCCAAATTGCCGCTGCTTATAGTGATCGTCACCTGTACTGGCAGTACGGGTGGCGCTGCTGAAAGCTTCTTTGGCCCACCGCTCGACCTGGCGCTCACCGAGACTGCGCTGTAACGCCAGCAGATCAGCCAGTACATCCTGTGCTGCTTTGCGCTGCACGGCTTGCTGGGCATCTGCCCAGGGGCTGGCGCCAGGTGTGTCTGATCGTTCTGTGCTTTGTGTACTTTGATTGCCGGAATCATGGTCCGGGCGGTCGCTTCTGCCTGGATTGACGGCGGTATCTGTCGCTGTGTCAGTTGCTGTCGTTTCCGGTATCGTGGCAGGGGGGGCGGGCCAGCCAAAGAGCACCAGTACTGCCAGTGCCAGCAATACCAGAAGCGCTGGTATCACCCAGCGTGGCTGGGCCGTGGCTGGCTCGCTACGGTTGACGGGGGCGCTGCCTTCGTAACGGGTTGAAGCCGGTTCAAAGGGGGTGGGCGTGAGTGCTTCGTTATCTTGGGACATGCAGTAAGCTATGTATCGCAATGGCTAAATAAAAGGTTTGTTTGTTCAACGTGCCGGGTTATTCAAAGGGCTTAATTGTTCAAAGGACTTGGTCGTTCAAAAGGTTTCATTGTTCAATGTATCGCTGGCAGGCACTCCATCGGGTGGCAGCGACAGTGCGCCCATTTCTGTGCGATAGATATCGGCCAGAATTTCGCGCCATTGGGCATACTGGTCCTCGACACTGCCACTGAGAGTAATGGCGCGATCATCCAGCTCAATGATATGCGGTACGATTTCAGCCTCCAGAGATAGGCTGAGTTCCTCCAGTGCCTCCACATGAATGGCGGCTTCGGCCCGTTTTTCCAGACCACTCTTGATCATATAGGCGCCGCCGATAATCGCCACATTGCCCGCAGTGCGAGTGGCACGGCCACTGTTGCCGTCCTGATTACTGGAGGCGGCGGCAATACCCGCCGCTACAGCCACTGCGCCGCCAATCAGGCGTTGCATACTCTCGGCACGCAACTCCTGCAGTGCCAGAGCTTCTTCGTAGGTCTGGCTGCGCCACTCCTGGTAGGGGCTGGCCATCCGGGCATTGAAACCATCGTAGTAATTTTGCAGGGTATCAATAAACAGGCGATCGCGTTCGCGGATACTGCGAATGCGTTCCAGCATTGGATCGTTCCGGGCTGGCAGTCGTTCGAGTTGATAGCGGCCCTTGCGATCCCTGCTCAGATAATCGCGGAAGGTCTCAGGGGAAAAGGTCTGGGCAAAGCGTATTTCTGAAACAACACGGATTTTTTCGGCATCACCTGTGGCCAGTTTGTTCTGTTGTTTAAACAGGTCGTTGGCAATGCTGTGATAAACCGCCTGGAAAGGATCACCGGGGGTTCGGGTACTGGACTTGTAGGCATAGCGGCTGGCATGGCCTTCGTAGACGCGATCCAGCCAGAGTTGTTCACGGGCGTCATGGGCAACGATGCGCAGTTTGAGATACTCACCATCCGAGGCCAGTATCTGGCCTGCCACATGCAGATCGGTGATCTGTTGCCTGTCCGGCACCACTCGCACAGCACCCCAGGCACCGCTGTCCTGCATGACGCTGGCCAGCAGTTGCGGCATATAACGGGCTTCAGCTTTGCGCACTTCGGGATAGATGCGCTCATCCTCACCTTCGTCGTAGTCGGCAATGCCCGGATCGAAAATACCAACACCCACATCCAGCAATACCGATTCAGGAATTGGCTGCGCCGGGCCTGCCAGAGGAGGGACAGCGGTTCCCTTGACCGTATGGCTGACACAGCCATTTAGCAATGACGCCAGTAGCAGCGAAGCAATGGTTTGCCAGGCTTTTGTGGTTGACGGCATCACTGACTGATGCCTTTGTATTTACGGTATTCGTCCCAGAGTTTTTCACGTACGGCGGGATCGGTTTCGCGCATAGCTGCTTCACGCAGCTGGCGGGCAACCACATCATCGTCATCACCGCTGGGAATATCTTTCGGAGGTGGATACTTGGCTGTATCGGGAGGGGGAGAGCTGCCCCCCCGGGATGGTCCGCCCATGCCGCCACCGACGCTGTAGTCTCCGCCACTGGCTATATCGCTGCTGTAGGGGTTGTCGCCACGACCGTCAGCAGCACTTTCAGTGCCGTTGGCAGGGTCGGCGGTTGCACTGGCTTGGCGCTCGCGTTCAGCCTGACGCTGGGCAGCCTGTTCGGCAAGAATCATGGCGTCAAATTCACCTGCGCCCCGCGTCAGCTGACCGTCCAGAATGGCTACCTGCTCGGCGGATGTCAGCGGACCCTGAATGCCGCCGGGCAGACTACTCTGACTGCCATCAGTACCTGCGCTGCTCATCTGGCCCGATTGCCCGGCGCTGGTTTGTGTCGTGCCAGCCTGGCCTGTTGGGTCGCCTGTTGTTGGACCACCACTGGCAGCAGGGTTGTCACCAGGGTTGTCATTCTGGCCGCTTGCGGCAGCCTCTGCCAGAATCTGTTCAATATCTGCGGCCCCGTTCTGCCCATTTGCAGCTACCGGTTCATCGATCAAATCAGGCAGATCCTGGCTACCTGCGGCACCCTGATGGCCAAAGCCCGGTTCCTGGCCCCTTGTATTGGCAGTGCTGGTAGTATCGTTGCCGGCGCTGTCACTTTCACTGCTGTCACTGTCGTCATCGGCAATATCGTCAGCAGTAGCACCACTGCGGGACAGGTCACCATTGCGGCTGCCGCCAGAGGTTGATGTGTCCCCCTGGCTGCCGCTACTGTCGCTTGAGCTGTTCACATCAGATGAACTGTTGGTACCACTTGAATCCGACTGGCTGGATGAGCTGGGTGAAGACGAAGAGCTGGAACTGGATGAGGTTGACGATGATGAAGAACTGGAAGTGGATGGTGTCGACGGTGGTTGGGGCAGTACCGGATTGGTGGCGCTGGGACAGCCTGCCAGCAGCAGACAGCTACAGCTGATGGCAGTAGCACCAAGTAAACGCAGTAATCCCGGTTGTTTTACATGCTGGCTTGTCATTGCTCGACCGTTCTGGCTCCGTGCGTATTGTTGAGGCGTATTGTCTCTGTTCTCGCGCCGTCTATCCAGAGTACAGCTATCCCTATTTAGGCAATACTGTAGCAGGCAAGTTCCCTGTCGGGGAGTTGGAGTTGGCACTATAGGGTATGATGTGCGGACGCTGTAGATAACAAAAGTGATGAAAGTGGCAATGGGATGGTTTGAACAGGAAACGGCTGTTGAGCAAGTAACCGAACGGCGCTGGCGCGGCGAAATCCACCGGGGCTGGCGTATTGGTGAGGTGGCCAATGGCGGCTATGTGCTGGCTATTGCCGGGCGTGCACTGGCGAAAGCGCTGCCTCACAGGGATCCTCTGTCAGTCAATGCCTTTTATCTTGCGCCAGTGGCACTTGGGCCGATTGAATGTGATATTGATATTTTACGGGAGGGACGCAGTACATCCTGGGCGACGGCGAAGCTGTCGCAAAATGGTGAGCTGAAGGTGCAGGTAACGGCGGCCTATACTGATCTGTATCAGCTCGATGGCCCTGACTGGTGTCATGTTGCGCGGCCTGAGTACCCTGCCTGGGATGACTGTATGGCAGGCAGTGCTTCGCTGGAATTTACCGAGCGGGTGGAAGTGCGTCTGGCACAAGGAGGTGAAGTCTTTGTCGATGGCAGGCCCAGTGGCCGGGGTGAGTATGCCGGTTGGGTGGCTCACCGCGATGGCAGTCACCCCGACCCCATTGGCCTGCTCATGTTTGCCGATGCCTTTCCGCCACCAGCTCTGGATATTGTCGGTTTGATCGGCTGGGTACCGACCATCGAGCTGACAGTGCAGGTGCGTGCCCGTCCAACGCCTGGCCCTGTGCAGGTACACCTGCAATCACGTTTTCTGACGGCGGGCATTGTCGAGGAAGATGGTGAGTACTGGGACAGCGCTGGCCGTCTGGTTGCCGTATCGCGCCAGACAGCCAAGGTGCGTGTGCCAAAGGCGGGTCAGACGCTTTAGTAAGCTGCCACATGCCCCCCCGGGCGTCGCGTGTCAGTGGCGCCGTAGAGTCGGCCATTGTCGAGCATGATGGACTGGGTGCGGCCCAGGGTGCGCGTGCTTTGCTCAACCTTGTAACCCATTGCCTGTAGCAGTTTGACCGTGTCCGGGCTGATGCCCTGTTCAACCTGTAATACGTCAGGCAGCCACTGGTGGTGGATGCGGGCGGCGGCAGCTGCGGCGGCGATATTCATATCAAATACAGTGGCGTTGAGCAGCACCTGCAGTACCGTATTGATAATAATACTGCCGCCAGGGCTGCCAGTGGCCAGCCAGGGTTTGCCATTGCGCAGGATCATGGTCGGGCTCATTGATGACAGTGGTCGCTTGCCGCCCTCAATGCGGTTGGCGTCTCCTTCGACCAGGCCAAAAGCATTGGATACACCTGGCGCGGCTGCAAAATCTGCCATTTCATTGTTCAGTAACATGCCGGTGCCAGGTACAGCAATGTGTGAGCCAAAGCTGAAATTCAGTGTGTAGGTATTACTGACTACGTTGCCGCTGACATCGGCAACGGTGTAATGCGTGGTGTCGTAACTTTCTTTTTTCAGCAAGGCGCCGGGAGCAATGTCAGTTGAGGCAATAGCCTGTTGTCGTTTAATGTCCGCACGCAGTCGCTGGGCGTAGTCCTTGCTGATTAACTGCTCAACGGGAACATCGACATAATCGGTGTCGGCCAGATACTGGCTGCGATCGGCATAGGCAAATTTCATGGCCGAAGCCAGGTAGTGAAGATAAGCGGCACTGTTGTGTCCGGCCTCCTTCAGGGGCAGGCCCTCCAGAATATTCAGCATCTGGATGATGTGCATGCCACCGGAGGAGGGTGGCGGGGCTGAAACCACTTCCAGGCCGTGAAAATTACCGCGTACAGGTTTGCGTTCAATGGCGCGATAGGCGGCCAGATCCTCACGGGTAATCAGCCCCTGATGTGCGGCCATATTGTCAGCAATACGCGCTGCCACCTCACCCTTGTAAAAACCGTCAGCGCCGTGTTCGGCAATCTGGCTTAATGTCCAGGCCAGTTCGGGTTGCTGCCAGATTGAACCGATTGCTGGCACTGAACCGTCTTCACGGAAAAAAAGGCGTCTTGCTTCGGAATTTTCCCGCAGGCGCCCGGCGCGGGAATCAATTTCATAGTTGAGGGCAAAAGACACGGCAATGCCATCGCGGGCGAGCGTAATGGCAGGTGCCAGTACATCCTGCAAACTCATGGTGCCATAGTGTTCAAGGGCGTAGATCATGCCGGCCACAGTGCCGGGTACACCCGCTGCCTGATGACTGAAATACATACGATTGCGATCAACTTTGCCATCTTTATCCAGAAAAAGCCCGGCATTGGCAGCAGCGGGTGCTGTTTCACGGTAGTCGATAAAGGTTTCGCGCTTTTTATCAGCCAGATGAATCAGCATGAAACCGCCGCCACCGAGATTGCCCGCGCGCGGATAGGTGACCGCCAGTGCAAAACCTGTGGCAACGGCTGCATCGACAGCATTGCCACCGCGCTGAAGGATGTCTCTGCCTACTTCTGAGGCCAGCCGTTCCGGTCCGGCCACCATGCCGTGCTCAGCTACCACGGGCAGGAAGCGGCTGCGAAAATCAATGATTGGCAATTTGGTGTCAGTTACCTGACGCGCCCAGCCAAAGCTGTGAAAAAATAAAGTAAAGACAAATAACAGCAGTGTGTCTCGAAGCATGCGACTCACAAGATTCTCCCTGAAAAATCCAGCGCTGACTTTAACTGTTTTGCTGTTGGCCGCATACTGGCAGATGTCCTGTAAACCGATGGTTTGTCGATTGTGTTGATACTACAGCAGGCGCTGATGCAGCGCTGGCGGGCAATATTTAAGCAAATGCTTGAGGGTGAGGATGTGTCACCCGCTCAGTGTTTGCGCACTGAGGGTATGATGGAGGCGCAGGCTTTGTTGGTTCCCGCTTGTGAAGCGCAGTTGCACGATACCATGAATGGTATTTATCAGGCGTTGACGGGGCGGGATCTGGCGCAGGATTTTGGCCGTGACTGGCAGCAGTTCTACCCGTTTCCACAGATTCCGGTAGCCCTGAAGAGAGCACCTGTCTTCTCAAGTGAAGAAAGTGCAGGCAATAGAAAAACAGGGAAGTACATACAAAATTAAGGAAATATTATGACATTGCCACAGAAATTGGCTGTTTTTTTGAGGCTGTTCACTGGCCCCGCGATCTTTGGCGGGGCTGGCTTACTGGGTTTCAGTCAGCGTTCGCCAGTGGTTATTTTCTGGTTGGGCGGGATATTCACCCTGCTTTATGTTGCGGGCAAGTGGTCTAAATGGAAAGCGCTCTGGCACAGCCAGAGTATTGTTGGCTGGTTAAAGGCGCTGGCGATGACACTGCCAGCCCAGCTGGTACTGGCAGCTGTCGTTTATCTGCTGGGTCTTGGCCTGGGACACTTGTTTGGTGAAGGGCGGCTGGCTCACCAGCTCGGCAGGTTTGATGCTGTTGTGTTGATAACGATAACGGGACTGGGCCTGGCTTTGTCGGTATTGATCCACTATCTGGAAGGTGGTCGTGGCGCCGAGACCCTGATTGTTGAGAACATGACAAAAAAAGCCATTGGCGATGCTCAGGCTTACCATCGTCAGGAAACTCCCGAGGAAGATGATTTTGTTGTACTGGCAGAAGTGATCACAGTTGATAAGCTGCTGTCAGTCTACCGGCAGGAAGCTGATTATAGTTTGGCGGCGCTTAAGTGTGACCAGGACGACAGCAGGAGTCGGCAGATCAAGGCCCCTGTTGGCGCCTCCGATCAGGCGATTGCGCACACCGAGCAGCGTCTGGGCTTTGTGTTACCCAAGACCTTGAAGCAGATCTATCGCCGCAAGAATGGCGGCGGTGTTCACAGTGTTTATGTGCCTAAAGTGGCACAGCCAAAATCGACCTATGAGGACTGGGAAAATGCCTTTGGTGGTTATGAAAGTCTCTATAGTCTGGATAAACTGCGCACAGTACACGACAGTACCCTCGACTTTACCTGTGAAGATGATGCTGAGTCTTTCCCCGCCGGAGCAAAGCAGTTTCTGATTTTGGCGCAGTGGTATCGGCAGACCACTTTTCTGGATTATCGCCTGTGTTCGGGACGACAAGGTGTTGAGCCGCGAGTAGGCATAGTCGATTTTGACAAAGAAAACTGGGAGGCTGACGGTCTCTGGTTTGACAGCTTTGATAGCTTTTTTTCTGCCTTGCGGCGGGTTGAGCATGATTTTGACAGGCCGCCGCCCAGTGCGCCTTTAGATACCTTTGCTCCCTCTGCAGAAAAAGCGGATGCATTCTGGCAGTGGTCTGTACTGGCTGCCACATCCTCTGCTGATGAGGTGAGTTGGCAAAAGGCCCAGAATCGCCTGGGCAAAACGTTGCCGGTGGAGCTGCGTCCTTATATGGAGGCGGTTAATGGCGGCCTGGTTTATTATCAGTATCTGCCACTTCCCTCGGGAGACAGGCTGTATCCTTTTCCCGGTGCCTATTTGATGGGGGTTGATTACTGGTTGAGTCTTCAGGATCTGTCGGACCGTCTGGAATTTGTCGATAGCCAGATACCCTGGGCGCAGAGTTGGCCTTCCAGTCAGGATATCCTTGTTATTTCTGCCAGTTATGACCGTGCCTTACTGCTGGATTATCGTTCTGATTTGCAGCAGCCTCGCGTGCTTTACACAACGAATCTGGATATACCAGAGCAAGCGTTGGATCTGGGTAATGTCGAGCAATTCCTGTTATCACTGCGGGCCGAGCGAAAACCCCACTGGAGTTTTTCACCCATCGGTGATGTCCGGCTGTCTGCGCGCCGTTCTTCGGCGGCAGCCTTTTGGGTGGAGGGCGACAACGGTAGCGGCCTTAGTCAGGAGCAGGTCGAGGTAGCACAGGAGAGGCTTGGAATGCGTTTGCCACAGACAGTGACTGACTGTATGAAGGTGAGCAATGGCGGTGCAGTGCGTTTTCGCTATCAGCCGCCGCTGGCACCCAATGCTGCTGCCTATCTCAACCCTGTGCCATTAGCACCGGAATGGATTGATCTGTTCCCCAACCCGGTGTTGCCCATGGCGCGCTGGCAGCGTTTGTCTGAATGGAATCGCGCACATGCTGAGGACTTTGGCGATGCCCTGCGACAAAAGGGCTATAGTCAGTATGTCGGTGATGATTTTGGTGACCCGGAGCGGGTGCTGGTTATTGCTGAAGGCCAAAATTATCTGAACCTTATTGATTTCAGTCGTGAAAACAACCCTGATAACGCACACCTGGTACTGCTGCATAAAGAACCTGTCGGCTGGCGCGAGGCTTATCGTGCTGTTGGAATTCGCGGCGCAGGCTTGCGGGCGCGCCGCGATGAACTGTGAGCGCTGCGGTAGCACAAGCAATATTGGCGGGAAGTAAATATTATGTCGTATAAAGACAGTCGTCGTGAATATCTGGCGGGCGGACTTGACAGAGATAGTCTGGATGACTGCCCCTTACAGCAGTTTGAGCGTTGGTTGGCACAGGCTGTTGAGGCTGGTTTGCGTGATCCTACGGCTATGGTGTTATCGACCATCGACAGCAGCGGCTGCCCCTGGCAACGTATTGTGTTGATGAAGGGCATGTCACAGGAAGGTTTTGTATTCTATACCAACCTGGGCTCCAACAAAGCACAGGATATCGCCGGTGAACCCCGTGTGTCACTGTTGTTTCCCTGGAATGAACTGGAGCGGCAGGTGATTATTGGCGGTGTTGCGCGGCGCCTCAGTCTGGCTGAATCTGCGCATTATTTTGCTTCTCGCCCCCGGGAGAGCCAGCTGGCAGCCTGGGCTTCACGACAGAGCCGCCCGGTCTCCGCGCGCACCGTACTGGAGTTGCAGATGCGCGCCATGCGGGCAAAATTTGACAGGGGCGAAGTACCTCTGCCGGACTTTTGGGGAGGCTATCGCGTACAGCCCCAGCGAATCGAATTCTGGCAAGGGGGAGCGCACCGTTTGCACGATCGCTTTCGCTATGAACGCAATACAAAGGGCAGCTGGCAGATTGAACAATTGCAGCCCTGAGTCCGATCAGTTTTTCTGTGGTGCCAGTCGCTGTGTCATATAGCGGGCTCGTGTGGGAATGCCCAGCAGCTGTCTGCGGATCAGGTCGAGACCGGTGGCGGCCACCATCGTTTGAAACAAGGACCGCTCCAGTGGCCACAACAGCTGTGTTGTTTGCAAGTGCTCGCGACTGCCCCAGGCCAGCCAGACAGTGCCAACGGGTTTGTTTGCGCTGCCGCCATCCGGTCCGGCAATGCCACTGACGGCAATGACATAGTCTGCTTTGGCGCGCTCAATAGCCCCCAGCGCCATCTGTCGGACAACAGTTTCACTGACGGCGCCCTCTCGTGCCAGATCCGCTTCACTAACGCCCAGTACCAATGCCTTGATCGGATTGGCATATGTGACAAATCCGGCGTGAAAGGCTTCTGATGAGCCCGGAATGCGAGTCAGCATACTGGCAATCAGACCGCCGGTGCAGGATTCTGCTGTGGTCAGTGTTTGCTTGCGCTTACGCAATAAACCCAGTACCCGCTCAGCGAGTTGGCAGTCATCTTCACCAATAATATGGTCGCCAAACAGTGCCTCCAGCTGCTGTCGGCAGTGCATTTGTGCCGGCAGATCTGCACGGTGTTCCACGGTGAGCTTGATCTCCAGCTGGGGGGCGCCCGCACGAAAGCCCAGTTCGACTTCGGCCGGCCAGTTTGGACAATTATCCAGCACCATTTGCTGGGCGCCCGATTCACCGAGGCCGAAGGTTTGCAGGCGTAAAATATTGCGTTCAGGCCGTTGTTTCAGATGTTGAGCCAGGTTGGTGATAACCTCGTCGAGCATCACCTGCAGCTCGCCCGGCACACCCGGGGTGCAAAGGATGCGACAGCGACCTACTGCCATTTCAAAACCAACGGCACTGCCAACCGGATTGGCAATCAATGTGCAACCAGCAGGTAACATGGCCTGCTTACGGTTGGCGGTATTCAGTGGCAGATTGCGCCGACTACACCACTGCTGCAAATGCGTGATAGCCCCGGAGTGTTGGCTCAGGGGCACGCCGGCAACAGCGGCCAGCACTTCGGCTGTCAAATCATCAACTGTTGGTCCAAGGCCGCCGTTGACGATAAGCAGATCCGTATTTTCAGCCATTGCCGTCATTTCGTGAATCAGTGCCTGGCGATCGTCCCCCAGTGTCACTTTGCGAGCAACAGTGATGGATAGCTCACCGAGACGGCGGGCAATCAGGGCCGAATTGGAATCAACGGTGTCGCCACTCATGATTTCATTGCCGGTCAACAGAAGCTGCACACGAAGTCCGCTGTCATTCATATTGTGTCCCCTGACTTGTCAAAATAGTTTGAGTGGCAGAATTAATAACCTGGCTACGTAGATTGTCGGGCTGATAATCCTGGATTCCGCAGTCGAGCGCTTGTTTTCTTCTTGAAAGCCGTATGGATACTGGGCTTTCGGTCTTTGATCGTACTCACCTTCCGGGTGAAAACGCTACGCACCCACTGGTACTGCACTCGGTGTGTCAGGCAGCGTTGCTCCGCCTTGCCTGACACACCGATTACAGCACAATTATGCATGTCCAATAGTGGATTCCAGGATAATTGTTGCTATTGCTGTCACTGCTGTCCCATCAATAGTGATGTCTGTGCTATTAGCCCGTCAATTAAATAGATCTCATTGGTCTATTTAATTGACGCCCTTTCCTGGCCGCGAAAAAGTGTGATTTTCCTCGCCTGTCAAGGGCTTACATTGGCTACGCCAATGGGCGACACTACCCGTGCCACCTTATTAAGCCGACAATAATTATTGTCGGCTTAATAAGGTGCGTTTTTGCTCATAACCCTACCAGCATTACGGAAGTTTTCCATGGCATTAGAACCCGAAGTGGAATTGATCACTGACGAACAGAAAGTCAGTTATGGTTTTGGGCTGCAATTTGGTGATCAGTTGCAGCGCAATGGTTTTGACGGTCTTGATCTGGATGCCGTTATGGCGGGTATTCGGCATTGGTACCTGTACCAGCAGACCGCATTGAGTAATGAGGAGCTCAACCCCGCCTATGAGACGATAAAAGCACAACAAAAAGCCAGGGCGGAGGAAGTGGCTGGCAAACGGGCTGATCTGGCCAGCCAGTTTATGATGGCCAATGCTGCCCGTGAAGGTGTTAATACCACAAACAGTGGTTTGCAGTGGGAAGTGCTTGAGAGCGGTGGCGGTGGCGATAAACCGGGTCTTCAGTCTCAGGTGGTGGTTCACTATCACGGTACCTTTGTTGACGGCAGTGTTTTTGACAGTTCAGTAGAGCGTGGTGAGCCTGCTGAATTTGGTGTCAGTCAGGTAATTGCCGGTTGGACAGAGGCGCTGCAAATGATGTCACCCGGCGATAAATGGCGAATTGCCTGCCCTCCCCATCTGGCTTACGGCGAACAGGGTGCCGGTGGCACTATCCCACCCAATACGGCGTTGATATTTGAAGTTCACCTGATCGAAGTGAGGTAGCTGTACTTACAATAACGTACACCTTTTATTACACTGCCGCGTGCAATCAGGTTACTGGCCGGATGGCTGCCTGATTGCCAGGGAAGTGGTTTGGATAATTTACGGCAATGGCATTTAACTATGAAACGTGTTGTTTTCAACCAAAAAGGCGGTGTTGGCAAGACCAGTATCACTTGTAATCTGGCGGCCATCAGTGCCAGTTACGGCCTGCGTACACTGGTTTTGGACCTCGATGTTCAGGGCAATACAACGCACTACCTGGTGGGTGAAATTGATGCCGAAGCTTTTCCCGCCGAAGCACAGGGCGTAGCTGGCCTGTTCAAGCAGACGGTGGGGCCACGCAAAATGCGTGATAATCCCGATGCTTTCGTGTGGGATACCCCCTATGACAATCTTTTTTTAATGCCTTCCAGTCCGGTGCTGGCTACCCTCGAAAAAGAACTGGAATCACGCTACAAGATCTACAAGTTGCGCGATGCGCTGACCAAACTGGACAAAGAATATGATCGTATTTACATCGATACTCCTCCCAACTTCAATTTTTATTCGAAGTCAGCCCTGATTGCAGCGGATACGGTGCTGATTCCTTTTGACTGCGACAGTTTTGCCCGCCAAAGCCTGTATTCGTTAATGGATAACCTCGAAGAGTTACAGGAGGATCATAATCCTGACCTGAAAGTGGAAGGTGTTGTCATTAATCAGTTTAATACCCAGGCGCGATTGCCCGGTGAGCTGGTGGCAGAGCTGGCAGCAGAGGGTTATCCGATACTTGCCACTTACCTCAATACCTCGATTAAAATGAAAGAATCACATTATGAACACCGGCCATTGATTGATATGGCACCGAGCCACAAGCTGACGACCCAGTACCTGGCTTTGTATGGCGAACTGGAGGATGTTTAAGCCCTTTTAGCCTGTGTTGGCTGTTAACCCGAAATAAAAGTGGAAAAATACCAAAAAAATACCGGGGAGAAAGGCTGGCACTTGCTCTGTTGTGATGTGATATTGCTAGGTGTCGATTTGTCTGTGCTGAAGGGTCTTTGGGGAGAAAAAGCGCGGCAACAGACCAAAAAGGGGGGGGGAAAGTTGCCGCACAGTGGTCCGTCCGAAATACAGGTGAGAAACAGACAAACCTCAGTTTTGAGCCAACGCTTGTTGATCAGCGCTTGCAGGACGAATCATCCTCTGTCGCTGTTCCAAAGGGAAGATGTGTAAGTGTGTATTTACAAAGCTCTTACAATTGGCAACTTTGTCAGTGAGTATAAAGAGATGAATAAAAGTTAATTGTCACACGTTTTGCTGCTGTGAAAAGGGTGAGGGTTTGCAGCTTGAAGCCGGTCACAGACTCGACTTTGTCTGTGAGGTGCAGGGTGACTTAGCTGGTACTATGCCGATGTTTTACCGGTGTCGTTCATCGTGTGCAAAACCGGACCTGAAGCTGTCACTGAAAGGGGTGGGGATATCGAAACACAGGTGTTGACCGTCGCTCTGCTGGAAGATGAGCAGTTGCAGGCGAAGCAGATGATGAGCTGGCTGGAAGCTGCCGGTCATGTTGTTTATTGGGGGAGTAATCACCCTGATTTTATTACCTTGATAGCTACCCAAAAACCGGATGTGCTGGTGTTGGACTGGCAGCTGCCAGACTGCGAAGGCATCGATGTCTTGCAGGAGATTCGCGGTGCAATGGGCTTTGACGGCCCGGTGCTGTTTGCGACAGCCAAAAACAGTGAGGAAGATATCGTTCGCGGGCTGACTGAAGGCGCCGATGACTATCTGGTGAAACCGTTGCGGCAGGCTGAATTTATGGCCAGGCTACTGGCGGTTACCCGCCGGGTGCGGGTGACTGGCAATGATGCCGATGAGATCCGCCTGGGTAATCTGGTCATTGATATCCGTAACAAGCGTGTTGAGATGGAGGGTGATGAGGTCCAGCTGACACCGACAGAATATCGGTTGGCAAAGTGTCTGTTCAGTCATATCGATGAGCTTCTGTCACGAGATTACCTCCTTGAAACCGTATGGAATGTAACTGCGGATATCGATACCCGGACGGTGGATCTGCACATGAGCAGGATCAGAAAAAAACTGAAAATTGGTCCGACGATGGGCTATAACCTGCGCACGGTTTACCGCCATGGTTACCGATTGGAAAAGGTGTGCCCGTGAAGATAACTCGCTATGCCCTGTGTGCCACTTTATTGTTTGTTGCCGGTTTTGCCAGGCCGACACTGGCCGGTGACTGGATTTATATCACTCGCGCCAATGACACGCTTTGGGATATCTGTCTCAAATACACCAGCAAAAGAGGCTGCTGGATTGAACTGGCCAGTATCAACAAGGTTGATAACGAGCGGGGAATGGCCATTGCCAGTGAAATTCGCATTCCAAGTGAATGGCTGATTGAGCCGGTTCTGGTTGGTTATGTGCTCAGTTATGCTGGAGAGGTCAGCCTGGCACATGATGGTGAGCCGGTCGCCATTGCCGAAAATCAGGAACTGCATCTGGGCGATCGTTTGACCGTGGGGGAAGGCTTTGTGCGTATTCGCCTGGGGGCCAGCAATGAGGTGTTGGTGCGCAGTCATTCCGAAGTGACTCTTGAGAATCTGTCAGCTGTTGGCAGTTCGCACGATGCCGGTGAGTTAAGCGTTTCGCGTGGTACGGTTGAAGTATCGGTTGAACCAGGCCGTGATTCCCGGTTTGAAATTCGTACACCCGCAGCGATTGCCGCCGTGCGGGGAACGCGTTATCGGGTAAGCAGCAGTGCCGATGAAAACGCCGACACACGGGTGGAGGTATTGTCAGGGTCTGTGGAGATGGTCTCTTCGCAGAGCACGTTGTTGGCGGCTGGTCAGGGTGGTTTGACCTCAAAGAGTGGTGACCATATTGTCGCTGAGCTGCTGTCAGCTCCGGATCTGGATCAGTCGGCCTATAATGGCCGACAGCCCGTGGCCATTCAGTGGGCACAGCATGGAGCGGCGGTTGCGTGGCAGGTGGATGTCAGTGTTGCCGATACCTCTGCTCATCTGGTGCAGTCGGTGCGTGTTGACAGCAGCAAATATCAGCTAAAAAATCTGGAACCTGGCTGTTATAAAGTTTCTGTCAGCGCTATTGATAAGCAGGGTTTTCAGGGCATGGAGCGTGTTGTGGATGCCTGTATTGAGCCCGGTAGCAAATTTGACGCAGCCGGTGCCATTATTTTTATTGGTACCTTGCTTGCCATTATCCTGATCTGATACCTGTCACTTGTCATGCAGGTCTCTCATGTTCTGCGCCGCCAGCTTCTGCTGGGCTTGCTGGCGGCTCTGGTCTGCTGTCTGATTGATCGCTTTAACTGGTCGGCTCCGCTGGATCGCGGGGCTTATGATTTTCTGATTTCCGGCACTTTGCTGCCACCTCCTGCCGATGTTTTGCTGGTTGCCATTGATGACCAGAGTCTGGCTGAACTGGGCCGCTGGCCGTGGCCGCGTGAGCGGCATGTGGATTTTTTGCGGCGGGTAACGCAAGCCGGTGCCGCCGTTGTCGCCATGGATATTATTTTTGCTGACCGGGACGCTGAATACCCCCAGGCCGACGAGTTACTGGCCGATGCTGTGCGTGAGCATGGTCATGTTGTGTTACCGGTTTATTTTGACCGGCTTGGACCTGGTTTGGGGCAGCGCGAAGTGTTGCCGATGGTGCCGCTTAGAAATACAGCCAGTGTGCTTGGTCATGTGCATGTTGATGTTGAGGCTGACGGCGCTGTTCGGGGAATTTATACCAATGAGGGTGTGGGCAGGCACTTGTGGCCGCATTTTGCGCTGGTGGTACAGGGGCTGGTGGAAAACCGTCTCGGAACTAATAAATTCTTTGATCCACTGCCGGATATGCTGGGGCCGTCAGAGTTGTCGCGCAGACATTATGTGCGTGTGCCATTGATGGGACCGGCAGAAACTGTGCGTCAGATTTCTTATGCCGATATTGTAAAGGGGCGAATAGAGCCGCAATTACTGGCTGATAAAGTATTGTTTGTCGGAGCTACCAGTGCGGGACTTGGTGACAGTATTGCCACGCCCTTGGGGCGGATGTCCGGTATTGAATTCAATATCAATATTTACAATGCATCACGCCGCGGCGAACTGATATCTCTTGTCCATGGTCCGCTCAGCCTGATTGTCAGTTTTGGTCTGAGCTTTTTGTTGTTTGTAGTGATCACTTCGCTGCCTTCTCGCGGGCAGCTGCTCGCCTTGTGTAGCGCCTTGCTGATCTTGCTATTGGCGGCGCTGATGCTGATACGTTTGTCGGCACTGTGGTACTCACCCGTATCAGTCATGTTAGCGTTGATGCTGTTTTATCCTGTGTGGAGCTGGATGCGGCTGTCCTCTGCTTTGCAGCTGATTGAGTCACAGTTGAAAGTGGTTGACAGGCATCATATGCCTCGTCAGGACAATTCCTTTTGGGGCGGGCTTGGTCGTCGGGCGGACTTGTTGCAGCGGGCTGGTTATGTTGATAACTGGCGTCTGGAGCCGGAACTGATGCCCCGAATCAGCAATGCCATTGATCAGCGCTGGGAACACTACGGTAAGCAGAGCTGGCGTGTATTTCAAGCGCAGGGGCGGGCGCAGCGTCTGCGCCTGGTTTGGCATGATGAAGAGCTCCGCCCCTTGCGGGCAATGCAGAGTCTGTTTCAGATCGACGCTGACGACTGGCGTGACAGCGCAGAAGGTATAGACGCTACGGTTGCCCACTTTCGACAGTCTTTTGAGCGGGCCAGAGAGTTTCGTGAACTGGTCGATGGCTCAATTGAAAATATGACAGCGGGTGTGTTGATTGCCGATATTTCCGGGGAGTTGTTGTTTGCCAATTCAGAGGCGCGCAATTTATTGCCAATGGATAGTGTGGGCAATGAAGACATACATTCAGTATTCGCTTTATTCAGGCAAATTGAGCCAGCTGATGACGAAAATCTGACACGGCTACTGCAGGAGCTGGCCCTGAACAATATTGCGTTTGAAATGGAAGGCCGAATTGATGGGCCAACGGAGCGCGATGTGTTGTTGCGGGGGCGCAGTATCGACCTGGCCATGCCAACGATGATTTTTGTGTTGGCTGATACGACTGAAATCAAGCAAAGTGAGCGCAGCCGGATTGAAGCACTGAATTTTCTGTCTCACGATCTGCGGGCACCGTTAAATTCAGTCTTGACACTCATTGAAGCTGCGCCAGTTACCGAGGTGGTGCCGGAGCAGGCCGAGCTGCTCAGCCGGATTGACGGGTATGTTCGCACCACACTGGGTTATGCGGAGAACTTTGTGCACCTGTCGCGGCTGAAGCATCGCCCCCACATTGGTATGGAGGCTTGTGAGGCGCAGTCTATCGTCGATGATGCACTCTCGCTCCTGGTGGGGCGGGCTGAGCAAAAGGGTATCGAGCTGGTTCTGGATTATCCACAGGAAGAAATCTGGTTGCACTGTAATCGCAGCCTGCTTGAACGGGCCTGCCTTAATCTGGTCGATAATGCCATTAAATACAGTGATGGCGGTGTAGTCACGCTGACATTGTCGGAAGATGCTGGCGCAGGTATCGGTGTCATCCGTGTTGGTGACCAGGGTGCCGGCATTGATGCCTCACGCATGGCTTCTGTGTTCAAACTCTTTGAGCAGGGAGAGACACCACGAGGTGGTGTTGGTCTGGGGTTGCGATTTGTGGCAGCTGTGGCAGAGCTTCATGAAGGCGCCATCACGCTTGACAGTGAACCAGGCAAGGGCACGGTCTTTACTCTGCGTATTCCTCTGTCAGTGGTACCTGACGTCGTATAATATGCCGCCTGGAAGCTATATTCATATAAGCGATAGTTATTTGTCATCGAAGTTTTGATTCTTTAGAGTTCCATGCTTTGCGATATCCTGTTGTCACAGGAATAATGTCAGGGGATAGTTCTTGCAGTTTGATACCGACAGTGCCAATGCACACTTGCGCAATGCTTCGCCGGAAGAGGTGGTGCGTTGGGCTTTGGCTCAAGGTGGGCGCACTATCGCTACAACCAGTATGGGTCGCAATGCGGCCGTTATGTTGCATCTGGTCAGTAAAATTGACCCGACGGTACCAACTATCTGGGTGGATACCGGATACAATCTGCGTGATACCTATGTAGTTGCCGAGCGCCTGATTCAGGAACTCAATATCAATATACAGGTGTATTCACCGCTGGTGACATCCGAGCGGCGCAATGTGGTGATGGGTGGTATTCCAACGATTGATGAAGAAGAGCGCCATGCCGAGTTTACCCGTCAGGTCAAACTGGAACCTTTTAATCGTGCATTGGGTGAACACAGGCCTGATTTCTGGCTGACCGGTATTCGACGTGAAGAGACCGAACACCGCAAAACGCTGGATATTGTGTCCATGGATGCCCGCGGTATTGTCAAAGTGGCGCCTGTTTTTTACTGGAATGAAGCAGAAGTCGACGAATACATGAGCCGCCATAATCTGCCAACCTGCAAACACTACTTTGATCCCACCAAGGTTCACGATGGCCGCGAATGTGGTCTGCACACGGCTGCCTGATCACGTTTTGGCAGAACTGCACGAATAGAGTACTGCCCTGGCACGTCACGGCCGGTTGCTGATCGCATACCTGATCCTTGTAGTCTGATCTGCTTCTCCCCGTCCTTTCACGCCTTATTGTCTGATACATTGACCGGTTGCTCAATTGGCAGGCACCATCACTGGCCCTGGTAGTGTAGAATTGCGCCGCTCAGGTGGGGATGTGTTTCCGGAGGGCGATGCTGTACCGGAAGCGAATATGTATAACGACAGCATTAAGGATGGATATGAACGCAATGATAAAAGCACTTTGGCGCACTCTGCCGCCAGTTATTGCCTGTCTGGCATTGGTGCCGCTGACCCAGGCGGAGCCGCGCCAGGACATCGAAGCCAAGACCCGTGTTGCCCTTGATTATCTGGATGAGCATGTTGAGGAAATTGACAAGCTGATTGAGCGGGCTGCCGGTGTTCTGGTATTTCCGGATGTGGTTGAGCTGACTTTTGGTGAGGGTGGGCGTTACGGTGAGGGTGCGCTGATGATTGATGACCAGCCAGCGGCATACTATGCGACAAGTGGCTTATCGCACGGTCCCACACATGAAGGTGTTCGCAAGGCAGAACTCATTTTGTTTATGACCCGGGATGCACTGATTAAATTTCGCAATACGATCAACTGGAAGGTGGGTGTCAGCCAGAACGTGACCCATGTACAGGTGGATGAGCGCGGTCATGCCCACATGCCCGAGACTGCTGGTGCAGTATTGGGTTTTACCTTTTCTGATAAGGGTGAAATGCAGCCACTGGATCTCGCCGGAACCAGTATCAGCCGTATTGGCCGTTAATTATTATCACCGCCAGGGAGCTTTCACTATGTCACTATTTAGCACCGTTCAGGCCGCCCTCAAGGGCGCAGTGGCCATCGGCAGTGAAATTGAAGTGCGGGGCTGGCTGCGCAGCAAGCGTGATTCGAAGGCGGGTATATCCTTCCTGGCGGTTCACGACGGCAGCGCCTTTGACGCTATTCAGGCGGTGGTGCCCAATACCCTCGACAACTACAGTGCAGAGCTGCTGAAGTTGTCTACCGGCTGCGCAGTGGTGGTGACTGGCGAGCTGGTCGAGTCCCAGGGCAAGGAGCAGCGTGTAGAGATTCAGGCCAGCCGGGTAGAGGTGGTCGGCTGGGTCGAGGATGCCGAAAGCTATCCCATCGCCAAGAAGCGTCACAGCTTTGAATATCTGCGCAGCCAGGCCCATCTGCGCCCCCGCACCAATACCTTTGGCGCCATTACCCGCGTGCGCACCACCCTGGCCAATGCCATTCACAACTACTTCCACCAGCGCGACTTTCACTGGATCAACACGCCCATCATTACCGGCAGTGACTGTGAGGGTGCCGGCGAGCTGTTCCGGGTAAGCACCCTGGATGCACTCAAACTGCCGCGCAACAAGCGGGGCGAGCCCGACTACAGCCAGGATTTTTTCGGTGGTGACGCCTTCCTGACTGTATCCGGCCAGCTGGAGGTGGAGGCCTACTGCCTGGCGATGAGCCGGGTCTACACCTTCGGCCCCACCTTCCGGGCGGAGAACTCCAACACCAGCCGCCATCTGGCCGAGTTCTGGATGGTCGAGCCGGAGGTGGCCTTTGCCGATCTGGCGGCCAATGCCGACCTGGCCGAAGGCCTGTTGCAGCACCTGTTCAGCCGGGTGCTGGAAGAGCGCGAGGACGATATGGCCTTCTTCGCCCGGCATATCGATCAGGGCGTGATCGAGCGTCTGCGCAGCGTGATCGACCAGCGCTTCGAGCGAATGGATTACGCCGAGGCCATCAACATTCTGGCAAACTGCGGTGAAGCTTTTGAGTTTCCGGTCAAGTGGGGCATCGACCTGGCCTCCGAGCACGAACGCTACCTGTCGGAGCAGCATGTGGGTGGGCCGGTGGTGGTGATGAACTACCCCAAAGACATCAAGGCCTTCTACATGCGCCTGAATGACGATGAACAAACCGTTGCCGCCATGGACGTGCTGGCGCCGGGCATCGGCGAGATCATCGGTGGCAGCCAGCGCGAGGAGCGTCTGGACGTACTTGATGCCCGCATGGATGAGCATCTGCACGAGGAGCTGTGGTGGTACCGGGATCTGCGCCGTTACGGTACAGTGCCGCACGCGGGCTTTGGCTTGGGCTTCGAACGTCTGCTCAACTACGTCACCGGCATGGACAACGTCCGCGACGCCATACCCTTCCCACGCACTCCAGGCAACGCCAGCTTCTGAGCCAGGAAGTATCACAGACACGATCAGTGCCTGTGAATTTTTGCCTAAAATTTATACAGAGTCTGTAGCGTACTCTGCGGCATACTGGTGGTAGTATTAACTATTTAGTGATAGCTATCTTATGATTGGGGGAGAGTGGCCACTGGATGGCCCAAATACAGGGGATGTCTGCCTGGAAGATGACAGCAACGTGGGTATGCTGGCACCGGTTGAAATGCTGATTGTTGATGCATTCACCCGTTTGATTTTTGGCTGCACCGGTGATTTTGGCGATGAAGAACGGCGTGTTACCGAAGCATTGCAGCTGGTTGAGCAGGGTGTATCGGGCAATAGTATTGAGGAAATGGGCGAATTTCTCGGAGGGCTTAGTGTTGAGGAAATGATTGAGCTGGTAACACGGGTACACAAAGCGCTCTAAGCGGGCTGCACCACTCCTGACATAGCCTTTTGCAGACAGGAGTGGCTGAAGATGGATGGATCAGCGCCTGGTTTTTGCCCTGATCAGGCCCGCAGTGGCAATAGCTGCGCTGAGCAAAAGCAATAAAGACCCGGGCAGCGTTGGTATATTTCTTGCCTGCTGCTCATAGTAGCCTGCCGGTTGCACCAGAATATGTTCCAGTACAACGGTTGGGTTGGTGGCTTCACAGTTGAAGTCGTCAAGTGTGGTGCTTTCACCATTCACTGAGTTTGTTACTGTGACATTGCTGACAGTGACGAAGGTACCCTCTACTGAAATCGTATATTCCCCGGCTTCCGCCAATAAATAAGGAGGCCACTCACCGATGGTGCTGACATCAAAAAGCGCTGGTGGATTGGGCACGCCAGTTGAAGGTAATGGAAGCGAAGAGCTGGTCAGTGTCTCTGCTGCGCCCGATGGCTTGGTGATAGTGCCGATAGCAATAATATCACCCTCCAGCAAGTTGTAGCCATTATCGATGATGGTATGGGCAACAGCTTCCGGCAAGGTTAATACCAGGCTGACATCGACCTCGGTTGATGTTCCCGCTTCCAGTTGGTCGGGAATGGATACCTTACTGGTAACACCAACATCAAAGGGCTTCCCGTCGTTAACATAGTCCTCGGTGCAGGACACACTAAAATGGCTGGTTTGGCTTTTAGACCAGGCCGTTGCACTGGTCAGTGAAACAAATACTGCGATCGTATATGCACAGTATCGAGCTGAGGCGCTGCTTAAGCGGGACATACTATTTACTCCTATATGCTAGTTAGCTTGCACTAACTAGCATATAGGAGTGGCGAGTGAAAAAATGTCAACAAAGTGTAATACGGCGTAACAATTACATCGTAGTTGCTCATTTTTGGCGGGTCAGATTCATGGCTTTGCCTGCTTAAACCTGGAATCTGTAGTCGAGCGCTTATTTTGTCGCTGAAAGTCGCATAACCACTGGACTTTTTGTCTTTGGTCGCATTCACCTTGCAGGTGAGCGTGCTACGCACTCACTGGCACTGCACTCGGTATGTCGGCTGCGTTGTCACGCCTTGCCTGATACACCAATTACAGCACCATTGGGCACATCCAACTGCGGAGTCCATGTTTAATCACCCGGGCAGTAACAGGCAGGGAGCAAGGAGGCAAATGGTGAAGGTGCGTTTTACTCAGTCTTGTTAGGGAGGATGCCTGGCAGATAGTGGTGAAAGGATGTACGGGGCAGTGTGAGGAAATGATTGAGCTGATAGCCCGGGTACACAAAGCGCTCTAAGCGGGCAGTGCCACTCCTGAAATAGATTTTTGCAGACAGGAGTGGCTGAAGATAGATGAATCAGCGGCTGGTTTTTGCCCTGATCAGGCCCGCAGTGGCAATAGCTGCGCTGAGCAAAAGCAATAAAGAGCCGGGCAGCGTCGGTATATTCCTGGTCTGCTGCTCATAGTAGCCTGCCGGTTGCACCAGAATATGTTCCAGTACAACGGTTGGGTTGGTGGCTTCACAGTTGAAGTCGTCAAGTGTGGTGCTTCCACCATTCACTGAGTCTGTTACTGTGACATTGCTGACGGTGACAAAAGTACCATCGACTGAAATCGTATACTGGCCTGCCTCCGTCAGGTGATAGGATGGCCATTCGCCGGTTGTGCTTACTTCAAAAGGTGCAGGTGGATAGGGAACACTGGTTAATGGCAGTGGAACTGATGTACTGGTCAGCGTAGTGTTCGCTCCCGATGGATCGGTCAGTGTACCGATAGCGACGATGTCGCCCTCCAGCGTGTCGAAGCCGTAGCCGGTGATAGTATCGGCAACAACTGTAGGCATGGTCAGTACCAGGCTCACGTCGACCTCCGCCGACATGCCGACCTCCAGATGATCGGCAACGGATACCACACTGGTAACGCCAACATCGAAGGGCGTGCCGCCATTGACGTTATTCTGTATACAGGAAACACTGAAATTGCTGGTCTGGCTTTCAGACCAGGCTGTCGTGCTAGTCATTAGGGCAAGTACTGCACCTGCACAGGCTGTGTGCCGGATGAAAGTTATATTCAAAGGGAACATATCTGTCTCCTACCTTGGGGGGTGACAAAGTATGCCAGAGTGCTAACACGTACAGTAGCTATTAGATAGTTATTGCATGGTTGTTACATATTTTTTACAGAATATGTGGTTTTGACATGCTTAAGACCGCAGTCTTTAATCACCTCGAACAGGGCCAGAAACTGGTTTTCCCGCTCTACGCCACAGAAGTTGATCTCAACATCCTGTTCCAGCTGAAAACGTCGGGTGGTACTGGTCAGGCTGGCTGTCCATTTGTCGTAGCTGAACTTTTCCGGATCTTTGCGCAGGTCAACGAAGCCCTCCAGGCCATTGTCTGCCAGGCGAACTGTAAAGCCGCTGCTGTTGATATGCACAATACTGCCACTGTACTGGCACTGTGGGTTTTCTTTGTGTTGGCGAGCCAGGTAACGCCAGGCCAGCCAGCGCTCGGCTTCCATCGTAGCGCTGCGGGCGTTGAGGATCTGCTCTCGCAGTTGGTCCAGTGCTGTCTGTTCGGTCAGTTCGGCGGTAGCGCCGTGCAAAATAGCTTTGATTTGCAGGTGAACCAGAAAATCGGTGTATTTGCGCAGGGGCGAGGTGCAGTTGGTGTAGCAGTCCAGCGCCATACCCATGTGTACGCCGGGGCTGGCGCTCAACTCGGCCCGGGTCAGCAGGCGGTTGACCATGCCGCGCAGGGGCAGGTCGCTGGCGCTGGCGCCCAGAGCGCGCATGATATTGCGATAGCCGGAGCGGGTGGCCGGGTCGAACTGGGCCGCTTCCGGTGCGTGCATTTCAATGAACTTCCGGGTTTCTTCCAAGCGGTCACCGCGAAAACCCGGATGAATAACATAGGGACCGTTGGCCTGATGGGTGGCCAGGAAG
This sequence comes from Parahaliea sp., assembly GCA_047974765.1. Lineage (GTDB taxonomy): Bacteria > Pseudomonadota > Gammaproteobacteria > Pseudomonadales > Halieaceae > JBKECP01. The sequence goes on along the minus strand of JBKECP010000031.1, from coordinate 51,628 downwards.
CTGGCGGCACAGCGGTTGGTGGCGATCATGCACTCTTCCACCAATTTTTGTGAGAGCAACTTTTCGTAAGGCTCGATATGGTCGATTTGTTTGTCGTCACCAAGAATCCAACGGTATTCGCGGCGATCTTCCATAACCAGTTCAGTGGTTTCACGTCGGGTCCTCAGTGCGCGATAAACCTGATAAAGCGCTTCCAGAGGGCTGGCATGACTCATTAATTCATCGGCCTGACCACTCAGATAACGATCAACTGCGTAGTAGGATAGTTTTGCGCGTGAGCGGATTGTGGCTTCGATAAATTCGGCCTGGCCCACCTCACCACTGTCGCTGACCGGAATTTTGCACACCAGTGCAGGCCTGTCGGCATTTTCAGACAGGGCACAGGTGTCCTGGGACAGTGTTTCTGGCAGCATTGGCAGAATATCGCCGTGAAAATAAATGGATGTGCCGCGATCGGCAACTTCCTTGAGCAGCTGTGAGTCGGGTTTGATATAAGCTGTCGGGTCGGCAATAGCCACATATAAGGTCCAGCCGTCATTGGCAACCTCAGCGTACAGCGCGTCATCAATATCCTGTGTTTTGGCCGCGTCGATAGAAATAAACTCCAGGCTTTTCAGGTCACTGCGACCGGCAGCTTCAAGTATCTGTTTATCCTGCAGGCTGGCCTCAACTTCTTTGCGCGCCACTGTCCCCCATTCTGTGAGCAGGTTGTATTTCACCATGCAGTAGAGGTTTTCAATGCCTGGACTGTTGTCGTTACCCAGTACGCGCAGCACTTTTGCCTGTGGCTTACCGTCCCGAATCGGGTGGCGCAGGATGGCGCAGCGGATATAGTCGCCCTCTTTGACACCATTGCGCGCATGGGGTGGAATAAATAGCCAGCGTTTGAGGTGTGGCAGGTCGGGTTGAACAAAAATGGCTTTGCCCTTGCGCACACAGATTCCGGTGAATTCCATCAGTGGGCTGTCAATGAGCTTTTCTATATCAGCAATGGTTTTATTGTCGCTGGCCGGGCGTATACACACTCTTACCCTGTCACCGGCAAAGGCCTTTAGCATTTCATCGGGCGGGATAAAGATTTCCCTGCCATCATCCAGAATAGCGAAGCCATAGCGGGCCTGGGTGCCTTTAACAACAGCCTCGGCATATTCTTTCTCGGCCTCCATTTGTGACTTGAGACCCTTGAGTTGGGCGAGCGAATCCTGATTGAGCATTACAATGTCTTGATAAAGGGCGCTGAAGAACTGGGCGCCTATCCTATATGAAATGGGCTTCGGTGTCAGTGCAGATTATCGAGTCGATGTGGTTTCTCTGCCCCTTTGGTACTCACAGACGAGAAACAGGGATATCAACCTGTGATGTACTGCGCAGACTGACACGCAGTGGCGTGTATTCGGATCCCCGCAGACCCCAGGGCAGTGGCAGCCGTGTCTCGTCAACAAAGATATAGTGTTCTCCCGGGCCGACAGAGGGGTAGCTGAATTCACCGCGGGCATCGGTGGTGACCGGGTAGATACTGTCAAGATAGACCGTAATACCGGCCAGCCCTTTTTCGTTGTCCTGGGCAAGACCGTCATTATTGGCATCCAGAAACAGGCGGCCGCGAATAGTCCCGGCTCCCCGGCTGCGACCCGTGGCGGCGAGTATGCCTGAGCCCTGGCCGCCACCAAAGGCGTAACCCAGATTAAGGCGCAGTGAAAACTGTCGGTTGTTGAAATGCCTGTCTTCAAAGAATGGATTGTCACTGAAGAGTTCATCAGCGAGGTTGTACTGGCTGTCCAGATCGTAGTCTGTACGGTTGTAATCTGCCTGCGCAGAGAATGACCAGCGGCTGCCAATGGCCAGCTCATAGCTCAGGTAGGCGCTCCAGTTGTTGTTCTGGCTGTTGCGGTTGTCATTAAAGCCGTAGCTGCTGCCCAGAGCGAGAGAGCCCCAGCCGGTAAAGACGGTGTGCCAGCTGGCGTCAGCAAAATAGCTGTTACTGTTGCCACCTTCGTTGTGATCCCGATTGTATTCCAGGCCCAATTGCAGTGTGTCGCCCTCGTTGAGGTCGTAATGGATATCGTAGCTCAATCGCTGATAGTTACTGCCTTTACGCGTGCGCAGGTTGGCGCCAACGCTGCTGCGGACGCTGCGCGTATGTTGTCGTGAATAGCTGCTCCACAGTGCGTGTTCACTGTAGGATGCGTTGTCAGGGGCGTTGCTTTCGCGTGCGTCGATATCGCGCAAACTGTAGGCCAGACTGATCTGGTCACGATGGTTGAGGCGGTAATTGCTGTTGAAATTGGCATAAAATGTATCCCGCTCAGGCAGAATATTGTCCTCCATGCCGTCTCTGCGGTATTCAAAGGCTGCGCTATAGTAGAGTGTGCGGTAGCGGTGTTGAAAGCGATAGTAGGCGCCAGCGTAGTCGTTGCCTATCTGTGTATCGATCCAGATAAACCTGGGTTCAAAATAGTACAGGCCGCCATCATGGGAAAAGCCTGAAGGGCGTTTCTGAGAAGCGCCAATCAGGGTGGCAACACTGTTATCAGAAGTGGCCAGGGTGAGTACACTTTCCAGCTCATTGTCCCAGGCAGCCTGCCAGTTGAGTCGGGTACCACTGCGGTTGTTATTTTTATCCGGGTTGTCACTGCTTTTCCAGACATCCAGACTCAGACTGTAGCGCTCATTGAGGCGGTGAGCCTGAGCCCGGTTGATACGGCCCTTTTTTTTGATGAAGCCCGGCATAACTGAACCATAGCTTTCGCCCAGCCGTCCACTCGATAATGAAAGCCCGTTTTGCGTGCTGTATAAACGTGTGGTCAAACCCTCTATATCCGGTTCGGAAGCGCCAAAACGCTGATTGATAAGGCTGATGCGCCGGGAAAAAATCGTGTTGCGGGACTGGCGATGGGTGCCCAGTATATTGTCCATGCTGAGATTTTCCGTCAGTGGTAGCCCTGTTTGTTGCAGAGTGTAGCGCCGCAGACCTGTCTGACGGACGTTATGGTTGTCGTTTTTTCCCGCTCCGTTTCGATAGTAAAGTTGCCCATCGTCTTCATTCAGCGCCACCAGCTTCAATTGCAGTTCGCCAAAATTATTTGTACCTGCAATAGCGACATATTCCAGTCCGCTATCGAGACTGTCGCCGGTATCGCTGTTGTTGCGGTAGTAGGATGCGGCTCGAATAGACTGGAATATCGTGCTGGTAGAACTGGCTGGTGGGTCGGTCCAGTACTGGCTGCTGGTGTTGTCTGGGGCTGGGCTCTCAATCAGCTTGTCCACATAAACGGGGGCCTGCTGTTGTGTACTTCCACCGCCAGCATTGCTGACTGGCATTGCGTTATCGGGAGACAGGCGTGTAATGGACGTGGCGGGTATGGGGGTGATCGTACTGGCCGCCAGATTGACAGGAGTTTCATTTGCATCGGCGTGCAAGCCGGACAGGCCGTAAACCAGTACAGCGGCTGTCGCTGCCCGGCGTCTGAATGGCTTGTAGGAAAACCTCCGCTTCACGACCTGTCACCCAGTCCCTTGTGCTGTTGCAGTATTGCAGTTTTGATGGCCAGCGGGCATTGCTGGCAATGCCCCGGCTCCGGCCATACTACCTCTCATTAGACGATAATGTGTTTATTTGTAAGTAAACACTTTCAGGAAGTCTCTGGATTTGTGAGGCCTTTCATAAAATAGCTAATAGAAGCTAAAGGTATCCTCACTTATTACAATTACCGATTTACTTGATTTTTAAGGTGCTATAGCTTTGCCGTTAGAAAACAGGCTGATGCTATAGTCAGCGGTAACTATCATGATGATGGTGACGGGATAACGATAGCAACGGCGGTAATCATTATGGTGAAAGATTGAATCACTTTCGCTGCTCTACGGGAGACTCGGATATGACCATGACACAGATACGTAAAACATTGATGGCCACGGCGGTGACAACATTATTTGCCGCTTCTACCGGGCAGGTATTGGCCGATGCCGATATTGCTGTGCAGCCTGCTGGCACTGCCACCGAAGCCACCACGCATGTGGATTTGCGTGTCATTGTGCCTGAGCTGTTGATATTCGGTGTTGGCCCGGTTGGCGATACCATCTCACAAATCACCTGGACCGTTGGCAATGCCGCCGGTGCGACAACAGGTAATAATCAGACGTATTCTGGTGCTGCGGGCCCCTTTACCCTGCCTGCGCCCTTTACTACAGCTGCCACCGCTGCAATTACCAATGGTGGAACGGGTTCCAGTGTGGCCGGAGCAACGGCCAATCTGCCGGTATTTTTATTCAGCAATAACGGCTCCGATGTCACTATTACTTCAACAGTGGCCGGTGGTACCGGTGCCGGTACGCCTGATGCACTGGATGCCTCAGGCACTTCCACAGCAACGATTCCGATTGCAGACTTCACTGTGAGCGAAACCGGCAATATTGTTCAGCCCGATATCGCAGGGGGGAGTTCACAAACAGCCGACACGGCGGCGACCAGTGGCATTGTCAATGAAGGTGGTACCTGGACCTATAGCTATACACCTTCTTCACTGGCACCACAGGCGGGTGAGTATACTGCCCGTGTTACTTATGTTGCTGCTCAGCCTTGAGGTTGATTGACCGGGCTTTGTAACGACTGCTTCATTGCCCGTATACAGAGCCCTCGTTATGATGGCGGATATGAAAACGATAGTGCCGTTCAATGTAAGCCCCAGAGTACCCACTCTGTGGGCTTTTTTTGTTTTAAGCATGCTGTTGATTGTCACCGTGCCGGATGTCTATGCGCAAAGTGGTGGCTTTGCCGGTGGTGCCACACCCTCACGGTTTGAGGTAAGTGCCGAGCCCGGCGAGGTACTTCGGCGGTCGTTGAAAATTTATAACCTGGGCAATCGTCCGGCCCGGTTTCAGGTAGCCACAGCAGACTGGACCTACTCCGAGGATGGCAAGCTTGGTTTTTCGGAGGTCTTGATGCCTGCCAGCTGTCGCCCTTGGGTGCGTCTGGAAAGTCACGAAATTGAGGTTGTTCCTGATCCGGGACGCCCCCGACCCTTTCGGTTTGAGGTGCATGTGCCTGCCGATGCTGCGGTGCAGGAATGCCGCTTTGCATTGATGATCGGCAGCAGTGAAAGCACCCATACGGCGGAGTTCGATCAGACGGGTATCAGCCTGCCGGTAACGGGGCGGTTGGGCGTGATTGTTTATGTTGCCATTGGCGGCGCACAGCCAAAACTTGTGCTGGAGGGTGTGCAATTGCGTGAGCTTAACGGCCGACAGGTGCCGACATTGAAAGTCAGTAATAATGGACTGGCTCATGGTCGTCTCGATGCCGATTTGATCGGTACCGAACCTTCGGGGAAAAACCGGCCGTTGTCGTTGGCTACTTCACCGATTCTCGCGGGACAAACACGTTATATGGCTATCAACGGCAATGCGGATGGCGGACCACTGATCTATCCTCTGACTATTTCTGGCCGGATTTATGGCCCGTCGGAAACCTATCAGTTGGAAACCGTATTGCAGGCCGGTGAGTGACAGGGAGCTCAGTGAGAGAGCGCAATGACGACAATAAAACGCAGTAATACAAAAAAAAATCTCCGTACTTTTGTTTTTGTTCTGCTGACGGGACAGATTGTCGTGGCCAGCGCCGAGATTATGACCGGCTCAACCCGCTGGCATCGGATAAGAGTGGGTTCCTTTACATCGTCTGTTGATACGGTCATCTATGAAGCGGGTATACCTGCATCCATGGGTAGCCTGCCGGGTGTGACTGCCGACCCTTATACTGTTAGCACCAACGCTATTGGCGGAGGTGACGGTGCCTATACTGTCAGAATTGTGACGGTAGCCAATGCCCGGGATGCCAGCAGAACGCCGCTAACGGGGGTGTTTCGCTATGATTCCAGTTCGCCCATGGTGTGTATTACGGCTGCCACCTGTGGTTCCAATAGCTTCAGCTTTACCCATATCAACTGGCTCGCCCGTGACAGCGATACACTCAATACTGTATTGCAATACGATGCTTCAGCCAGTCAGGTATTTCAGACCCAGATTGATATTGATCCAGCGTCAGATCAGTTTGAGCACCGTCATGCCAATGCCTACCAGTTTCGTTTTGCCAATGACCAACTGATTCCTGCCGGTACTTACGAAGGTACAGTGCGAATCATTGGGGAGGCGACCTGGTGAACAGGCGCAAAACTTTTCCTATACCGGCAGTAACGGACGTGTATACAGTATCAATATGCTGTGGGTGGGCTGCGCTGCTGTTAATGCTGTCGGTTGGCAGTGTACTGGCTGACCAGGCCACTGATGATAATCCGGCTAACGGCCTGGGCGTTGAAGTGGCCTTGAAACATCGGGTGATTATCCCCGCTATTCTCTATTTCCGGGTGGGTTCATCTGCTGTTGGTACTGTCGACCGGGTAGAGTTTGATGTTGCTGCCGGAGCTGGTCTGGCTACAGGTAACAATGCAACCGCGGCATCCATAAATATTCCACTGGGCACTTCAATGCCGATGAATGCCACAGCCAACGGTAATCTGACGGTGGATGTGCGCAGTAATGCCGGTACGGTCAATATCAGTTATAGCGTTAGTAACGCTTCTGGTCTGACAGGTAGTAATGGCGGTTATATTCCTTACGAACAGATAGAAACCATTGCCTCCAATAGTGCTTTACCGGCCCCGGTATTGAGCAATGCCGGGGCTGCACCCGGTTCACCCGGTTCAGTGGATATCAATGGTACGCTCTACGGTGGTCGGGTGGTGGATATTCAGGGTAACTGGCGCTACCGCTATCGCAACGAGTTGGTGCCGCTGGCTGGTGTTTATGATGGGCGAGTGACCTATACGGCCTCTGTGCCATAACCCGTGGCTGAAATTGTGCGAACTATCGCGTTTCATGATTGACACCTTTGGTATTGGCTGCCAATAATCGGGTTGTCTGTATCATCTTTCGACACTCGGCTTGCGATGATCGGAAATGGGGAAATGCCATTGGTTTGTGTTCTGGCTTCTGCCAGTGCGAATATACAGCAACCACTGACTGGCCTACGTATCGCCAGTGGTTTGCCCGGCCAGCATAGCGGCTTGGGCCTGGCCAGGTTCCCCCCCGTGTTTTTACTCAATACAGTCTTTGCTTTGTACAGAGTGTCGGCTCGATTTACACGGTTGATTTATACAATACGTGCAAATTGCTCCGTTACTCCTTCTGATCATTCCATCTTTAACAGCACCGCAGTAACACAGCCCTTAACTGGATCACCCCCCAAGAGGAAGTCTCTATGGACTCAGGATCAACCCTGCGTGTAGAAAAACCAAAGCTGAAAGCCGTTGCCAAAAAAACCTATGTTCTGGACACGAATGTCCTGCTCCATGATCCAACGGCTATTGCCGCCTTTAACGAACATCATGTGGTCATTCCCATGACTGTCCTTGAAGAGCTCGATCACATCAAGGACCGCCGTGACAAGAGTGTCAGCCGGGAGGCGCGTATTGCCATCCAGATGATCGACAAGGTGGTCGACAAGGCCTCACCCCAACAAATTCAGACGGGAGTGGATGTGCCTGGCAGCCAGATCGAAGGCCCGCTGGGTACACTGGCGATCTATCCCGATCAGCTGCTCAATGACAACAATGAGCTTCCTTTCCTCGATGTGACCCAGGATCAGGCCAATGACAACCGTATTATCAATGTGGCTTTGCGCCTGCAGGCCGAGCAGCCACAGGCTTTTGTCTGCCTGGTGACCAAGGACATCAACATGCGGATCAAGGCCAAGGGTTCCGGCCTGCTGCAGGTTGAGGACTACCGTCGCGACCGGGTGCTGGATGATATCGACCTGCTGGCCAGAGGCTATGAGCATCTGGAGGGGGATTTCTGGTCGGGTATTGCCGAGGTGGATACGCTGCGTGAGGGCGACTGCACCCTGCACCGGGTGTCGCGCAAGTCTCTGCCCCAGGCCTACCCGAACATGTTTTTATTCGACGACAACGATTTTATGGCCTTCGTCAAACGCATCGACAGCGATTATGTCTATCTGCGCTGCGACAGCCGCGACAATCTCATGCACCGCCGCTTCTGGGGGCTGGCACCGCGCAATCTGGAGCAGGCCATGGCGATGGCTCTGCTGGCGGACGATAACGTTGATATGACGGTGATGACTGGCCCTGCCGGCTCTGGCAAAACCCTGCTGGCGCTGGCCTATGGTCTGCACGCCATTCTGGAGCAAAAGCGCTACAGCAAGCTGATTGTGGCTCGCTCAACGCCGCCGATTGCCGAGGATATCGGCTTTCTGCCCGGTACCGAGGAAGAAAAAATGGCGCCCTGGCTGGCCGCCTTCGACGACAACCTGGAAATTCTTCACGGTGCTGACGAGTCCTGTAATGGCAGTATCGACTATGTGAAGGAGCGGGCCAATATCCAGTTCAAATCGCTCAACTTCATGCGCGGTCGCTCATTCAACAATGCCTACATCATTATCGACGAGAGCCAGGGGCTGACCCAGTTCCAGCTCAAAAGCGTCATCAGCCGGGTGGGTGCGGACTCCAAAATCGTGGTGCTGGGCAACCTCGCCCAGATCGACAACAAGTACATCTCGCCGCTCACCTCCGGCCTTACCTACCTGGTGGAAAAGAGCAAGGGCTATGCCCACGCGGGCATCATGCATGTCAACGGTATCGTGCGCTCACGGCTGGCGGCTTTTGCCGAGGAGAATCTCTGAGCGGGGGCCAAGGCGGGCAGATGCGGGGGTTGCCTCAGCGGTTCCCGGCATGGCTGGCAGCATTGGTTACAGGGCGTAGCAGATAGCCAAATTGATCCTCGGCCAAAACCTCAAAATGTTGCCGGTAAGTGATCCGGTCCCATTGGAGGAAGCCGGTTTTGGGCAGAGCCAGCAGGCTGGCGTTATAGCCTTGCATCCGTGCCGCCAGTTCTGCCGGTGGCAGCAGCGGGCAGTCGAGCCGGGGGCAGCTCAGAAATTGCCGGTAACGGCCCGGGCCGAACCAGTCACCGATAACCTGTCCGGGGAAGTAGTAAATGGCGTTTTCAAAGCCGATTTGCAGCAGTCTTGTGTCCTTGCCCTGGCTGATTTCGCCAGCGTGAGTAAATAGCTGATAGCCGGGCTGTTCGGCCAGTGCGTTCGCCCAGGCTGCCTGGTCCAGGTCGGCTTTGGTGAAGGCCCTGGAGTAGATACTTTCAAGGCAGACCAGCGCCATAAGGACACTGGCACCAGCGATAAAGCGCGGCATTCGTGCCTGCAGACAGGCCTTGAGCGGATCGCGCCAGCACAGCCAGTGAATGAAAAAGGCGGCCAGAAAAGCCCCCACGCCGTAGAGCGGTGCCAGGTAGCGGTTGATCTGGGTGGCCACAAACCAGAACAGCAGGTAGGCGATGAAAATCAGCCGCATGCCCTGTAGTGACTTGCTGACACCGGGCATCAGCAGCGTGGCGAGGCCGACAATAAAATAGTCTGCCTTGGGCTCTTGCAATGCCGCAATCAGGTTGAAGCTGCCGGCGCTTACGCCGTAAGCAGCCTGCTCGCCAGCCTGTGCGGCCATATCCCTTGCATCCCACAGAAAATAGCCAAACCACTGCCCGCCGAAGGGGTGTACTGGGTCACCGCTGAGCAGGTAGCTGCGGCCATACCACCAGATACCGGTGGCGGCACAGGCACAGCCATACAGCAGCAGAGCACGCAGACTGCGGTAGTGCACAACCACAGTCAGGGCAAACAGCACGGCGAAAACGGCGCCAAAAAACTTGCTGCCGGCAGCGGCTCCGGCCAGGGCGCCGGCGAGCAACAGCCAGCCGTCGACCTACCGCGAGGGCGCGCTGTTGAGGGCCAGCATCGCAGCCCAGCAGAACAGGGCCAGGAGGTTGTCGATATAGGCATAGCCGAGCGTGCTTCTGACCGGGCCCAGGCGGTAGAGCAAGTAGCAGGCGATCAGGCCGGTCAGCAGCGCGCCCGTGTGCTGGCGGGAGGCGCCGAGCAGGCCGAGGGCCAACAGCAGGTTGCCGTTCTGGGGGAGGAGGGGAAAGCGCAGGAATTCATTCAGGCCGAGCCCGCCCTGCTCGATATAACTGCGGGCCAGCGGCAGCTGGTACATACTGTCGTCCCAGTGACCCGGTGCGTGCAGGGTCTGTACCAGAACGGTGCCCAGCAAGGCGCTGAGCAGCAGGCTGTCCCAGCGGTTCCAGCCGGCCAGCAGCGTGCCTGTGTTGAGCTTGCCACGCCGCCAGTAGTACAGGGCAACAGCCGCCAGCACAGCAGCATCAGCACAAGGATATTCAGTACCAGCCCGAGGCTGCTAGCCAGAAACAGGACCAGATAGCGATCGAGTGCGTCAGTTGTTGGCGAATTGGTGCCAGTACCCCGATGCCGGGGCAGCAGTGGCATCCCCAGCAGGGCGCAGTGCAGCAGTAACAGCGCGAGGGACACTGCGCCCAGGGTGAGATCAGTGTACATGGTGTGGCCTGTGCGATGGCTTGTTCAATGCCGTCAGTCCACTCTGAAGCGAAACAGCAGGTAGCGTGAACTCAGCAGGTTGACACCCATACCTGCCAGGCTGCCAGCCGCTACCGCCCATGCCGGCTCGATGGGCCCGGCTGTCAGTGTTGCCGAGACCAGCAGGGCATAAACACCGTAATTGACGGCTCCGCCAATAATCATCAGGGCAAAATAGCTGCCGAACTCCCGCCCCGGGGAATGGCCGGAGCGGCGGTCGGCAAAGGTGAGTGAGCGATTGAACAGCCAGGTGGTCAGGACCGCGCCACTAAAAGACAGCAAACGCCCGCCGTAAAGCCCCAGCAGGGCTTTACTGGCATAGAGCAGGGTGACGTCGACAGCAAAGCCGATGACTCCGGCCAGCGCAAACAGCAGAATGCGATGCAGGCCTTTTATCTGCTTATCAGAGTCTGTCATCGTATGCGCGACTGTGCATAAAAGTCGGATGGGTGGTGGCCAGATAGGCCAGGCGCCGGGCCTCGTGCCGGCCGCGGGCAACGTTATCCGGAATCAGGCCGCAGGCCAGTGACACCAGCGCGCAGACCATCATCGAAGCCGCCAGAATGGCGGTCGGGAAACGGGACACCAGGCCCGTGTGGCTGTATTCCAGCAGCAGTGGAATCGAAATGCCAACGGCCGCGAGGGCGATCAGGGCGGCGCACAGGGAATAAAAGGCCAGCGGTCGCTCGGCGATATAGAGGCGGACGATGTTCTTCAGGATGCGCAGTCCATCGCGCCAGGTGGCCAGTTTGCTCTTGGAGCCCGCCGGGCGCGCGCCGTAGGCGGTGTCTACATCGGCCACGGGCATGCGCAGTTCAAGAGCGTGAATGGTCAGTTCGGTTTCGATTTCAAAACCGCGGGACAGGGCCGGAAAGCTGTTCACATAGCGACGGCTGAAGGCCCGATAGCACGACAGCCCGACAGCATATCGCGGAACTGGCCGCCGAAGATGTGCTTGACGGTGGCCGTCAGCAGGCGGTTGCCGAAACGGTGGCCTGGCCGGTAGGCCTGTGCGGCGTCGGCATCGCTCACCTGGCGGCAGCCGACCACCATGTCCAGGCCCTGGTCGATCAGTGTATCGATCAGCCGGCGAACGGCCGCCGCTTCGTAGGTGGCATCGCCGTCGACCATCACGGTCACATCCGCATCGACATCGGCGAACATGCGCCGCACCACATTGCCCTTGCCGGGTAAGGGCACCGAAACCACACGGGCGCCAGAGGCCCGGGCCAGGCCGGCGCTGCGGTCGGTGGAGGCATTGTCGAAGACGTGGATGGCCAGTTCCGGCATGGACGTGCGAAAGTCCTGAATGACTTTGGCGATGGCCTTTTCCTCGTTGAAGCAGGGAATGGCCAGGGCAATACTTAATCCTCTGTACAACATACAGTTGGTGTTTATCCCGTGTGTTAATGAAGTCTTATTGTTGGTTTAAATCGATAATGATTACTATTGCCGCTGCCTTTTTGCCTCCCGAATCCGCCATAAGTGAATGTTTTCTATGGCTTTCTCAGGAACATGGCCGTCGATTACTTTTGTATTGTCGCCTGCGAGTTTAACAACGCCCATATGATGGCCTTCATTACAAAATACACTGATTCGATCTCGAAATCCGCCTTGCACATGATAGGCACACTCCGTTGGTACTGGCGGGGTGTTCAGGATTTGCCCGCGGCCTTTGCTCAGACAATATTCCGGTGAGATATAGGATTGAATGCTTTGCAGTAAGTCTGCTTGTTGTGAGAAAACATTTGACTCACCTTCAAATCCCTTCCCGACAACCAGGAACGGAAGTTTTGCCGGTGCAGTCAGCCCAAGCAGTTTTTGCTCTTTTTTATATATCGGTGTCATGGAGCGGTGATCGGAGGTGATTATTAATATACCGTTATTAAAAAAACCGCTTTCTTTCAATTTTTTATAAAATTTCCCCATCGCCTGGTCAGCATATTGTATAACTTTGTCGACACCTTTTTTTCCGGTTTTTGGGTCGGTAAAGGGTTCGTGAGAGCTGACAGTAAGAATGCTTGCAAAATATGGTGAAGGCCAGTCGTTTTTTTTAATTAAAAAATTTTCATATAAAATATCATCACTAACTGAGTTAAAAGAAAATCTAGGCTGGCCTTTGTAATAAGGGTCTCGTGAATCGTTAATTTCAGAAAACCCTGCTTTTTTCATGAACCCGTCGAAATGGTTAATGCTTAAGTCGGCGCCGCTCATCACAATTGAGTGGTAACCATTTTTATTTAAGGTGTCAGGCAGGGTGCGTGGGGTTTTGCTGAACCAGTTGATAATGCGCAGTCCCTGCCGTGGATTTTTAACAGGAGAGATAGGGATTTCCCCGGTAAATAAGGCAGTGCGTGCCAGTTCGCTGTTGTAGTGGTTACCAAAAAAATTCCTGTAATAGCGACCTTCTTTTATGATTTTGTCAAACTCCGGTGTCCAGTTGTTGAGTCCGCTTATCCATTGGCTCTGGTATGGGGATAAAGATTCAACAATTAATAAAATAATATTAGCTTGTCTTGGTTTCTGGTTTTTATGGCAGATGAATAATTCCTGTTCTCCGTATTGGTTGATGATTTTTTCTGAAAATTTACTGGAGTAAGGTGTGTATTCACCATTACTCTGGTTGGCAGCCAATACGTTTTTTAATAAAAAATTATCAATGTGCGTTTGCGTGTTTGGTAATAAAGAAAAAATAATTAGAGCTATTGATAGTATTAATAAGCCTGCTTTATTTTTGTTTCTGTAGCTTCGTCTGTCAAAAACAATAAGAAGGCTGATAAATAAAAACAGTGCAAAACTGCAAAACAGAAAGCCCTGATTGTTTGTGGCTGACAAAAAAGACTTGATATTGAAATAGCGGGTAATATCTTCAAAGTGAAGTCGATTGAAAAAATTCAGCATGACATAAATGTCTGCTATATAAACGAGAGTCAGCGTCATGGCCAGTAGCCGTAAAGCCACCTTTAAATAATAAAGGCCAAGCCAGGCCGATAAGGTGAAAATAATAACGACGGCAGATAAATATGATGCATCCTGCTCCAATGTTGCCAGCTCAAAACAATTTGAACAGCCGGCAAATTTTCCTGTCACGGTATCGACAAACTGTAATTTTTTGTAAACAAGGAAAGAAAGAATAAGCAGCCAGCCAAAAACAAGGCTGTCAGGGCCGATGGAGAAATATTTTATGTGTCCGCTTATGGGCTTTTTGGCTTTTTCCATAGGGTCGCAGGCCTGGGTTTGGCGGGAAAGATGGTTTTCCCGCCGACAGGTAACAGAGGCGGATATTTTGTCTTATCGCCTGTAATAATGCCAGCGCACTGCCCCAATCAGTATGGCAAATATGGCAAATAAACCCATAAACGGCATAGTGGGAATGGCTGTGGCTGAGCCTGAACCTGATGGATTTGTTGGATCTACTGGATCAGGGCTGCTGAATAGCGGGTTGTTGGCCAAAAATATATGGGTGTAGTAATCGGCGGGATCAAAATAGCTTCCGTAGGCGGAGAAAATAATTGATTTTCCATCAGCTGAAATGTCTTCAATATATACTTCTCTTGTGCTGCCAAAATATCCGGCAAAAAGCTGGGTTCCATCTGCTGCAATGCTTACAAGGGCCGGTGGGTTGTTGCTGCCAATTTCATATACATAAATGTCATCGCCGAGACTGACATCTTCACTGGCAAGTGTGTCATAAGAGACAAAAAAAGCGTAGCGGCCGTCTCCCGATAGCTTAACGATGTGAATATTATTTGTTACGGGAAGGGTTTCCAGTAAATTACCTGTCAGGGTTTCATAAACCAATACATGGCCGCCGTTATAAGGGTCTGTAATTAATATAATAGAGCCGTCATCAGAGATATTCTGGACAGTCTGGTAGGGACCTCCTTCAATAATATTGATAACATTGCCGGTTGCGGCCTCGATAACAAAGTGAGTGGTTTCTCCTGAATTGACAGGGTAACCACTGACAACCTGATCAGACTCCGTTGACCAGACAAGATAGTCACCGTCTTTGGCAAAGACGATTTTTCCGCTGTAGTCAAAGCCTGTGGCCAAACCGTTATAGCCTTTAGTGACTAAGCGGAAGGTATCGTTTTGTCTGTCATAAAGGTAGTAATCGGAATATGGATAGTAACTATTGAGATCATTTGCTGTTAAGGCCATGTCGGTGTTGAACAGGGCATAACGGCCGTCACTGCTAAGTTCTATCACACCTCGATCACTATTAATGAGAACAGGATTGTTACTGCTATCTGTCAATGTGGTGGTGGTGCCGGTAGACATATCATAAAATTTTGCCGTTATGCTGTACGAAACGGTATCAAGTGCAAGATAAGCCAATACACTGCTGTCAGCTGAAAAGCTACCGACATCTATGTTCTCACTACCCGTATCCAGTACAGAGATACTCTCATCAGAAAGATTTTTCAAAACAATATAGCTGTCACCTGAAGTGCCTCCTCCATGAATATTATCTCCACGGGTAACAAAAACAGCATATTGGCCATCTGGTGACAGGGAAAATGCTTTATCTGAGCTGGAGCTAGAGGATGATACTCCGTTGCCGTCGGTATCAACCTGTTGAATAACTTGTGCATTGGTAATGTTGACAAGCAGTGGGCTTAGTGCGAGCAGGTACTTTGAATACTTTAACAGGCTCATTTTTCATCCAGGTGTCAGAAGGTGGGTTGTCATTCAGGCAGGGTTTTATTCAATAGCATTTATTATACTTTCGTAAAGCAATATGAGTGCTTTGTTTTTGTGATGCGTCTCTCAGGTTCATAAATTTTTTTGTTGGCTTTTTATAGTGCCATTTAGACATCTGACAAAATGGCGATTCAAAATTCTGAATGGCATCGTGTGCTGCTACACTGGCGCTTTTATAGAACTGACGGTCCGGAAAAGTCCATCATGGATTCATTGTTTATTTTGCTGCAACACCTTCTGCCTCAGCATTTGCTCTCCCGCGTTGTCGGTGCGTTGGCCGAGCTGCGGCATCCACAGTGGTTAAAAAACTGGCTGATTGCCCGTTTTGCCGCACACTTTAAGGTTGATATGAGTGAGGCTGCTGAGTCCGATCTGCACAGCTATGATAACTTCAACCATTTCTTTACCCGCGCTTTGCGTGAGGGCGCACGGCCCGTTGTTGATGCCGATGTGGTCTGTCCGGCTGATGGAGTTATCAGCCAGATTGGCTGTGTGGATGCAGACAGTATTTTTCAGGCCAAGGGCCGTGGTTATTCGACCACGACTCTGTTAGGCGGCGACCGGAAGCAGGCGGAGCGGTTTCGCAATGGTCGTTTCGCCACGATTTATCTTTCGCCCCGGGATTATCATCGGGTGCATATGCCAGTTGGTGGTCGCTTGACGGGTACCTGCTATATCCCGGGTGACCTGTATTCGGTCAATGGTACTACAGCAGAACACGTGGATCGTCTGTTCGCTCGCAATGAGCGGTTGGTCTGTTATTTCGATACAGCCTGCGGGCCGATGGCAATGGTGCTGGTAGGTGCGATGATCGTAGCCGGTATAGAGACCGTTTGGGATGGGCAGGTGGCACCACCGCCGCACAGTATCCAGGCTCGGGATTACACCCGGTTGCGCCAGATTGAATTGGAAAAAGGTGAGGAAATGGGTCGTTTCAAGCTCGGCTCTACCGTTATCCTGCTGTTCCCGGAAGGAGTGCTGGGTTGGGAGCAACAATATCAGGCGGGTACGCAGACTCGTATGGGGCAGGCGCTGGCCCGGGTTGTCTCCTGAGTCTACCTCGGTGCTTGCAAGCTGTCGATAATGCGCCGGTAGCTATCGAGGCGGCCGCTGCTGATCGCGCCTTCATCTACGGCTGCCAGAACAGCACAGCCTGGCTCGGCCTCGTGCTGACAGTCCCGAAAACGACAGTGCCCGAGCAAAGGCTGAAACTCCCGAAAGCCCGCTGCAACCTGTTCTCGCCGCATATGCCACAAGCCAAATTCACGAATCCCCGGCGAGTCAATCAGGCTGCCGCCGCCTGGCAGGTGAAATAGTTGGGCGGTGGTAGTCGTGTGGGTGCCTTTATTAGTCAGTTCTGACAGTGGCCCGGTTTTTAGATCGGCCTCGGGTAACAGCGCGTTGACCAGTGAGGATTTGCCTACACCCGATTGACCCACAAATACACTTGTCCGCCCGCCCAGAGCGGTGGTCAGTTCGTCCATACCGCCTTCACGGCAGGACGTTTGCAGGAGTTTATAGCCGAGATCGCTGTATAGGTTCAATAGCGGCTCAAGCGCTGCTTGCCGTGCTGGTGAGGCAGCCAGCAGGTCGCGTTTATTCAATACCAGAACGGGAGTAATACCCGACACTTCAGCTGCTACCAGATAGCGGTCAAGAAGGTTGGCGTGAGGCTCGGGCAGGGCGGCGAAGACCACACAGATGCGATCGATATTGGCTGCCACTGCCTTCATTGAGCCGTAGGGGTCGGGGCGCAGCAGTTCGGACTGGCGTTCATCGCGGGCTACCACGATACCGGTTGGCTCTCCCGCCCGCCAGATCACCCTGTCGCCAGTCACCATGCCTTCCAGGTTGGCCCGCAGGTGGCAGCGCTGGCTTACTCCCGGCTCCGATTCAACTTCTACCTGCGTGCCATAGTGAGCGATGACCAGACCCTCGCGTTCTGGCCCGAGGGTACCGCTGGTCAGCATCTGCTGTGTATCATCACTGCGACGACGGGCCCGTTTGGCGCGTTCATCCTGAATTTTTTTAATACGCCAGGCTTGCTGCCGACTGAGTTTGCGTTTTGCCATGGCGGCATTATTGGCGCCTGTTGCAGGTGGTGCAAGTGGTGAGTGGTATCAGCCGCTACCGGGGGTGTGATTTGTTACACTGACTGCCACCTCATAAAGGGCAGCCCAGGAGAAGTATAGATGCAGGATCCCACCAATCTGATCTGGATTGATCTGGAAATGACCGGTCTCAGCCCCGAGCGGGATGTGATTATCGAAATTGCCACCATTGTCACCGACAGCAACCTGCAAGCGCTGGCCGAAGGTCCTGTGTTGGCTTTGCATCAGAGTGATGAGCGGTTGGCCGCTATGGATGAGTGGAATACCAGCCATCACACGGCCTCCGGCCTGGTTAATCGGGTTCGTGCCAGTACCATTGATGAGGTCCAGGCCATGGCTGAGACCATGACTTTTCTGGAGCAGTGGGTGCCAGCAGGGGAGTCGCCTATGTGCGGCAACAGTATCTGTCAGGATCGTCGCTTTCTGGCCCGGCATATGCCTGCACTGGAGGCCTACTTCAACTACCGCAACCTCGATGTTAGCTCTTTGAAGATATTAATGCAGCGCTGGCGGCCGGATCTGGTTAGTGGCTTTTCCAAGCAGGCCAACCATCTTGCCCTCGACGATATTCGTGAATCCATCAGTGAACTGTGTTATTACCGGGAGCACTTCCTGCGGCTCGTTCCCTGATACAGCGGGTCATTTCGGGTGAGTGTCGTTGTTCCACAATAAAAAGATGGTGGGAGAATACCGTGGCTGCATATGGTCAGCCAGCAGGAAGTGGCGAAGGTAAACCAGTGTTGCTGTCGCGCCTGGTTTTGCGGCAAGTTTGAGTCGTCGGCTTGTATCCGTGCTCATTAAGGGCGGGTATTTTTGTTGCCGATCGACAAGCCGCAATGCGTTGTACGCAGCGCAACGGGTTTTCCAGTTGTCCCTCTTCAAAAGCAACGATGTGTAAACTTTTACACAGTGCAAGCAGCTCTCCCTGATGCAGCAAAAATTCGGGTCGGGATGGTTGGCCGTATCTTTCGTTGCCCCAGGTAAAGGTTTCGTATAGCAGCACGCCGTCATCACCAAGCAGTGTCAGCAGTTTGTCAAAGCGTTCACGCCACAGATAGTTTGTCACGATAACAGCGTCAAACTGGCGGTCAGTCAGGGGCCATGGTCCCTGTTCCAGATCGGCAATGATAATTTCTGCCTGCTGATGCAGTGAGGCCACAGCATCGGCATTGCGATCGATGCCCGTCATTTGAAATCCTTGCGCAGACAGCCAGCTCAAATGTCGGCCATGGCCGCAGGCAAAGTCGAGAACAGTACCGCCGCCGGGAATGAGTCGGGACCAGTGGCAGATCCAGTTTGATGGTTGTTGGGCTTGTCTCATATTGTGCTGTGATACCTGTCAACGTGTGATGTGCGGTGTCATGTATACTTTTTTATGTCGCTGTGCGGTTGATAGGCCTCTCCCGGACAGGGTCATTGTGCATCAAGTTGTATCTTCGGTGGTGGTCGTTTTGTTGTGCTGTGCCAGTGCCCAGCCCACATGTTCTCTGACCAGCTCTGAGGGATGGTTGATACGCTTGCGCAGGGTGGCCACGACAATTCCGGAAGTGGGGGCATTACCCAGCGCAATGGCGATGTTGCGCAGCCAGCAATCGTGGCCGATGCGACGCAGGGCTGAACCCTCGGTGCGCTTCAGGTAAGTCTGCTCGTCCCACATAAACAGATCAATCAACTCGGGTTCTGCCAGCTGGTGACGGGGGCGAAAATCACTCTCGTCAGTAAGCTGGGCAAATTTGTTCCAGGGGCAGACCAGCTGGCAGTCGTCGCAGCCAAAGATGCGGTTGCCCATCAGCGGACGCAAATCGGGATCTATGCTGCCCCGATGCTCGATAGTCAGATAGGAAATGCAGCGACGGGCATCAAGCTGGTTGGGGCCGACGAAGGCCTTTGTCGGGCAGAGATCGAGACAGGCGCTGCAACTGCCGCAGTGCTGGCTGTCCTGGGGTGATGTGGTGGGCAGGGGTAGGTCGGTATAGATCTCACCGAGAAAAAAAAGCGAACCGGCGCGGCTGTTAATGAGCATGGTGTTCTTGCCGATCCAGCCCAGGCCGGCCCGTTCGGCAAAGGCGCGCTCAAGTACAGGTGCGCTGTCGACAAAGGCCCGGTAGGCGCCACCTGCGGCTTGTTCAGCGATAAATCTTGCCAGCTGGGCCAGGCGTTTGCGCATCAGTTTGTGATAGTCGCGGCCGAGGGCATAGCGGGAGATATAGGCTTTGTTCGGTGATGCCAGCACCTGCAGGGGTTGTGTATCGTCGCTGAAATAATCCATACGCAGACTGATCACACGGCAGGTGCCCGGTACCAGTTCATCGGGGCGATGGCGCAGATCAGCATGGCGGGCCATATAGTCCATTGAGCCGTGGTAGCCCGCCGTTAGCCATTTTTGCAGATGAGCCGGATGTTCGCCCAGCTCAATTTCGGTAATGCCGACTTGCTGAAAGCCGAAATCCCTGGCCCATTGCTGAATCTGCCCGAGCAGGTGTTGGCCTTGATCAGGCTCGGTGATCGGGGCTGGAGTGCTGGTGTCGGCTTTGCACGTTGTTTCCATTTGCTACCAAAATATTGACCGGATTGATGTTGATGGCTTTAGTATTTTATCCCATCAGTGCGACAATTTATTTATTGATTAAGCCGACAATCTGCATTGCCGGGTCAATATTTCTATTCGGGTAGTGCAAAGGTCACAATATAGTCACCCCAGTCGTAGGGGTTATAGCGTGCGCCGCTGGTGGTGGTAACTACATACTGGCGGCCGTCCTTACCGATATATGTCATCGGGTTGGATTGGGCGTCTGTTGGCAGGCGGTCCTGCCAGAGTATTTCACCGTTTTCCACATCGTAGGCGCGCAGGTAGTAGTCCTGGTGGGTGCCGCCGCCAGTGGTAATGGGGCCGCCCAGTGCTGGCATGCCAATATAGAAACCAAGGCCGGTCTGGATATTGAGGCCTGGCAGGGTGATGTCTCTGGCGGTACCGGCGGGGTGACGCCAGAGCAGTTCACCGCTGGCCAGATCGATAGCCGTCACATTGCCCCAGGGGGGGCTGTAGACAGGGTATGCCGATGGAATAGCGCTGGGTGGCGGCGTAATACTCTCCTTCAGCGGTGCCATCTGATCTCACCACTGCTGCCATCGAGTGCCGTTACCGGTAAAGCGGCGGCGCAGTGGTAGAGTGTGCCGTCGACATACGGGGTGTATTCTGGCCTTGCAGATTCTTTGACTGATCGGCGATAAAGCCGGTACGGGCAATCCAGGCGACCTCTAGCTGATCGACGTTGTCCCGGTTGATTTGATCAAAGGGCGCGTAGCGCGTACCTTCGCCGGTTTTGCCATAGGAGACCCAGTTGGGGCCGACCTCTCTAGTGGCCGGGCTGACCTGGCCTTTTTCCAGCACAGCGCTTTCATTGCGGACAATATCGTGGGGTGAAAACATCACTGCGAAGCAAATGGAAAATACACCAGTTAAAAATAGGCCACTGAAAACAAAGGGGCGGCTACGGGTGGGGCGGCCTGTCTCGGGCCTGATCAGCAGTGTGGCCAGCAATACCAGGATGGCTATCACTAATATTCTTGTCGTATTTGATAGTATCGTCACTGACGGTAGTATCGGTAGGTCTGGCTAAAAAATATTCTTTTTGGCAGTGAGGTATTAACGACGGTCCCAATTTGCCTGTTGCAAATTGTCATCCTGTTGTCTTTTGGTATTTTTGCTTGCGCTGTTCAGGCTGGCTGATGAATGGCCCGTTGACCTGCCTGATCAAAAAGATACGCCTTAAAACAGAATAAAGAGATATAACAAATCCTGAGTTTTAAACGGTTTTTAGATATATTATGAGATTGCATTTTTTTATATCGACCGCCATTTTACTGGCTGTTTCTGGTTGTTTTTCCGGTATTGTTCCGCCACGAATGCCTGCGCCTGATAATTTTAACAGTGATAACTACCCGCCACTATCTGAAATGGCAAGTACGGATATCATAAGTGTTAAGGACATAAGTCTCGATGGGCGTTACTTTGATAGTTATTATCTTCCAGACCAGAAAGTCACTTATTTTTATTTTTATAAAGAAAATAGCAGGGAGATAGTGTTTTTCAATGCTGATGGCGCCGTCATGGGAGCGATTGAAGAAAGCCCTGTTATAAGTTCGATAGGCAATACTTTTGTGACTTTGGATGGCTACTACAGGGTTGATGCTGACCGTGTTGGAGAAAAGGCAGGTTTTGAAATAATCAGTGAAGATGTCGGTCTTTCCGGGCTAAAACGATATTATGAAGAAAGCCGGTTTTTCTATGCTTTTTATCCCTATCCGATTAATGTTTGGCAGGATGAACCCGGAGTAACTGTAATAACTTGTGTCATGCTGCATGAAGGTGTATGGAAAAAACTGTCCACGGAGGTTGAGCATGATCTGAAAGTGAATAATATAAAAAATAAAGTCCCTGATATGCATCGTCTGACCGAAAAATATGATGGTCCACCGGTAACTGTGGATTTTTCGGAGGGGCAATATTTGATTCGGCGTGACTGGTTTGATCAGCAAAAATATATTGCCGCCAGAAGCGCAAGTTTTGGTAGTCCGACGGGCCGCAGTACATCTGCTCACTGGCAGGGGCGTGGATATTATTCTGTACATGCACTGGGTGATCAGGTTCGCTTTTCATTTGATGGGGCGCTGCCGATTACCTTGAGCGGTGATGGGCCGTCGATTTATATGCACGATGATGTGAATTTTATTGTTTTGTCTTATGAGGAATATATTGCCGGTCGGCACAGGAGGTATGCTGTTCTGGTAACAGCGAAAAGACCTCAATAGCTGATTATCCTGATTGTTGATGGTGGTATATCCGTGTGCAGCCGCAGGTTGTAGGCCTGCGTGAGTCCTGAAAATCAAGGGACTTCACACATTTCGCTGATTTTCAGGGGCGACAATCAAATAAAGATTCATCTATTTGATTGCCAGGTTAATAGTACAGTACGCAAACTGCTGGATCGACTTCATGCATTTTAAATCGGTTTGTTATATGCCCTTGCAGTATGTGCTGATGTGTTGTTCAGAATTGATTGGTCATTCCGGCCGGAGAGGACATGTTTGATTTTTCGCAGTTCCCGGCAGTGTATACCGCAAACCAGATACGGGCATTGGATAAATATGCTGTTGAGGTGGAGGGTATTGCAGGGCGCATTCTGATGCAGCGGGCGGCACGTGCCGCCTGGGTGGTGCTGCGGCAGTGCTGGCCTGATGTGGAGCGGATACAGGTGGTGTGTGGTACCGGCAATAATGGTGGCGATGGCTATTTGCTGGCGGCTTGTGCTCGTGAACACAATATTGCCGTGTGTGTGCTGGAGGTTGGTGAGCGTGAAGGCATCTGTGGTGATGCGGCGCAGGCCCGTGAGCGGGCGCTGGCTGCCGGGGTGCCTTTGCTGCCCTGGTCTGATGATTGCCTGTCAGTTCGGGAGGCAGGCAATGCCTGCACGAATGTGATTGTTGATGCCCTGCTGGGTATTGGTCTTGCAAATGAAGTACGCCCGCAGCAGCGAGCGGTGATTGATGCTGTTAATGCCGCCAAATTACCGGTGTTGGCATTGGATATTCCCTCCGGTTTGTGTGCTGATAGTGGTCAGCCTCTGGGCGCTGCTGTGCGCGCGCAGCAAACGGTCACATTTATTGCTGCCAAACGGGGGCTTTATACGGGAGAGGGGCCGTTTTTTTGTGGTCAACTGAAGCTGGCCTGTCTCGGTGTGCCCGCAATTACTTATACGTCTATTGAGCCCGTGTCGGTGCGTCTGTTGCGGCTGGCTGACCTGCTGGCGGCTCTGCCTGCACGTGCTATCACTGCTCACAAAGGGCACTGTGGGCGGGTGCTGGTGGTGGGCGGTGAGCGGGGCATGGGGGGTGCGGTGCTACTGGCTGCTGAGGCGGCCTTGCGTTGTGGTGCCGGTCTGATTTCTGTTGCCACACGCGCTGAACATTTATCACCCCTGTTGGCGCGCACGCCGGAGGTAATGGGGCACGGGATTCGCTGTGCTGATGATGTCTCTCCCCTGCTGCAAAACAATAATGTCATTGCCATTGGGCCGGGGCTTGGCCAAAGCAGTTGGTCACAATGGCTGTTTCAGCAGGTTTGCCGCAGTGATGCTCAGCTGGTAGTCGATGCCGATGCTCTCAACCTGCTGGCTCGCGGTGTTGGGGCTGTTCGTGGGCCATGCAGCCGATGGGTGTTGACGCCCCACCCCGGCGAGGCGGCTCGTTTGCTGGCTTGCTCTGTTGCTGATATTGAGAAAGACCGTTTTGCTGCAGTTGAGCGCTTGCAGCAGCTTTATGGAGGTGTGGTCTTGTTAAAAGGTCGGGGTACGCTGATCAGTGATGGTGAGCAGATTCTATTGTGTAACTACGGTAATCCGGGGATGGCCAGTGGTGGTATGGGCGATGTTCTCAGTGGCGTTATTGCCGCTTTGCTGGCGCAGGGTTTACCACCTTTATACGCCACGGCGTTGGCGGCCTGTTTGCATGGTGGTGCGGCTGATCGGGCGGCCCGACAGGGACAGCGGGGGTTGGCTGCTTCAGATTTGATGCCCTATTTGCGGGAGATGCTGGCGTGAAAGAGCAATACATCAACGAACAGCAAAGGCACTTTGAAGCGGCTGATGAGGTTGCCATGCTGGCTCTTGGCGCTGGTTTGGCCAATGTCGTCAATACGGGTGTAGTGATTTATTTGCAGGGTGATCTGGGTATGGGTAAAACCACATTCAGCCGTGGTTTTATTCAGGGACTGGGTCATTCAGGTGCGGTTAAGAGTCCCACCTATACCCTGGTTGAACCCTATGAACCCAACGGGCGGATGATCTACCATTTTGATCTTTACCGGCTGGGCGATGCGCAGGAACTTGAATTTATGGGTGTGCGGGATTACTTCGACGGACGAGCCATTTGTCTGGTGGAGTGGCCGGTGCGAGGCGCTGGTGTTTTGCCCCCGGCAGATATAGGTATTACCATAGTCGCCGCCGGTTCCGGGCGACATCTGGACGTGAGTGCAGGTTCGGCTGTGGGTGCCGTTGCGCTGGCGCACTGGCAGCAATAACTTGAATGGATTACATGAAATCACCGGGTTGGAGTGAAATGAGCAGGACGTTGTTGGTCCTTGTGATGCTGGGGTGTCTGGTGGCAGTCTCGGCACGGGCAGCAGAGGTTAAGGATGTGCGCCTGTGGCGCGCGCCGGATCACACCCGGGTTGTATTTGATCTTAGCGCACCAGCTGAGCACAAACTGATCGTTCTGGAAAAGCCGGCTCGCATTGTAGTTGATATCACCAATATCAATGCCAAAGTCGATTTATCTGCATTGACGCTGGATAATACGCCGATTACCCAGGTACGCACCGGTATTCGCAATGGTCGTGACTTGCGTGTGGTTTTTGATATGAGTGCGGTGGTTGATCCGCGCAGCTTTACGCTTAAAGCCAATGCGCAGGCAGGTGATCGCCTGGTGCTGGATCTTTATGATCGGGATGCAGATAAAAGCAGTGCGAAAACGGCGCCTACAGAGCCTGCTGTCAAAAAAAGTGTCGATTCTGCCGGCAAGCGAAATATCGTTATCGCTATTGATGCCGGTCACGGTGGTGAAGATCCGGGTGCTCTTGGGCCAAACCGTTTGCGTGAAAAGGATGTGGTGCTGGCGATTGCGCGTGAATTAAACAGTCTGTTTAAAAAGGATAGAGGTTTTAAGCCGATTCTGGTGCGCAGTGGCGATTACTACGTCAGCTTGACGGGGCGCCCCGCCATTGCCCGCAAGCAACAGGCGGATATTTTTGTCTCCATTCATGCTGATGCCTTTTCCCAGCCTCAGGCCAATGGCGCTTCGGTTTACGCCCTGTCGACCCGAGGTGCAACCAGCACGGCCGCCAGTTATCTGGCCCAAAAAGAAAATGCGTCGGATCTGGTGGGCGGTGTCAGCCTGTCTGACAAGGATGATGTGCTGGCCGGTGTGCTGGCTGACCTGTCAATGACCTCAACCCTCGATACCAGCTTGAATGTGGGTGCGCAGGTGCTCAAGCGTATGGGCAATGTTGTCCGTCTGCACAAGCGCAAGGTAGAGCAGGCTGGTTTTGTGGTGCTGAAATCACCGGATATGCCTTCGATTCTGGTTGAGACCGGTTTTATCTCCAATCCTACTGAGGCCAGGCGTTTAAGAACACGCAGTTATCAGCGAAAAATGGCTGAAGCCATCCATGCCGGTATCCGCGACTGGTTTAATGCGCACCCGCCAGCAGGTACCTTGCTGGCCTGGCAGAGACAGCAGGGTAATCAGCAATACGTGATTGCCCGTGGCGATACTCTGTCAGAAATTGCGGAGCGTTTTAATGTTCCCCTGTCAGATCTGAAAACAGTCAATGGCCTGTCCGGCTCACGTATTCGTGTCGGTCAGACCATCACCATCCCTGCAACCTGAGAGCGACGGAGCTGAAGTTATGTCGCATATACACCGTCTCAGTCCAAGGCTTGCCAACCAGATTGCCGCCGGGGAAGTGGTCGAACGGCCCGCTTCGGTGGTCAAGGAGGTGCTTGAAAACAGTGTTGATGCCGGAGCTTCACGCATTGATATTGATGTTGAAGCAGGCGGCAGCAAGTTACTGCGGGTGCGCGACAACGGCAGAGGCATGGAGGCTGAAGATTTGCCGTTGGCACTGGCCCGACACGCCACCAGCAAGATCAGCTCGCTGGAAGATCTGGAGCGGGTTGGCAGCCTCGGTTTCAGGGGTGAGGCCTTGGCCAGTATTGGATCGGTATCCCGGCTGACGCTGACCTCCAATCACCGCGAAGATTCCAGCGAAGGCTCCACGGCTCTTTGTGAGGGCCGCGATATGGAGGTTGTGGTGAAGCCTGCACCCCATCCCCGGGGAACGACAGTGGAGGTGCGTGATCTCTTTTTTAATACACCTGCCCGCCGCAAATTTTTACGCACTGAAAAGACCGAGTTCAACCATATCGAAGAAGTGGTCAAGCGGCTGGCTCTGTCACGTTTTGATGTCGGTTTCTTTTTACACCATAACGGCCGCGCTGTTCACAGTCTGAAAGCCGGTACCGGCACTGTTGAGCGCCAGCGCCGGGTAGCCTCTGTTTGTGGCCCCGCCTTCATGGAGCAGGCTATCCATATTGAGCACGAACGGGCGCCACTCAAGCTCTGGGGCTGGGTTGGCCTGCCGACATTCTCCCGTTCTCAGGCTGATTTGCAGTATTTCTTCGTCAATGGCCGGGTTATTCGTGACCGGCTGGTTGCTCATGCGGTCAAGCAGGCCTACCGGGATGTGCTCTATCACGGCAGGCATCCGGCTTTTGTTCTTTATCTGGAGCTGGACCCGGCTCAGGTGGATGTAAATGTACATCCGACCAAGCACGAAGTGCGTTTTCGTGATGGGCGAAATGTGCACGACTTCATTTTCAGCAGCTTGCATCGTGCGCTGGCTGATGTCAGGCCGGGGCGGGATGCGGCTGCACCGGTAGCGGTTGAGCGCGAGCTGGTTGACACCGGCACGGGAGAAATTCGCAGCCAGACGGGGCTGGCCTGGGGAAATGAAACAGGCAGCATTAACGAGGCCGGTGCCGACCATATTGGTGCGGACAGTCAGGCGGTGGAGTCGGCAGCGTCCGGGAGTGGTTTTACTGGCGGATTTGGCGGCTATCGGGCGACGCCTCCGTCACTGTCAGCTACAGAACAGGTGAATGCCTATCGCCAGCTGCACCCGCAAGGTTCTCAGGGATCATCGTTGCCTGAGACAGAAGAGGGTGAAGTGCCGCCTTTGGGTTATGCCCTGGCCCAACTAAAAGGCATTTATATACTGGCTGAAAATATTGACGGTCTGGTGCTGGTCGATATGCATGCGGCCCATGAGCGCATTACTTACGAACGGCTGAAGATTGCCCGTGATGCAGAGGGTATCCGCAGTCAGCCCCTGCTGGTGCCACAGGCGGTGTCAGTCAGTCAGCGGGAGGTTGACCTGGCGGCTGCCAGCAGTGCTCTTTTTGAGCGCCTGGGGCTGGTGGTTGAGATTGCGGGCGAAGAGAGTCTGCTGATCCGCCAGATTCCTGTCATTCTACGCGATTCCAATGTTGAGCAGCTGCTGCGGGATGTACTGTCGGATCTGATCGAATACGGCAGCTCCGACCGTATTGAAGCCCATATGGACGAGATCTTGTCCACCATGGCCTGTCATGGCTCGGTGCGGGCCAATCGTCGGCTGAGTGTGCCTGAAATGAATGCTCTGTTGCGGGATATGGAAATTACCGAGCGCTCCGGTCAGTGCAATCATGGCCGTCCCACCTGGACCCGGCTGTCAATGGCGGAGCTTGACCGGCTCTTCCTGCGCGGTCGCTAAAAAGAGGTGGCGGTGATGTCTGAGCGCCCTTTATTGATCTGCCTGATGGGGCCAACGGCCTCCGGTAAGACCGATCTGGCCATTGATCTGGCGCGGGTGATGGGCTGTGAGCTGGTCAGCGTGGATTCAGCGCTGGTTTATCGGGGACTGGATATTGGCAGTGCCAAGCCTGACTATCCGCATCATCTGGTCGATATTCGTGAGCCTGATCAGCCTTACTCGGCAGCGGAGTTTGCAACTGATGCCGAGCGGGTTGTGGCGCAGATCATTGACCGTGGCCGCACCCCCCTTTTGGTGGGGGGCACCATGCTTTATTTTCGTGCTTTTCTGGAAGGTATGGCGCCGATGCCGGTAGCCAATCCGGCCCTGCGTCAGGAAATAGAGGCGCAGGCAGAGGCAGAGGGCTGGCCGGCCCTGCACCGGGAGCTGGCGCGTGTCGACCCTGTTGCTGCCGGGCGTATCCACCCCAATCATTCCCAGCGACTGAGTCGGGCACTTGAGGTTTATCGGCTCAGTGGTGTCCCTATTTCCAAATGGCAGGCGCAATCACCAAAACAGGCGGCGATGGCGCGCTTTCGTCTGTGCCAGCTGGCAATTTGCCCGCAGGAACGGGCTGTGCTGCATGAGCGGATCGAGCGGCGCTTTGAGCAAATGATGGCGGCAGGTTTTCTGGATGAAGTGCGGGCTTTGCATGCAAGGGCCGGGTTGCATTTGGATTTGCCCGCTATCAGGGCTGTTGGCTATCGTCAGTTGTGGCACCATCTGGATGGTGATTGTTCACTGGATGACGCGGTTGCACGGGGTGTGGCCGCCACCCGGCAGCTGGCCAAGCGCCAACTTACCTGGTTGCGCAAGTGGCCGGAGCTGAACTGGCTAAAAACTGATGCTCTGGGGAACATTCTGCCGGGGCGGCGGTCTCACAGTGGGGTGGATCGCTGTATTGATGATACTTTGCAGTGCGCCTTGAATTATATTGGCGCCGTCCCCAAGTAAGTGAGAGAGTAATCTATACTTAGCGTGTAGTACTTTTAGTTAGCACTTCCAGCGAGTGTTTTTGGAAGGCTTGGTATCAGGTTGGCGGGGGGTAACCCATATTACCTGTCAGCCTGGTTGAACAGGCTGTTTATTGACTTTTTTGGGCTCGATTTGAGCCAGCCGAGGAGAGAGCTGTTATGTCAAAAGGGCATACTCTACAAGACCCTTACCTGAATATTCTGCGTAAGGAGCGCGTACCTGTATCTATTTATCTGGTAAACGGCATTAAGTTGCAAGGCCAGATTGAATCCTTCGACCAGTTTGTGGTTCTGCTAAAAAACACTGTCAGTCAGATGGTTTACAAGCATGCCATCTCAACCGTAGTTCCTTCGAGGGTAGTGCGTCTGCCGATGCAGCATCCACCCGAAGATGAGGACTGACCTGTTCGGCGGCACGGTAATATCGTGCCGCCATTTTCTTTTGTGACCTGCCGAGACCAACTTGTTCTTTGACCGTCCCGAAACGGGGGAGCGCGCTGTGCTTGTCCACCTCAACCTGGCCAGTGAGTTGGATCGGGAGGATCCGCGTGAATTTGAGGAGCTGGTGCTGTCTGCCGGTGGCGATCCCGCTGCCTATATTATGGGGCAGCGCGAGGCGCCGCATCCGCGCACCTTTGTTGGCAAAGGCAAACTTGAGGAAATCGCCAGTGAAGTTCAGGTTCAGGAGGCAGAGGTTGTGATGTTTAATCATGCGCTCAGCCCCAGCCAGGAACGCAATCTGGAGAAGGAACTTAAATGTCGGGTAGTGGATCGCACCGGCTTGATTCTGGATATTTTTGCACAGCGGGCCCGCACTCATGAGGGTAAATTGCAGGTCGAATTAGCCCAGTTGCAGCACATGAGCACACGTTTGGTGCGCGGCTGGACTCACCTGGAGCGCCAAAAAGGCGGTATTGGTTTGCGCGGACCGGGTGAAACCCAGCTTGAGACTGACCGGCGCCTGCTGCGGGCCCGCATCAAATCAATTACTGCGCGACTGGACAGGGTGCGGCGTCAGCGCGATCAGGGTCGCCGTTCCCGGCAGCGTGCGCAAGTGCCGACAGTTTCACTGGTGGGTTATACCAACGCTGGCAAATCAACCCTGTTTAACCGGCTGACCAATGCACAGGTTTATGCAGCCGACCAGTTGTTTGCAACCCTTGACCCGACCTTGCGGCGGATTGAACTGGAATCTGTCGGCCCGGTTATTCTGGCTGATACGGTGGGGTTTATCGCCCATTTGCCGCACAGGCTGGTGGAGGCCTTCAAGGCAACACTTGAGGAAACCCGCAATGCGGATTTGCTGCTGCATATAATTGATGCCGCCAGCGAGGAACGCGAAGATAATATCCATCAGGTAGAAGATGTGCTGGCAGAAATTGATGCTGCCGATATTCCCCGGTTGCAGGTATTTAACAAGATTGATCTGTTGGAGCAGGTGCCGCGTATTGAGCGCGATGCGCAGGGTCGCCCTGAGCGGGTCTGGTTGAGTGCTGTTACCGGCGAGGGCTGTGACTTGCTGCTGACGGCCATATCGGAGCTGGTTGGTGAGGATATGGTGGACGAAGAGTTGAATTTGACGCCCGACCAGGGTGGTTTGCGTGCCGCGCTGTATCGATTGGGCGCTGTTCGCTCTGAAAATTACGACGACAAGGGGCATTTGCACCTGCATGTGCGTCTGCCAAGAGCAGATTGGAACCGGCTGACAAAAAAAGGGCCACAACCTCTGTTTTAAGAAGACGGTTTTGCCCTGAACAGTCATAAAATTTAGTGATAGACTGCGAGCGATTTTCAAGTAGGAGTTCAATATGTCCTGGAATGAACCGGGTGGCGGAAACAAGCGGCCCAACGACCCTTGGGGGGGTAATAACAATCAGGGGCCACCTGATTTGGATGAGGCCCTGAAAAAGTTGCAGGAAAGCCTCGGGGGCCTGTTTGGCAAACGTGGTGGTTCCGGTTCTGGCTCAGGTGGTGGCCTGTCCCGTCCGCTGGTCATTGTATTGCTGGCTGGTCTGTTACTGATATGGGGGCTAATGGGCCTCTACCAGCTGGATGAGCAGGAGCGGGCCGTTGTGCTGCGCTTTGGTAAATACCATGAAACCCTGCGTCCGGGTTTGCAGTGGAATCCGCCGCTGATCGATGAAGTGTTTATGGTTAACACCACCAAGGTGCGCGATCTCAGCTTTTCCGAGGTCATGTTGACCAAGGATGAAAACATTGTCGATGTGAAACTGTCCATTCAGTATGTGATCGATGATCCCCAGAAATTTGTGCTGATTGTGCGCGACCCGGAAAGCTCTCTGCGCCATGCAGCCCAGAGTGCTCTGCGTCATGTGGTGGGTGATACCCGCATGGATCTGGTACTGACCGAAGGTCGGGCGCAGATTGCCGCTGATGTACGCCAGCGTCTGCAAGGTTATCTGGACAACTATGAAACCGGTATTCGTGTGGCCAAGGTCACGGTTGATGATTCCAAGCCGCCCAGTCAGGTACAGGCTGCCTTTGATGATGTCATCAAGGCCCGTGAGGATGAAGAGCGTCTGAAAAACGAAGCCCAGGCCTATGCCAATGGCATCGTGCCGGAAGCACGAGGTCGTGCCCAGCGCGAGCTGGAAGAAGCCAGCGCCTACCGGGATCAGGTGGTAGCCAGCGCTGAGGGTGAGGCGGACCGCTTCAAAAAATTACTGACCGAGTATCGCAAGGCGCCGGCAGTGACCCGTGAGCGTCTCTATCTCGATGCTGTCCAGGGTGTCTATGCCAATACATCCAAGGTGATGGTCGATGTTGAAGGCGGCAACAATATGATGTATCTGCCGCTGGATAAGTTGACGGAAAAATCAGCTGCCAGCGTGCCTGCGGAGGCGGGCCGTTTGCGTTTGGACAGTGCATCTTTACGCGAATTGACCGATGCGGTCATCGAGCAGTTGCGGCGCGATCAGGCCGCTGCCAACAACCGTCGGGGAGGTCGCTGATATGTCGGGACGTAGTATGGTCTTTGTTGTGGCGCTGGCTTTTGTGCTGCTGATACTCTCCAACGCACTCTTTGTCGTCAAGGAGACCGAGCGGGCGGTTATGTTGCACTTTGGTGAGGTGGTTAATCCCGATATTACACCAGGGCTGCACTGGAAGTTTCCCTTCGTCAATACCGTGCGCAAGTTTGATGGTCGTATCCTGACGGTGGACTCAACCCCTGAGCGCTATTTCACCCAGGAGAAAAAAGCCCTGATCGTGGATTCCTATGCCAAGTTCCGGGTGGCGGATACAGCCAAGTACTATACAGCTACCAACGGTGAGGAAGGTCGCGCTATGAGTCTGCTCGCCCAGCGTATTAACGATGGTTTGCGCAACCAGGTTGCGGTGCGCACCATTCAGGAAGTGGTGTCGGGTGAGCGGGATCAGCTGATGGATAACATCACCACCCAGCTTAATGAAGTTGCCCAGAAAGAACTGGGTGTAGAGGTGGTTGATGTACGGGTCAAGCAGATCGATCTGCCATCGGATGTATCTGATTCGGTGTATCGCCGGATGAATGCAGAGCGTGAAAAGGAAGCGCGTGAGCATCGCTCCCAGGGTCAGGAGCTGGCTGAAGGCATTCGGGCGGCAGCAGACCGTGAAGTGACGGTGATCGAGGCCAATGCCTACCGGGATGCCCAGCAGGTGCGTGGTGATGGTGATGCACAGGCAACAGCGGTTTATGCTGAGGCCTTTGGGCGGGACCCGGAATTTTATTCCTTTACCCGCAGTTTGCAGGCCTATCAGAACGCCTTTGGCGATGGTGGTGATATTCTTCTGCTCAAGCCTGACAGTGAGTTTTTCCGCTATTTGAAAAACTCAGCGGGTGAAGACCTGGAAGCTGATTAAAAGCTGATTGGAAAGAAGGCAGAAAGGGTCTTAATTCCCAAATAATCACAGGTGTCATCTGCACAGCTGTGATAAAATCCCCCAACCGTGGGATTTGGCGTTTGCAACACAGGCGCCAGACTCGCGGTTTTTTTATGTAAAGAAGCAGAGGGAGTCAAGGGTGGATTTCTGGCAGGTATTGCCGGTAGCGCTGGCACTGGTGCTCATTATTGAAGGCATGCTGCCCTTTCTCAGCCCGGCCAGTTGGCGCAATATGCTGGCAGCTGTTGCACAGCTGGATGATCGTATTATTCGCAGAATTGGTCTTGGCAGCATGTTGATTGGCCTCTTGATACTTAATCTGGTGACTTAGGTAGTCTCGATGAACAGTGTGGATCGCTGGCAACTCCCCGATGGGGTAGAGGAAGTGCTGCCAAAGCAGGCAGCGGTTGCAGAGCACCTCCGGCGGCACTTGCTGGATTTGTTTCGCAGCTGGGGTTATCAGCTGGTTATTCCACCTCTGGTGGAGTTTACGGAATCTCTACTGGTGGGTCTGGGTGCGGATCTCGACCTGCTGACCTTCAAAGTTACTGATCAGCTTAGCGGTCGCAGCCTGGGCCTGCGGGCAGATATCACCCCCCAGGTGGCACGTATTGATGCCCACAGTCTGGCAGAGACGGGCGTTACTCGTCTGTGTTATGCCGGTTCCATTCTGCATACAAAAGCCAAAACCCCGGCCAGATCACGCTCACCCATCCAGCTGGGAGCCGAGCTTTATGGTGATGACAGCCCGGCAGCGGATCTGGAGATTATCCATTTGATGCTGGCAACACTGGCACAGGCGGGTTTGTCTGAGATTACCCTCGATCTTGGCCATGTCGGCATTTACCAGGCTGTCTTGCAGGCGGCGGAGCTGGATACAGGACAGGAGGCGATGGTTTTTGATGCCCTGCAACGCAAGTCGGTGCCCGATCTGGAGCAGGTGCTTGTCGCTGCGGATGAAGCCACCCGCGAATTGATTATTGCACTGGTCGGCCTGCACGGTGATGCCAGTGTGCTGGCACGGGCGCGCAAACTGTTTGCCGAACGGGCGCCCAAAGCGCTGGTGGCAATTGATGCCCTGCAGGAGATTGCTGACAGTATCCATCGCCAGCGTCCTGATATTGCCATTTACTTTGATCTGGCTGAGCTGCGTGGCTATCACTACCACACGGGTATGGTCTTTGCTGCCTATGTTCCAGGACACGGCCAGGCGCTGGCAAATGGCGGGCGTTACAATGATGTTGGCAAGGTGTATGGCCGGGCGCGACCAGCAACCGGTTTTGCAACTGACTTAAAGGCCTTAATGGCACTGTTGCCTCACCGGGAAACTGACGAGGGGGCTATTAATATGCCCGATTGTGAAGACCCCGCCCTGCTGGCGCGGGTGGAAGCCTTAAGGATGGCCGGTGAGGTGGTGATTAACCAGCTTACCAGCACTGTGGACCCACGCTGTGACCGTGAGCTGGTTAAGCATGATGGCGTCTGGACAGTGCAGTCAAGAACCAACTGAAAGATCAATGAGCTGAATCCACATGAGTAAAAATGTCGTTGTTCTCGGTACCCAGTGGGGTGATGAGGGTAAAGGAAAGATTGTCGATCTGTTGACTGACCAGGCTGATGCGGTAGTTCGCTTTCAGGGTGGCCACAATGCGGGCCATACACTGGTTATTGATGGCGAGAAGACCGTACTGCATTTGATACCTTCCGGTATTTTACGTGAGCATGTGCAGTGCCTGATTGGCAACGGTGTGGTGCTGTGTCCGAGTGCCTTGCTCAAGGAAATGGGTGAGCTGGAATCCAAAGGTGTACCGGTGCGTGAGCGTTTGCGTATATCGCCTGCCTGTCCGCTGATTCTGCCTTACCATGTGGCGCTGGATCAGGCGCGCGAGGCGCGCCGTGGTGAAGCTAAAATTGGCACCACTGGTCGTGGTATCGGTCCTGCCTATGAGGATAAAGTGGCGCGGCGGGGGCTGCGCCTGGGTGATTTACAGGATGTTGAGCGCTTTCGTCGCAAACTGCGCGAAGTGATGGAGTATCATAATTTTCAGCTTGAACACTATTATGGTGTCGAACCGCTGAATGTGGATGTTGTCTGCGAGCAGACTATGGCACTTGGTAAGCAGCTGCTGCCGATGATGGCCGATGTCACATCTATTTTGCACGAAGCGCGCACAACCAATGCCCGTGTTTTGTTTGAAGGTGCCCAGGGTTCGCTGCTGGATATTGACCATGGAACTTATCCTTTTGTAACCAGCTCCAATACTACGGCGGGTGGCACTGCCACGGGTTCTGGTTTTGGCCCTTTATATCTGGATTATGTCCTGGGTATCACCAAGGCTTATACCACCCGGGTGGGCTCTGGCCCTTTCCCGACGGAACTGTTTGACGAAACAGGTGCTCATCTGGCGACCAGGGGCCATGAATTTGGCGCCACAACGGGACGGCCCCGGCGCTGTGGCTGGTTTGATGCAGTGGCTCTGCGCAATGCCGTCAATATCAATTCTGTATCGGGCCTGTGTCTGACCAAGCTGGATGTGCTGGATGGTCTGGAGAGTATTCAGGTCTGTGTCGGCTATACCGACAACAATGGACAGCCGGTTCTGAACCCAGTCGATTCAGATGATTACGAAGATTTGGTACCCGTATATGAAACTGTGCCAGGCTGGAGTGAATCCACGCTTGGGGTGCGTTCACTGGCAGACCTGCCTCAGGCGGCACAGGATTATATCCACAAAATAGAACAGGTGGTGGGAGCGCCGATTGATATTATTTCGACCGGGCCCGACCGTGTAGAGACGATTGTTTTACGCCACCCCTTCGGGAGTATCAGCAACTGATCTATTAGTCCGATCATCAAATAGACCTCCTGGCTGGCGCTGATTGCCGGGTTAATATGGTACGGATGCCTCCTCTGACAATAATCAGAGTTGAGCGGGTTTGTATTTCATCAATACTGGGAAAGGAGGCCGGGGCAATGAGCTTTGAACTGACCAAGTGGTTGTCACTGTTGTTATTTCCGTTACAACAGGTCGTATTGATGCTTATATTTGCTCTGGCCGCCCTGTGGTGGGGCTGGCGGGGACTGGGTGCAAGCCTGATCGGTCTGGCACTGTGTTGGCTCTATCTCTGCGCCAGCCCATTGATGGCAGATTATATGATGGCGCGGCTTGAGGCGGATTATCCTCCTCAGGCGGCAACGGATCTGCCAGCTGCCGCGGCTATTGTTGTACTGGGTGGCAGTACGCGTGGTGATACAGCGGTACAACAGTTTTCTGATCTCAATGCCCAGTCAGACCGGCTGATTTTTGCTGCCGAGCTTTACCATCAGGGCAAGGCACCACTGGTTTTGCTCAGCGGTGGCAGTGTCGGTCATCTGCGCTCGGAAGCGCGAGAGATGGCTGATATTATGGCAATCATGCAGTTGCCTCCGGCTAATCTGCTACTTGAAGAGCGCAGTCGCAATACCTATGAAAATGCGCTCTACTCCGCCAGCCTGCTGAAGAAAAACAATATTAACCGTGTTTTACTGGTAACTTCAGCTTTTCATATGTCCCGGGCAGTGGCCTGCTTTACACAGCAGGGTATTGAGGTGATACCGGCTGCCACTGACTATCAGGTGCTGCGCCACGACGACCTGCTACCTGATCTGCTGCCTTCATTGTCAGCTTTGAGCCGTACAACCTATGCCATTCGGGAGATGGTCGGTAGCCTGATTTATTCTTTGCGGGGCTATCTATGATATCGACAGTTTTTATTAATACCTGCCGCTTGCTACCGCTGACAATTTTATTGATCCTGAGCGTTGCGGCTCCCGCCTCAGCCAAAGATCCCTTGACGATCCCGGTGGAAAAGGCGTTGTCTGGTCAGCCTTTGGCAAAGTATTGGCGCTTCCAGTTGGGTGATGACCTTGCCTGGGCCCACCCCGATTTTGATGATAGTGGTTGGCAAACCGTTGGCCTGCCCCATATATGGCGGGCAAATTTTGATGAAGCAGGCAATCGTAATGAGCATTTTGGCTGGTACCGCCTGCATGTGCACTTTGATATTAACAGCGTTGAGGACAGGGATCGCTTGTCCATGCTCGGCCTGTATATGGGGCAGGTTCTCAGCGCCTATGAGTTGTATGCCAATGGGCAGCTAATTAGTACTTCGGGACGCCTGCCGGGGAGGGGGTTACCAGTTCCTGATTATAAAAATCAGGATATTGTGCCAATTCCTTTAGCTGCGGTGACGGCTGAAGGGGAGCTGATGTTGGCGCTGCGTGTTTGGGGAGGGACTGACCTGATCGTTGAGCGCTGGGGGGCTGGTCCCTATCGCCATGTTCCCGAGCTGGGTAATTATGGTCAACTGCTCAAGCGTTTAATCATTGAGCAGGCGCCTGCCATGCTGCTGGGTGCTATCTGCATGGTTTTTGGCCTCTACCATCTCTATCTGTATTACCGCAATCGCAGGCTCAATGTCTTTTTGTGGTTTGGTCTGAGTGCGTTGTTGATCGGAGTTTATAGCCTGATGCTGACGGAGTGGCGCAACTATCTCGGCCTGGACATCGAAAGCTATCAGAAGATCCAGTTCACCACGCTTTATCTGATTGCGCCTTTGTTATTGCAGATGGTGTGGGCAATGATGGATCAGGTGGTGGACCGCTGGCTGCGATATTATCAAATGAGTTTTATCTTTATTGCCGCTGTTTTTGTGATTATTCCGGGAGTGGAGCTGCGTTATTCACTGATAAATTACTGGTTGCTGTGGATATTACCGTCTCTGTTGCTGGCGGGCACACTGATACTGAAAAAACTCCATGAGGGGCGGCGAGATGCCAGAAAATTTGCTATTGGAGGCCTGCTGTTTGTCATTGCCTGTCTGCATGACATCATAGTTGAGTTGATTGTTGGCGATATGACCGAACTGTTGCCCTGGGGTTTTTTGGCGCTGCTGGTTGCAATGAGTATTTCGCTGGGTGATCGCTTTGCCGGTATGGTTGGCAGTCTGGAATTTGAGGTGGCTGAACGTACAGCGGCATTGAGTGAGCTGAATCGACAGCTGTCAGAAATTGTTCGTGTAGACCCTCTCACCGGCGTGCTCAACCGGCGGGGGTTTGTAGCTGAGGCAGAACGTGAATTGCAGCGCATGTTTCGTACCAACCGTACTTTTTCCATTGTGCTGGCTGATATTGATCATTTTAAATCGGTCAATGACCGCTATGGTCATGCGGCGGGAGATCATGTGTTAAAACGGGTGTCAGCGCGTATCAGAGAGGCCATGCGTGATGTTGACCGATTGGCACGTTGGGGAGGCGAGGAATTTATTTTGTTGCTGCCCGAAACCGATGTCGAAGGCGCCACTATCCTGGCTGAAAAGCTGCGCGAACTGATTTCGGGCAACGTATTTGAGTTTGAATCCATGCGCCTGGGCGTCACCATGACATTTGGTGTAGCGGCTATTCGCAGAGGCGAGAGCCTTGAAAGCTGCATCGCCCGTGCGGATGTTGCTCTTTATCAGGGTAAGGATCAGGGCCGTAACCGGGTGATGGTTGGCTCTGTCTCCGGCCTGGCCGTTGTTAAATAGAAGGATTCTTCTCTGTTTGATCATCGGTTAAAAAGAAGTGGCAGAATGTGCAACATTCTTGGTGTTCGCGGGCTCGCGTCGGCTTTTCAATCAGCGACGGTGTGTCGTCCACGCACTGCGATTAACCCGGCGAAATACTTGCCGGGTTAATCATATCGCCTGAGTTGGTAACCGTAAGACCCTTTTAATGGCGAACGACCTTTGGCTCCATTTCATATTGCAGTTTGTAATCACTGTAGCTGATACCGGTCCAGCGACGAAAGGCGCGATAAAAGCTGTTGACCTCAAGATAACCCAGTGCATCGGCCATACATTTTCCGGGTAGCCAGACATCCAGTAGCATCTGTTCACAGCGGTACTGACGTACCCTGTCCAGCAGAAACTGGTAGTTGGTATTGTCGTGTCGCAATCGGCGCCGCAAAGTGGTACTGCTCATGCCAAGAGATCGCGCCACAGATTCTGATCGCAAGCGGGCGAGATCGCCATCGAGCAAAATTTGCATAACACGGTCAGTGGTGCGGGTAATGTATGTGGACTGGATGGGGGCAGGTGTCTGCGCAGAAGGCACGCCTGCCTCAAAAGCAAGTGAAATAGTCATGGCCAAACATCCTTGTTTGTCGATCTGTTTTGTCAGCGGTCATTGCTGTTCTACAGGCCCGTCCCGTCCTTGGGAGCACAGCCTGGTGTCAGGATAGCAGTTCTGTCCAAACCTGCCAGCCTCTTAATGCCTGGTGGACACTTATGATGAGGTGGAAGTGGCCAATAGCCACAGTGCTTTATCGGGCAGGGGGCAGTCCATGACGGCGGCGACAGCGTAAATAAGCTCACGCTCACTACTGTTTAGTGTTTGGTCAGCCCCTGCGGCAATGATCATCGCCTTGAGGATACGGGGTTTGAGCAGAGGGTAGCTGTCTGCCAGTTCCTGTACAGCCTGATCAAAGGCGGCCATGGTGATGTGTTCCTGTGACAGAATCTGTAGTTCGGGCATGCCCAGTTCCTGTGTGGCCATGGCAAAAGCTGCTACTGCATCACTGTTTTCACAGGCGATGATGGACAGCACCAGACGCAACGGAAAACGCATCTTCTCAAGATGATTATGCCGCGCTCGACTGATGCGTACACACCCGAATTCCGGGGCAAGGTAATGGCTGAGCAGCTGTAGCAGGCACCACTCGAACAGGCTGGTATGACCATCGCTGGCCGCTACTTGCAGCAGTGTTTGCCTGAATATCTGATACTGGCGGGCAGACAGACTTTTCAGGCTCGGCATACACATTTCCAGCAGGGGCAGGCGCTGGCCTGAGACCAGCCCGGCCACACCGGGTGCCAGGGTAAATACCAGATCATCCAGTCCCTGCACTTTAGCCTGTTTGATGAGTGTCAGCTGCTGTTGGTACAGCGCTGATGCCGGGTCCACCAGCAGTGACAGCACCAGTGCCTGTGCGCCCAGCTCACTATGGCTGTGCTGGATGAGAGACAGCGCAATATCTTCCCGTTTTGCTGTTACCGCCTCCAGCTCTGCCGGTTCCGGACCAAACAGATCTTTCTCTGTCTGATATTCAATGGTCCTGGTCGTGTTGGCTGCACTGGCAGCAATAGCGGCAGCGACGACGGTGGCCCGGCCAACACCTGCCTCGGCGGCTGCGGGGCGGCTGGGTGAGCTTTGATAATGCTGAATTTTACGTTTGATATATTCGCCATCCCAGTGGGGATCAAGGCGACGAATGCGTGTGGCCAGCGGCGGATGAGTGGCGAACACCTGCCACAGGCGATGTCTGATCTGGCCGAAAAAAATATGTGACATTTCGCTGGCCCGTGCAGCGTGAACCAGTGTGCCGGGTACATAAGCCCCTATCACCTTGAGCGCCTGGGCGATACCGGTATTGTTGCGGGTAAACTGCACGGCTGAAGCATCGGCCAGGTATTCTTTTTGTCGGCTGATAGCCGCTTTGATAAAACCGGCACTGATGCCGCCGAACCAGCCCAATATCCAAAAAGCCAGGCCCAATAAGGGAACAAAACCTCCTGCGTGATGATCACCGCTGGCACTTCTTTTGGCGCGGGTTGAACTGTGCATTAGCACCAAACCCATATCGCCGATAAATGTTATGCCCTTGAGCATCGCCGCCAGTCGGATATTGAGGCGCATATCACCGTTCAGAATATGACTGAACTCATGGCCGATCACGCCTTGCAGTTCGTCCCGTTTAAGGTGTTCCAGTGCTCCCCGGGTGACAGCAAGCACGGCATCGGCCGGGCTGAGACCGGCAGCAAAAGCATTGATACCGCGTTCATCGTTAAGTACATAAACGACCGGTACTGGCATATTGGCTGCCAGTGCCATTTCTTCTACGACATTCAGGCAGCGACGCTCATGGCGGTCTCTCGTCTGGGGAACGATACGGGTTGCGCCCATTGCTTCTGCTATCACTTTGCCGCCAGTGCGAAACTGCAACCAGTGCGTTAGTGTAACCAGTGCGACAGTTGCTGTGATGGCAAGCCCTGTCCAGCCAAAGCGCTGCCAGCTGAAATAGCGAAGAAAACCTGCAAAACCCTCACGACTGCCGCTGTAAACGTTGTAATCCTGACTGAACCATAGATAACCGGCGATAGCGGCGTTGGTCAATATGATCAATACAGCGACAGCGGCCAGAAAGAGTGCAATCAGAAGGCGGGTGTTGCGCCGTGCAATGTCCTGTTGCCGGAAAAAATCCATAGGCTACTGTCA
Organism: Parahaliea sp.; assembly: GCA_047974765.1. Taxonomy (GTDB): domain Bacteria; phylum Pseudomonadota; class Gammaproteobacteria; order Pseudomonadales; family Halieaceae; genus JBKECP01. Next base: position 10,779 of record JBKECP010000031.1, on the reverse strand, counting down.
GAAGGAGACTTTGGGTGCTTCCTGAATCTGCGTCGAGTCATCGAAATTCAGCAGCTCGGCGTCATTGGCATGGCCAAACCAATTGGCAAAAAACACCGGCGGGAAACTCTGACGGAAGGTGTTGTAGTTCATCACAGCATCGTTGTAACCCTGGCGGGCAAAGGAGACGCGATTTTCCGTATTGGTGAGTTCTTCAGTCAGCTGTTGCATATTCTCGCTGGCTTTGAGATCGGGATAGGCTTCCATGGTGACATTGAGTTTACCCAGTGCCCCTTGCAGGGCATTTTCGGCACTGGCCAGTTTCTGCATGGCCTGACTGCCGATATTGCCATCGCTGACCGCCTTTAAAATAGCGGAGGCATCATTGCGTGCGTTAGTGACCGCTTCGAGCGTTTCGCGCTCATGGTCCAGATAAGCCCTGGCTGTTTCGACCAGGTTGGGAATCAGGTCATAGCGGCGCTTGAGCTGAACTTCGATCTGGGAAAAAGCGTTTAGAAAACGGTTTTTCAGGGTGACCAGACGGTTGTAGATACTGATGATATAAATAATCAGGCCGAGAATGACCAGTAAAAACACAATGGTGGAAATAGCCATGCGCGCACTCCCGAATGAGTCGGATATTGCCAAGAGTCCCCGAGTGTAGCTGAGCCGGAGACAACAACAAAGCCTGGCGTGACTGCGTTATAGTCGGGTTCACAGTTTGTCAGTAAGTGGGGCTACCTGCCCGTGGGGTGGGCTAAGTGGTCCGATCCGGCTACACTGCGCTACTGAATTGTCCCGCACTGGAACGCAGGAGGAAAACATGCGGCACTTATTGGTCACGATGACCTTCGCATTGGCTTTAATGGGGTGTGAATCCGCCTATTATTCAGCGGTTGAGCAGATGGGTATTCACAAGCGCGATATTCTTGTTGATCGAGTGGAGGCTTCCCGTGACGCCCAGGAGGATGCCGAGGAGCAATTTGCCTCTGCCTTGGAGCATTTTCAGGCTGTTGTTGGTTTTGATGGCGGTAATTTACAAAATGTTTACGAAGATCTGAATGACGAGTATGAAGACGCTGTTGATTCTGCCCAGGAGGTGCGCGATCGCATCAGTGCGGTTGAATCTGTTGCCGAAGCACTGTTTGAAGAGTGGCAGGCGGAGATCGAGCAGTTCAACAAGGCCAGCTTCAAGGCACAGAGCCAGCGTCAGCTCCGTGAGACCCGCCAGCGCTATGATGGCATGATCAAAGCCATGCGCAAGGCCGAGAGCGGTATGGACCCGGTGCTGGTTGCGCTCAAAGACAACGTACTTTTTCTCAAGCACAACCTGAATGCCCAGGCTGTGGCATCGCTGAAGACTGAATTCAATGATATTGCCATCGATGTGGAATCGCTGATCAGTGAGATGCGTAAATCCATTGCTGTTTCCAACGCCTTTATTGAGAGCATGCAGACACCCTGAATCTTTGCTGTTTTTTTAGGGTGTCCACTGTACTTTGGCGGCTGACGGCTGTATTGGCCGCTGCGTTTGGCTTTATTGGTGTAGTTATTCCCGGGCTGCCCACCGTTCCCTTTTTGCTGCTGGCCGCCTGGTGCGCGGCCAAAGGCTGGCCAGCGCTGGAGCAGTGGCTGCTGACACACCCGCGCTATGGTGAAACCATTCAGCACTGGCAGGCCCGCAAAGCGGTTCCCCGGCGAGCCAAATTGGCGGCCACTGTAATGATGCTGGTTTCGGTTGTTGTTATTGGCTTGCTGGATACGCCATTGGCATTGCGTATTTTCCTGCCCGCAGTGCTGTTTATTGTTGCCTTGTGGCTCTGGCGGCGGCCTGAGCACTGAACTGGCTCCAAAGGCTCAGTCTTCTGCCACAGTCTCAAATGCGCTGGCCAGATGATCCAGCAGTGTACGCACTGAGGGCAGCAAGCCTCTTCGGGAAGGAAATACAGCGTGAATCATTTCCCGCCGGGGGGACCAGTCCGGCAATACCTGCACCAGCTCACCGCGTTTAAGTTGCTCGCGCAATATCAGAACAGGCAGCTGGACAACACCCATGTCAGCCACGGCTGCATCGCGTAGTGTCAGCATGTCGGTGCTGACAAAGTGCGGGTTGTGATGCTGGGAAGCCTGGGCACCATCGGGTTTGATCAGCTTCCAGGTCTGCCCACTGAGGGAGGGGCCGAAGCCGATACTGGGCAGGGCGGCCAGCTCAATTGGATTTGATGGTGCGCTGTGCTGTTTAAGCAACTGGGGGCTGGCCACCAGACACTGAGAGGCGTAACCCAGCGCGCGCATGGCCAGATCTGAATCTTCCAGCGGCAAAGGGCGCACCCGGATGGCCAGGTCAATACCCTCGGTGACAACATCCACGCTGCGATTGAGGCCGAGCAATTCCACGTTTACCTTCGGATTGTTATGCATAAACTCAATAACCATTCTGCCGACATGGGCGTGTATCAGGGCAATAGGACAGGTCATGCGTAAAATGCCGCAGGGTTCGGAATGGCTGGATTCAATGACGGATTGAGCTGCTTCTGCTTCTACCAGCATGGCCTTGCAGTGGGTATAGAACTGCTCACCAATGGGGGTGACTGAAAAACTGCGGGTGGAACGTTGAATCAGGCGCGTACCAAGCCGCTCCTCCAGTAGTGCAATACGGCGGCTGAGTTTGGATTTGGGCGTGTTGATGGCTTTGCCCGCCTGGGTAAAGCCACCGTGATCAACAACATGCACAAAATAATAAAAATCGTTGAGATCCTGTTGCATCGCTTATTGATTGTTCTATCAATGAAACACAGATAAGTATTCGTGAGCCTACAGGAAAGTCTCTGTCAGAGCCATACTGTGTCCATGTCACCTGCTCACTGTCTGACCAGGTTGAAACAAAACAAGGAGATGATGATGAAAAAAGTCGTTGGAGTTTACAGCCCTCCACCCCGTCATTGGGTGGGCGATGGTTTTCCGGTTCGTTCACTGTTTTCTTATAATGGCATGGGTGAGGCTCTGAGTCCCTTTTTGTTGTTGGATCATGCTGGCCCCCATGAATTTGCGCCGACCAACAAACCACGCGGCGTGGGTCAGCACCCTCACCGTGGCTTTGAAACTGTCACCATCGTCTATGACGGTGAGGTGGCTCACCGTGACTCCACAGGTCATGGCGGTGTTATCGGTCCCGGTGATGTGCAGTGGATGACGGCAGCCTCCGGTATTTTGCATGAGGAGTTTCACTCTCCGGCATTTACTGAAAAGGGCGGCAAGCTGGAGATGGTGCAGTTGTGGGTCAACCTGCCAGCCTCGGCAAAAAGCTCGGCGCCGGGTTATCAGGTCATTGTGAACGCGGATATTCCGGTGGTCGCACTGCCTGACAATGCCGGTACGGCCAGAATTATTGCCGGTGAATTTGATGGTCATCGTGGCCCGGCCAACACCAAAACCCCGATGAATGTCTGGGATTTGCGTTTGCAACAGGACAGTGAGTTGTCGCTGAACATGACCGGGGGCTGGAGTGTTGCCCTGGTGGTTATGCACGGCTCGATTACTGTCAACGGTAATACCTCAGCTGATGCCACCCGGTTGGTTGTGCTCGACCGTGAACATGAAGGTCTGCACATTACTGCCAATAGCGACAGTGTGGTTTTGCTGCTGAGCGGAGAACCCATTGACGAGCCGGTTGTGGGTTATGGACCTTTTGTGATGAACTCCGAACAGGAGATTCAACAGGCTGTAAACGACTTTAATAATGGTCGTTTCGGTCAGATGCAAAACAGCGCCTGATATGCCGGGCAGGATAAACCGCTAATCAAAGCTCCCGAACTTGCCTTCGGGAGCTTCATTCAAGGAGAGCGTAACAATGATACTATTTAAGCAGAGCGTGGCTGCTGCCATGCTGGTATTGGCATTGATGTTGCCGATATCACCACTGTCAGCGGCGAGTCAAAGCTATACCATCGACCCAACACATACCCAGGTGCGGATGACCTGGAGTCATATGGGGTTGTCCAATCCCGGCGCTACTTTTGAAGGCGTACAGGGCCGGATTTTGTTTGATCAGGAAGCGCCTGCCAAATCTTCCGTTGCGGTAACTATTCCATTGAGTAGCCTGGATTCGGGGGTGGATGATCTCGACAAGGAATTGCTGGGCGAAAATTTTTTTGATGCCAGCCGTTATCCCGAGATTACCTTCAAAAGCACTGGTATCGTATTTGACGGTATTGGTGATTCTTTTACTTTACAGGGCGATCTCAGCGTCCATGGTGTGACCCGGCCGGTGGTATTAACGGGGCGCCTCAATGGTTCGGGCGTGCATCCGCTGCTTAAGCAGCCGGCGATTGGTTTCTCTGCCAGTACCCGTTTGCTGCGCTCCGAGTTTGGTGTAGATGCTTATATCCCCCTGGTCAGTGATTTGCTGGAGGTGGATATTACAGTGGAAGCCGTTGCTACTGGCGAATAAGTCCGCATTAAAACCTGCAAAGACGATATCTGCCGGCGTTGCAGTCAAAATACCGGTAACCAAAGTGCTGCAAACAGGCGCTGTTATCAGCTCTGAGCAGGCCAAACAATAGATAACAATCATCAGGAGAAACGCATGACCCGATTACTTGCACTATCCGGCAGTTTGAGAAAAGACTCTTTTAATACGGAGCTGGCCCGAATCGCCAGCCGGGTGGCGCCAGCGGGTGTTGTTGTTGATGTTGCCACCTTGCACGGTATTCCACTTTACGACGGCGACCTGGAAGTAGAGCAGGGCATACCTGACAGCGTACTTGCCCTGAAGGAGCGCATAGTTGCCAGTGATGGTTTATTGCTGCTTACACCTGAATATAACAGCGGCATTCCCGGTGTTATGAAAAATGGTATCGACTGGTTGTCACGGGCAGACCTCAAAGCCGTATTTTCCCGTCGGCCGGTGGCTGTCATCGGGGCCACACCTGGCGGTTGGGGTACCTTGTCGGCACAAAATGCCTGGCTGCCCACATTGCACATGCTCGGCGCCCGCGAGTACAGCAGTCACCGCCTGCTGGTTTCCCATGCCCACACCCTGTTGCCTGGTGATAATACGATTGCTGATGCCACAGTGGAGAAAATGTTGATTGAGTTACTGGCAGGTTTTGCAAAATTTATAGAACAGCAGCATCAATGAGGTGTGCCCCATGAGCAATGAACAAAAAACTCCAGATCAGGACTGTGATTATTCTGAGGGCTGCCACGCTGTTGAATTGTTGATTCACCCGAAAGACAAAGATCTCGGTGGTTTTTCTGTGCGTCGGGTACTGCCATCCCTGCGTTATAAAAAAGTGGGCCCTTGGGTATTTTTTGATCACCTTGGGCCGGTCGTCTTTCCCGCAGGTGAAGGGGTCAATGTGCGCCCTCATCCACATATTAATCTGGCGACGGTGAGCTATCTGTTTGAAGGTGAAATCTTTCACCGTGATTCCCTGGGTAATGGGCTGCCGATCAAGCCGGGTGATGTAAATTTGATGGTGTCCGGCCGTGGTGTCGTCCATTCGGAGCGGGAGCGTCCTGAATACAAAGCGACAGATCATCCTTTGCATGGTCTCCAGCTCTGGTTGGCGCTACCGGCAGTTGATGAAGAAATTGACCCTGCTTTTTACCATTATCCGAGCGGTGATATTCCCGCGTTAAATGTGGACGATGTGCCTGTGCGGATAATGATGGGAACAGCCTATGGTGTGACCTCTCCCGTTAAAACCTTTGCTGAAACACTGTATATCGAAGCCCGCCTGGCAGAAGGACAAAGCCTGGTGTTGCCCGATGCACCTGAAAGGGCGGTGTATGTACTTGGCGGCGAGGTGAAAGTGGGTAATACGCTGATTACAGAGCACACGATGGCCGTCTTGTCATCACCGGCTTCTTTGGAGTTACATGCCAACAAGGCTTCCATTATTGTCCTGGTGGGTGGCGAAGTGATGAGTCAGCGCTATATGGAGTGGAATTTTGTGTCCAGCCGCAAAGAAAGAATTGAGCAGGCCAAACAGGACTGGCGCAATCAGCGTTTTGCTAAAGTGTCGGGCGACGATCAAGAGTTTATCCCCTTGCCGGGTGAATAATCCTGGAATCCGCAGTTGGACGTGTCCACTGGTACTGTAATCGGTGTGTCAGGCAAAGTGGAGCAACGCTGCCTGACGCGCCGAGTGCAGTACCAGCGGGTGTGTAGCGTTTTCATCCGGAAGGTGAGTGCGATCAAAGACCAGAAGCTCGGTATCCATACGGCTTTCAAGAAGAAAACAAGCGCTCGACTGCGGAGTCTAGGATAATCCAGTGAGCAGCTGGCGGTTCATCAGACAATTAATGTGACTCACCAGCTTTTTGTTCAGGCTGTTTTGTTCAAAATTCAGGCTTTTGTGTAGACGTTAATAACGGCTTTGTCTTCAGCCATGGTCGTCATAAAATGAGCCAGATGGGAATAGTCACGCCAGCTTTTAGGTATTTTTGATGCCCAGTTCACCATCACATAAGCGTAGGCGTCTGCTACGGTACGCTTGCTTCGATAAACATGGCCGCTATCACCAATGATGTGGTCGAGGTGCATTAGTGCCAGATCAATACGGGCATAGGCAGCTTCTCTGGCATTGTTCAGGCTGTTTTCATCAGAGGCTGTGGTGTAGCGCTGTGGCATAAAATAGGGCCAGAAAGCCGGGTGTAGATCACCGGTTAAAAAAGCCATTGCCTCGTTAAATTCAAGGCGCGCTTCCAGGCCTTCATCAGCGCCCAGGTTGGCATTGCCGAAGCGCTCGGCAATGTACTGCAAAATGGCATTGCCCTGAGCGACAGGCCGATTGCCGCCAATGTCGATAGCCGGTACAGCCCCCAGCGGATTGATCTTCCGATAGGCTTCAGAGTGTGCATCGACCTTTTCCACGGCATAGTCGGCCCAGGCCCACTCCAGGGCAATCCAGCAGGCCAGTGCACAGGTTCCTGGAGCGTAATATAACTTGATCATGAATGAGTCCCTCAGTGTGTTTTGGTATAATTTATCGGTCGATAATAGCTTAGTTCTATAGGGCTTTGACATTAAAAAATGACGGTTACCACTATATTTTTATTGGCATTTTTATCAGCACTTTGGGCCGGATTTTATCAGCGATTGTTTGACAGCCAAAAAGCTGCTGCCTACCATCAATCAAACCTGCATAATTTCACTGGAAATAATGATGGCTTATAAAATTATTGCAGTAAGCGCTATTTTTTTAATGGTTTTTTGTACAGCTTTTTCTTCTTCGGTGAAGGGGCAGTCGTCCCATTACTCCTCTTCAGTAGGACAGGAGTTTCCTGATCAATTGCTGTTTGGTGATACGCACTTGCACACCTCATATTCTGTTGATGCCGGTATGGGGGGCAATACGCTCGGCCCCGAAGATGCCTATCGCTTTGCCATGGGACAGGAGGTTGTCAGTACCACCGGTCTGAAAGCAAAACTGAAGCGTCCCCTGGATTTTCTGGTCGTGGCTGACCATGCCGAAAATTTGGGCCTGGCACCGCTTATCAATCGCGCTGATCCAATACTGATAGCCAACCCGGGTGGCCGCAAATACTATGACCTGATACAGAGCGGCAAGCGTATTGAAGCCTTTTTGGATTGGCTGCAACATCAGGGCATTGCCAAAGACCCGATAGATGATCCGGCGATGATTGCCAGCGCCTGGAAAGACATTACCGATATTGCGGACGCTTATAATAAGCCGGGTTATTTCAGCGCCATCATCGGTTTTGAATGGACCAGTAATGCAGATGGCAATAACCTTCATCGCAATGTGCTGTTTCGGGGTGATGCAGCCCGTGCCCAGCAGGCCGTCCCGTTTAGTGCCTACGACAGCAGCAATCCCGAGGACTTATGGGACTGGATGGCGGCCTATGAGCAACAAAGTGGTGACCAGGTGCTGGCCATTCCGCACAACGGTAATTTGTCCAATGGCTTGATGTTTGCGCCCGTTAAACTGGGTAGTGATGTCCCTCTTGATGAAGATTATGCCCGCCGTCGACAGCGGTGGGAGCCGGTGGTTGAAGTGGTGCAGGGCAAGGGCACGGGAGAGGCGCACCCCTACTTGTCGCCCGATGATGAATTCGCTGATTTTTCACTGATTGACAACAGTAATCTGATCAGAACCAAAGCCAAAACGCCGGATATGCTGGCTTATGAATATGCCCGCTCTGCGCTTAAAAATGGTCTGGTGTGGCAGCAGCGACTCGGTGTGAATCCTTTTCAGTTTGGCATGATTGGCAGTTCTGATGCGCATGGCAGCCTGGCAACGGCAGAGGAAGGCAGCTGGTTCGGTAAAGCCAGCGTGGTTGAGCCGTCGGCGGACCGTTGGCAATACACGCTGATCAAATCAATGGTGGATCCGGATCTGTCGATGTATGCCAAAGATCTGAACGCCTCCGGGGTAGCCGCCGTCTGGGCCCGCGACAACAGCCGCGAAAGTATCTGGGATGCCTTCAAGCGGCGCGAAGTCTATGCCACTTCCGGTTCACGCATCCGTGTGCGTGTATTTGGCGGTTTTGGCTTTGACGAGCGCGACCTGCACCGCAGTGACTACGTCGAGCACGGCTACGCGACGGGCGTGCCCATGGGGGGTAAACTTAGCGCCGCTGCCAGCGGCCAGGTGCCGACCTTTCTCGTCTATGCTCAGCGCGACCCCGACGGTGCCAACCTCGACCGCCTGCAACTCATCAAGGGCTGGCTGGATGACAAGGGTCAGACTCATGAGCGCATCTACGATCTGGCGGTGTCAGGTAAGCGTAAAATTGACCGCGACGGTCGGGCCCGTGAAGCGGTTGGCAGCACCGTGGATGTGCAACAGGCCAGCTATGACAACTCCATCGGCGCACCGGTATTACAGAGTTTCTGGCGCGACCCGGATTTCGACCCGGCCCTGCGGGCCTTTTACTACATCCGCGTAATTGAAATCCCCACCCCCACCTGGCTGGCCAAAGACCGCGCCTTCTACGACATCAAAGACATGCCGGATGACCTGAATTACGTCACCCAGGACAGAGCCTATACCTCACCAATCTGGTACTCGCCATCAGCAGGCGAAGTGCTGGCACGCGCTGGCTATCAATAACGCGAGCAGCTGTGCCGGACAGCCACACCCCCTCGTTCCCACGCTCCGCGTGGGAACGCATACCGGCTACAGACTCGGCATTGAACCGGCTATCCCTCGTTCCCAGGCTCCGTGTGGGAATGCATACTTTGGGGAAGTCGGCTTATCGATGGTTTGTGAAATCCAGGCCATACCCCAAATTCTGCAAAACCCGGCATCCTGTCCCAGAATAAATGAAAGGAGAGGGAACCTGCGCTCAACAGGCCATTAATATGCCTTATACTCCGCCACAGGAAATTGAGAGACGAGAGCGGAATGTCCCTGAAAGAAAGCCAGATCGAACAAGCCCTGATCAGCAGGCTCGAAGACCTCAAATACACCTACCGCCCCGACATCCGCGACAAGGCCACCCTGGAGCAGAACTTCCGCGACAAGTTCGAGGCCTTGAACCGCGTCCGCCTGAGCGATGCCGAGTTCGCCCGCCTGCGCGATGAGATTGTCTGCGCCGATGTCTTTGCCGCCGCCCGCACCCTGCGCGAGTACGGCCATTTCCAGCGTGAAGACGGTACCCCGCTGCACTACATGCTGGTCAACATCAGGGACTGGTGCAAAAACGAGTTTGAAGTCATCAATCAACTGCGCATCAACACCGACAACAGTCACCACCGCTATGACGTGATTCTGCTGCTCAACGGCCTGCCGCTGGTGCAGATCGAGTTGAAAACCCTGGGGCTTAACCCGCGCCGGGCCATGGAGCAGATCATCCAGTACAAGAACGACCCCGGCAACGGCTACGGCAACACCCTGCTGTGCTTCATGCAGTTGTTCATCGTCAGCAACCGCGACAACACCTGGTACTTCGCCAACAATCACAGCCAGCACTTCGCCTTCAATGCCGATGAGCGCTTTTTGCCCATCTACCAGCTGGCTGCGGAAGACAGTCACAAGACCATCAATGACCAGAAATACCCCAACTTTGAATCTGGTTGTCGATCCGTTTGTGAACGGACCCCCAATAATCAGGGAATGCAATGAAGTTTAACGAAGACACCCGAGTAAAAATCCCGACCATCCTTCACCTGATGAAGCTGGGCTATCAGTATCTCTCGCTCAAGAGTCAGAGCTGGGACCAGGGCACCAATATCTTCCCCGAGCTGTTCTTATCAGCGATCACCCGAATCAACCCCGGCATAGAGGCAGGCGATGTTTCCCGGCTACTGGAAGATGTCAAATTGCTGCTCGACAACGAAGATTTGGGGCGGGCCTTTTTTGACAGGCTGACCGAGCGCTCCAATACCCGGTTGATTGATTTCGAGAACTTCAACAACAACAGCTTCTATGTTGTTACCGAACTGACTTGTCAGAATGGTGATGAGGAGTTTCGGCCAGATATCACCCTGCTGATTAACGGTATGCCGCTGGTCTTCATTGAAGTAAAAAAACCGAACAACCGTGAAGGGATATTGGCGGAGCGTGATCGCATCAATTGTATTAGTTCAGACCAAATCTGACACTGCTTGAAAAAGCGAGGGTTACCGGTTTTGATGGAGGTGCAATCCAACCATCGAAACCAAAAAGGTAACCCTCATGCTCCATACTAACGAACGCATCATTAAACACAAAGTCGGACTGCTCAATCTGGCAGAGGAACTGGGCAATGTCGCCAAGGCCTGCCAGCTCATGGGCGTGTCTCGCGACACCTTCTACCGCTACAAAGGCGCCGTCGAGGAAGACGGCG
>JBKECP010000030.1:0-30697 GCA_047974765.1 Parahaliea sp. | reverse complement strand
GAGATTTCTTTCATTTTCTCATGGGTGCGCAGGTCGATGTCCAATTTTTTATCCATGCTGTGTACGAGTGGAAAAATGCAGTGTTCTATTGTCTCTGCCAATACGGTCAGAATTTTATCAATGCCCGGTACGGGTTCGTTGATAACATTAATAGAAGCTATTGTACTTTTTATAACCTCGGGTAGCCGTTCAATAACGGCTATCAGCGTACTAGCATTTTGATCTTTATCCTTCTCTGCCGGTGTAACAGTATTGGTGAGGAAGTCTGATACTGATTGAATGCTGCTGACCAGATCGGCCAGCTGAGCCACCACTTTTTCTCCAGCCTCAGCATCGTCACCACCCATAGCCTTATTGCGCAAAAAGTCTTTCCTGATATCTTGCCAGCGCTTTTGCTGAACCTCTGTCATATTGTTTCTGATCTCAGCCAGTTTGAGCAGATTATCTTCAGCTCCGTGGGTTAATAGCTGAGCTTCTCCCAAATAGTGGTCATTGATCATTTGTGTTAGCTCTTGATGATTCATGACGGCAGATATCTTTTCTGTCATTTTATTCATATTCCGATAGCTGCCCTGTAGCTTAAACGGAGGCTCTGTACGATAGCGGTCACTCTGGGCCGCTGAGGCAATATACTGCTGATTGATTTTGAGAATGACTTCCTGAACGATAAACATTTTTTTCAAAATTTCAGTTATTTCATTGATTTCTGCACCGCTATAGCTATGTTTTAAATCGGTGTTGGCGCTATTGCCTCCCCGTGCCATATCAATGAGTGTGTAGATATCTTCCATTTCACGAGTCGCAAGGGGAGCAAGCACGGGATTTGAAGTTAATGCATTTTCGATATAGCTCAAGGCGAATTGTTCATCCATTCCTCCGATAATATCGCCAAGATTATAAATATCAGCCCGATTAGCCAGCATGTCGGGAATTTTGAATATTTCTCCTGATTCCGTATAGGGGTTTCCTGCCATTACCACGCAAAATTTTCGACCTCGCATATCATAAGTTTTGGTTCTGCCTTCCCAGACTCCTTCTATACGGCGTGTGCCATCACACAGGGATATAAATTTCTGTAGAAACTCTGGATGAGTATGTTGAATATCATCCAGGTACAGCATCACATTATTGCCCATCTCCAAAGCCAGATTTAGCTTTTGCAGTTCTTGCCGTGACGTTGCATTGGGTGCTTGCCCGGGGTCGAGAGACAGGACTTCGTGACCAAGAGAGGGGCAGTTGATCTTCATAAAGATCAAGCCAAGGCGGTTTGCCACATATTCCATCAATGTGGTTTTACCGTAGCCTGGTGGCGAGATCATCATCAACAGACCCATCAGGTCTGTGCGTTTATTTTCACCGACAGTGCCTATTTGTTTGGCAAGGTTGTCCCCAATGAGCGGAAGATAGGATTCATTGATAAGGCGGTTGCGAACAAATGTGCTTAATGGCCGTGCTTTAAACTCTTCCAGGCGCAGTGTTTGTCGATAGCTAGCAATGGTCTGTTGGCGTAACTGCAAATAGCGATGGTAAGCGGGTACGATATTGAGGCGATGCTGCTCCATGCGTTGCAGGTAGGAATCCAGAGAAAAACGCAGGCGGCGATTATCCATAGTGGGATGATCACCAAGCAAACCGCCAATGACCAGTTCGAGATCAATTTCAGTGGGCCGCCTGTCCAGTTTCTTGTTGGTATTGATGAGAGCTACTGCCTCTGGAATATAGTGAGCCATATTTTGCAGCTCCTTCTCCTGAACCAGTGCTTGTAGCCAGGCGCTCGACAAATTCCATTGTTTGGCAGGCCAGTCCAGCATTTTTTTCAGCGTCAGTTGATAGTGCCGCCAACTGTCTTCGTCCAAAGATCGTTTTAACTCATCGACAAGCAAGCGTGCATACTTACTGCCAATAAACTCTATGCGTTCCCGTCCAAGCTCTGCAACCAAATAGTCAGCGGCACGATGTATATCCATTTCTGTCGTAGGGATAGGGTGTTGTTTAATGAAGTTGGCAAGGGTTTTCCTAATATCATCAGACAATAGCTCAAGTGCTTCTGAACTGGCAAAAAGCGAATGCATTTGTGCCGCAGATTGTGCCCGTTCCTGCCAGGTTGCTATGTGAGGATGCAGTTCCGTGGTTTTGTTTGCAAGACCCTGGGCGTTAGCCCAGAAAATCTGTGCGAGAGCGCGGCTCATGGGGTCAAAACGCAACAAGTCTGCGCGTTCCATAACAGGTAAGATTTCTCTTAACAGCAATGTCGCATCATGATCATGGACACCGCGTTCATATCCTTCCTTATATCTGGGCGCTGCAAATTTGCGGACAATGTCATTTAGCAAATCATTATCCAGAAGCCCCTGCTGTAATTGCTTGATATTCAATCCCTGTTGATGCTTGCTGGCAGCATCGATAACAAGCGATGCCAGATACTCTGAGCGGTAAACTCGGGGTGTTTCTGATTCCAGCGACATGTCCCAATAGATTTTCATGGCCTGTAGTTCGGGGATGTCGACTGGCTGATAAAAATTGGTGCCTGTAAGATGAAAATAAAGCAAACCTTCCCGAGGCAGGATGGTGAGATCAAGTTCCTGGGTGTTGACTGAAAATCTATGGCGGGGACCCAGTTTTATTATGTTGCCACCAGCTTCAAAAATATCACTTTTGTCCCGCAGGGAACGCAGCGCCTGTTCCTTGATACTCTTGAAGCGGGATTCAATATCATCAGCTTTGATGGCGCTGTTGAGTTCGCGCAGCTGTTCGATCAGTTCGCGGGTTTTGGTGACCAGTGGATCCGAAGCAAAGTAGGTATTGAGTTGATGTGCCTCAGTAAATTTAAGTGAGCGCTTTTCAATGCTGGCAAGAATTCGTGAGGCGGAATCACCCACTGACTGTGCTTTGCGCTGTTGCTCATCAAGCAGTTGTTGTTTGTGGTTTTCAAAGGATTCGTAAACTTCTTCGCGCTTTTGCAGGATGTCAGCGAGAAACTGCTCGAAGCGGTTAAACATGCTTTCCATTTCTTCAAGCTGAACCAATAGGCGCGATAGTTGTTCATCACATTTTTCAGGTGTTGAGGCCAGTCCCAGAGCATTGGTAATGCTCTGTGAAAACAGCCTGAATTGGGCGCTGAATTGAGCGCTGGCTTCCTCTGAGCCAAGGTTTTTCTGCTTGTGATTTGCGTTTGCTCTGCTCTGATTAAGTTTTGAGTAGACGGTAGAAATAGCATCGATGATTTGAGTCCTAAGAGTCGCATCATCTATCTGCAGTGTTGACATTAACCCTGATAGAAGATCGAGCCCAGATGCGGTATTTTCGATGGTATCGATCAATGGCTGTAGTATGGTATTGGTTGACGCACTGGCTACTTCGGTGTCAATTTTCCTGATTTTTTCAAGGTAGGGTGCCAGCGATGACTCTCCGGATAGAAAATCAACAGTCTGTCTCGACAGGGATTCTTCCAGCTCCAGCAGTTCTTTATCGAGCTCATCAATACGTGTGGTAGCAATATACCGGTAATCTCTGATGGTCGTCAGATGGCCCCGTTGTCCCCGTAAATGATTGAGTGCATCCACATATTCCTGTGCCGTTTGCCAGTTGTCAGGGCGTACAGATTGTACGAGGGATGCCTGCTCCTGTTCAGCCTGGGCAAGCGCTTTGGCCGACTGTTGACGAATGCTCTGTACTTTTTCAAATTCATCAATAACCCGTTCAGAAGTGGCGGCAATATCCGCTACGGTGGAAGCTATGTCTTGGGTCTGTTCTTCAGCAATCCAGTAATGGTTATCAAAGATGCTATTGGCAGTGCGACTAAGCTCTTCATATAGACGCAGTGAGACTTGCTGCTTCTCGATCATCCGGCAGATACTGTTAAGATCGGATATTCCTCGCACCATCTCGGCATTGCCTATTTTTCCGTAGAAAGTCTGATTGGAGGGTGTCTTGCTTGCAAACTCCGGGCTTTGATAGGGAGTTTTCCAGATCTGCATTGGATGGATGCGCGTTGGTTCTGATTCCGCCGAGAAAATAATCAGTTGGCCATTTTCTGCCAGAGCATAACCATGAGCGTAAATAGGATTTTGTAATTTTTTGCTAATCAGGTTGTAAGCAAACAGGCCGACAAGTCCTTCAATGGGTTCATAAAAGATATAGAGAACATCTTCTCCATTAGGAGATCGAAAGGAACGTTTGAATTCCAGGCCGGAAATTTTAACATCAAAGGTCTTGTATTCCCCGGTTTGAAGATAATAGCCACCTGGAAAAATCAGGCCGTGGTCTTCGGGAAGTTGAACGCAGGATTGGCCGATGGTATCAACCCTTAATACATCCTGAGTCAGTGTATTAAAAATAAAATAGCGATAGTCTTTTTCCCGGTACGGGCGGACCCGAAGCAGAATGAGGTCGTTCACAGAAGCATAGGCTATTTTTGCATCATCAAGAGACTGTGTTCTGTCCTCAACAGTTTCCTGATAAATGCCAAGGCCACTCTCAGTATTATTTTCAATTTTAATAGTGAGGTTGCCACCAAGAGTATCGATGAATAGTGTGTCAAGAATGTTGACGTGAGCATGACGACCGTGGACGGTATCTTCGCGGCTGCTCTCTGTCCATTCGAAATCGTAGCATGGTGGTGGTTGAATATCTCTTTCACCGCGGTTATCAATGTAAGTTATACTGCTGCTATCGTTGGAAATGGACCATCGAAAAACACGGATATCCTCCATCCGCTCACCAATTTTAAACGCTGCCAGTAATTTGCTGTCTTTTATGGTCAGCTGTATCAGTTGGGTATGCTTGTAGTAGCGATAGAGCTCTTCAAAGTCGCTGACAAAAGTCTTTTGTGTGAGGAAGCTGTTATCAATAGAGGCTGGAATGATTTCGTAATTGCCTGCTGTTTCAGTAAGACTATAAAGAGCAAAAACATCCTTTACCCGGGTTTCCTTTTTTAGACCGATAAAAACGTTGTAACCAAAGAGCAGGTATTGTCCGACCTGTACAATGTCTCTGGCTGTACAATTATTTTCTGTACGAACACGAACACGAGCCTGTACAGCAAGTTCAGCGCTGCCAAATTCTTCCAGTCTGGCTTCATTGAGATTGGCTACTTTAGCAAACAGAGTGTTGCCCTGTGATTCGAGCCTTTTGCGAATGGTCTCGTAGGCACCGCCTTCGGCAACGGCGCTATTAATAAGGTTGGTTGATGCGACAGACGAATCTTGCTGTTTCACTTCTTACCCCTGGTTTTTGTCAAGCGGCTAAAAAGCAGAGCCTTTTGCCCCACAAAAAATAATGCTTTATGAGGGCTTGCCTGGGTTTTCATTTTCCTTTTCAAAAAGTTCCGGCACCGATGTTTTGCCATTAATAACGCGGTCAATTAGTGATTGAATAGTCGTACTTTTACCAGCAAGACCATCAACAGCTTTTCCGATGGACAGGGACTTGGCAAAATTGTTGAAGAAATGGTCTTCACCACCAACGATATCAATATTGGCTTTCTGCAGAGCAACGGCCAGTACTTCCGCATTTTCTTTTGCAATATCCTTGCCGGCTTCGATCGAAGCCATGGCTTCTTTTAGTGCCGTTTCCAGACCCATACGGTATTCTTCATGGGCGCGAGCATCTTCACTCATACTGTTCATGGCGCCAAATTTATCGACCAGGCCATCTGCTTCTGCCTTGAACTGTTCACGGGTTACCTCGGCATTGGCCATGCCGATATTTCTGGTGGCTGCTGCCTCGGCATCACCCTTGGCAGCAATCACTTCTGCTTCAGCTTTACCTGTTACCAGGTGGGAATCTGCCTGCGCATCACCCTTGGCTTTGACAACGTGAGCTTCGGCAATACCTTCTTTTTCGAGCGAGCTGGCTTTGGCTTCCTGTACTTTTGCTTCTGCAAGGCCGGATGCGGCCTGTTCCGCCTGAATGCCTTCGGCCAATTTCTTTTTTGCATCTGCTTCCTTGGCTGCGGCTTCGAGTTCGGCCTGAGCAATGGTGGTAATTTCAATAGCCCGGTGTTTGGCTGAAAGCTCTTCAGCTTCGGCTGCTTTGACCTGTTTTACTTTCTCTTCATCGGCATGTGCTTCGGCAGCCAGTACCTGTACCTGTTTGGCGCGATCTGCTTCAGATACTTCACGAACCTCCTTGATGCGTTCTTCCTCTATGGCAACAGTTTTATCTACAGCTATGCGCTCCCGAATAACATTGGCAATTTCTTTTTTCTCGACTTCGACTGCCTTCTCTGCCTCGATTCGTTGTAATTCAACCTCTCGCTCTCTGGCAACAATTTCCAGGTCACGGGCACGTGTTACCTTCTCTACTTCAATGACAACAGCGCGTTGACGATTTTGTTCAGCGACTTCAATTTCGCGCTGCTGGTTTTCCGTTTGTACAGCCAAATCCTGATCAGCCAAAATAGTGGCTGTCTCCGCCTTGAGTCTCTCTTCTTCCTGTACTTTTTTTGTTTCAGCTTCTTCTCTTGCCCTGATGGTGGCAATTTCCCTCTCTTGTTTTGCTTCAGCATCTGCCTGTTGTCTGCCAAGCTCGAGCATTGCTTCTACCGTTTCAACATTTTTCTTTTTAATAGCCAGCTCTTCATCGCGCTCCAGTATATTGGTGTGAATATTTTGTTCGGCTGTTAATTCAGTGATTTTTCTAATGCCTTCAGCATCCAGAATATTGCTGGGATCAAGAGATGCCTTCGGTGTTTGTTCCAGATAGTCAATAGCTACATCTTCCAGAACATAGCCATTTAGATCCTGGCCAATCACCTGGATTATTTTTTCTCTGAATTCGAGTCGATCCTCAAATAATTTGACAAAATCAATTTGCTTGCCAACGGTTTTCAGAGCCTCGGAGAACTTTGCATTAAACAGTTCGTTAACCGCTGCTTTGTCAGATGCCCGATTTGCTCCAATTGATTTGGCTACTTTCAGTACATCCTCAGCTGTTTCGTTCACTCTGAGATAGAAAGCTACGGTAATGTCTGCGCGCATATTATCGGCACATATCAAGCCATCTTTCCCTCTGCGATCCACTTCAAGCGTGATCAGGGAAATTTTCATTAATTCTTTTCTATATATAATGGGGTAAACTAGGGCGCCAGTGAAATGAACCTTTGGGCTGGATGACATGTCGTTGACAATAAGCGCCGTGCCCTGATCGACTTTGACGTAAAATGCTTTGAATAGTGCAGCAAAACCCATAAGAATAACAAAAGCTGCAGCGATTCCGATGGCGATTGGCATGAGTGTTGATAAGTCAGCCATGATAGTTACTCCATGAACAAATAGATAAAAATCTGGTGTTGTTATTGCGAATCAAGAAATTCTTTTTCTGAAATAATTCTGAAAGTGTTGTCGTCCTTGAGGTGCTCAAGAAGAACAACCCGATCTCCGCGAGAAAATACTTCATTATCACCAGAACGAACAGCCAGTATTAATCCTGCGCCACCGTCTTCAAGTGTGGCCTCTCCAAATTTTGAGTCGACCCGTAATGTGCGTACTATCGCTGTTTGCCCAACTATAGCTTTGCTGGCTTGCTGTTGGGTTTTTTGAAACAGGGGGCGTACTGGTTTTATAACAACCGAGGTAATAATAGTTGCGAGATAAAGGCTTAGCAGTAAAACAGGAATTCCGGTCAAAAATCGCAGGATTCCTTCGGGTATAAAATCAAATAAGAAATGAACAATATAGTAAGACAGTAGCCATCCAAACAGGGCTATAAATGAAAGAATGACAGTCAGCGGAACGCCTTGCAAGCCAAAGCGAAGCATTAAGCCGGCCAGAATATTCGGGTTGCTTGCTCCGTCGCCTGAAAGGCCGTCTGCTTCCGGGAGGTCAAAGTCAAGTATGTCGATATTGACAATACCCAGTACGGCCACCAGCCAGTATAAGATCGTAATGGTAAAAAAGAAGGTAAAAAAAATAGTAGGGAAGGATGATATATTTTGATAAAAGGGATTCATGTCATCCATTAAAAATATGGCGAACATAGCCCGGCTCTCCCTGCGTCAATATTTTTCTGGTTTATTAGCCCGGCAGATATTTGGCCGGACTAATTTAGTAAATACTATGAAAGCATAGTGCTACTATATTGGAATATTTTACTTTTTAAGTCGCTGTAGAATTTCATCAGCACTTTTTTTCCGGGGGGTGATGCCCGCTTCCGAGAGCCTGGTTTGCAGTGATAAATCATCGGATTCGGCAGCAAGTTCTCTGGCGGCAGATAGCTGAGCAGCCTTGAGTGCCTGCTTTTCTTTGATGCGTTCCAGTGAGTCTATGGCTGTTTGCATTTTTGATTGTGAGCCACTGTGCCGTTCAGCTACAGCTGCCTGTGCGCGCTGAACATTTTCTGTTGCCTTGACGGTGTCCACCTGTTGCTTGATGTTTTTAAGATTCTGTTCAGCTTGTTTTACCGCCTGACGCAGGGATGCTGCGCTCTCCTGAAAGGCTCTGGCCGATTCACTTTCCTGGGTATGCTGGTTTTCAAGGTCAGCTATTTTTTCTGCAACTTCTTTGGCGAGATCGTCGTTATTTTTTTTCAGTGCTTCGACAGCGTAGCTCTCATGCTCTTTTATTTGCTGGTTAAGGTGAGAGCATTTTTTTTCCGCCACTTTCTGACGCGCCAGAATTTCAGCAAGGCTGTCTTTTGAGTTCTTTAGTTCTTCAGCAGAGTCACGGATTTCCTGATCGAGAATCCGCAGTGCCTGGCTGTCGATAATGGCTTCACCTGTTTCATTTATACCGCCGCGAAGTGCGGTTATCATTTTTGCCCAAATATTCATTACCTGCTCCCTGTTAGCTCGCTTCAACGGAAATATTCAAAAACTCAGCATATGCTTCTGTTGCCTGAATGACGTTACTCGCCAATATTTCAATTTCCAATATTACGTTTTGTAGCAGTGACGTTGCGCTCAGGGCACCAAACATCTGGTAATAGTCGCCATTTTTCCCCAGCTGGTCGAGGCAGATGGTGGAAAGTGGAAAGTACTTGTGGCTTCTCAAAATGGCATCGTTGAGCCGGGATGTATCAGCTACTGCATCTGCGGACCAAAGTATGGATTCTGCGATGATCTGTTCGCCGGAGACGGTCAGGAATATCGGCAGGTCGCCGTAATCCTTCATAAGTATATGGATGGTGGTTTCCACCCCTTCAATCAGCTCGATTTGTGCCTGCTGGCTGCTCAACTGATCCGTTTTTTGTAATGCTTCAAACAGGCTTGTGGTGGTCCAGGCATTTTCTTTGTTATCAATCATGTATTGCTCTCCTGCTGTTGCTGTCTGCTTCCTCAGCTGTTTCTCAAATGCACTAAGGAGCCCTGCATTTTTCGGAAGGATCCAGACTTCCTTTTTTATCAGGCCTTGCGCCCGGAGGCGCTTTCGGTACTCGCGCTGGTAATGTGCGGATGACTTTGCTTTCATGAAGGCAATATAGACTATTACAGGTAACGAGGTCAATTTTCTTACATGTGGGATTGTCGTTTGATTACATGTGCTTTTTTTGTCAATACCATATGTGAAGTTTGATAGATTTATTGGTGCCTGCCGGGTCGACTAAGGCAAACAGGCGGTGGCAGATTTGACACTGTTGCCATCACTTGTTTGACTTGAAGATGGGAGAAGTATCAATGCTATTGGTTTTTTTTCTTTCGTTTCAATAGCTTATCAACCAGCTTGTCGGCCTCTTTCTGCAGCTTGTGCTGGACTTCATTGCGGCCAAGTGATTCCAGAATTTTAGCGCTGTCAACTTTGCACCAGCTGGCGGCGTCTTCCGTGAGCAAGCCTTTACAGTTGATTGGCCATTCGATAGCCGTATAGCGCTTATTGATCCGGCAGGCTTGATCAACCTCAGAGAGTGTTGGTGAGAGTTTGGCTGCAAAGTTTGAGTCAAAGCTCTGGCTGTCGAGATCAATTTCCCCTTCGCCAGAAAGACTGAGATGAGTAAGCTCGGCACGAAGAGGTGATAGAAGAGCCCTGCCATTTTTAAGCTGGATGTCGGCAGAAAAATTATTAAATGCGCTATCTGCGGGTAGATTTGCTGACAGTGTCTCCTGGTTAATCAG
This sequence comes from Parahaliea sp., assembly GCA_047974765.1. Lineage (GTDB taxonomy): Bacteria > Pseudomonadota > Gammaproteobacteria > Pseudomonadales > Halieaceae > JBKECP01. The sequence continues at coordinate 20,649 of JBKECP010000030.1, read as the reverse complement.
TGCTGCGGTTTGACAGAGAATGCGTTCAATAGCGATACCTTCCAGCACGAGTGCTTCTGTTCGCAGCTTGATGGGGCCGGTAAGTCGGCGACGCAAGTTATTGGCGGTGCTGCCTTTGCTGCTAATCTGCCAGTCGATACTGCCTTTACCTTTGAGCACGGGGTTTACCTCAAAGGCGGTCAGTAATTCAGACAGGTCGAGATCACTGATGCTGCCGCTGGATTCAATCTTTAATTCCCGGTGCTGGGCATCGAGACGGGCACTTGCCAATAGCTGGCCGCCGTGGGCTTTACCCTTGAGGTCGGATACTGTGGCTATACCATCAATGATCCTGAGCTGAAGTGATAGTGCATTGATTTCATGGCCATCGATCAGAGCGTGGTCGATAGTGATAGCAGCGTTGGAGTCGATTTTGCGTAAACCGTCTACAGAAAGGGGTTCGTCACCGCTTCCGACAGTTTTGTCACTATTGGTAGAGGCTGGGTTTTCGTCAGTGCCTGCAAGCAGAAGAAGGGCTGGATTGAATTCATTGAGATGTAATTTTGTGTCGATCTGAGGGCTTTTAAAAGCCGCATAGCGCAGACTGCCTTCTCCCAGGCTTTGGCCACTTGAAAGTTTGACTTGCAGTTCAGCGCTTAGCTGCTGTAAGTCAATGTCTCCCCAGCTGGAGAAATTCAGGGGTTCATGGGTCAGGCCTGTTGCATGAATTTCCAGTTTGTTTAATTGCAGGCTGTTAGTGTCAATATTAAGGTTCAGGTTTGATTGTAAGCTTAACAACAGGCTGTCTTTATTATTGATATTGGGTAAATTGAAAGTGCCATTAATGGATACCGGGCGGCCTGCCGTATTGAGATCGTTGGCTTCCAGGCGCTGAATGTCAACAATGGTGCTGGATTCCTTGGCTGTACCCAGCAGGACAATCCGTGATTCTGTCAGGACCAGTTCTGATACTTCCAGCGCAAAAGGCAGTACCAGTGCAGCCAGTGCTTCGCGTTGGTTGCCAGCATCTTGCAGAGCCTGACGACGGCTCTGATAAAAATCATCAAGTTCACTGTCGCTCATCTGACTGGTATCTGTTTTCTTTTCTTTCGGTTGAGCTGGAGGAATATTTGCCAGTAAACCTTTAAGAGAAAGGCTGGAAATGTCTATGGTGCCCGATAGTAGTGGCAGCCAGCGGATGCCAATTTTCAGGCGTTGAACACTGAGGTCGGGCTGGCCCTCACCCGGCAGGGACAGCTCAATATTTTCCAGCCTTAAACCAGCGCTGGGAAACAGACTGATATCGACATCTCCGTTAACTTCAAGAAGAACTCCGGTTCGTTTGTTAAGTGTATCGGCCGCCAAATCGACAAATTTTGATTCATCAATAAGCAACGGAACCAAAATAGTGGCAAGCACTATCAGAACAATGGGAACTGCGATCACATACAGTAGAAAGCGTCGCACAAAAACTCCTCTGAATTATGCTGTTTGCAGTGCCTGGTTTCAGGGCAGTGCAGTGGTAAAGGCGGCTATGGCTACCTTGTCAGGACTTGAAGGCATGTGCAACTTCCTCGGCGATTATATTGATGCCCCGTTTTACGCTTTCTTCATCCTGAGCATAGGATACCCGCAAGCACTCATGTCGATGAGGCCAGCTGTCATCAAGGCCGATAAAAAAATTGTGGCCGGGTACTACCAGAACACCGCGCTGCTTGAGTCGCTCGTAAAGTGTTTGGCAGGAAATTGGCAAACCTTCAAACCAGAGCCAGAGAAAAATGGCACCTTCGGGTTTGTGGATGCGATAGGGCAGACCAGTCAGTGCTTCCTGAAACCAGTGTAAAGTCTGTTGGGAGCGCTGCCGGTAGAAGGGTGTAATGTAGTTGCGAGACAAAGTCTGCATTTCACCGGAGGCAAGTAATGACCGAGCCAGGACCGGACCCAGTGTGCCGCAGGCCAGACTGAGAATGGTATTGGCATTGGTAAAGGCCTGGATCAGTCTTTCATTAGCAATAATTATACCCGTGCGGGCACCGGGCAAGCCGAGTTTTGACAGGCTTAGCACCAGGATGGTGTTCTCGTTCCAGTGAGGACTGGCTGGTTCGAAAATAATACCTGGGAAAGGCAGGCCGTAGGCCCCATCAATAATCAGAGGGATGTCGCGGGTCTGGGCAAGCGCATCCAGATGCGCAATTTCTTCATCTGTCAGCACATTACCTGTAGGATTGGTCGGGCGCGATACACACAGAGCAGCTGTTTTGCTGTCCAGCTCAAGGTGAGAAAAATCAACGTGATATTTGAACAGGTGATGATCGAGCAACTCAATCTGTGGCCGTGTTGCGCTAAACAGTTCATTACCCAGGCCGGTATCGCGGTAACCGATATATTCCGGTGCCAATGGCAGGTGAATGCGGCGGTGGCTACCGTCGACCATCTTGCCTGCCAATAGATTGTACAGTACAAAAAAAGCAGACTGGCTGCCGTTGCTGACAGCGATATTGGCACTGCTGAGTTGCCAGCCCAGTTGGCGCTGTAGAAATCGTGCAAGCTCGTCGCGGAACAGGCGGTCCCCCTGAGGGGATTGATAGATACCAAAGAGGCTGTGTCGTTGTTGTGAATTGGCGAGAATGGAATCCATGTGCTTTTGAAAGCATGTTTCCACTTCTGGCAGGCGACCGGGATTGCCTCCACCCATAAAAATCATATCGGGGCGTTCGCTCAGGGCGGAACCGAGATCGTCCATTAACTGAACGATGCCCGATTGACCGGCAAATTTTTCACCGAAAGCAGATAATTTCATCGTATTTACCGTTCTTGAGATGGCAGTTATTGTGCCTTGCCCGGCGGGTTGCGAAAAGCCCGGATAAGCAAAAGGTAGTGGTCAATATCTTCTGTCGACACCAGGGCGGATGGGCTTTCTCCCGGCTGCCGGATCAGTGATTGTCAGGTGTTTCTTCGGCAATGTGATTGGCCATGTCAATCAGAATGTGGCGCACATGCTGGTCGGCCACTTCATAGAAAACCTGTCTTGACTGACGTTCGCTACTGACCAGGCGGGCGGCTCGCAGCAGGCGCAGATGATGACTGACCAGCGTTTGTGACAGCGCCAGACTTTGTGCAATATCGCCAACAGACTTGGCCTGTGACAGACAAAAAAATAGAATTCGCAAACGAGTGGGGTCACCCAGTAAACGGAATGTTTCTGCCAGGATGGCGGTGTCCTGCTGGGCGGGGCATGTCTGGCAGGTTGTCAGTTCTTTTGCTGAGTCAGACATATGTTTACTGTGCCCCGTTATGGTTGTGTGCGTTACAGCTTTCTTTGTGGATCTCTATCGTTGCATGTGTTTGTGCTGTCAGGTTGCAGCTTGCACCCTCGTCGTTCCAGTCAATGGCGATTGTGGCATGTTCGATACCGAAGTGTGCCGCCAGGGTTTGTTCAGTCGATTTGACGACTGTGCGGGCCTGTGTGTTGTCCTGTGGCCGTATATGCAAAGTAGCAAGCACATGTCCGGAAGTGATCAGCCAGATATGAATATGACTGACAGCAGCCAGATTAGGTACATTATCAAGCAAGTGTGCTTCAATTTCCTGTGGCGCCATATTCTCCGGAGCGCCCTCAAGCAGAATATTGATTGAGCTGAGCAACAGCTTCCAGGCACTGCGCAGAATTAATAGTGAAACCAATACTGACAATATAGGATCAATTGCTGACCAGCCGCTGAAGTAAATCACGATGGCAGCAAGCACTGCGCCCACAGAACCGAGTAAATCACCCATTACGTGTACAGCAGCGCCTTTGATATTGACGTGTTCGCTGTCACCTCTCGTCAGAATCCAAAAAACCAGTATATTGACCAATAAGCCGAGAATGGCAACGCCCAGCATCGGGCCTGCAAGAATGATGCGAGGTGTCTGAAAGCGTTCCCAGGCTTCATAAGCGATCCAGATGACGATAAGAAGAAGAGTAACGGCATTGATGAGAGCGGCAATCACCTCGAAGCGCAGATAGCCGAAAGTACGCCGTGTATCCGCGCCTCTGCGACCGAAACGAAAGGCTGCATAAGCCAGCGCCAAAGCTGCGGCATCGGTTAGCATATGGCCTGCATCTGCCAGCAAAGCCAGTGAGCCAGATAACAGACCGCCTATAACTTCGACAATCATAAAGGTGAAAATCAGACAAAAAGAGATGAGCACCTTGCGTTCGTTGTCACCGCTGACTGACGGTACATGCGTGTGGTCATGATGATTGTGGTGGTGTCTGGCCTCAGACATATTGCCTCATTATTTAATATAAAATACATGAATAAGTATTCATGTATTTTATATTGTGCTTCTGATCTGTCCAGAGTGAATTTCTGTGAGTTTTTACTATTTGCCTGTGTTGGCCTGTGTTGAGTGGTGGCGCAGCAGTCCAGACTACCTCTGTGGCTAAAGAGCAAAGAAGAGAGGGAGAAGATGTGACAGATAATATTCACTGTCATATAGGGGTGCTATGGTATGTGCTTGTACATTGGAGATGAAAAGACCTGACAGGATTCTTGGATGGATATATTCCCTCATGCTGTTATCAACCCGATTAAATCGCTCAACCTGTTATCCCAGATGGAGGTGGAAGGACTGACTGCCAATCAGGGCGCTCTATATGAGCTTTTTCGCAGTTGTGCTTTAGCCATTCTCAATACAGATAGCAATAAAGACGACGCTGCTGAGATCTATGCCAACTATGCGAATTTTGATATTCGTGTATTACCTCAGCCCAGGGGATTGCGGTTGGAACTCTTCAATGCGCCGGCTCAATCCTTTGTTGATGGGCGTATGATTCGCGGTATTCAGGAGCATCTGTTTTCGGCGTTGCGGGATATTGTTTATACCGATTTCAAGATTACAGCCAGTCAGCACCAGCCGTTGATTCCTGGAGAAGTGACCAATACAGTTTTTCGTATTCTGCGCAATGCCAATATTGTTCAACCTGGTGTGCCGCCCCGGCTGGTTGTGTGCTGGGGTGGTCATGCCATACCGCGTGAGGAATACGATTACGCCAAGCAGGTCGGGTATGAATTGGGGCTGCGAGGGCTGGATATTGCTACCGGTTGCGGCATTGGTGCAATGAAGGGACCAATGAAGGGAGCCGCAGTTGGTCATGCCAAGCAGCAGATTAAAAATGGCCGTTATATTGGTATCAGTGAACCCGGCATAATTGCTTCTGAGTCGCCAAACGCTATTGTCAATGAACTGGTTATCATGCCGGATATCGAAAAACGCCTGGAAGCCTTTGTGCGCCTTGCCCACACAATTATTGTTTTCCCTGGTGGTGTGGGCACAGTGGAAGAGGTGCTTTACCTGCTGGCTATTTTGATGCATCCGGCCAATGAAGGCAGCCTGCCTCTGGTGCTTGCGGGGCCACAGCAATGTCAGGGTTATTTTGAGCAGCTTGAAAATTTTCTGGTGACCTGTTTTGGAGAAGGTGTTAAATCCTATTATCGAATCATTGTCGGGCAAGCTGATGAGGTAGGTACTTTCGTGCGCAAAGCTGTACAGGGCATCCACAACCAACGACGAAAAACACGTCAGGCCTATTATTACAACTGGTCACTACATATCGATCCTTCGCTACAGGAACCCTTTGAGCCAACACATGAGAATATGGCCTCACTTGAAATTCTGCCTGGATTGCCATCCTTTGAGCTGGCGGCTCAGTTGCGGCGTGTTTTTTCAGGCTTGGTGGCAGGTAATGTCAAGGCTTTTGGTATTGAGCGGGTACGTCGCCATGGTCCCTACCGTATCCACGGTGATTCAAAGCTGATGGCCGCTATTGACGAGTTGCTGCAAATGATGGTCAGGGAAAAGCGGATGAAACTGGGTGAGCATGCCAGCGACTATCAGCCCTGTTATCAGCTAAGCTAAGTGGCTATTTGGAAGTCTCGGAATCATCTGGTTGATTTTGCAAATAGCTGAGTTTGAGCTTGCGGATGTAATTGAGTGTTTCCCCGTCATTTATCCCTTCAGCAATTAATTTTAAATGCAGGTCATTGGCCAGTGTGACAACAGAGGACAGTGCCAGCTTGCTGCCAGCTTCATGGGTAAGTTTACGGTCGAGCTTGATGCCATCAATCGGATACTGTTGCAGGTAGTGCATTGACATGCTGCCACAATCAAAGTGTTCGAGAATGATTTCACAGCCGAGACTTCTGATCTGCCACAGGGCATCGGCAAGTTCGCCACTGTACTGAGAGTCTTTATGGTCGGCAATTTCCAGTTGCAGGCATTCTGCCTCAATTGAAAAATCATAAAAGGCTTCGGCGAGTGTTTCCGGCAATTGTTTATCGAGGAGTTGACAGGGTGCCAGACTGACAGCCATCGTCAGCTTGTGTGCATATATATGATTGTTGTCTGTACATTTGTTATCTGCACATTGTTGTTGAAGTTGGTGACAGGCCTCACGTATCTGCCAGTGGTTGATGTCGTGAATCAGTTTTGGAGCATTGGCAATACCTGTCAGTGAGAGTGGTAGAGCCCTTCCATCATTCCCGCACCAGTACAGCTGTGCTTCAAATCCACAGAGTTGCCTGTTATGGCTGGTGAATCTGGGCTGGTATTGCAGAGATAGCCTGTTTTCGGCCAGAGCCTGTTGCAGTTTGTGGGCAATATCAAAATGCATACCGCTATCTCGGTCAGATGCACTGGCCGACAAAGTGCGTTGACTGTTATTACAGGTGGGGTTGTTTGTAGCCTGTTCTGGATCAAGCGCACAATCAACGGCGGTTGATTCTGATAGTGTGTGATTTCTTTGGCTGCTATCTTGCAGCAGGCAGATAATGTTGATTTTCCGGGCGCCGCCGCGAACGGCAAATATCTCACCTTCGGCCTGGTAATGGCTGCCATTCTTACGCCGAAGCTGTGCGCAGCAGTGGGTACTGTTTACCTCGCCTCTGGCCAGCTGCCGATAGTTGCGTCGGTATTCTTCGGGGCTCATGGCTGGTTTGGCAAGGAGAGAGGATATGTCCATTTGACACAGTTCCCTTTCACTGTACCCGAGATTGATTTGGGCTGCCTTACTGGCGGAATAAATATGCAAGCAGCTGGTATCAATGAAGTAAATCTCGTAGTGCGTATTGTCCAGTAGTGTCTCCAGTAATTCGAGTCGGGACAGGCTTTGTTGCCGTTCGAGATAGGCCTGGTGTGATTGTAGTAAATTACGGATCCGGCGGATCAGTAATGCATCGTGATAGTGTCTGGGAATACTTTCGGTAGCGCCCACCTCGTAGGCTTCTTCAATCTCTTCCTGCTGTTCAATCATAACCAGAATGGGTGTTTGCAAACCTTCGCGGCTGGTGCGAATGGTGCGGCAGAGTTCATGGCCGTTCATATCATTCAGGTCGATACCATAAATGACGATATCCGGTCGTTCTTGCCGAAACAGCTTGAGGCCCTCAATACCTGAGGCGGTTTGAAATGCCCGCATGTGGGCGTTGGTCAGTGTATTTGCCAGTTTGGCAGACAGTGCAGCATCGTCTTCAACGACCAAAATTCGAGGTAAGGGCAAGGCTTGAGCTCCCGCAACGGTTCGCACTGAGGCAAACATCAAGTTAGCTATTGCTAATTTAGTTTGATGCTGTATCGCAACGCAGGCAAGTCCGAAAATGCGGCACCAATGTAAAAAACAGTAAAAATGTGAGCTTGATCCCAGAGTTGAAATATAAAACTCAGCTGGTACCGGCAATCTCCCTGATACGGGCCACCATTGAGCGCAGGCCGTTGCCGCGGGTGGGTGAGAGGTGGCGCAGGAGGTCGAGGCTGTCGAAGTACTGTTCAATATCGAAAGCCAGTACTTCGGCTGCAGTTTTGTTATTGTAAGCGGCCATGACCACACCGAGCAGACCTTTTACGATGAAGGCATCGGAGTCGACGCTCATTTGCAGACGTCCGTCTTCGATGCGGGTGTCAATCCACACCTGGCTCTGGCAGCCGTGAATTTTGCGATTTTCGGTTTGCAGGCTTTTGTTCATGGGAGGCAGTTCCCGGCCGAGGTCGATGATGTATTTGTAACGCTCTTCCCAGTCATCAAAAAAGGACAGGGTGTCAACGATATCGTCCGCAGTGATGCGGCTGCCAAAAGGGTTATTGTCACTCATCAGTAAAACATACCGGTTTCGAGTTGTGCCTCCTCAGACATCATATCGCGGTGCCAGGGCGGATCGAAGACCAGCTCAACCTGTACTGACCTCACAAAGGGCACCTGGGCCACGCGGTATTTTACATCTTCCACCAGTACCGGGCCCATGCCACAACCGGGGGCGGTCAGTGTCATGTGTATCAACACCTCACCCTTGCTCTGGTCGATGGCCAGCTTGTAGATCAGCCCCAGGTTGACCAGGTCTACCGGTACTTCCGGGTCGTAAACGGTAGCCAGTGCCTCCCACACCTGATCCTGGCTGATCTGACCATCGGCCGGTTCGTTAAATGCCAACACCAGTGCTTCCAGGCCGAGGGCATCGGCATCGGTGCCGTCTACCCGCACCATATTGCCGTTGTAGATCACGGTATAGTTGCCGCCCAGGGACTGGGTCAGGGTGACAAAGGTGTGGGCGGGAATCAGCACCGGGTCGCCCACGGGGACAAGGCGACCGGGGCAGTCACGGCGGGTGGTCAGCAGGGTGCGTTCCTGTGCGCTCATGGGGTGATCCTGATTGATGCTTTAGTTGATGCTGAAGCTGTCACCGCAGCCGCAGGCGGCGGTGACGTTGGGATTGTGAAACTTGATGGTGCGATTGATGCCGTCTTTTTCGTAGACGATCTCGGTGCCCTTGAGCACTGGCAAGGAGGCCGGATCAATAAAAATATCGAGCCCGTTGGCCAGCGACATTACCAGATCACTGGCCTCACCCCGGGTGACCTCGTCCATCACATACATATAGCCGGTACAGCCGCTTTCCTTGACACTGATACGGATGGCTTTGCCACCGTTTTTATCCAGCTGTGTTTTCAGATACTGTGCGGCTGCATCTGACACCTGTACGGCGTCACTGCGCGCATCAAAGGTCTCAACTGACATACTGCAATTCCTCTCGTGTTTCAATCCGGGGCTGGCCCTGCCGGACTAGCTCCCAAACAGGCGCACGGCCTTGTGAATACCCTCAAACAACCGCTCGACATCCTCGCGGGTGTTGTACAGGGCGTAGGATGCCCGCACTGTGCCAGGCACACTGAAGTAATCCATCAGTGGCTGGGCGCAGTGGTGACCGGTGCGAACGGCAATGCCCTGTTGATCCAGCAACATACCCAGATCAGCCGGGTGAACGCCGTCCAGTACAAAGCTGAAGATGCCCACACTCTGGCGGGCATTGCCGATACGCCGCAGGCCGTCAACCTGTTTGGCCAGTTGTAGTGAATAGATTAACAGCTCATTTTCGTGGCGGGCGGCGCCGATCATATCAATGTTGTTCAGGTAGTCGATAGCACTGGCCAGTCCAATGGCTGCGGCAATATTGGGGGTGCCGGCCTCGAATTTAAAGGGCAGGCTGTTAAAGGTGGTGCCGACAAAGCTGACAGTTTCAATCATCTCGCCGCCGCCGAGGAAGGGTGGTATCTCTTCCAGCAGTTCACGCTTTCCCCAGAGTGCTCCGATACCTGTAGGGCCGTAGAGCTTGTGGCCGGAAAAAGCATAAAAATCACAATCCAGAGCCTGTACATCCACCGGCAGGTGGGCGATAGCCTGGGCGCCGTCGATCAGTACCTTTGCGCCGACACGCCGGGCCAGGGCAGTAACTTGTTCAACGGGGTTGATGGTGCCCAGAGCATTGGACACATGGTTTACGGCGATCAGGCGGACGCGCTCATCGAGCAATTCAGCCAGTGCTGCTATGTCGATCTCGCCTTCGCTGGTGATCGGAACAGGGACGACCTCAGCACCGGCGGCTGCGCATACCAGCTGCCAGGGCACGATATTGGAGTGGTGCTCCATATGTGACACCAGTACCCTCTCTCCGGCTTTGAGATTGCTGCGACCCCAGCTGTAGGCGACCAGATTGATGGCCTCGGTGGTGCCGCGCGTCCAGATCAGCTGTTGCGATGACGGGCTGTTGATAAATCGCGCCACGGTCTCGCGGGCGCCTTCAAAGGTAGCAGTGGCCCGGTCCGACAGAGTGTGGGCGCCGCGATGAACATTGGCATTGTCGCGGCGATAGTAGTGGCTGATGGCTTCGATCACGCACTCGGGCTTTTGTGTGGTGGCAGCGTTGTCCAGATAAACCAGCGGCTGGCCGTTGATCTGTTGCTGCAAGATCGGGAAGTCGGCGCGCAGGCCTTCGGCATCAAACACGGGGGCTGTCATTGATTCAGAGCTAGGCATGATCCTGCTCCAGAATATGGCGTGCAAGTTGTGTGCTGCCAGCAAAACGCGCTGCCAGCAGGGGCTTGAGGTGGCTGTGTACGGCTGTGTTTCCTATGTCATCGATCAGCTCGTTGATAAAACCATAACTGAGCATCACTTCGGCTTCATCAGCAGGTATACCCCGGGTGCGCAGATAGTGCAGGGCCGTTGTATCCAGCTGGGCAACAGTGGCACCGTGAGCACACTGTACATCATCGGCGTAGATTTCCAGTTCGGGCTTGGTATTAATCTCAGCCTGCGCACTCATTAGCAGGTTTTTATTGGACAGTTCGGCACGGGTTTTTTGGGCATCCTGATGAATGTGGATGCGACCATTGAAAATAGCGCTGGCACGGTCAGCCACAATACCGCGAAACACTTCATTGCTGGTGCAATGGGGTACGGTGTGTTCAATGCAGGTGTGGTAGTCAATCTGTTCATCGCCTCTGGGTAGATAAATACCCTTGATATCAGCATGAGCACCGGCACCCTGGTGATCGACAGTGATATCGATGCGCTTCATACGGCTGCCAAGGGCCAGGTGAAAACTTTGAAAAGTGGCGTTTGCCTGAAGGTGAGCATGGGCGCCACCAATATGAACAACCTCACCCTCTTCAAGGTGTAGCCGGTAGTGTTCCAGGGTGGCGCCTTCAGCCAACAGGAATTCGCTGATGCTACTGGTAAAGGCCGAGCTGTCATCGCTACTGACAAAGCTTTCAATAATGCATGCCCGGCTGTGGGCGCCAGCGCAGACCAGCAGGCGCTGGCTCAATACCTGATTATCGACATGGCCACTGCACTGCCAGACTACCTGCAGCGCCTGCTCAATAACTGTATCTGCTTCAATTTCAATAAAAACACCATCACTTAACAGGGCTTCGTTAAGGGGGGCAAAGAGATGATTGGCACTGTTCACCGCCCGGCCAAGGCGCGCACCAATAAGGGCGGCCTGGTCCTTGCCGGCATCGGCAAAGCGGGTCAGTTTAATACCTGCAGGCAGCTTGCACTGTGACAGTTCCGGGCGAAAGATACCGTCACTGAAAACCAGTGTGGCACCGGCAGTCTCTGGATAGCTGTGGCTATTGAGCATTGGTGTTTGTGGCTGAGTGCTGGCGGCCTGAAAGCTGCGTTGCAATACTTTCAGGTGATTGTATTTCCAGGCCTCGGTTTTTCGGTTGGGCAGAGTGCGCTTGCGCCAGTTTGCTAGACCGCGGGTCTGAATATCAGACAACCAGGGCGCTACATTGCTGGCAGCGGCCGCCAGCGGGCCTTGCATGAAATCGCTCATCAGGCGGCATCCTCCAGCCAACTGTAGCCCTTCGCTTCCAGCTCCAGAGCCAGTGACTTGTCACCGGATTTGATAATGCGACCACCGGCCAGCACATGTACATGGTCTGGTTCAATGTAATTCAACAGGCGCTGGTAATGTGTTACCAGAATAAAGCTGCGCTCGGTGCTGCGCATGGCGTTGACGCCCTTGGCAACCACCTGCAAAGCATCGATGTCCAGGCCGGAATCGGTTTCATCGAGGATGCACAATCTGGGTTCGAGTATCATCATCTGCATCAGTTCATTGCGTTTTTTCTCACCACCGGAGAAGCCTTCATTAACGCCTCGCTTGAGAAAACTCTGATCGAGATTGACCTGTTTGCAAAATTCACGGGCCTGCTTCATAAAGCTGATACTGTCGATGGCCTGTTGGCCGCGCGCCTCGCGCACGGCATCCACTGAGGCTTTGAGAAATTCCATATTGCTGACACCGGGAATCTCAACCGGGTACTGATAGGCCAGGAACAGGCCGAGATGGGCGCGCGCTTCGGTATCCAGCGCCAGTAGATCCTGATCCAGCAGGCTGGCGCTGCCCTGGCTGACTGCGTAGCCGGGGCGCCCGGCCAGCACATGGCCGAGAGTACTCTTGCCGGAGCCATTTGGGCCCATGATGGCGTGTACCTCACCGGGTTTAACCTCAAGACTGAGACCCTTGAGAATATCCTTGTTGTCCACACTGGCGTGCAGGTTGTTAATTTTCAGCATGTTTGCATCTCTCTTGCAGCAGGCGGAGTACTTATCCCGCCGTTATGTCTTTTGATTCAGCGTTGGCCAGCCAACTATTAACCTGGCAATCAAATAGATGAATCTTTCACTATTTGATTGTCGCCCCTGAAACTCAGCGGAGTTTGTGCAATCCTTTGATTTTCGCAGGACTCGCGCAGACTTACAGCCTGCGGCGGCACATTCATGTGCCGCTTATTCATTCGGCTAAAAACTTGCCGAGTTAATGATTTAGCCAACTGAGCCTTCAAGACTCACTTCCAGTAATTTGCCCGCTTCCATAGCAAACTCCATAGGCAGCTCCCGAAACACCTCTTTGCAAAATCCGTTGACGATCATCGACACCGCCTTTTCTGCATCCAGTCCGCGCTGCTGACACAGGTAGAGCTGGTCGTCGCTGACCTTTGAGGTGGTTGCCTCGTGCTCGATAACTGCGCTCGGGTTGCGGCTCTCGATATAGGGGAAGGTGTGGGCGGCACACAGATCACCAATCAACAGGGAGTCGCACTGGGTATAGTTGCGCGCGCCCTCGGCCTTCGGGTTCATCCGCACCAGGCCGCGGTAGGCATTGGAACTCTTGCCTGCGGAAATACCCTTGGAAATAATGGTCGAACGGGTATTTTTACCCAGATGTATCATCTTGGTACCGGTATCGGCCTGCTGGGCGTTGTTGGTCAGTGCCACTGAGTAAAACTCCCCGACACTGTTGTCTCCGCGCAAAATGCAGCTTGGATATTTCCAGGTTATGGCAGAGCCGGTTTCGACCTGGGTCCAGGAAATCTTGGCATCCCGGTGGGCCACACCACGTTTGGTGACAAAGTTGTAAATACCGCCCTTGCCATCGGCATCACCCGGGTACCAGTTTTGCACGGTGGAGTATTTGATCTCGGCACCGTCCAGTGCGATCAGTTCAACAACGGCTGCGTGCAGCTGGTTTTCATCGCGCATCGGTGCAGTGCAACCTTCAAGATAACTGACATGGCTGCCTTCATCAGCAATGATCAGGGTGCGTTCAAACTGGCCGGTATTTTGTTCGTTGATACGAAAATAGGTGGACAGTTCCATCGGGCAGCGTACGCCCTTTGGGATGTAGACAAAGGAACCGTCACTATAGACCGCGCTGTTGAGTGCTGCGTAGAAGTTGTCCTTGCGCGGGACAACCGTGCCCAGGTATTTGCGTACCAGGTCCGGGTACTTGTGTACGGCTTCAGAAATAGGGCAGAAAATAACGCCCGCTTCGGCCAGCTTCTCACGGAAAGTAGTGACGACCGACACCGAATCAAAAACAGCATCAACGGCTACGCCTGCCAGTGCTTCCTGTTCGTGCAGGGGAATGCCGAGCTTGTTGTAGGTTTCCAGCAGCTCGGGGTCGACTTCATCGAGGCTTTTGGGGCGATCCTTGAGCGCTTTGGGTGAAGAATAGTAGGAAATATCGTTAAAACCCACTGGCGGGTAGTTTACATGTGCCCAGTCTGGTTCTGTCATTTCCTGCCAGCTGTGATAGGCCTCCAGGCGCCATTGCAACAACCATTCGGGTTCATTTTTGCGCTGTGATATTGCCCGGATTACCTCTTCGTTGAGTCCGGGCGCGAAGGTGTCGGACTCAACATTAGTGGTAAAGCCCGCAGCGTATTCCTTGGTGATGGCGTGATCAATCTGTTGCTGTGACATAAGTATTAACCTGTATTTCTAAGGTCTGGTGGCCGACTCAGGCCTGTTCCAGATTGGCAATAAGTTCTGTCTGGGGAGTACCCGTGCGCGCCAGCTGCTTGCAGGCAATATCCCGGATTTCTGGTCGCTCGATCAGATCAGACAAAGAAATACCCTCCAAAAAAGCGTGTATCTGCTCGCTCAGGTTCATCCACAGGTGGTGGGTGAGGCAGGTATCACCTCGCTGACAATTACCTTTGCCCTTGCAGCGGGTGGCATCGGTACTCTCGTTAACGGCTTCGATGACCTGGGCTACATTGATGTCCTGGGCTTTTTTACTCAAATGGTAACCACCACCGGGGCCGCGGACACTGCGAACCAGTCCGTTTTTGCGCAGTTGGGAAAATAGCTGTTCGAGATAGGACAGTGAGATATCCTGGCGCTCAGAAATACCCGCCAGAGGAATGGGCCCCTGCCCCTGATGCAGGGCCAGGTCGAGCATGGAAGTGACGGCGTAACGCCCTCGGGTAGTTAAACGCATGGCTTTTGGGCGCCGCTCGGCGCAGGCAGAGTTAATGGGTGTGTTATTACCCGACTATTTTAGTCGGTTATAAAACCATGTGCAATAGTCGGGTATTGATAGCCGGGTGCATTTGGCAATTATTCTTCTTCTGCCGGTGCCGAATCAGCTTCGTTGATATCATCTATCGGTGTGCCGGACTCAAAGGATTTTCCTTCGCCTTCAATGACTGTTACAGGAACATCCTCGGGATCGCTGATCTGCTCCTGGCTGGCCTGTATACCAATATGGTGAGTGGCAAAACCCGGTTGCACTACCTGATTCAGTGCCATACCCAGAATGCGGCCATTGTAACTTGAGCGGATTTCTGTGCGCACATTGGTGACCGGGTTGGTTACGGTGCCCAGTAAATCGCCCCTGCGCACGGTTTGTCCCAGATGCACCTTGCTAAAGACCACGCCGCCCTCTGGTGCCCGCTGCCAGGTGGAGTTGTAATAAACCGGTTCCGGATCACCCCAGAGACTGAACTTGCTGACCATGCCCAGGTGATTAAGCAGGGTACGTACACCTTTGACAGCGTGACTGACAGCATCTTCGCTAAGCACCATCGGTGCGCCCGCTTCAAAAGTGACCGCAGGAATACCGGCTTCGACAGCAGCCCGGCGCAGAGTGCCAACGGTGCCTTCGCTGTGTAATACCACAGTCGAGCCAAAACTCTGGGTTAACTTGACCACTTGCGGGTTGGTCAAATCGCCACGCAGCTGGGGCAGGTTGGTGCGGTAGAAAGAGCCCGTGTGCAGATCGACAACGGCACTGCAGTGTTTGACGATTTCGTTAAAGAAAGAATAGGCAATACGCGAGGCAGAGCTGCCCATCGGATCACCGGGAAAGTAGCGATTGAGATCGCGTCGATCGCTCAGATAACGGGAGCTGGAGTGAAAACCCTGCAGGTTGACGATGGGCACACCAACCACGGTGCCCTGTAGTGTGTTGGCGTCGAGGTTATAGAGCACCCTGCGTACGGTTTCAATGCCGTTGAGTTCGTCGCCGTGAACGGCGGCGGTGATGCACAAGGTTGGACCTTTGGTGGCGCCGTTGACAACCAGTACGGGGGTGGGGCTGTAGATTCCTTCAAAAGACTGGTTTGGTGCCCAGGCCAGACGTGTTGATGTGGCCGCTGGAACCTCCGTGGCCAACAAAATAAAAGGTGTGGGAACAGCGGCTTTTTCTTTTTCCTCAACGGGATTTCTGGCTGGAATTTCAATAAGTGGTGAGGTCTCGTCCGGAGCCGGGGGTGGTTCGGGAGCAGTCTGAGCGGCAGCCTCGGCATTGCTGATAGGCTTGTCGAGGGCAACATTGCGGGCTTTTGGCAGTGAGGACTCGTCTGCTGCAGGCTCTGCTTCTTCTTCGTTGTTGTCTGTCGGTTTATTCGCCCGCAGCTGATCTTCAGCGGCCTGCTTGGCTGCTGGCGTTGGTACTTCGGATTTTAATGGCGCATCCTTTGGTGGGCGAATTGGTGATTCATCATCAGCCGCCGCCTGCGCCTGTGTTACTGCCAGTGCAAGTAACAAGGTGCGCAAAAACGCACAAGAACGAAGTTGTGTCATAGCCCTGCTTTTTCCCGGTACATCCCCGTGCGCAGCTTAGCAGGGGGAGAGGGCGATCAAAAAGTGTTCGCGGTCGCACTTTTCACAACAGTTTTCACAATGAAAATGCTTGAGTTGTTCGTGCCAAAAAGGCATGGCGGGCCTGTATTGACCCGGCCGTGGTGCTTTGCCATGCTCGTGACAGAATAATCACATTGGGTCGCACTGTGTCATCCTCCAATCTACTCAGCTTTTCGCTGGTGTATATCGTGCTGTTGTTTGCTATTGCATGGCGAGTGGATCGCAGCACCAGTAGTCGTTTGCGATGGCAGCGCAAACCCCATTGGCGGGGGGTGATCTACGCCCTGTCGTTGGCTGTATTTTGTAGCTCCTGGACGTTTTACGGCGCTGTTGGCAGTGCAGCAGAAACCCCCTGGGGACATGTGCCCATATATCTTGGCCCAATTTTGCTCTACCTCTTTGGTTGGCCGCTTATTCAGCGTTTACTGGCGGTGGGGGAGCGCTATCGGGTGACATCGATTGCTGACTATATAAGTGCCCGTTTTGGTAAACACCAGGGCTTGGCGGTGCTGGCTACACTGGTAGCGGCGGCAGCGGTTATCCCCTATATTGCACTGCAATTTCGCGCCTTGGCACAAGCCTGGTCCATTGTTGGTGGCGCCGAAGCGCCGCTGCAGGAAATAGGTTTTGATACAGCCCTGTTTACCGCCATCTTGCTGGCTGTCTTTACTATTTTGTTCGGGGCGCGTCGGCTGGATGGGCAGGAGCGACACCAGGGCATGATGGCGGCGGTAGCGGTGGAGTCGCTGGTTAAGCTGTTGGCCTTTCTTTTTGTTGCCATGCTGGCGCTTAATTACCTGTGGCAACTGCCGGACAATGATGCCTTGTCAGCAGCAAGCGATAAACTTCGGCATATTCCTTTTACCGGTGATTTCATAGCCCAGACGCTGATCAGCGCTTTTGCAGCGCTGTGCTTGCCACGGCAATTCCATGTGATGGTTGTGGAGGCACAGGCGGGTACCAACACCCGTATTGCCCGCTGGTTGTTTCCGGTTTATCTGCTGTTGTTTATGTTGTTGGTGATACCGATCAGCATGGCCGGTACGGTTATCTTTGCTGGTGTGGAGCAGGTGAACCCCGATACTTATGTGCAGATGTTGCCACTGGCGCTGAATTCTCAGCTGGGGGCGGTGGCAGCCTTTATTGGTGGTATTTCGGCGGCGACTGGCATGGTGATTGTGGCTACAGTCAGTTTGTCGATCATGTTGACCAATGAAGTCGTGGCACCTTTGCTGTTGCGCTTTAATCGTGGTTCTCCAGCGGCGGTGCTGCGTCTGGGTGACAGCCTGCGCCGCACACGGCAGATCATCATTATCGGTATATTAATGACGGCCTGGCTGGTAACCGGCAAGCTGATGGCATTGCCCGGGCTGACCCAGATCGGCTTTATTTCTTTTCTGGCTGCCGCCCAGCTTGGGCCTGCTGTACTGGCCGGACTCTATTGGCGGCGCGCCCATGGTATTGCTGTCATGGTGGGGATTTTGGCAGGCCTTGGCCTGTGGTTTTACTGTGGCATGCTGCCAGTGCTGGTACAGCCTGAGCATCCACTTCTGATTGATGGCGCCTTTGGTCTGCCCTGGCTGCGGCCAATGGGGCTGTTGGGTATCGAGGGCGAGAACCGCCTGGCCTATGCTACAGCCTGGAGTCTGGGGCTGAATGTTTGTTGTTTGCTGCTGTTGTCCTGGCTGCTGCGTCCTTCTCAGGCCGGTATACGCCAGGCTCGCTTATTCATGCAGCGCCCGGTGGCCGGCAGTGGTGAAACCGAGGATGACTATGAACTCAGCCTGATTCGTGGCAGCCAGTTGCAGGCATTGCTTCTGCCTTTTATGGACCCGGATGAAATGGCGCGTATGTGGCAATCCTATGAAGATCGCTACCAGCAGCGTATTTTGAGTGGTGACCGGGTGCCCCGGTTCGTGGTCAGTCAGATGGAGTCTGTGTTGGCATCAATGATCGGTGCCTCCTCGGCTCACAAGGCTATGGAGCAGCTGGAAAACTTCCAGCAGCTGGCCTATAGCGATCTGGCGGCGATGGTCAGCGATGCCAGCCGTCTGCACACATTTAACCGTGAACTGCTGCAAACAACGGTGGAAACCCTGGTGCAGGGCGTGTCGGTGGTGGATGAGCAGCTGCGGCTGGTAGCCTGGAATCAGGTGTATCAGGATATGTTCAATTATCCCGAACGCTTCCTTTATATTGGTTGTCCCATTGAGCGGGTGTATCGTTATAATGCTGAACGCGGTTTTTTGCGTGCCGGTGTCAATGACTCAATGGATATTCAGGTGGAACGTCGTTTGCAAAGACTGCGTGAGGGCAAATCCTATCATCTGGAGAGAACCCTGCCTGACGGCAAAGTGGTTGATATTCAGGGTAAGCCGATGCCTGCCGGTGGTTTTGTAACCACTTACATTGATATCACCCGCTATCGGGATACCCTGGCTGAACTTCAGGACACCAAAAAAGAGCTGGAACAAAAAGTGGCCTCCGGTTCGGAATCCCTGAGTGCTTCCAATGCCCTGTTGCGACAGGAAAACCGTTTGCGGGCACAGGCAGAGGCGCATCTGCGCGAGGCGCATCTGAGCAAATCACGCTTTATGTCAGCTACTTCACATGATTTGCTGCAACCGATTAATGCCGCCCGTTTATTTACAGCGACCTTGCAGCAGGAGCTGGGCCGTGACGCCGGTAATAACCAGCATGTTGTCAATCAAATTGACCGCTCCCTGCGCCGGGCAGAGCAAATGATTTCTGAATTGCGGGAAGTGGCGCGTCTGGATTCTGGCCGACAACAGATTCACCTTGTCGACCTGCCTGCTTCGCGCCTGCTTGAAGGGTTGCATGATGAATTTGCCGAGATGGCAATGAGTGGTGGGCAGCGCCTGACTGTCATGTCAAGCTCGCTTTGGTTGCGCTCGGATGAGGCATTATTGCATCGTATTTTACAAAATCTGTTGTCCAATGCCTTGCACCACGCACCAAAGTCGAGAATTGTGGTTGGGCTTCGACGTCGCAACGAGGGGGCTGAACTACAGGTTGTTGATACCGGGCCAGGTATTGCCGAGGGCGATCAGATGCGAATCTTTGAGGAGTTTCAGCGGCTGGCTCGACCAATGATCAGTCAGGCTGATGGCCTGGGGCTGGGGCTGGCCATTGTGCAGCGTAGTGCCCGTCTGTTGGGGTACCCGCTGCGGCTTGTCTCTGAACCCGGGCGCGGTACGCTGTTTTCGGTGCTGGTACCCTACGGTGAAGCATGCCTTGTTAATGCGGATGTACAGCAAACTGAAAATACGGATTTTGCCGGTTTGACCATTGTCTGCCTCGACAATGAACCTCTGGTCAGAGAGGGTTTGCAGCGGTTGCTGGAAGGCTTTGGTGCAAAAGCCATCGCTGTGGCTGATCGCCAGACCTTGTTGTCTACGCTGGTTTGTATCACACCGGATTTGATTCTGGCAGATTATCATCTTGACCGGGATGATACTGGTATTGAAGCGCTGGCGGTTGCACCTGATCCGCTGCCGCCAGTGGTGGTATTGTCTGCCGATGATAGTGATGAGGTGCGTGAGCAGGTACGCAGCGCCGGCTATCGTTTTTTACCCAAACCAGTCAATGTTGCCCGCCTGCGAGCCCTGATACTGGCCTTGCGGCAGACTCAGTAAACCGGGTTGACTATGGCCTCGGGCGCATCAACAGCAAGACTGGTCAGCGCCAATACCGCCTGGGTGCGTGAATTAACGCCCAACTTGCGAAAAATTTCAGTCATATGGGCTTTGATAGTGGCTTCTTTGACTTCCAGATCGTAAGCAATCTGTTTGTTCAGCAGCCCTTCTACCAGCATTGAAGCCACCCGGAACTGTTGCGGTGTCAGGCTTGACAGGGCATCGGCCACATCCAGAGATTGCAAACTGGCACCGGTTTTGCCTGCCTCAAGCCCTGGATATAAACCGCGCTCACCACGCATGACGGCATCCACACAGCTGTGAATTTCACTGATATTGGTGGACTTAGACAGAAAAGCGGCAACACCGTGATCCAGTGCGCGCCGGACAGTATCGGGATGGGTGTTGGCGGAAATCATGATAACCGGTGTTGTTGGCAAGTGTCCGGCAAACCAGGACAAGGCGGAGAAACCGACCGCTCCGGGCATATGCAGATCAAGCAATAACAAATCAATGAAATTGCCCGTCAGCGCAAGTTTTTGCAGCTCAGCCACGTCTGAAGCCAGCTGCAAGCGATGTGTGCTGAAGTGTTGGGCAATCACCTGCTGTAAGGCAGCTCCGAACAGGGGGTGATCATCTGCTATCAGAATTGTATGGCCAGACACGCTGTTTTCCTTATAGACGCCCCGATTTGCAGGCAATAGCAAACCCAAGCGGTGTAATGACCCTCGCTGCATACTTTAGTCGCAGTCGGCG
>JBKECP010000029.1:0-2286 GCA_047974765.1 Parahaliea sp. | reverse complement strand
CGCCGCCGGACAAAGCACCCCCGACCTGCAGGCGAACTACCAGTACGACCCCTTCGGCCGACGAATTGCCAAACACGTCACTGAAGGTGGCACAACCAACACCACCAGCACCTACTTCATCTACAGTGAACAGGGCCTGCTGGGCGAGACTGATAATGATGGTACCCTCACCAAAGCCTACGGCTTCAATCCGGTGGCGGCTGATCAGGGCCTGTGGAGCACCGACCCCATCTGGCAGGCCAGCATACACAACGGCAGCCTGACGGACGCCCGGACCAAAATGCATTACCTGCATACCGACCATCTGGGCACGCCGATCCTTGCGACCACAAAGGCGGGGCAGACCAGCTGGCAGGCACAGGCAGAGGCCTTTGGGGCGGCGGGCATCTTGCCGGGGAATAGTATCCGGATGAATTTAAGACTGCCGGGGCAGTATTTTGATGGGGAGACGGGATTACATTACAACTACTTCAGGGATTATGATCCGGGTTTGGGGAGGTATGTTCAGAGTGATCCGATTGGGCTTGAAGGCGGTCTGAATACCTATGGGTATGTTTTCCAGAATCCTGTTATAAACGCTGACCCAACCGGACTAATTTGTGGAACAGGTGCGTGTGTTGGGATTGGAATTGGTATTGCTCGTGTTGCTCAGATTGGCTATCGTGGTTATAGGGCTTATCAAGCTGCTCGTGCACTTCAAGGTGTTGTAGATCGCCTGAATGATAGAGCTGCAGATGATGGAATCTCGGTTCCTTACCCACCAAGAAAAAGGGGGAAGTACACATGTATTTGCCGTGTACAAAAAGATGGGAGAAGCCCTGATAATTGTTCAAATGGTGACAAAGATTTTGCTTATGGTTATGGTGTTGCCGATGATTTAAGAACAGCAAAAAGACAGGCAGAAAAAATGGCTAAAGATACTTTAGGCGCTAAGTCCACACACCATCCGCAGTGTCGTTGTACTGGTCCAACAGGAAATCAGATCATCCCCCATGGATAAATTAGAAATTCGACAAAGTTTAGATAACGCGAAAAAAGAAATTGAGCAAGGTGATTGCAATCTTGCTTATAAAATTCTTCAGCCACTAATAGATGAAGAAAATCCTGAAGCGATGTATTTGTTTTCAATGTTTAGTGTGCTGAATGATGAAAGCATTGAAGATTTTGAGCAGCGAAGTGTCAGGCTTTTAACAAAAGCGGCGGCGTGTGAATACCCTCCAGCCCAATACGCTCTTGGCGTTTATTATGATGGAGGGGGTTTAGTTGAACAGGATAAATTGAAAGCTGCTATGCTGTTCAAGGCTGCTGCAATCAATGGGTATTCGAAAGCACAGTTAGGCTATGGGCTTGATCTTTTCTATGGGTCGAATGGAATTCAAAAAAACGTAGAACTTGGATTGAATTATATTCGAAGGGCTGCTGACGCTGGTATCGAAGAAGCCGTTAAAACTCTTGATGAATTGGGGTAAAGTTAGCTCCAAACTTGTTCCACAAATTAGTCCGGTTGGGTCAGCGTTTATAACAGGATTCTGGAAAACATACCCATAGGTATTCAGACCGCCTTCAAGCCCAATCGGATCACTCTGAACATGCCGCCTCAAACTCGGTCAGTATGTTCAACCCGCTACGATCCCCACCGTTGTTTCACCATCCCCATAGTTTATTTTCACCGGCATAAGCCTACATCCAAAAGGGACCAAACCGGACAGACACAAGAGCAGGCTATTGATACACAAATCAGCTACAGCCCGCAGGGCCACACCCTGAAGGAAAGCAACAGCCACACGACCAGAGACTACGGCTACAACGCCGCCGACAGACTGACCCGCTACCGCCGCACCGCCGCCGGACAAAGCACCCCCGCCCTGCAGGCGAACTACCAGTACGACCCCTTCGGCCGACGAATTGCCAAACACGTCACTGAAGGTGGCACAACCAACACAAAGAGCACCTACTTCATCTACAGCGAGCAGGGTCTGCTGGGCGAGACTGATCAGGATGGTACCCTCACCAAAGCCTACGGCTTCAATCCGGTGGCGGCTGATCAGGGCCTGTGGAGCACCGACCCCATCTGGCAGGCCAGCATACACAACGGCAGCCTGACGGACGCCCGGACCGAAATGCATTACCTGCATACCGACCATCTGGGCACGCCGATCCTTGCGACCACAAAGGCGGGGCAGACCAGCTGGCAGGCACAGGCAGAGGCCTTTGGGGCGGCGGGCATCTTGCCGGGGAACCGCATCCGGATGAATTTAAGGCTGCCAGGGCAGTATTTTGATGGGG
>JBKECP010000028.1:0-30029 GCA_047974765.1 Parahaliea sp. | reverse complement strand
CGCCAAACGCGGCCGCAAACCAAAACTGGCCAGGAATAGCTGATGGCATCGCAGTGGAGTGACTATATTGTTTATGTGGATGAGAGCGGTGATCACAGCCTCACTCGAATAAACCCCCAGTACCCCGTATTTGTTCTGGCTTTTTGTATTTTTCACAAAAGGCATTACGCTGAAGCCGTAGCACCTGCATTGACCGCATTCAAATTTCAGCATTTTGGCCATGATATGCAGGTTTTACATGAGCATGATATTCGCAAGGAGAGTAACGGTTTTAATTTCAGAAATCGGGCAGATAAACACGTATTTATGGCCGAGCTTGGCAGTATTATCGAGCGGCATAATTTCATTTTGATCAGTGTGGCGATAGACAAGCAGCATTTAAAAACGAAATATCCAATGCCGGACAATCCTTACCACATTGCCCTGAAATTCTGTCTGGAGCGCTTGTTTTTCTTTATGAAAGAAAAAGGACAGCAAAATCGACTAACCCATGTGGTGGTGGAAAACCGGGGAAAGAAAGAAGACAACGAACTGGAACTGGAATTCCGCCGGATTTGTGATGGCGACAACCTGCATGGAGGGAACTTGCCCTTTGATCTGATTTTTGCCGACAAGAAAACCAACTCACCGGGCCTGCAACTGGCGGATCTGGTCGCAAGGCCGATAGGCATTAAAGTATTGCGTCCCGGTCAGCAAAACCAGGCCTTTGATATTCTGGAAAAGAAGTTTTACAGCAAAAAGGGCCGTCAAGGTGCGGGTAGTGCTTATGAGGGCTATGGCTTGAAATGCTTCCCATGACTTCGCATAAAAAAGTCTACCCCCTAGAAAAGCGAAAGGCCCCGGTGATCACACCAGAGCCCAGACGCCGATCGGGTACTCCCAATCCACTTACTCAAAAGTATAGGTCAGATAGTAAGGCCAATCAATACCGGTAATAGAGACCAAACATGAATACATCCTCCATCATCTCCCGCGTCTGGAGCTTCTGCACCACCCTGCGCGACGACGGCGTGAGCTACGGCGACTACCTGGAGCAGCTCACTTATCTGATCTTCCTGAAAATGGCGGATGAGTACAGCCAGCCGCCCCACAAGCGGGATGTGGGCATCCCTAAAAAATACAGCTGGCCCGCTCTCAGGCGCAAAAAGGGGGTGGAGCTGGAGCTGTTGTATATGGAGCTGCTACAGGCGCTGGGCAAGCAAAAGGGCATGCTGGGGCAGATTTTCACCAAGTCGCAGAACAAGATCCAGGACCCGGCCAAGCTCTACCGGCTGATCGATATGATTGACAGTACCGACTGGGTGCTGATGGGCGCCGATGTGAAGGGCGATATCTACGAGGGCCTGCTGGAGAAGAACGCCGAGGACACCAAGTCCGGTGCCGGCCAGTACTTCACCCCGCGCGCGCTGATTCGTGCCATGGTGGAATGCCTGCGGCCACAGCCGGGCAAGACCATTGCCGACCCGGCCTGTGGCACCGGCGGCTTCTTCCTGGCGGCCTATGACTTTATCAGCGATCCGGCCCACTACAAGCTGGACAAGGCCCAGAAGGCCTTTCTGAAACACCAGACCTTTCACGGCAACGAGATTGTTGCCAATACCCGCCGCCTGTGCCTGATGAATATGTTCCTGCACAATATCGGCGAGATCGACGGCGACAGCATGGTCTCCCCCAACGATGCCCTGATTGCCGAAAGCCCGGTGAGTGTGGACTATGTGCTGGCCAATCCGCCCTTCGGCAAGAAGAGCGCGCTGAGCTTTACCAACGAAGCGGGCGAGCAGGAAAGCGACGAGCTGACCTACAATCGGCAGGACTTCTGGGCCACCACCTCCAACAAGCAGCTCAACTTTGTGCAGCACATCCGCAGCATGCTCAAAAGCACCGGCAAGGCGGCGGTGGTGGTGCCCGACAACGTGCTGTTCGAGGGCGGCGCCGGCGAGACCATCCGCAAGCAGCTACTGGCGAACACCACCCTGCATACGGTACTGCGCCTGCCCACCGGCATCTTCTATGCCCAGGGGGTGAAGGCAAACGTGCTGTTCTTCGACAACCAGCCCGCCAGCCCCAAGGCGCAGACGAAGGCGGTCTGGTTCTACGACTACCGCACCAATATCCACCACACCCTGAAGAAAAAGCCGCTGCGCTTTGAGGATTTGGCCGACTTCATTCAGTGCTACAACCCGCAAAACCCGGGCCAGCGCAAGGCCAGCTGGCACCCGGACAAAAACCCGGACGGGCGCTGGCGCAAATACAGCTACAAGGAGCTGATGGCCCGCGACAAAACCAGCCTGGATATCTTCTGGCTGAAGGACAAGAGTCTGACGGATCTGGATAATCTGCCGGAGCCGGATGAGCTGGCCGAAGAGATCATCGAGAACCTGGAGGCGGGCCTTGCCAGCTTTCGGGCGGTGCTCGGTGGCTTGCAAGCACCAAACTGATGGAACTACTTATCCCCAAAATTTTGCCCCAGCATCTCGACTCAAAACAGTACATCAATTATCTGGAGCTGGATAACACACCCTACGGCTCTGAGCTGGCGCAGGCAGTTGCCGATAGACTGGTTGAAGAGGCATCCAACACTTCCTGGGGCGGCCTCTTTTTTGCGCACCAGTATTACTGCGGTCTCGGCCTGTTCTACACACAAGGCCAGTTTGTGCTCGGCACGGTTGATGATGGCTATGGCCTGAACATAACCGTTGCCCGTTTTGACAGCGAATTCAGCGCCTGGCTAGCCAGTGAAAGCGATCGCAGCATGGCCTGCTACGGTGAATACTTCAACAATCAGACCATCACCCGACTGCGGTTGCAGTGGTATCTGGATGAAGACTACAGCCACAGCTGGAATGCCTATTGCGCATATACGCGGCAGCGGCAAAACTATGACGATCATTTACTCGCATAGGGACTGTGTCATGCACCACCTGTTCGAATTACTCAGGATGGCCGTGACAGTTCATTCAGCTCTTCCTGCAGGCGCTCCAGTTCACGCCGCAGATGTTTGTCCTGTTGCCGGGTGCGCCCATTTATCAATTTGACCACGGCCATTTGAACAATATTGTAATTATGACTGTAACTCTGCCGGTATTGCTCCGTGGCATTTTCCCAGCGGGTCTCAACTGCCTGCCGCAGGCGCTGCTGCCAACCCGGCTGACGTTGTAATATTAAACGCAGGCGCTCTATCCAGGCAGCCTGATCCTGCAAGTAAAGGCTGTCCATGCGCACCATTTCGGTAATAGCCAACTGTAATTGATCGCGCTGTCGGGCACTCAAACGGCCGAGATAACGGCGCATGGGTTTATGGATACGCTCATAGATATCCTTTCGGTATTCATCTTCGTCACGTTCCAGATAATCGCTGGTTCTGTCAGCCTGTTCTTTTTCCATATTGGTGAGCAACTCAGCCACCTGCCGCTCATTCAGGCTCGCTGCCAAAGGCAATACCCAGTCCAGTGATCGCTGCCGCAAACGGGCTATAGCCTGATCGACATCTGCCGTCAGCTGCTGCAGCTCCTTGTTTGAAATATCTTCATCAAGAAACTGTTCAGCGGCGGCGACAATAGCGCTATAACGGGGCAACTCCTGTTGCTGATGCCAATCGAGCACAGGTCTGAGCAGACGGTCAAGTTGTTGGCTCTGCTGCCGGTCAAGCTCGACATAATCATCCACATACCACGCCACCAGCATATCGGCACGCTTGTACATAAAAGATGTACTGCTGCAACCGGCAAGAGCAGCCATGAGCATTAAAGGTATAAACCAGCGGCTATACGCTTTCATCGGCAAAGACTCACCAGGGCAACTTGTCCAGATCGAGATTACCACCACTGATAACCACACCTACCCGGCGACCACGAAAACGCTCGGGGTGTTCCAGCAAAGCGGCAAAGCTGACTGCACCGGAAGGCTCCACCAGTGTTTTCAAGCGGCTCCACTGCCACCTCATGGCCTCGACAATACGCTCATCAGGGACAGTGAGGATGGTGTCCACCCGCTGTCGGATAATTTCAAAATTACGCTCACCAAGACTGGCTCGCAGACCATCAGCGATAGTCTGCGGATCAGTTTGGGCCTGCCGCTCACCCAGACCAAAGGAACGAAAAGCATCGTCAGCCCCCGCTGGTTCGGCAGCCAGCACTTCGATTGAGGGCCGAAGCCCTTTGGCCGCAAGTGCGGTACCTGCCAACAGGCCACCACCGCCAACAGGTACAGCAATAACGTCCAGGTCCGGCATCGACGCAAGCAACTCCAGTGCCACCGTACCCTGCCCGGCAATCACATGGAAATCATCATAGGGATGAACAGCATGTGCACCGGTATCGGCGACAACTTCAGCCAATGCTGCCTCGCGCGCTGCCAGCGTCGGCTCGCAGTCAATAATATGCGCACCATAGCTGGCAACGGCTTCCCGCTTTACCCGGGGTGCGCTGTGCGGCATGACAATATGAGCTGCAATACCACGACACCGGGCAACCATCGCCAGAGCCGCGCCGTGATTACCAGAGGAATGTGTGGCAACACCGGCATGAGCCATCTCATCAGTTAGTGCCAGCACGGCATTGGCAGCACCCCGGGCTTTGAACGCGCCCACTTTTTGCAGGTTCTCACATTTAAAATAGAGGCTGGCACCCGTCAGTTTATTCAGCAGGCCACTTGTGTAGATGGGTGTTCGATGAACAATATTGGCTATGCGTTCAGCCGCCTGTTGTACATCGACAAATTCGGGGAGAGTCTGCTCCATTAAGTGTGTCCATGTCAGTGACTGTAAATCGCCATATTGGCATCGCATTTGTCAATCAACCGCCATTGTGCAGCTTCGATATCATTATGGCCACGATTACCACAGGCTGCCAACATCCTTTAACCCGGCTATCTCCCGACCATCTGCCTATCACTTTCTTCAGGAATGACCACTCTCCAGAAACAGGTCGGTCGCAGGAGCAGGCTGACCAATCTGGAAAAAGCCGTGCCGGAGAACGCAACAGTCCTCCCCGGCTTTAATTACAAAACTTTTACAGTTTAGCTCCCACAAACACCCTGTCCATCGCCTTGTCATCAACGCCGTACCAGCATGCTGTGCTATCCTCGCCCCCCCTTTATGTATACGTTTATATGTTATAAAGGCAGCCGATCACCACCTGCCACAAATAATTCACAACCATCAAACCCAAAATATCGGGGAGAAACAGCAAAATAATGGAAGGCTTACAGGCCTGGACAGCGACCTTTGAGGATATGGTCTGGGGTACACCTCTGGTGGCATTGTTGCTTGGCGGCGGTGTTTTCTTTGCTCTGTATTCACGCTTTCTGCCTTACCGTCATTTTGGTCATGCCATAAGTATTACACTTGGCCGCCACGACACCGTCGGCGAACCCGGCGAACTCAGCCACAGACAGGCGCTGGCAGCGGCGCTGTCAGGCACAATGGGACTGGGTAATATCTCCGGCGTTGCCCTGGCGATTATCGCTGGCGGGCCGGGTGCCGTCTTCTGGATGTGGATATCGGCCATCGTTGGTATCGCCACTAAATTTTTTACCTGCACCCTCGGTGTGATGTATCGCGGTAAAGACAGTCTCGGCCAGCTGCAGGGCGGCCCTATGTATATCATTCGTGAAGCACTGCCCCGCCCTTTTTATCCGCTGGCCATTATGTTTTCAGTGGCAGGCCTGATTGGTACTTTGCCGCTATTCACTGCCAACCAGCTGACAGCTCTTATACAGGCGCAGGTCTTTACACAGGCAAAAGATTCCGCCTTGACGGGTTTTGGTATCGGTTGCGTAATAGCAGTGCTGGTTGGCATCGTAATTTTTGGTGGCTTATCACGGGTAGCCAGGGTAGCGATAACACTGCTGCCGCTAATGGTGCTGACCTATCTGGGCATGACATTACTCATGCTAATCATGCACGCCTCTCAGGTGCCTGATATGCTGGCGATGATTTTTCGGGAAGCATTCAATACCAAAGCAGCCGGTGGTGGTCTGCTGGGCGTGATACTGACAGGTGTCAGCCGGGGGGTATTTTCCAATGAGGCCGGCGTGGGCACGGAAGTGATGGCCCACAGTGCCGCCCGTACCAGCGAACCGGTCCGCGAAGGTCTGGTTGCAATGATGGGACCTGTTGCCGATACCTTGATTGTCTGCACCTGTACCGCACTGGTTATTTTGCTGGCAGGCGACTGGCAGAATCCTGATGGTTTGGAGGGTGTTGTTCTGACAGCCAGTGCCTTTGAAAGTAATTTCGGCACAGCCGGTGGCATATTGTTACTGGTCATTGCGCTCATTCTGGCCAGCACCACGATGTTTAGTTCCTGGTATTACGGGGCCAAGTGTTTTGGCTTTTTATTTGGCGCCCATCTTCAGCATTATTACCGCTGGATTTTTATCATTACCGTTATTATCGGTTCCACTGTCAGTATTAAGGTTGTATTTAACATCATTTCCGGTGCCTACGGTTTAATGGCCATACCTACAATGCTCGCCTCATTGATGCTGTCAGCAAAAGTGATGACGGCAGCCAGGGATTATTTTGAACGCCACCCATATTGATTATTGTGATCTTGTCGGCATGAAAACGGCATCGGGATACCCGCAGCAGCAGTAAGGTACAGTAAACTATCAATAAACTATCAACTATGGATAACAGCAAGTGTCAGCAAGCCACATACCATGCTGACCCAAGGATTGGCTTTAATGAATAATATTGACACAGGCGCAGCATCAACAGATGCCAGCAACCCTTTATTTTCAGTGATTATTCCCACCCGCAATCGGGTGGAGATGTTCCAGCAGGCACTTGACTCGGTACTGGCCCAGTCTTTTGAGAGATTTGAAGTCATTGTCGTCAATGACGGCTCTATTGACGATACGCTGGCTCGTTACAAGGCACTTGCCAACAGCTATCCACAGGTTGATTTTCACTATCTGGTGCATCGGCCCAATGGTCATGGACAAAGCTACTCGATGAACTTTGGCGCATCGCAGGCACGCGGTGAGTATCTGTGTTTTCTTGATGATGATGACTACTGGACCGACAACAAACATCTGAGCAAAGCTGCCCGTGCACTCAAACGGCATAAAGCCGATGCCTACTACAGCAATCAGGAAGGCTGGTTTGTAGATGGCAGCAAACATGAACAACCACTGTGGATTGCCGACCTTACTGCCAAACTCGACCCGCAAGCGGCAGATGAAGACGGTGTATTTCCACTCAACGCAGACGCCCTGTTACAGGCACAGGGTTTTGCTCATTTAAATTGTACAATTGTGCGTCGCAGCCTCTACCTGGATATTGGCGGCATGGATGAAAATATCCGTTACGAGTGTGATCACGATATCTATCTGCGCGTTATCGATGCAGCTCGTGGCATACTCTACAATCCAGCAGTAATTTCCTACCACCGCATCCCTGACAACAAAAAAGCAACCAATATGTCGACAGCCTTATCCACGCTGCAAAAACGACTTTACCAACTGACCGTATTTGAAAAAGGAATTTTATTTTCCCGGCAGACTGTCGTCAGACAATACTGCCTGCAAGGCAAGGGACACCAACTCAAGTTCATCGCCAGCACACTGGAAAATGATGGAAACCGCGCACTGGCAGCCTACTATGCGCAACAGGCACTGGCCGCCCAACCAACATTTAAATGGCGTATCAAAGCACTGCTGCTGAGACTACAAAAGCTGCTTGGGCACTAAAATTATGGAATTTCACCAGCACTTACTCACGCTTATTAAGCAACCAGGTCTTATGCGGCGGATGACACCCGTATTTCTACTGAGTCACATGCGCGCAAATACCAGCCTGTTTGGCCATATTCTTGGTTCCAATCCCGAGATTTGCGGTTATTACGAAATGCATATCGGTTATTACAACTGGAAAAGCCTGTGGCGTCAGCGCCTGCTGTTTTTTCGCAATCACTCAAGCAAGCCCGACATGCATTTTATGTTTGATAAAATACTGCACGACTATCACCACTTCAGTCCGAACGTTGCCAATCAACTGGGCGGGCAAGTGCTGATATCTTTGCGTGACCCCCGGCAAACCATCAAAAGCATTGTCACTTTATTTCGGGAGCAGGGTATAACACACGAGATGACTGACATCAGGGCTGCCGCTGACTACTACTGCACGCGCGTTACCAGCCTTGGCGCAATAGCCAGGGAGATTGATCACTACTTTTACTTTGATGCCGAACAACTGCGCTCTGACAACAGCGACACTCTGCTTGCCGACATTTCTCACTGGCTGAAGCTCTCACAACCACTGGACTCAAATTTCAGCCATTTTACTTTCAGCAACAAGCAAAAGGCAGGAGACACGTCCGGTAAGCTTTCATTAGGTAAAATTGATAAAAAGCGCTCAGATTATTCTCATCTAAGCATACCGCCCGACTTACTGGAGCGGGCACAGTCTGTTTATGAGAGTAATCGCAAGCAATTAATGGCTGGCAGCGTTAATTATTCCATTAAGCAATAGCGATAAAAGATAATTGTTTTTAATAAAAACCCGGTGTCAAACCGGGTTTTATACAGATATCACAGGCTTTAAATTTACCCGCCTATCAATGGGTAGCTGTTTCAGCCTGGTTTTTTGCCTGGACCATCGCTTGCTGAAAGAGCGCATCAAAATTAACCGGCGCCAGCATTACAGCGGGAAAGCCGCCTTTAACAACAACCGCATCAATATTTTCACGCGCGTAAGGGAAGAGAATATTGGGACAGGCTGTACCCAGCAAGCGACGCAGATCATCACCTTCTATACCGCTGACAAAGAAGATACCTGCCTGCTGTACCTCCACCAAAAATGCTGTTGCCTCCTCAATTTTGGCAGTAACCGTAATGGTTAGTACAACCTCATAATTGCCATTATCATCAAGCTTGTCGCTCTTGGTATTCAAGTCAACGTTTACCGAGGGCTGCCACTGCTTGCGAAAAACCGCCGGGCTGTCAGGGGATTCAAAAGAAATATCTTTAGTGTAAATGCGCTGCATCGAAAATTGTTGTTGAGGTACATCCTGTTGGGCTGCTGCTTGTTCATCGGCCATTGAGCCGTCCTCCGTTACTGTGCTAAATGAATGGGTATCATCGGTATGAGGGTGTCAGGTTTTTGCCAGCAAGTCATCAAGCTCACCGCGCAGCTCCAGTACTGCCAGATCGTCATAACCTCCTACATGGGTTTTGCCAATCCAGATTTGCGGTACCGTCCGGCGACCACTGCGCTCAATCATCTCCTGGCGAATAGCAGGCTTGTTATCAATGCCGGTTTCCTGATAAACAACCTGCTTGCGCTCAAGCAGTTGCTTGGCACGAATACAGTAGGGACAATGTGATGAGGTATAGAGCGTAACTGTAGCGGTCATAAGATAACAACTTTCTATTGATTCTTCAGCGCGCTGTCGGCAGCTGAAGGCTGCCCCACTCCATCATACCGCCACGCATCTTGTAGGTTTTCTCAAAGCCCTGAGCCTGAAGCTTTCTGCCCACAGCGCCAGCGTGCTGCCCCATCTTGCATACCACAACGATTGGGCTGGATTTGTATTTTTCAAGCTCACCAATATGGGTGTCCACTTTTGATACCGGCATATTGACCGCATCAGTAATATGGCCGCGCTTGTAGTCGGCTGCATCGCGGACATCAAGGAAAATACCACCTTCGCCATTGATCAGGTTAATGGCTTGCTGAGGTGATAACGCCGGTCCGGCCTTGCGGGATTCGTGGGCAATCAGCAAGGCCACTGCCACTAATAAGGCCGCAGCCAAAATCCATTGCTGGGCGAGAAATTCAAGAAATAAAGCCATGCTGAGTGATTTACACCGTATTGGAAGATCAACGTGTGCCGCATTTCATCTCACAGCGAGATAGCGCCTGCCCACAAAGCCGCCAAGTATAGCGCTATGAGGCATAAGCGGCCATCCCTGCATAGTGATGCCACCCCAACAAAGGAACACCAAAGCAACAATACAAAAGCAGGCACAAAATCACGAATCAGCCATATTGCATTCGCAAACAATTCTCATTAGCATCAAATCCCTGAAAAGGACTTTGAGATTCGCCCATGCTGCATATTCACCCCGCTTTTGGCTCTACTATTCTTATACTCATCTCACTGTGTCTTCCAGCAATGGCTCAGGACAGCACCGACGAAAATATTGAAGAGGTTGTCGTTTATGGTCGTGCCCAGCAGTTTTATCTTGAAGAGAACACGAAGATTGGCACCAAGGTCGACACCGACATCATGGATTTACCCCAATCCGCCCAGTTACTGACTGAACAACTGATCATTGATCAGGCAGCCCGCGATATCACCGACCTCTATCGCTCAATTGCCGGTGTCAGCAAATTCAGCTACTCAGGTGTCACCTTTCGCGGATTTCGTGATGACGGCAATGTATTTTATGATGGTGTACGTGGTGATCCCTATTCCGGATTCAGCGTACCGCAGTTATTCAATGTTGAACGGGTGGAGGTGCTCAAGGGACCAGCATCAGCGCTTTACGGCGGCGGCGAGCCTGGCGGTATGATCAACTATGTCACCAAAAAGCCCCAGTTTGAAAGCTATAATGAGATGAAGCTGACTGTCGGTGATTACGACACTTACGGCGGCTCTGTCGACAGCCGGGGCGGCCTCAACAATAACATTGCCTATCGCCTGGGCATATTCTATGAATCTGAAGATGACTTTCGCAATAATGCCGATGCCACCAACCTGGAACTGGCAGGTGGCCTGTTGTTCAGTCTGGGTACCAACACCCAGCTGACCACCACCTTCGACTATATCAATCAGGATCTGGGTGGCAATCGGCTGCGGGGTGTGCCGGTCAATGATGATGGGCATTTCTGGGTTGACCCCTCTTACAATGCCAATGAAAAGGTGGATTATCAGGATCTTGAAGCGACAATTTTGCAGGCCACTGTAGACCATCGCTTTACCGAGCAACTGTCTGTAAGCACGACTGTTCGCTATCTCGACAATGAGCGCTATCAGGCCTACCACGAATCACAAAACTGGATTGATGCAAATGGCGACGGCCAGGCCAATGTTGATGACCAGACCATCAGGCGGGAATATCGCAAGCAGTACCGCAGTAACGAAGAAATCAGTCTGACCGCAGATTTTGTCTACCGCTTTGTCACAGCTCAGCTGGAACAGACTTTGCTTTTTGGTGGCGACTACCACGATGTCGATACGGGTTTTGACTACCAGCGCGCCCGCTATGAAGCAGACGGTGTAGCCAACTTGAATATTTTCCATCTTAATTACGGCATTACCCAACCCGGCAACTACAGGATGACCGACTTAAATGGCAGTGGTGGCAGATCAGAACGCTACAGCGCTTATGTACAGGATCAAATAGACCTGAATGAACACTGGACCATACTTGCCGGTTTTCGTTATGACCATTTTGAAGATGAAGCCAAAGCCAACAACTACCGTTTTAGTGACAGTGCTGTAACACCCCGGGCAGGCCTCGTATTCAAACCCAACGACGATACCAGCCTCTATCTGAATTATTCAGAGAGCTTTAACCCGGCCTCAATCGGGGACCAGGAGGACGTAGAAGGCGATGGCGATCTCGATCCCGAGACAGGTACCCAGATTGAGATCGGCATTAAAAATCACTGGCTCGACGGTCAGTTGATGACCACAGTGGCCGCTTACCAAATTGAAAAAGAAGATATGGCCGTAAGTAACACTTATGACACCGGCCCCGATGACGGTATTCCGGCCATGCTCAACCTGGGCAAAGTACGCAGCGAAGGTGTTGAAGTGACCGTGGTGGGCGACATTACCAGCCAATGGACACTGACGGCCAACTACGCCTATAACGACACCCGGGTTATTGATGGTGTGAGCGGGGATCAAATCACCAATACTTTTGGTGACGGCGAGCGTTTTGCCAATACACCCAGACACCAGGCTGGCCTATGGACACGACATGAAGTCAATAGCCTGAACTCAGCTATAGCCGTAGGAGTGGATTATGTCGACAGGCAATTCAGCCTGGACGGTCAGCGCGTCAAGGCATTTACAATTTTCGATGCCAGCTGGAGCACCGAATGGAAGGATACTCTTTTTCAGATTAATATAAAAAACCTGCTCGACAAGAGATATGCCGTCAGTGGTTTTAGCCAGCGTAATGGACATTTTCCTGGCGCGCCCCGCCAAGCCATATTTCAGATCACACACAACTTTTAATATGTTGATTATCGCAATACCATCCCTGCTCTTATTGGAATACCGGATCGCACTTTCAACTGTGATGTCGGCTGGCTTGATATCAACTGGCTGGATTTGTCACCACCAACCAGCATATCTGAACCTGGTGGTTCAACAAAGATACGGAATGGACTATCTTCCTCTCTTGCTGTAATACTTGCGCCCGCAGCTGTAATTCTTCAGATACAGCAGCAATCACAACATTGAAACAATGCAAAATGAGTATGGCTCTGGACAAAATTGAAGATAGTTATAAAAAATCCACTCTCTTCAAAAACGGCACACCAAAGATGCGCATAAACATATTAACAACATTAAAACGAGCCCATAAAATTATAAAAACAAAGTTGAAATCACTTCAGTAATAATATTACTTTCAATACCATGTGGACAGGTGATTATAAAAGATGGAACCCGATTCCAGAGTATGAAGGAGGGCGCTTTAATGTTGAAGCACTCATAGATGACTGTGAGGGCTTTAGAGTCTGGTTTTGCCCTTATAAGCAGCCAGGCCCAATGTTAATCGTCAAATTTGATGATGCGCTGTTTTATACCAGCTCAAATGAAAATGATCGCCTTATTGGTGCCACAAACAGACTTCCACTTGAGTTTCCCCACCTGTTCTGGAAAGTTGAAAATTCATCTCTGACAACCGAGTTTAAACGACAGGGAGCCCACATACGCAGAGATGAGAACGTCTGTCATTTTTGTTTTGCTGGCTGCAATCAATTTGTTGATGTCCTTTCACTGGCAGAGCCTGTGTTTAATACGCAATAAAATATTAAGCCGACCATAAACATGGCATAGACATGGATTGACGAGTTAATACTAACTCGGCAGGTTTTTAGCCGAATGAATATGCGGCATATGAATGTGCCGCCGCAGGCTGTAAGCCTGCGCGAGCCCTGCGAAAATCAATGGATTTCACACACCCCGCTGATTATCAGGTTGATAGTAACTGCCAGCGACAGAAAGTAACACCGGGGAGCAAACAGACCCTGGAGGACACTGGTTCTTATCAGAAGAACTAAAAGATAATGCCGACAGGAGTATGCCTGTGTTGGTATACCTGATAGCCACTACCTGTATAGCAGCATTTAAATTGAGCCAGATAATTTTGTTTATATACGGGCATTGCCGTATTAACTATCTTAGTTTGCACCCACCATGGCACTTTGACCAAATAGACAAGTCACAATAGTGCTTTGTTACTTATCGCTGTCTGCCAAAGCCATACTGAATCCGGTTAATATCAAGGGCAAGCAGATATCTTTTTGCTGAATTTTAGTACCATATCCTTTTGCAAAGTCTGGTTATAACCGGGGTAAGCACTGGCAGACAGACGCACAGTGGGAACACCGTGCCATTCAAGCCAGCAAACAGTCATTGTCTGTTTAATACAAGTGGAGAACAGCACGGCATCATGAGCAAGACTATTACAGTAATGCAGGCTTTATCTGTAGCGGGAGGCGGTTCGCGGTCGGCCTCTGCCGGGCTTCGGCGATTGCTGCTTGCCAACATTCCACTTTGCCTGCTGACACTAATGCTGATGTTGTCAGTACCAATTCAGGCACAGGAATCTTCAAGCCCGGAATCAGTCACAGAGAATGATATTGCCAATCTCGGTGCCAGGCTTGAGCAATCCACAGACCTTGATGAACAGACATTAACCGATCTGAAGTCTCAGCTGAACAACGCCAGTCGCATGCTCCAGGAAGCCTCTCGCTTCAAGGTCGAGACGAATCAGCAACAGACGGTTATCAGTGGCGCCAAGGAAACCATAACGAACTTTCGCCGACAGTTAAGTGAAGCCCAGGCATCACCACCTGATCCCGATACCCCAGCATTGACCGATGCCGATGCCACTGCATTGGAGAGTCAGCTGGCGCTGACCCAGTCAGAGCGAGGTCGCCTGTCAGACCGTCTGGCTACCGTACTCAAAGAAGAAGAGCAGCGGGCACCAAAACGAGCCCGTATACAGGCACGACTGACTGCACTGCAAGATGAACTGGCCGATAACCGGGCAGCACTAAACCAGCAGGCACAGACACTGCAACAGCAGGTAGTCAAGGCTTTGGCTCAGGCGCGACGGCAGGCTTTAAAAGCGGAAAACAAGAGCCTGGAAGCGCAGATACTCAGCGAGCCTGCACGTGCAGATATTCGCGCCGCAGAACGCGCCTGGCTGAACCAGGCATTGAGCGATACTGATATCCGCCTGCAAATACTCAGCAAACAGGTAGAGCTTGCACAAAGCAATGCCAGCAGAGCCAAATTGGAAGCTACAGCTGCCTTACAGCAGGAAGCCCGCAACGAAAACCCGGCGCTACAGGCACTGATTGAAACCAACCGCATCCTGGCTGAACAACTGCACGAAGCCGCAGCAGAACAGGACAGCGCACGCAGCAATACCCGCAAACTGCGTGAACAACTGGATTCCATCGATCAGAGCTCCAGTCTGATGCGCAGACGGCTGGAGGTGGCCGGTCGCAAAGAGGTTTTGGTACGGGTGATGTTCAACAGTCTCGACAACCTGCCTGACACCACAACAATTGAACGGCAGATATATGTTCGCAATGACCTCATTGCCAACACCTCTATCGCCCATATTGACACAGAAGAAGAACTGCGTGAGCTGGCCAATCGGGACCGTTACCTGAACGATCACGGTATTGATTACGACACCTTTGGTCCTTCAACCCAAACGCTGATAGATAAAGCACTGGAGCAGCGCCAGCAGTTACTGGAGACAGGACTGGACACATTGGGCACGTTGCAGCGATCCCTGATTGACAACAATGAACAGTCACAAAAACTGATCACTTCTTCCAGGGCTTTCCAGCAATTTCTTGTGGGCAACCTGCTGTGGGTACGTAATTTCACTTTTTTCAAACTGGATATATTGCTCGAACAATTGCAGGAACTGACCCATCCATCAAACTGGATAGCACTGCCAAAGGCGGCTTATCAGGGTTATCACAACAGTACCTGGGGAGAGGTACTACTGGGTGCCCTGATTCTCGTTATGCTGGCAGCCTGGCGCATACAAAAACCTTTTGACAACCTGATACGAAAACCGACGCGCCTCAGCGAAGAGCGTTTTCTGAACATGATCGCAGGCATCATAATGAGCGCTCTTCGTGT
The DNA here is from genome assembly GCA_047974765.1 of Parahaliea sp. Taxonomy (GTDB): domain Bacteria; phylum Pseudomonadota; class Gammaproteobacteria; order Pseudomonadales; family Halieaceae; genus JBKECP01. Next base: position 14,670 of record JBKECP010000028.1, on the reverse strand, counting down.
CGCACCTGTGCCTGCATTGCTGTGGTATATCGCCTATTGTCTGCATGCCAGTGAATCCAATTCAACATTCCCCGAAGCAATAGCTGCGATGTTAACCATCATGGCCCGCGACCTTTACGCGTTACTCTTTACCCGCAAAATGATCCACCCTTTCGGGGTTGGTCGTCGCATGCTCAAATGGCATTCTAAAATGCAGGACATTCTGCGGGGGGAACTGCACTGGGCAGGGCCGGTATTTATTCTTGCTGGCGGACTCGAAGCATTTGCATGGACAATTGGCGTAGCAGTGACCGGTGGTCCACTGGCGGCGATCTGCAACAGCATTCTGGCCTTGATGTTAAGCACTTTCGCTATAAGATTATTGCGTGAACCGTTATTTCATGAGGTCAAATTCTTACGTCGCATTTTCATACTGCTGGCAGCAATCGGAGCCAGTGTAATCTTTATGCAGCTGCTGGGCCTGCTGTTTGCAGCGGAAATCTACATCATTGCTGTTGGACAAACCCTGTTTGTTCTCTTTTTGATCAAAATAGCCAATGATGTCGTTCAGCGCTGGTTGCTGGTACAGCGTATACGGCTAGAACGAAAACGACGTGACGAACAGAAATCCCTGGAGCAGTCCGGTGAAAGCCAGCCGGAGGATGCTGAGGCCTGGGTCGATACTGTCTCTCTGTCAGAGGCACATCACAGCCTGCTTGGCTTGCTACGCCTGGTCACCATTGTGGTATCGGTCTGGATTATCTGGGCACCGACACTACCCGGCTTACACCTTCTTGACGGTATTACTGTGTGGGAAGTGACCAACAGCGCCAGCGCTGATGGCAGCCTGCGTACAATCACACTGGCAGACTTACTGCGTAGTGCCTTCATTTTTGTAGTAACCATTCTTGTCGCTAAAAATGTACCCTCAGTACTACAGGCTTTTATGGTCGAGTGGTCAAAAACCAGTGCCGGTGCACGCTATGCCTTTGGCATTTTATTTCAGTATTTCGTACTGGCAGTAGGCGGCTCTATGTTTCTCAGCGCCGTTGGCTGGGAATGGTCAAAATTGCAGTGGCTGGTCGCCGCACTGGGTGTGGGTATCGGTTTTGGTTTACAGGAGATTGTAGCCAACTTTATCAGCGGTATTATTATCCTGTTTGAGCGGCCAGTTCGGGTTGGCGATATTATTTCTGTGGCAGGTGCTGAAGGACGGGTATTGGAAATTAAATCCCGCGCCACCGTCATTGAAACCTTTGAGGGCAAGGAGGTGCTGATTCCAAACAAGGAACTGATCACCAGCCAGGTGGTCAACTGGACATTAACCGGTGCCGCCATACGGATTATGATTCCGGTTGGCATAGGTTACGGCAGTGATGTACGACTGGCTCAGGCATTGATACTGGAAGCGGCAACCGAAGTATCACTGGTAATAGCTGACCCGGAACCTATGGTCAGTTTCGATGACTTTGGTGATAACTCCCTGATGCTGGTCTTGCGCTGCTATGCTGAAGAACAGCGGGTGCAGGTATCAACAGATTTACGCAATCTCATTAACGACAAACTGACGAAGGCTGGCATTGAAATCTCCTTCCCGCAGCGCGACGTACACCTGGATACATTAAAACCTTTGCAAATAGAGGTACTCAGCCAGAATCCATCTTTAGTAAAACCATTGCCACAGGGGAAATAATATTTTCACAGAAGCTGCGTGGCAGAATTTACCCACATAGCAGCTTCCCGGTTTTGTAATACGCGAAAATAATGGAGCAATCAATGTATGCAACTGTAATGTACGGCCCGGGAGATGTTCGCTACGAACAGGTCGATGATCCAAAAATTATCCAGCCTACTGATGCGATTATCCAGATGTCCGCCACCTGCATCTGCGGGTCGGATTTGTGGCCTTATCGCGGCATATCCACCCAGAGTGAACCCACTGCGATGGGCCATGAATATTGCGGTGTCGTACTGGAGGTCGGTTCAGCGGTCAATCATATAAAACCGGGCCAGTTTGTCGTCGGTAGTTTTTGTCTGTCTGACAATACCTGCCCACACTGCCAGTTTGGCTTTCAGTCTTCCTGTGAACAGCGCGAGTTTATGCTCGGCGCCCAGGCACCTTATGCGCGGGTACCACTTGCTGACGGCACACTGGTGGCCACTGCAGAAATGCCCGCACAGACAATGATTCCTCATATGCTGGCAGTTTCAGATGTACTGGGCACCGGCTGGTATGGAGCGGTAGCGGCCAATGTTCGCACAGGTGGTACTGTCATAGTGGTGGGTGACGGCGCCGTTGGTCTGATGGCCGTAATGGCTGCCCGGCAACTGGGCGCCGAGCGTATTATTGCCATGAGTCGACATTCGGATCGCCAGCGATTGGCTCGTGAGTTTGGTGCCACAGATATTGTAGAGGAGCGCGGCGAAGCCGGTATTGCGCAGGTCATGGCATTAACCCGTGGCATTGGTGCTGAATCTGTTATTGAGTGTGTGGGCATGGAAGAATCCATGGATCAGGCGCTGGGTGTTTGCCGTCCCGGCGGCAGCATAGGTTATGTGGGCGTACCCCATGACGTCACTTTTGATGGGCAACAGATGTTTTTTGCTCAAAAACGTATGCTTGGCGGCCCCGCTCCTGTACGCCGCTTTCTGCCTGATCTTATGGATCGCGTACTTCATGAAAAAATTCAGCCTGGCAGGGTTTTTGATCTGACTTTGGCAATTGCCGATGTCGCCGAAGGCTACCGCGCCATGGATGAGCGCCGCGCCATCAAAACCCTGCTAGAGGTGTAATTCAGACCAATAAAAGATTTATCCTTCCCAAAATTACCCGGCCCTCATATAGCTTTGCACTGATTGACACTATCAGCTCAGTCATGCAATCATCCTTACATAATACATATGTAAGGATGATATAAGCATGTTGTTACTGGGGCTCAGCCCTTGGCACTTGTGGGTTATTGCCGGGGTAGTGTTGTTGATACTGGAGATATTCACCTCTGGATTTGTGCTGGCAGGCCTGGGCTTTGGTGCGATCTGTGCCGCTATAGGCCATTATTGGGGCGAAAGCCTGGATTGGGCCCTGCTGGCTTATTCGATAGGTGCGTTGGTGTTTTTTGTGGGCATCCGCCCCTTCGCCTTGCGTACATTTATGAAAGCCGAACCCGCTCGCTTTGGTATTCAGGGAATGATTGGCCAGCACGTGACCATCATGGACAGTCCCGACATGGGCGGCAAATATTACACAGTTTTTCGTGACTCCCGCTGGGGCGTCGAGAGCGAGGATGATCTTACCGAAGGCGATCTGGCTGAAGTCATCGACGTTCGCACATCAGTATTTATTGTAAAACGCCTGTCGCGTTAAGGAGAACAAGCAAGATGGCAACTGCATCAATGATTATCCTGGGCTTCATTGCCCTGTTTGTTGGCGTATTGCTGGTCAAGGGCATTCGCATCGTGCCCGAGCAATCGGTAATGATGATCGAACGCCTGGGCCGCTATCATAAAACACTGGAGCCGGGCCTTAACATTATTATTCCAGTGGTTGATCAACCCCGCCAAATTCCCTGGCGCCGCACAATCAAGGACAACGGTCAGAAATTTTTTGTTGTCACCACCATCACCAATCTCGACCTGCGCGAACAGGTTTATGATTTTCCCTCTCAGTCAGTAATTACCCGTGACAACGTGGGCATTCAGGTTGATGCGGTGGTTTATTTCCAGATTACCACCGCCCGTGATGCAGTTTATGAAATTGAAAACCTGCCTATCGCCCTGGAAACCCTGACCCAAACCACCTTGCGTAATGTTATTGGCGAGATGGACCTGGATGACACACTAACCTCCCGCGAAAAAATCAATGCCAGCCTGGTGGAAACCATTGGTGCTGCGGCCCAGTCCTGGGGCATCAAGGTCAACCGGGTCGAAGTACAGGACATTATTCCACCGGCGGATGTGCTGTCCGCCATGGAACAGCAAATGAAGGCTGAGCGTGAACGCCGCGCCCGTGTAACCGAAGCCGAAGGTTTTAAGCGTGCCGAAGTATTGCGCGCTGAAGGTGAGCGTGATGCGCGCATTGCCACAGCCGAAGGTGAGCAGCGCGCCTATATTCTGGAAGCCGAAGGTGAGGCAACAGCTATCGAGCGTCTGGCACTGGCAGAACAGCGCAAACTACGACTGGTACAGGATGTCATGCAGGATGACTTTGCTGACTATCTGGTGGGTATTCGTTATATGGAAACCCTCGACCAAATGGCCAAAAATGAAAATGTCGTCTGGATGCCTCACAGCGCAACAGATCTGGCCTCCTTCATTGGAGGTTATCGCCATCTGCTGGAGAGCCATGGCAAAAAACCAGCTGCATTAAACGGGGACAATCGTGGCTAAAGCGGTACAACACCCCGGTGAACTGATTGAATCGCTGGTGCTTGTGCCCAGCGATTGCTCCCAATCCCGGCTTGCACGACAACTGGGCTTTAACCAGCCCCAACCGGTTAACGAGCTAATCAACGGCAAGCGCAATATAACTCCAAAAATGGCTCTGCTGCTGGAGCAAATCACCCGTCGGCACTACCCTGCTGAATTCTGGCTGCTGGCTCAATTGCGCTGGGATATTGCCCAGAGTCGGGAACAAACCTCACGCTCCCGGCTCAGTATGGTCCAGCAGCTGGATGGAATCGAGGCAGCAGACTCGGGGTTATTGGCGCTGGCCACAAAACTTGGAGCACTGGACTAAAGCACCATCATGTGTGCTGCACCACACCTCATCGGTCTTCTTTGCCTGTCAAGGTCCATCAGACCATGTAGAATGCGTTTTTCTTCTGTTTCCGTATTTTTTAGGTAGCACATGAGTGAAGCGCGCAGACAAACCACCTTGCTGATCATCCTGGATGGCTGGGGCCATCGTGAGGACTCACGGGACAACGCCATTGCCAATGGCAAGACACCCGTCTGGGACAGGCTGTGGAGTGAGGCACCTCACACGCTGGTGTCTGGTTCAGGCCTGGATGTCGGCCTGCCCGAGGGGCAAATGGGTAACTCTGAAGTCGGTCACATGAGTCTGGGTTCGGGCCGGGTGATCTATCAGAATATTACCCGCATCGACAAAGCCATTGAAGATGGCAGCTTCAATACCAATCCTGCTTATACCGACGCCATCGACAAGGCTATCGACAAAGGTGGCGCAGTCCATATCATGGGCCTGTTGTCGCCCGGCGGCGTACACAGCCATGAAAAACAACTATTGGCAGCTATTCGCATGGCTGCCCAGCGCGGTGCCGAACGGGTTTATCTGCACGCCTTTCTCGATGGCCGTGACACACCACCGCGCAGTGCCACACCATCACTGGAACAGGCCGACGCCCTGTTTGCTGAACTGGGCTGTGGTCGTGTAGCCAGTGTTGTTGGCCGCTACTTTGCCATGGATAGAGACCAGCGCTGGGATCGGGTCAGCCAGGCCTGGAATCTACTAACCAGGGCCGAAGCACCCTTTACTGCTGACAGCAGCATTGAAGGCCTGCGTGCGGCCTACACTCGCGGCGAAAATGACGAATTTGTTCAGCCCACTCTTATTGGCGGCACTGATGCAGCAATCAGTGATAACGATACCGTGCTGTTTATGAACTTTCGTGCCGATCGCGCCCGTCAGTTAAGCCGGGCCTTTGTTGATACAGCCTTTAATGGCTTTGACCGCGGCCATATACCGACACTGGCCGGTTATGTTATGACAACCGAGTACGCCGCTGATATTGACGCTGCTGTCGCCTTTCCTCCAGAACGCCTGAACAATGTACTTGGCGACTATCTTGCCCAACAGGGTAAAACCCAGCTGCGTATCGCCGAAACCGAAAAGTACGCACATGTTACATTCTTCTTCAGCGGTGGCCGTGAGGCACTCTTTAACGGTGAGCAGCGGATACTGATACCATCGCCGGATGTGGCCACCTATGATCTAAAGCCTGAAATGAGCGCACCAGAGGTCACCGACAAGCTTGTTGAAGCCGTTGAAGCAGGAACCTATGATCTTATCGTGTGTAACTACGCCAACGGCGACATGGTCGGTCATACCGGCGTATACGAAGCCACACTTGAGGCTGTTGCAACACTTGACACCTGCCTGGGCCGGATTGAAAGCGCCCTGCTCGCCAATAACGGCCAGGCATTGATTACCGCTGATCACGGCAATTGCGAGCAAATGCAGGATTACGACAGTGGCCAGCTACATACCCAGCATACGACAGAGCGGGTGCCACTGGTTTATATTGGCGAGCGAGCGCTGACACTTGACCCTGCGGGAGGCATTCTTGCCGATATTGCACCCACACTACTGGCACTGATGGATATGGCTCAGCCCTCAGAGATGACAGGCCACAGCCTGATCACACCAACAGACTGATTCATCGTCTTTTGTGAAAATTTATCGCTCGCTATGGGCTCTTTGGCAGGTATGTTTACTGGTTGTGCTGTTAACACTGCCCGTAGAGCTCTGTGCCGCTGATCCGGATGAAAAGGAAACAAAAGCACAGCTGGACAAACTACAGATCCAGATCAGGAACCTGAATCACGAATTGAGCCGTGCCAAAGACCGTCGTGAAGAACTGCTGGCACAACTACACAAAGCCGATGTGGCACTTGGCCAGCTGGCTCGCCAAACCCGTGAAACCGAAGTTGCCATCACAGCCAATCAGCACGAGCTGGCGGAACTGGAAAATCGTCACCAGGCGCTGGCCGCACGCGGTGAAGCACAGCGCAAACATATTGCACACGAGCTGGCCACAGCCTGGAAAATGGGCCGCCAGCAGCAACTGAAAGTGCTGCTTAACCAGGAAGATCCCCAGAGTGTTGCCCGCTCCATGACCTATTACCGCTATTTTGTCGATGCCCGCCAACGTCTTATCGCGCAATACCGTCAAACGCTGACAGAATTTGATACTGTGCGCCAGGATATAGAGGATAACCGCAACGAACTGACCAGACGTCAGTCCGAACTGGCTGAGCAACACACAGAACTGGAGCAAAGTCGGCAGGAACGACAGATCGCTGCCGATCATCTGGCCCGTGATATCAGCAGCAAGGGCGATGAACTCAAGCAACTGCAAAAAAACCGGCGAGAGCTGGAACAACTGCTGACCACCATCGAACAGGCCATTATTGATTTCGAACTACCCGAAAACTTCAAGTCTTTTAACGAAGGCCGAGGCCAAATGCCCTGGCCGGTAGTCGGCACACCCAGCAACCGTTTTGGCAGCAACCGCAATGCGGCCGGTATGCGCTGGCAGGGTCTGGCCATTTCCGCCAGAGCTGGCACAGCCGTTCACGCTATCCATCAGGGCCGGGTGGTTTATGCAGACTGGTTTCGTGGCTCGGGCTTACTGCTGATTATTGATCATGGCGATGGCTATATGAGCCTGTACGCTCACAATCAAAGTTTATTGCGCGAAGTCGGCGAATGGGTGAAAGCAGGGGCCGCCATCAGCACTGTTGGCGCTGGCGGCGCCCTTGATGAACCTGGTTTGTATTTTGAGATCCGCTATCAGGGCAAGCCTGTCGACCCTGCACGCTGGTGTCGCAAAAATTAAACTGCCTTTCACACTTTCATCTGTAGCAGACCCTGAAGGCCCGCATTTGCGCTACACTAGGGCGCTTTGACCTTGACACTTAACCAGAGCGGCTCAGGCCGCAGCGACTTCTGCCATGTATGTACCTCATCTGTTTCGTGTTCTGCTGGGCGGTGCCCTGCTTGCCCTTCCACTGATTTCTCATGCTGAAACCGAGCAGGCGGCAGAATTACCGCTGGAGGAATTGCGTACTTTTGCCGATGTATTTAACCGCATTCGCATCGGTTATGTTGAAGAACTGGATGACTCCACGTTACTTCAGTACGCTATCGAAGGCATGTTGATGAACCTCGATCCACACTCGGCCTATCTCAATAAAAATGAGTTTGAGGATCTGCAAAACAATACCAGCGGTGAATTTACCGGCCTGGGTATTGAAGTCGGTGTGGAAGACGGCTATGTGAAAATTGTCTCCCCCATTGACGGCTCACCCGCTGCCGAAGCCGGCCTTAAATCCGGTGACTTGATTCTCAAGCTCGACAGTCATCCGGTGCAGGGCATGGGCCTGAATGAGGCTATCGACATCATGCGTGGCCCCAAAGGCAGTGAAATCCGGCTCACTATCGGGCGGCAGGGTGAAAACCAACCACTGGAGATCACCGTAGTACGCGACACTATCAAGGTTGCCAGCGTACGTCAGCGCATGCTGGAGCCTGGCTATGGTTATATTCGCATCGCCCAGTTTCAGCAACCTACCGGCAAGGATGTAGCCAGGGCGCTACAAAAACTACAGGCCAAGGGCACTCTCAATGGCCTGGTACTGGACTTGCGCAACAATCCGGGTGGTGTTCTACAGGCCAGCGTGGCGGTGGCCGACCTCTTTCTCGATGGCGGATTGGTAGTTTATACCGAAGGTCGCCAACCCGATGCTGACACCCGCTTCAGCGCACGCCCCGGTGACGAACTCAACGGCGTGCCAATAGTGGTATTGATTAATGGCGGTTCTGCCAGCGCCTCGGAAATTGTAGCGGGCGCTCTGCAAGATCATAGTCGCGCCGTTATTATGGGTACCAGAAGCTTTGGCAAAGGTTCCGTCCAGTCAATCATGCCCATCTCTGAGTCACGGGCCGTCAAGTTGACCACAGCGCTTTATTTTACGCCCAGCGGGCGCTCCATTCAGGCTGAGGGCATTGAACCTGACATTAATGTGGAATACGCCAAAGTTGAAACCTACGATAGTTCAGGGCGGCTCAGTGAGGCAGATCTGAACCGCCATCTGGAAAACACTCGCGGCAAGGCCGAAGACAACAAGGCCCGCAGTGCCGCCAACACACTGCTGTCCAGCGATAATCAGCTCTACGAAGCACTGACTCTGCTCAAAGGCGTAAACATCCTCGAAAAACGTAAAAACCGGCAGCAGCAGGCGGCATCGACCTCCCCCTGATATGCCTCACGCTCTACTGATCCTGCTGCTGAGCCTGTTCAGCAGCAGCTGGACCACAGCGATGACTCGCGGCCCGGATAAATGCCCTCACCTTTACTTTGACAGTGAACCGCCTGTTGTGATGCCTGCTGTTGTTATCATTATTGATGACATCGGCAACCAGCTGGCCAACAGCCGCGCGGCCATTGAACTGCCGGGCAAGCTGAATTATGCCATCCTGCCTTATACACCCTACGGTTCCCGTCTCGCTCACCAGGCCCACCAGCTGGGCAAGGAAGTGCTGCTACATGCACCCATGAGCAATATCAGCAATATGCCGCTTGGCCGGGGAGCCCTCACACCCGCACTGAGCCATCAACAATTCAATGATACCCTAAGAGCCTCATTAGCCAGCATTCCCTTTGTGCGCGGCGTGAATAATCATATGGGTTCAGCTTTAACCCAGCGACATACACAAATGCGTTGGCTGATGGTCGAGCTGGCCCGACAACATCTTTATTTTGTCGATTCACGCACCGACAAGCGCACGGTTGCCGCACATATCGCCAGGGAGCAATATGTGCCCAATCTTTCCCGGCAGATTTTCCTGGATAACCAACAAAACCATGATGCCATTGCGAAACAATTCCAGCATTTACTGCAACTTGCACGCAATCGGGGTATGGCCGTAGGTATAGGCCACCCCTACCCGCAAACCATTGCCTTCCTTGAAGAAGCTTTGCCGAAACTCAAGCGACAGGGCTTCAGGCTGGCGCTGGTCTCCGAAGTTATCGAGTAGGGAAACTCGCCAGAATTACTCCAAAGACGGCATTCCTGCACATGCCTGATGATTTTCAAGTATCAAAAACGACAGTTATAATACCCTCTGCTTCAAAACTCCCCAGTGCAACCAGGGGCGGCTCATCAATGAGCCATCTGTACCAGACCAAATAGCACACCGCCGCGCCCGGCTCGTGCGCTCGTTTTTTTATTACGTTAAACCGGATAATTATGAAAAAAGTACTGTTTGGAAAACGCATGTGGCTGATTCTGTTACTGACAGCACTGTTATTTGGCGGTGTTATTGGCATGCAGTGGTATGGTCGCAAAATGATGAACGAAGCCATGAATAATATGCCCTTTGCGCCAGTTTATGTATCGACAGACGAAGCTCGTGCTGCCAGCTGGCAAAATGCCGTTGAGGCAGTAGGCACACTCACCTCTATTCAAGGTGCCGAGCTGGCGACCGAAGTACAGGGCACCATCGACAATATTTACTTTGACAATGGCGCCCAGGTTAAAGCAGGGGACGTTATTCTCAGATTGAACTCAGATCCCGATCAGGCGGAGCTGGCTGCATTAAAGGCCGCCGCCGAGCTGGCCGCTATTGAAAAGCGCCGCGCCAACAGCCTGGTTGCCTCGCGCAACATTTCCAAATCCGAGCTGGATCAGCGTGCCAGCGAATTGGATCAGGCTCAGGCCAGAGTAAAGGCCCAGGAAGCACGCATCGAGCAAAAAACCCTGCGTGCGGCCTATGATGGCCAGCTGGGCATTCGCCGTGTCAATGTGGGTGATTATGTACAGGCAGGCGACACAATTATCGAACTGCAGTCTCTGGATAAACTCTACGTCAACTTCAGTCTGCCAGAACAGTACAGCCGTGACATTGCAACGAAGATGAAAGTGGTTGTTGCACTGCCCGCACTTAAAGGTGAAATATTTGAAGGCATTATTACCGCCATTTCGCCAGTAGTTGATACCGACACCCGCAATTTTGTTGTTCAGGCTACAGTTGGCAATCACGAGAATCTGTTGCGTCCTGGTATGGTGGCCAATATCAGCCTGCCGATCGGCGAGCGGGAAGAACAGATTATTGTGCCTCAAACCGCTATTGCCTATCGCTCCTACGGTAACTCGGTCTATGTACTTGTCCCGCAGGGTGATGGCATGAGTGTGGAGCAGCGCTTTGTCACACTGGGCACCATTCGCGGCGATATGATTGCGGTACTGGAAGGACTTGATGCAGGCGAAACCATCGCCACCAGCGGTTTGTTAAAACTGAACCCGGGTGCTCCAGTCATTATTGATAATTCGGTGCAGCCCACCAGCAGTCTGACACCCCAACCGGAAAACGGCTGATATGAAATTCACTGATATTTTTATTCGCAAGCCAGTATTGGCAACCGTTGTCAGTCTGTTTTTGTTTGTATTGGGGCTGCGCGCTGCCCAGGATTTGAATGTTCGCGAATATCCGATGATCGAAAACGCGGTGATTACTGTTTCCACTGTCTATACCGGTGCCGATGCCGAGCTGATCAAGGGTTTTATCACCACGCCACTGGAGCAGGAAGTAGCAACAGCTGAAAATATTGACTATATCTCCTCAGTCAGCAGTAACGGTATCAGTCTGGTATCTGCCTATGTCCGCACAGGCGCCAACCCTGATGAAGTGTTGACCCAGGTAGTCACCAAGGTCAATAAACTACGCAACGAATTACCGCGTGAATCTGAAGACCCGGTCATCAACCTCGCCGTAGGTGATCAAGTGGGCGCCATGTATATCTCATTCTCAAGTAACACGTTGCCCACCAATCGGGTCGCTGACTATGTTATCCGCGAGATTGAACCCAAACTGACCACTTTGCCCGGCATTCAACGCGCTGAAGCAAATACCACAGCCGTATTTGCCATGCGTATCTGGCTGGATCAGGACCGGATGACAGCACTCGACATCACGGCCAGTGAAGTCAGCGCTGCACTGACAGCCAACAACGTATTGTCAGCTGTTGGTTCCACCAAAGGCAGCATGGTGGAAATCAATCTGAAGGCCAATACAGATCTGAGCACTGTTGAAGAATTCAGGCAACTGGTTTTGCGGGAGAAGGATGGCGCCATTATCCGCCTGAGCGACATTGCCGATGTCGAACTGGGCAATGAAGGCTATGCCACCTCATCCATGTTTATCGACCGGGAAACTGTCTATATCAAAGTTACCGTTGCCACCGATGCCAATGCTCTGGACGTTATTGCCCGCGTGCGCGATGTTTACCACAACATTATTAAACCACGCCTGCCCGAGGGCATCAGTGGCAATATCAACTATGACGCCACGGTTTATATTCAGAACGCCATTAATGAAGTGCAGACCACTATTATCGAAGCAATGGCCATCGTTATTGTGGTTATTTTTCTTTTCCTGGGATCAATGCGTTCGGTATTGATTCCGGCCGTAGCAGTACCTTTGTCATTAATTGGCGCTCTCTTTTTAATGCAGCTGATGGGCTTTTCGATCAACCTGCTGACACTGCTGGCTTTTGTACTGGCCATCGGCATCGTAGTGGACGACGCAATTATCGTGCTGGAAAATATCCACCGCCATATTGAAGAGGGCATGCCACCTATGGATGCGGCGTTACAGGGAGCTCGTGAACTATCCTGGCCTATTGTGGCAATGACCACTACGCTGGTTGCGGTTTATCTGCCCATCGGTTTTGTCGGCGGACTGACCGGCACATTATTTATCGAGTTCGCTTTCACACTGGCTGGCGCCGTTCTTATTTCAGGTATCGTTGCTCTTACATTGTCACCAATGATGTGCTCACGCATGCTGAAAAAACAAGCCGAAGGCGAAGAAGGCAATCGTCTGGAAGACTGGCTGGAAAAACGCTTTGATGCTCTGCGTCACGCTTATCAACGTGATCTGCATCGGATGATGGATGATCGTGGTGGCATCCTTATATTTGGCGCTGCTATTTTAGTGTCTTGTTACTTCCTGTTTATACGCACTCCCACCGAACTGGCTCCCCCGGAAGATTTGGGATTTTTATTCTTTATTGGCGAGGCTGACCCCTATGTGAGCAGGGATTACATCGAAACCTTCTCCGCTGAAATAGGCCAGATTACCCAGGAAACACCGGAAATTGCTCTCAACTTTCTGTTCAATGGTGGCAGTCCCGACGGTTCAGGCTCCACTAATGGTATTTACGGAGGCATGATTGCCGTTCCCTGGGAGGAGCGTCAGCGCAACACTGACCAGCTGTTGAATGAGACGCTACAACCGAGCCTGGATGCCATTGCCGGATTGCGCGTCAATATTATCAACCCGTCACCATTGCCAAGTACAGGCAGTTTTCCAATCGAGTTTATTATCAACACCACACTCGATTTTTCAGCGCTTAATGATGTTGCCTCACAGGTACTGCAACGCGCCCGCGAAAGTGGCCGTTTTATCTTTATTGATCAAAACCTGAAAATTGATAAACCACAGCAACAATTACATATTGATCGCAATAAAGCCGCACTGCTGGGTGTTGAGATGCAAACGCTAAGTGCCGATCTCAGTGCTTTGCTGGCTGGCGGTTATGTCAATCGTTTTGCCATGATGGATCGCTCCTACAAGGTTATTCCACAGATAAAACGCCAACAGCGGCTTATGCCATCTGATCTGGAGAATTACTATACCCGGACACGCAGTGGGAAGCTGATTCCATTAAATACGCTGGTAACACTGGAGAACAAAGTGGTTCCCCGTAGCCTGCGCAGTTTCCAGCAGCTCAATGCTGTCACACTGTCTGGCTTGCCGCGCCCAGGCGTAGATTTAGGTACGGCTCTGGCAACACTGGAAGACATTGCCAACGACGTACTAACACAGGAATACAGTGTCGATTACGCGGGCGAAAGTCGGCAATTCAAGTATGAAGGCAGCTCCCTGTTGACAACTTTCTTCTTTGCCCTGCTGCTGATCTATTTGGTGCTATCGGCTCAATTTGAATCCTTCCGGGATCCAGTCATCATGCTGGTTACTGTACCCATGTCAATCAGCGGCGCATTATTGTGCCTGAATATTCTGGCCATGTTTCAGGTGCCAGGAGCCACTCTCAACATCTACACCCAGGTAGGCTTGGTAACACTGATCGGTGTTATCTCCAAGCACGGTATTTTAATCGTGGAATTTGCCAACCGCCTGCAGGAGCAGGGTCGTAGCAAACGCATGGCAATCGAAGAAGCCGCTGCCGTTCGTCTGCGTCCGGTACTGATGACAACAGCCGCATTGGTACTAGCCATGGTGCCACTATTAATTGGTTCTGGCCCCGGTGCCTCATCCCGCTTTTCCATGGGCCTGGTCATTGCCTCCGGTATGACCATCGGCACACTGTTTACACTTTATGTACTGCCAGCCATCTACCTCTATCTGGGGCGTGATTTACAGGTTGAACAACAAAGCAGCCCGCCCACAGTGCTGGAATCTTAAACTTTTTAAAAGGGTCGCTTAGCGGCCCTTTTTTATACCTAACAGCAGAGCATTCACGCACTGCTCACCCGCATTGAACCAACCTTTTAAATGCTACCTGAAAGTCTGAAACACTATTAAGGCATCTCTGATTAATTCATAATTTGCGCGATAATACACAAATCTAGTCATTCACCGAGTTTATCTTGCCGATGAAACAAAAATCGCTGACGGACGGCTTCGAGAAGTACCGTAAGAAAACGCGCAAAGAGCAATTTCTGGATTATATGGAAGAGATCATTCCCTTGAAAGAGCTCTGCGAAGCCATCGAACCGTTCTACCGGAACCCAAAAGGCGCTGGCCGGCGACCCCTAGGCATCGAACGCATGTTGCTCATCCACTTCCTGCAGCACTGGTTCAGCCTCTCTGATCCTGCTGCTGAGGAAGCCCTTTATGATTCTCGTGCCATGCGCCAATTCGTT
>JBKECP010000027.1:0-128475 GCA_047974765.1 Parahaliea sp. | reverse complement strand
CGGTTGATCGTTCCTTTCTGTCCGGTAACGGAGTCTATTGCGTTCCTACGCTTATCCCGACGGCAGTGAATGACAAGCTGCTGTTCCCGCTCATCCAACTCTATCTGATTGACGCACTGCCCCTTGAGGCCCAAGATATCACTCTGGATGTCGATTCCCATTGTCCTGTTCTATGTAATGTGTCAGAAGCCTTATATACCAACAGATTACGTGGGCATCGGCATCCTTTTTCACTCACAGGACCGGAGAAGAGCCATCCACAGCATATGCTGTTAATAGCAGTAATCCAGAAGAGCCAAAGCCATTTCGATGGACTAAACCAGCCAACGAAATTATTGAATCAGTGAACAGCGTACTTAAACGAATTAATCAGACAGAACACTTATGGAAAGGACGCGGATTACTCCGCGCCGATTGTTTTCATAGGGTTTGTTCACGGTTCTTTCGATCCCGGTGTAGCAGGGTATAAAGTGCTGGCAGTACAAATAAAGTCAGCAGGGTTGAAGATACGATACCGCCAATGACAACGGTTGCCAGTGGGCGCTGTACTTCGGCGCCGGTGCCAGTATTCAGGGCCATGGGCACGAAACCCAGGCTGGCCACCAGTGCTGTCATCAGTACTGGCCGCAGACGAATAACAGCACCGTCAACCACGGCCTGATAAACCCTGCCTGTGTCCTGTTGTAATTCTCGAATAAAGGACACCATTACCAGTCCATTGAGTACGGAGATACCTGACAGTGCGATAAAACCGATACCGGCAGAAATCGATAGTGGCATACCCCGCAGCCACAACAGTATCACGCCTCCGGTCAGAGCCAGTGGCACACCGCTAAAAATGATCAATGCATCACGCATGGAGTTAAAAGCCATTATCAGCAGGATGAAAATGGCGAGTAATGTAACTGGCAC
The DNA here is from genome assembly GCA_047974765.1 of Parahaliea sp. GTDB lineage: Bacteria > Pseudomonadota > Gammaproteobacteria > Pseudomonadales > Halieaceae > JBKECP01. Next base: position 127,563 of record JBKECP010000027.1, on the reverse strand, counting down.
CACAATGGACAGGCGCTGGGTAGCTGAGGCCAGGTGCTCAAAGGTGCCGCCGTATTCAAGCCAGTAACCGGCCGGAATATCGACCTTGGCAGTTACCTGCTGTTCCAGTTCGCTGACATAGCTGGCCAGATCTCGGCCCTGCACGTTCGAGCTGATGACCACTCGACGCTTGCCGTTTTCGCGGCTGATCTGGCTGGGAGCAGTACTCATATTGAGTTCAGCCACCTCTGACAGTGGCAGATAACCGCCATTGGGTAATGGCACCGGCAGATTACCAAAACCCTCGACATCCTGTCGTAGCTGCTCTGGTAATCGCACTATTAATGGGAAGCGGCGATCACCCTCGTAGATAATACCAGCTTCTTTTCCGCCGATGGCGCCGGCCATGAGTTGTTGTAGCTGGTCGATGTTGAGGCCGTAGCGTGCCAGTTCGGTGCGACGCGGTTCGATAGAGAGCAGGGGCAGGTTACTGACCTGTTCCACCCGGGCGTCAATAGCACCAGGAATTGCGCTCATTACTTCCCGGATCTGTTCGGCACTCTGCCTGAGTTGTACCAGATCATCGCCGTAGATTTTCAGAGCAACATCTGCGCGCACACCAGAGACAAGCTCATTAAAACGCATTTCAATTGGCTGGGTGAACTCGTAGTTATTTCCTGGTACCGCCGCAGTAATTTCGCGCAGCTGTTGTAACAGGCGATCTCTGGATTTGTACGGGTCGGGCCATTGTCCGGCAGGTTTAAGCATGACGAAAGTATCGGCTACGTTAGGTGGCATTGGGTCGGTAGCGATTTCCGGTGTGCCGATCTTGGAAAATACGGTATTTACTTCAGGCAGTTTGAGAATCTCTTTCTCAAGCTGTTCCTGCATGGCCACAGACTGATTCAGCGAAGTGCCGGGTATCCGCAGGGCATGCAGAGCCAGGTCGCCCTCATTTAGCTGCGGTACAAATTCAGCCCCAAGAGTGCTGGCCAGCCACAGACTGAGGGCCAGCAGAGAACTGGCCAGCACCAGTGTCAGTGTTCGCAAACGCAAGGTTGCAATCAGTGCCCGTCGATAGAGTTCGCGCAGTATGTGCAGTGGCCCGCCTTCGGATTCCTGCCGGATTCGGCCACCGAGAAAGATGGCCACTGCCGCAGGTACAACAGTTAAAGAGAGCACCATGGCTGACAGCAGGGCCATGACTACGGTGGCAGCCATTGGGTGGAACATTTTGCCTTCCACGCCGCTCAGGGTAAAGATGGGCACATAAACCAGAGTGATAATGGCAACGCCAAACAGGCTGGGCCGGATGACCTCTGCCGTGGCCTGGTAAACCTGTTCCAGACGTTCCTTGAGGGGCAGGGGGTTGCCGTTGCGGTGTTGTTCTTGTGATAACCGTCGGATGCAGTTTTCCACGATGATGACAGCACCGTCAACGATCAGGCCAAAGTCAAGTGCGCCCAGACTCATCAGATTAGCTGATACGCCTGCTTGAACCATGCCCGTGAAGGTGGCCAGCATGGCCAGGGGAATCACGGCTGCGGTAATTAGCGCTGCTCGCAGATTGCCCAATAACAGAAACAGAATAACGATGACCAACAGAGCCCCTTCCAGCAGATTTTTCCTGACGGTGGTCATTGCCTTGTCAACCAGGGTGGTGCGGTCGTAGACCGTTTCTACTTGTACGCCTGCTGGCAGGCTGGGCGCGATTAGCGATAACTGTTTGTCGACAGTCAAAGCCACTTGCCGTGAATTTTCGCCAGCCAGCATCATCACTGTGCCAAGTACAGTTTCCTGGCCATCGCGGGTGGCTGCACCAGTGCGCAGCTCCTGACCAATGGCAATATCAGCCACATCAGCCACCTTGACAGGTGTACCGTCACGGTTGGCAATTACCACCCGCGCAATATCCTCGATGGTCTGTAGCTGGCCTGGTGAACGTACCAGCAACTGGTAGCCATTGCGATCAACAAAACCGGCGCCGCGGTTGACGTTGTTGGCTGCCAGTGCATCACTGAGTTGTTGCAAGGTGATGTCAAAAGCCAGCATGCGCTCGGGGTAGGGAGTGACATGGTACTGTTTCTGGTAGCCTCCCATAGTATTGATTTCAACCACTCCCGGCACCTGTGCCAGCTGTGGCCGGATGATCCAATCCTGTACCTCTCGCAAAGCAGTGGTATCCCAGGGCTGGCCATTTTGCTGAGGTGTATCAGGATCACCGATAAGGGTGTAGGTGTAGATTTCGCCAAGGCCTGTCGCTACAGGTCCCATAGCTGGTTCCAGGCCAGGTGGAAGAGCATTGCGGATGGCTCCGAGACGCTCATTGACCCGATCGCGGGCGAAATAGAGATCAGTACCTTCTTTAAATACTACGGTTACCTGTGACAAACCATAGCGTGACAGAGAGCGGGTATAGGCCAGCTCTGGCAGGCCGTAAAGAGCGGTTTCAACGGAGAAGGTAATACGTTGTTCGACCTCCAGTGGTGAAAATCCCGGTGCTTCAGTGTTGATCTGTACCTGCACATTGGTAATGTCGGGCACGGCGTCGATAGATAAGTGACGATAGCTCCATATGCCAGCACCTATAATCAACACAATCAGGCTGAGCATGAGGAAGCGACGCCTCACTGCGAGGTGCACAATATAATCAATCATGGCTGTGCCTCCTGTCAGTGACTGTGGCCGGCACCGGATTTCTCCAGATCGGCCTTGATCAGATAGCTGTTATCACTGACATATTCTTCACCGGCGGCCAGGCCGTTGGTGATTTCAGTGTGTCGCTCATCGCGTCTGCCCAGACTTACCTGCCGCACTTTGTAGTTGTCACCCTGACGGATAAAGATAACCGTAGTGCCTTCCATGCTTTGCAAAGCATCATTTTCAACGGCAACCGATACCTCCACTTGTTCAATCACAATACGAGCCTGTACCAGTTGGCCCAGGCCCAGTTTGCCGGTACGGTTATCGATACTGGCAAAAGCGTGGATAAAGGGAGCCTTGTCCTGTGCTGGCAGCAGATAGTCAACCTGACTCAGAATCAGCTGGTCATTATCACCACTGACAATGTTGACCCTTTGACCCTGCTGCACATTCGCCATTTGTCGTGGGAATAATTTCAGTTCGGCCTGTAATACGCTCAGGTCAGCGACGGAAAACAGCGGCTCGGTGCGAGCATATTCGCCGAGACTGATATTGCGGTCGATCACAGTGCCTGCAATCGGTGATGTCAGAGCATAGGTGTTCAGGCTTTGGTCGGCCTCGATACGGGCCAGACGCATACCGGCTTTAACCTGATCACCCGGGCTGGCATCAACTGATGTAACCAGCCCCGGAAAACGGGCACTGACCCGGGCCAGACGATCCGGGTGAGGTATCAGGCGACCATAGACGCTCAGGGTGTGCTGAATGGTTTCGGCACCGGCTGTTTGTGTGCGAATACCTGAAGCCGTAGCCATGGCTTGTGTAATCGTTGTGTTATCACTGTTTTCATCGTGGCTGTTTTCATCCTGATGGTGCTTTTGCCTGTCCTTACTGTTCTGCTCGTCACTTTCATCACTGTGATGGTCTTTATCATCCTCATGTTCCTCTGTCTCATGTTCATTGTGCTCATGGGTATCTTCATGGGTAGGCTCATCGTCCTGCAATGCCAGTGATGGTGCGGCCAGTGGCAATATGCCAGCGGCCAGCAACAGGTTGGAGGCAAGAAGGGTGCTCAGAAATGCTTTAGTGGTCTTCATAGTCTGTATCCTGTTGCCCGGGTTGATAGTTGATGATGCTGGCAGGTACTTTAGTGCTGAATGCTGTCAGTGAACTGGCACTGAGCTGTTCGATAAAGGCCTGGTTGAGAGCGGCACTGGCAATACTGTCGATGCGGGCGGTTTCAGCGGCGATCAGTTCACCGTGAGCTGACATCCATTCGATATAGCTGTAACGCCCGCGTTCATAGGCACCGCGAGCCTGGGAGAATGCCTCATGAAGCATGGGAATTACCTCTTCCTGCAGTACGATAGCGCTTTGGCGGAGCTGGTCGTATTCGCGGTAGGCACGATACAGGCGAGCCCGCAGCTCGATCAGTGCCACCTGCTGGCGCAACTGGCTTTGCTGGCGGGCAGCGTGGGCACTTTGCTCATTGCCCTGATTGCGTCTGCCACTGAACAGGGGCATGGAAATACCGGCGATCAGTGCGGTATCGTTGCTGTCGTTGAAATAACGGGTACCGAGTTGCCAGCTGATATTGGCGTGGGCATTTGTGCGGGCCAGATCCACCTCGGCCTCACGCACACGGATCTCAGAGGCAAAAGCCAGCATTGACAGGCTATTACTGGCCAGTGTCCACAGCGCGTCAAAAGAAACGGCATCTGTCGGGATGGTGAGCCTGCCTGACAGGCGAGGTGTCATTGTCCAGTTGGTGCCCAGTATTGCCGCCAGTGTAGCGCGTTCGGCGTCATAGAGTGCGCTGGCGCGTGCCAGGTCGAGGCTGGCCCGGGTTTCTGTGGCCTGTGCCCGCAGCAACTCTGCTTGTGGCGAGGCGGCGTTATCAACAAGATGTTTGACTGAATATTTCAGTGAGCGTGCTGTATTGAGTACGTGTTCAGCCAGTTTGACTTTTTCCTGTAGTGCCAGGGTACTGATGTACTGTCGGGTCACTGAGGCCAGCAGATCCATTGCCTGGGCACTGCGGCGGGCGCTGAGCAGGTCAATCTGGCGCTGCGAAACCAGCAGTCGTGCCTTGCGTTTGTCACCGCGCTCAATAACCGAAGACAGAGACAGGGTGTATTCAGCTGCATCCGTGTCGGAAAAATCGCCGGAACCAAGGGCGTTTTCAATATCCAGCCCGAGTTCCAGTGCCGGTTTAAGCCCGGCCTTGATCTCTTCGCCTTTAAGTTGCTCCAGTTGCGGTGCATAAGCCTGCAGTGAGGGGTTGTTAGCCAGTGACAGTGACAAGGCCTCTGCCAGGCTCAAAGAGGCGGGAGCTGTTTCAGTATTGCTCTGTGCAAGGGCAGTATTTTGCCAGTTAAGCAAAATAACAGTTATAACCAATGCGCCGTATCGACGCAGGCTATACCAGCGTTTGTAACAATTATTCATAAATTAATCCCGTAAAGATGAGTCAGGGTCTGACCACCTTTAATAACAAAAGGTGGCGTGGTTACAGGATCAGATGATAGGGGGGCGCAGTATGGGGGCGTAGTGACCGAAGGTGCTGACTTCAAGATTGGTGAAGTGGGGGTCGGAAGGGGGTGGCAGGGAAATAGAGGCGACAAAGCCGCTCAGTGGCAGGTGTATACCGTGGCAGTGACAGCAGTGACAGTGACCAGGCTGATCGGGATGGTCCTGGGTACTTTGTGCAAATAAAGGGTTTTTTGTCAGTAAAGTATCTTCATCCGTATCAGATAAAAAATCAGACAACGATAAAAAGTCATCAATATGGCTGATTTTACAACTGTGGCTTTGTGATGAAGTACCCGTTGTGTTCTCACTCGGGTGCGGGGTGAGAATATCAGCTGTTACTGCGCTGACCTGGACACAGGTCAACAGAATGATCAGGATGTAGATTGAAATTCTATGCATGAAACCTGGCTGTTTCGCCTCTTGCGCCGATACTGTTTTTAGCGATAAATGAGAATCAAAAACAGTAATTCAGAGCGTTTGAGGGTAACAGCTGATCCTGCAATGTCAACCGAAAAATCAATGCCTTAGGTGTTACCAAGAGAGCAGGGTGTCACTGTGGTCAGGGTTTCGGGCTCATTGCTAGGGTCTTTCAAACCCGGTACATTTAGCGGCCTGTAGCAAAACCTGTCCGTTGCGGGCAGATATATTTTACTGTAAGGAATTCACTATGAGTTTGTTCATCGCCAGTGCTCACGCCCAGACAGCCGGTGCGCCTGCCCAGCAGCAGGGTGCTGATCTGTTTGGTATTGTTTTTATGGTCGGTCTGTTTGCACTGTTTTATTTCATTGCCATTCGTCCTCAACGCAAGCGCCAGAAAGAACATGAGGCAATGGTTTCGGCCCTGAACAAGGGTGATGAAGTTGTCACTACCGCCGGTATCCTTGGGCGTATCAGTGCGCTGGATGAGCATTATGTGGTGCTGACTGTTGCTGACAAGGTAGAGATGAAGTTTCAGCGCATGCATGTTCATGCGGTCCTGCCAAAGGGTACGCTGAAGTCTATAGCTGCCTGATGTTCACTGATTTTCCACGGCGGGTCGATCTGGCCCGCACACCCACGCCGCTGCAATATCTGCCCAGAGCCAGTAAAGCCTGGGGGCGGGGACAGCGTCTTTGGGTGAAACGGGATGATCTGACTGGCTGTGTTCTGAGCGGCAATAAAGTTCGCAAGCTGGAATTTATTCTGGCTCATGCCCAGGATGAAGGCTGTGACACCCTGATTACCTGTGGTGGCCTGCAAAGTAATCATTGTCGCGCCACCGCCTTTGCCGGTGCCCGTTTTGGTTTGTCGGTGCATTTGCTGTTGCGGGGTGAGCCAACAGTCGGCACTGATGGCAATTATTTTCTCGATCATCTGGCTGGTGCTTTCGTTGAGTGTTTTGCTGTGAGTGAATACATTGCCAATTTGTCGCAGCTCTTTGCCGACCGGCAGGCAAACTATGCCGCCAATGGCCACAAAGCCCTGGTGATTCCCACAGGCGGTTCAGATGGTATAGGTGCCTGGGGTTATATAGCCGCCGCCCGGGAGCTGGCGGAGGATTTGCAGGCTGCGGCTATCGGGCAGGCTCATATCGTAACGGCCAGTGGTTCTGGTGGAACCCAGGCGGGGCTGACGCTGGGCGCTGCCTTGTATCAGCTGCCGATGACGGTCTGGGGCGTGAATGTTTGCGACGATGCAGCGTATTTTGTCAATAAGATTCATGAAGATACAGCCGACTGGTATCAGCGCTATCCCCGGATGCCCGTGCTGACTGTCACACCACGAATGCTGGATGGCTATGTTGGTGAGGGCTATGCCCAGGCGGGGCCGGAAATTTTTCAGCTTATTCGTGAATTGGCATGTATGGAAGGGCTGGTGCTGGATCCGGTTTATACCGGCAAGGCTTTTTACGGCATGTTGCAGGAGCTGGCTGCAGGTCGTTTCAGCGACTGTCAGGATATTGTTTTTGTACACACCGGTGGTATTTTTGGCCTGATGGCCCAGCGCGATAATTGCCTCTGAGTCATACTCAGGTCATAACAACACAAGCGGGAAAAGCGCACAATGGAAGTAACCATCGCCGATATTAAGCTGTTCAAAGATTTCATGTGGGGACCGGTGATGTTGGTACTGTTGTTGGGTACCGGTTTTTACCTCAGCCTCGGCTTGCGTTTTTTGACCCTGCGTAAAATTCCGATGGCCCTTCGTTTGCTGGTGCGTGGCCGCAATATTGACAGTGCCAACAAGGCAAAAGGCGATATCTCGCCTTTTGCCGCTTTAATGACCTCACTGTCGGCCACTATTGGCACCGGTAATATCGCCGGTGTTGCCACCGCTGTGGCTATGGGGGGGCCAGGTGCGCTGTTCTGGATGTGGATAACGGCACTGCTCGGTATGGCAACCAAATATGCCGAAGCCGTTTGTGCAGTACGTTTTCGTGAGCAGGACAGCCAGGGCAATTACAGTGGTGGCCCCATGTACTATATCCGCAACGGCTTAAAAGAACACTGGCACTGGCTGGCTTATGCCTTTGCGTTATTTGGTGCACTGGCGGGCTTTGGTATTGGTAACACCGTGCAATCCAATTCGGTTGCCGACGCCCTTAATGACGCCTTTCATATAGAGCCACTTTATACCGGGCTTGGCCTGATGGTGCTGGTGGCAATTGTGGTGCTGGGCGGGATTCGCCGTATTTCATCTATTGCCAGCCTGCTGGTGCCGGTAATGGCGCTGAGCTATATCACAATGGGTATCGTTGTATTGATCATGTATGCCACTCATGTTCCTGCGGCGATAGGTGTCATTATTGACAGTGCATTCAACGGTACAGCCGCCGCGGGTGGTTTTGCCGGTGCAAGTGTGTGGATGGCACTGCGTTACGGGGTGGCACGAGGTATTTTTTCCAATGAGGCGGGCCTTGGCAGCGCACCGATAGCACACGCTGCTGCCCGTACCAACTCGCCAGTACAGCAGGGTATGATTGCCATGCTTGGCACCTTTATCGATACACTGGTGGTGTGTTCGGTAACCGGCCTGGTGATTGTTATTATGGATGTGATACCAAGTGGTGTCAGCGGTGCCAGCCTGACCTCCCTGGCTTTTAATTCGGCACTGCCCGGTGGGCGTTATGTGGTAACTGTCGGACTGGCATTATTTGCATTTTCAACAATTATCGGCTGGGCTTACTACGGCGAACGCTGTGTCGTATATTTACTGGGTACACGGGCTATTATCTGGTTCCGTCTGGCCTGGGTCGTTGCCCTGCCGGTAGGCGCCATGATTGAACTCAATCTTGTCTGGCTGATTGCCGATATACTCAACGCCTTTATGGCAATACCAAACATTATTGCACTGTTACTATTGTCGCCGGTGGTATTTAAACTTTCCCGCGATTATTTTGGAAGTCGCCGCTCGGGGCAACAGGCTGATGTCAGCAACTGAATTAAATACTGAATTGAGTAATACGCTAATGGGGGCGGCGGATGAACGCCGTCTGGTTGTGGCTATATCTTCGCGTGCACTGTTCAACCTTGATGACAGTCATGCGGTTTACGAGAAAGAGGGTCTGGCAGCTTATTCGGCATACCAGATTGCACATGAAGATGAGCCTCTGGCCGAGGGTGAGGCCTTTCCCATGGTCAAAAAACTGCTCGGTCTCAATGAGGTGTTGACCGAGGATACCCAGGTCGAAGTGGTGCTGTTATCGCGCAACAGTGCCGATACCGGTTTGCGTGTTTTTAATTCCATCCAGCATTATCGTTTGCCGATTACCCGTGCTGCCTTTTGTGGTGGTGAGAGTCCCTGGCGCTATATTCGGGCTTTTGGCTGCCAGTTATTTTTGTCCAGTGAAGCTGACGATGTGCGTCATGCCCTGGATTGTGGTGTGGCAGCAGCCACATTGATGTCCTCCCGTGGCGGTGACCGTTCCGATAGCGGTCAGTTGCGCTTTGCCTTTGATGGCGATGCTGTACTGTTCTCCGATGAAGCCGAGCGGGTTTACAAGTCAGAAGGCCTGGCAGCCTTTACGGCCAGTGAACAGGCCGCGGCTCACACACCGCTGGAGGGCGGACCTTTTAAGCCTTTTCTGGCGGCTTTGCAGCGCTTACAACAAGCGCTGCCGTCTACTAAGGCCCCCATCAGAACAGCTCTGGTTACTGCGCGTTCGGCACCGGCCCATGAGCGTGTTATCCGCACGTTGCGCTCCTGGAATATCCGTATTGATGAATCCATTTTTCTGGGTGGACTCAACAAAACGGAGTTTTTGCGTGCTTATCAGGCTGATGTTTTTTTTGATGACCAGCAAACGCACTGTGCCTCAGCAAGCCCACATATTGCCACCGGCCATGTGCCTCATGGTGTGGCCAATCGCCTGCCGCTTGCATCGACTGACGATGATGTTGGACTAAATTAGAAGGCAATTACTAGCGAAAATGCTCATTGACGACTATTCTGCCAGTAAGCCTGTTGCTGGCAGCTGTTCTGTTCTGGCTCACACCTGTTATTTTGAGCGGGTTTTTGCGCTGAATTACAGAACAAACTGGAGGAAGGAATGAAATTGCAGCAGTTGCGTTACATCTGGGAAGTGGCGCATCACGATTTAAACGTCTCTGCAACGGCGCAGAGTCTGTACACTTCGCAGCCGGGTATCAGTAAGCAGATCCGCCTGTTGGAGGATGAACTGGGTGTTGAGATTTTTGCCCGCAGTGGCAAGCATTTGACCCATGTGACACCGGCCGGAGAGGTTATTTTGAAAGTGGCCGGTGACGTACTGCACCGGGTTGAGAGCATTAAACAGGTTGCCCAGGAGTATGCCAATGAGAAGAAGGGCAGCCTGAGCATTGCCACCACTCACACCCAGGCCCGCTATGCACTACCGGCTACCATTCGCTCGTTTATCGAACGCTATCCCGATGTTTCCCTGCATATGCACCAGGGTACACCTTTGCAAATTTCAGAGATGGCGGCTCGTGGCAAAGCAGACTTTGCTATTGCAACCGAGGCCCTGGAGCTCTTTTCTGACCTGGTGATGATGCCCTGTTATCGCTGGAACCGTTGTGTATTGGTACCGCGCAACCATCCACTGACTCAATTGTCCACGCTGACACTGGAAGATGTGGTGGCCCATCCCATTGTGACCTATGTGTTTGGTTTTACGGGGCGCTCAAAACTGGATGAAGCCTTCAGTAAAAAAGGTCTCGAACCGAAAGTGGTCTTTACTGCCGCTGATTCAGATGTGATTAAAACCTATGTTCGCCTTGGTCTGGGTATTGGTATTGTTGCGGCTATGGCTTGGGATGAAGAAGCAGATAGTGATCTGGTGCCATTGGATGCCAGCGGCCTGTTCCGTGCCAGCGTGACACGCATTGGTTTTCGTCAGGGCACTTTTTTGCGTGGTTATATGTATGATTTTATCCAGGATTTTGCCCCGCATCTGAGCCGTAATGTGGTTGATGAGGCTTTTGCCTGCGACAGTAAGGCTGAGCTGGAAGCCTTGTTTGCCGATATCGACCTACCCGTTTATTAATAGCACGCTTCAACGTGTTTCAAATATATCTTGTTGCTGTTGCCGCTGGGTATCAGAGCCGGTAGATTGTTGCGCTCTGTTTATCTGAATTTTTCTGTTTATTACATCGAATTAATTATTTGAGGAAACTGATTTATGGAACTGGCCTGCCTTGATCTGGAAGGGGTTCTCGTCCCTGAAATCTGGATTGCCTTTGCCGATAAAACCGGTATTGACGCATTACGGGCAACCACCCGTGATATTCCGGATTACGATGTGTTGATGCGCCAGCGCCTGGCATTGCTGGATCAGCATCAATTACGTATCGATGATATTCAGGCGGTTATTGCCACTTTGGAGCCGTTACCTGGTGCGATTGATTTTGTGAATTGGCTGCGTGAGCGTTTTCAGGTCATTATTCTGTCTGACACTTTTTATGAATTTTCCCAGCCGTTGATGTGCCAGCTGGCCTGGCCAACACTGTTCTGCCATCGCCTTGTCTGTGATGAGGATGGCCGGGTCATTGACTATAAATTGCGCCAGAAAGATCCCAAGCGAATGTCGATAAAGGCCTTGCACGGGCTGAATTACCGGGTAATTGCTGCTGGTGACTCCTACAACGACACCAGTATGCTGACTGAGGCTGATGTTGGTATTTTGTTTCATGCGCCAGACAATGTGATAGCTGAGTTTCCCCAGTTTCTGGCTGTCCACACCTTTGAAGATCTGAAACAGGCGTTTATACGTGCCAGTGATCGTTCGCTGACACTGTAAATAATCGTGTTGTTGTCGGTGTTATATTATTTTTGGCATTCGGGGTTCAGCGATTGAATCCCGAATGCTTTTCCAGCGCGCTTAAAAAAGCACCGACTTTGTCAAAACTCTCCTGATATTCACTGGCGCAGTCTGAGTCTGCAACGATACCACCACCTGCCCAGCAGCGAATTTCTCCCACTTGCTGCTGTTTTTCCTGAAGGCAAAGCAGACTGCGGATAGCAATATTACTGTCCATACGGCCATCGGCACTGATGTAAAGCAGTGAGCCGCAGTAGGCTTCACGTCGATCTGTCTCCAGCTCAGCAATAATTTCCATCGCCCGGTGTTTGGGGGCACCGGTAATGGAGCCACCGGGAAAGCAGTGGCGCAGCAAATCAATGGCATCGTGGTTGGTGGCCAGTGTGGCGCTGATGGTGCTCACCAGATGGTGAACAGTGGGATAGCTTTCCAGTTCAAACAAGCCTTCAACGCGGGTACTGCCCGGTATACAGCTGCGGCCGATGTCGTTGCGCAGTAAATCGACAATCATTAAATTCTCTGCCTGGTCTTTGGAACTGTTTTGCAGGGCGTGTGCCAGTGCGCGATCAGCAGCGGGGTCATGCAGTTGACGTGGGCGGGTGCCCTTGATGGGACGGGTCTGAATATGGCGACCCTGTAACAAAATAAAACGCTCAGGTGAAAGGCATAATACAGCACCGTCATCTGTTTGCAGATAGCCGGAGAAAGGCGCACAGGCAATATTGCGCAATTTGCGATAGGCCTGCCAGGGGTCACCGCGATAGGGTGCGGCAAAGCGCTGGCTGAAATTAACCTGATAGCAATCACCGGCGTGAATATAATCGCTGATACGCTCAAATGCGGCGCGATAGTCCTGTGCGGTTATATTGGCCTTGAAGGGGGCCTGCAATTGGAAAGCGTGTCGGGCAGTTGTCGCGCTGGCAGTATTTGTGGCATGTATATTGGCAGAGCTAGTTCCGTGTGTATTTTGCAGGCGGGCCAGCCAGTCCTGGCGGCGTGCTTTGGGCTGGGCTGGCTGGCTGATCAGCAGGCTTCGTTTGAGCAAATGATCCTGTATAACACAGCTGTCATAGGCGACCAGGCGGGCGGCGGGCAGCGCAGTGGTTGGCACAGGCGCCGCTGCGCTAACATCCAGTAAATCTGCGCCGGCTTCGTAGCCGATATAACCAAGCAGGCCGCCACAAAAGGGGAGGTCGGCATGCGGTGTCTTGTGTTTGTTGTAACGATGCCGATAAAAGTATGCCAGCTCCTGAAAATACTGTTTACTGGCCTGTGATGGCGCCCGGGCTGACAGAGGTGGTGGACTGTCTGCAGCGGCTTCAGCGACCAGAATATCAAAGCGGGTACCGTGTTGAGCTTTGCCTGTATTGCCAAAAGCACAGCTGTCGAGCAGGGCGGCGTCAGGCAGATCGCGCAGTGCCTCGAACATCGCACAGCTATCGTTTTGATAGGGTAATTCGTCGATGCGCAGGTTTTTAGTCAGCATGGGTAATGATTTTCTGTAGCGTCAAGCTCTGGCAAAGGGGATCTGTTGTACCGGATAGACTGCGTTCACCGACTTTGTCGACCGTATCGATGATGAGCCTGTCGAGAATGTCAATTTTAATGTCACCTTGGGAAATTGACTCACTTGCGGTGGGTGAATTACTGTTTTATACCAGCAGTGGGCTGCGGCGCCATCCTATTCCTATACCGCCTCCTGTGCAATTTTTCCTGCACAATCACTGCCTTTACAATAGCAACTGCTTTTAGTGAACAGATCCTACACAGTCTGGAATGCAAGTATTATGACGGCAAGAAATGATAACGAACTGACAGCTTCTCTCGACAATCCCTTTGATGAAAAAAAGGCACCTGAATTCAGGGTCCCCGGGCAGATGGTCACTGAGCCGGGCCTTTATGAGTCAGCATTGAAAGCTGGCTGGGCCTTGCAACAGCGCCCCTATCTGGCAGCAGGTGTGCGCAGTATCCAGCGCCAGCATGACAAAAACAGGATGACAGTCTGGGAGCGTATTCACTATCTTGCCGACGATGAGCCGACAGTGCTCTACCAGAACTGGGGACCCAATCTCGACGGTGCTTCGCTGGTGACAGCGCTGATTAAAGTAGGTGGTCGTGACGTGGCTATTTACGGCCATGATTTTACCGTGCGTGCGGGCTCGATGGATGCTACCAATGGTAAAAAGCTGGCCCGTTTGTTCGAGCTGGCCGCCAAGCGGCGAATTCCGCTGGTCGGTCTTAATGATTCTGCCGGTGCCTATATCCCGGCAGGTGTTGGTGGTCTGGATGGCTATGCCGATGCCTTTACCGCCCTGCGCAAAATTTCCGGTGTGGTACCCAGTATTATGTGCATGTTCGGCTTTAACGCCGGTGGTGGCTCCTATCTGCCGCGGCAGGGCAGCTTTTTGATACAGCCCAATGAAACCTTCTTTGGTCTAACCGGGCCAGGTGTTGTCAAATCGGTACTGGGTGAGGATGTGACCCCGGATGAACTTGGTGGGCCGGGCGTACATAGCCAGAGTGGGGTAACGGATTTCAGTGTGCCCGATGAGGTGGCTGCCCTGCGCAAGGTGCGCTCCCTGCTTAATTACCTGCCTGGTCACAATGCCGAGCTGGCACCTTTTCAGGCCTCGTCCGATCCGCTTGATCGCAAAACCTGGGATATCGATATCCTGCTCAAAAAAGCCTTTAATTCGCCAACTGGCTTTAATACACCAATTGATATCACCATTTTGATTCAGCAGTTGTGTGATCATGGCGACTTCCTGGAAATTCAGGCTGATCGCGCCCGCAACACAGTAACTGCACTGGGTCGTATGGGGGGCAATGTCATTGGCTTTGTGGCCAATAATTCCGCTGTTGCCTCAGGCCAGATTGATATTGCCGCAGCCTACAAAAATGCCCGTTTTATCCGTTTTTGTAATCTCTACAATATCCCGGTGATTTTTCTCGAAGATACCACCGGCTTTTTGCCGGGGCGGGAGCAGGAATCTGGCGGTATCGTACAGGCTGGCCGCGCCATGCTTGATGCCATTGTCGATTTGCGTACCCCGCGTTTTCTGGTACTGGTGCGCAATGCTTTTGGCGGTGCCTATGCCTCCTATAATAATTATCCGACCGGTGCTGATTTTGTTGTGGCGCTACCAACGACAAGAGTTGCCGTTATGGGGCCAGCGGGAGTCGAGTATGTCTACAAGGATGAGCTGCGCAGGATCCGCGGTTCAGCATCTGCCAGACTGGCTGCCGAAACACAGGCCCAGCAGCAGGCGGGTTTGTCGCCGGAAGTTGCTGCTGAGACGGCTCGTGAGCTGGTCAATGGTTGGGTTAAAGCCGAGGAACAACTACTGGCACAGCGTTATGAACGGGAGCTGATGAACCCCAATGAAGCGCTCAGCCTCGGCTCGATTTCGCAAATTGTGATGCCATCAGATTTGCGCCAGGTGCTGGTTGAACATATGGGTTTCTGCCTGCGTCATTATCAGCCTGGGCCACTGGCCTCGGTGCAACGCGAGTTTCATTAAGGCGTCAACTATCTTTGTGCGAACCAGCAGAATTACAAATAGAGGAAATCCCGTGTCTAACGAGCACTATCTTCGCAATCCACTGATCCACCGCGACCGGCAACCGGATAAACAATCGACCGGCTGGCGGGCATCCTTCAACTGTCGGCATTTGCGTCCGCTAATTATCTGTCGTGGCCCCATTCGCAAGGAGGCAATGGATGTTTTTCGTGAAATGGGCATCGAGGACTTTGGCATTTTGCTGTCAGAGAAGGATTCCATTGTGTATCAAAATGCGCTGGCACCTGAGCTGCGCAGTATGCCCAAGCCGGAACATGTTCATCGGGTACCCGATTACAGCGGCGCCAACAAGGAAGAGCGCGATCAGCGTATCGCCCAGATTATCGGTATCGCCCACGACAATAATTACAACGCTATTTTTGCCGGTTATGGCTTTATGGCCGAAGATGAAAATATGGTCGTGGCCATGGAAAAAGCCGGACTTGATTTTATTGGACCCTGTTCCAGAACTGTCCATGATGCAGGTTTGAAAGATGAAGCCAAACGCACGGCTCTTAAGTGTGATGTATCAGTTACCCCGGGCATCGATAACGGTACAGCACTAACCTTGCTGAAAAAATATCCCCAAATAGATGATCTGAAAGTACTCTGTCGACAACATGAACTGACTGTAAAAGAGGAGAGTCTGGATGATCAGGGTATTACCCTGGAGGACAAGGCAGATCTGGTACTGGCAGCATCTTATGCCAAAGGCATCGACCTTTACAGCATTGACGAGTTGTGTATAACCCTGACCGAAGCGGTCGAAAAAATGGCCACCCGCTATCCCCATAACCGGATTCGTCTGAAAGCGATCAGCGGTGGCGGTGGCAAGGGTCAACGTATTCTCAACACGGGCGAGGCTGCGCGCACCGCAGAGATGGTGCGGGAAATTCTCAATGAGGTAAAAACCACCGGCCCTGGTGACAATAAAAATGTGCTGGTTGAACTGAATATCGAGACCACCCGCCACCAGGAAATTCAGGTGATAGGCAATGGCCAGTGGTGTATAACGATGGGTGGCCGTGATTGTTCTTTACAGATGCATGAGCAGAAACTGCTGGAAGTTTCAGTGACGGTGGAGTCATTGACAGCGGCTATCGAGCAAGCCAAAGCCAGTGGTCAGCACAGTGAACAGAATGTTTTGGAGCAGGATCTGCTTACACTGCGCGCGATGGAAGATGAAGCGGCCCGCTTTGGTGAGGCAGTCGGTCTGGACTCGGTTTCCACCTTTGAGTGTATTGTCGATCGTGACCAGCACTTTTTCATGGAAATGAATACGCGCATTCAGGTGGAGCACCGGGTTACCGAGCTTTGCTACGCTCTTAAATTCACTGATCCTGACAATCCGGCTGAGTGCTTCATTGTGGAATCGCTGGTGGAAGCAATGGTTTTACTGGCGGCACACGGTCCGCGCTTGCCAAAACCTGAGCGGCAGCTGCGTCACAACGACAGCGTGGAAGCCCGTCTCAATGCTACTAATCAGGCGCTGCAACCGAGCGCAGGCGGGGTGATTGAGTACTGGTCGGATGCGACCGAAGGTGAAATTCGTGATGATCAGGGTATCAGTGTTCACAACCCGGACACCGATACATTTATGAAATACACCCTCGCTGGCGCCTATGATTCCAATATTGCGTTGCTGCTGACGGCGGGCAAAACACGCCTGGACAGCTATGAACGTATGGCTGAGACTATTCGTCGAACCCATATGCGGGGCAGGGACCTGGCTACAAATCTGGAATTTCACTACGGTCTGATCAACTGGTTTATCGGCCAGAATATCAACGCCCGGCCAACCACTCGTTTTATCGTTCCTTACCTGACGGCAGTGGGTGAACTGAAACAGCGTGCTGATGATATGGACCTTGATTATGCCTGGCAGGAAATTTGTAAGGCAGCTCAGCCTGGTCACGATGGTGAGGCAGGTAAAGCCCTGGTACAGGCGCTGGCATTAAAGCGCACACTGCTGCTGCGACCACTTTGGCTTTTACTGGCTGAACCCCATGTGCTCAGCGGCTGGCTCAGTATCAATCGTGACTGCTATACCCTGATTGAAGGGGCTATCAGCTGGAATGAAAACCCCGTTGAGCTGCTGGGTGATACATACCACTTTTTGAATATGGACTATGTGCCTGACGCAGCGGCGTCGAGTATGATTTGGGATCATGACAATGATATTTTGCAACAGGCGCTGGATTTCTACGGTGAGCTGAATAACCGTACTGACGCCGATGACTGGATTGCCCTGCAAAGTCTGCTGTCCCAGAGTGAGGCGCCAGCGGGTTTTGGCAGCGAACAATGGCAACAGGTGCGCGCCGCTCACAAGGGGTTTCAGGCCGGCATGGATATTCTTGCCATCCTGCCCAGCATTGCCGAAGCCACAGGCTATTATGAACTGAGTGTAAAAACGGATTTGAGCATACACATTCCCGAACGTCTGTTGAGCAGTGCACTACAGGAAAAAATGGCCAAAGTATTGGCGCCGCCACCGGTGGCCAAATCTGATGAAATTCTGGCCGACAGTGGTGGTATGTTCTATGGGCGCGAATCTCCGCAGCATCAACTTTATGTGCAGCCAGGCAGCCATTTTGAGGCGGGCGACCCACTGTATATTGTTGAAGTGATGAAAATGTTCAATAAAGTCTATGCACCTTTTGCCGGTACTATTGACAGGGTGTTGGTTGAGGGTGACGGTATTATCATCAGCAAGGGGCAAGCTCTGTTCAAAATTACACCGGATGAAGTCATGGTGGTTGAATCAGCCGAAGCCGTGGCCGCCAGGCGCAGGCAGAGAACGGGATCTTTCCTGCAACAACTGGTTTGAGGAGGCTGCATGATTACCGCACTTGATCATATTGCCATCGCTGTGCCTGATCTGGACAAGGCCATCAAACGCTTTATGGAAGATTTTGAGCTGCCTTTTGACGGTAGTGAGGATGTGGTCACTGCCCAGACCTCGACGGCTTTTTTCCCCTTGCCGCCCACCCGTATTGAACTGGTACATCCGCTTGCCGGAGCGGGCCCTGTAGCCACCTATCTGGAAAAAAGAGGCGGTGGCTTACACCATTTATGTTTTCGCTCTGATGATATCAAGGCGGATGTGGCGCGTTTAAAAGCAAAGGGCTACCAGTTCCTGACAGATGCACCCAAACCTGGCGCACACGGCAGCCTGACTATTTTTATTCATCCCAAATCCTGTGATGGTGTGCTGATCGAGTTGAGTCAGCCTGCGGTAAAAGCCGATCATTGAAACGGTGGCGATGTTAAGGAACAGAATATGAACGACAACATTTACGACAAGACCAGTGCTACACAGGATAACTGGTACGAATTGGCCACTCAGCAGATGAAGGGGCGCTCGCCCGACGAGCTGATATGGCAAACTGCCGAGGATATTCCGGTCATGCCTCTGTATACAGCGGCTGATCTTGATGGTCTTGACTATACCGACACCATGCCCGGTTTTTCACCCTATGTGCGTGGTCCGCAGGCAACCATGTATGCCGGTCGTCCCTGGACTATCCGGCAGTATGCGGGTTTTTCCACCGCTGAAGCATCCAACGCTTTTTATCGCAAGGCGCTGGCTGCAGGTGGGCAGGGTATATCGGTCGCCTTCGACCTCGCCACTCACCGTGGTTATGATTCTGATCACTCGCGGGTAACAGGCGATGTTGGCAAGGCCGGTGTTGCTATTGATTCAGTGGAGGATATGAAAGTTCTGTTCGAGGGTATTGCCCTGGATAAGGTGTCGGTATCGATGACGATGAATGGTGCCGTATTGCCGGTACTGGCCGGTTATATCGTTGCAGCCCAGGAGCAGGGCGTCAGTCAGGAGCAGCTGGCGGGAACAATTCAGAACGATATTCTGAAAGAATTTATGGTGCGTAATACTTATATTTATCCGCCTCAGCCTAGCATGCGCATTATCGGCGATATTATTGCTTACTGCTCGGAGCACATGCCGCGTTTCAACACCATTTCCATTTCTGGTTACCACATTCAGGAAGCGGGAGCCAATACGGCTCTGGAGCTGGCCTACACCCTTGCCGATGGAAAAGAGTATATTCGCACGGCATTGGCGGCAGGTTTGAATATTGACCAGTTTGCACCGCGTCTGTCCTTTTTCTGGGGCATTGGCATGAACTTCTATATGGAGATTGCAAAGATGCGGGCTGCCCGCCTGTTGTGGGCGCGTATTGTCAGCGAATTTGAACCGAAGAATCCCAAAAGCTCCATGTTGCGCACCCACAGTCAAACCTCCGGTTGGTCGCTGACAGAACAGGACCCTTATAACAACGTAGTGCGCACCACTATTGAAGCAATGGCTGCTGTCTTTGGTGGCACCCAGTCTTTGCACACCAATGCCCTGGATGAAGCCATTGCCCTGCCGACAGAATTTTCTGCCCGTATCGCCCGCAATACCCAGCTCATTATTCAGGAAGAGACAGGCATCACCAAAGTGGTTGATCCCTGGGGGGGATCCTACATGATGGAAAAACTCACCCAGGATATTGCCGATAAAGCCTGGGCATTGATTGAAGAAGTCGAAGCTGCTGGCGGTATGGCCAGGGCTATTGAAACCGGTATGCCCAAATTGCGTATCGAAGAGGCCGCGGCTCGCAAACAAGCGCGTATTGACCGTGGTGATGATGTGATTGTGGGTGTTAATAAATACCTGCTGGCCGAAGAAGACGATGTTGATGTGCTGGAAATCGACAACGATGTGGTGCGTGAATCCCAGATTCGTCGTCTTGGTGAACTCAAAGCCCATCGTGATGAAGCCAAAGTCCAGGCGGCACTGGCCGCTATCGAAAACTGTGCTAAAAGTGGTGAGGGCAACCTGTTGGCACTGGCGGTGGCAGCAACACAGGTTCGCGCCAGCGTTGGGGAGATTTCTTACGCCATGGAAAAAGAATTTGGGCGTTTTAATGCGCAGGCACAGACCGTATCCGGTGTATATGGTGCGGCCTTTGGCAATGATACTGGCTGGCAGGGTATCAGTAGCGATATCGAATATTTTATTAAAAAGCATGGCCGCCGCCCGCGTATGCTGGTGTGCAAGATGGGGCAGGATGGTCACGATCGCGGTGCCAAAGTTATCGCCACTGCTTTTGCTGATGTTGGCTTTGATATTGATCTCTCACCTATGTTTTCTACGCCACAGGAAGTGGCGCGGCAGGCGATCGAAAATGATGTACATGTGGTCGGTGCCTCTTCATTGGCAGCGGGGCATAAAACCCTGATACCGCAGCTGATCGATGAGCTGCGCAAGCAGGGTGCGGATGACATTGTGGTTATTGCCGGTGGCGTAATTCCCCGTCAGGACTACCAATATCTTTACGATGCAGGTGTTACCTGTATTTTTGGTCCCGGCACACCGATTCCCCACAGCGCCCGGGCTGTATTGAATGCTGTCAATGAGGTCAGCTCCTGACTTCCTTCAATCTCGCCAGCCTTATCTCGGGCAATCGTCGGGCACTGGCCAAGGCAATTACCCTGGTCGAAAGTCGGCTGACTGATCATCGGCAGCAGGCACAGACTATTCTCGAACAGGTACTGCCCCACAGTGGCAACAGTATTCGCATTGGTATCAGCGGTGTACCCGGTGTTGGTAAATCCACCTTTATTGAAGCCTTTGGTTTGCATTTGATCAAACAGGGACATCGTGTTGCGGTACTGGCGGTTGACCCTTCATCGCCGATTGCCGGTGGTTCTATTCTTGGTGACAAGACCCGTATGGAGGAATTGTCGCGGTGCGAAGCAGCTTTTATCCGTCCTTCGCCAACTGAAGGCACACTGGGTGGTGTGGCCCAGAAAACCCGCGAAACCATGCTTTTATGTGAGGCGGCCGGTTACGATGTCATTCTGGTGGAGACTGTTGGTGTTGGCCAGTCAGAATACCAGGTGGCGGGTATGGTTGACTTCTTTATGGTGCTGATGCTGCCAGGTGCCGGTGATGAGTTGCAGGGTATCAAAAAGGGGATTATTGAGCTGGCCGACGCACTGCTTATTAATAAAGCTGATGGTGACAGCTCTGTACTTGCCAAACGGTCCCGCCAGCACTACAGCAGCGCCCTGCGTCTGCTTAAGCACCAGAGTTTTTGGCAGCCTCGGGTGATGACCTGCTCAGCCATTGAAAAACGTGATATTGACACGGTTTGGGATATGGTGTGCCAGTACAGGGAAAAAGCAGAACAGGCGGGGGTGTTCAATCACAAACGATCTCACCAGAATCTCGCCTGGATGCGCCAGCTGGTGGATGAAATGCTGCAATTGGCACTGAGCCAAAACGCCGATATAAAAACCATCAGGCCGGAACTGGAAAGTGCCGTATCAGCGGGGCGCACTACAGCCTATGCGGCAGCACGACAGTTGATGGATGTGTTTTTGTCGATGTGAGCAGCAAGAAAAAAACAGGTAAAACGCTTATTTGATGGGCGTTAATATCCGGTGCATCAGGACGTGAGTAATACCTGCCTCTTCAAAAGAGTTACCCTTGGCTTCAAAACCGGCTTTTCGATAAAAAGCCACAGCATGTTCCTGGGCGTGCAGGTATAAGTGTTTAAGACCTGAAACACTGGCCGTGTTGATTGTTTTTTCCAAAATGGCTGAACCCACGCCATGTTTTCTATATTCGGGCAATACCGCCATACGACCCACTTTGCCGTCGCTCATCAGGCGACCGCAGCCAATGGCCAGGCCATTAATATATGCCAGTATATGGATACAGTTTTCGTCCTGGCCGTCCCATTCGATGTCAGCGGGGACGGACTGCTCTCTGACAAAAACCTGTTCACGCAGCTTGCGCAAAATATCATGGTCTGTTTGCCAGCTGGCAACCTCAAGTCGAAGTGTATTTGAAAATGTCGGGTCAGATGACATGACAACAGCCTGTTGTCAGTAAAAATTGTGTCAGCGCCTGCTCTTTGTCTTTGCCATCGAGATGGAGGGTGACAGATTGTTGTCCACATAAAGCCATAATCAGCGCACGGTGTTCGTGCGTTGTCTCATAACTGAAGCCATTGCCAAAAATACAGATCTGCCCACCGCTGGTATCTGTCCAGGCCAGGCGTGATGCGGGGTTTTGTTGCAGGGTAATAGTGCCTTGCAGGTATTGGGATAATTGCTCATCGCTATAGGGAGCTTCTTCTATCGGATAGCGAGGTTCGCTGATCAGTTCACCAAACCAGCGGCTGGAATCCTCAGCGTCAAGCAGTGCATAAACCTGTTTGCGAACGGCCTGTAAATCCTCTTTGCTGATTTTGCCGGGCTGGTGATTGAGTGCACGACCTGGATCATTCATTAATTCATCGTTTATGTCATGTTCTAGAATATGATCCGTCAATCGAGCCAGCAGATCGTGTCGTCGGGGGGCGCGAAAGCCCAGTGAAAAAGTTGTGCAATCACCCCGGGCGATACCCCAATGGGCCATTTTTGGCGGTATATAAAGAATATCGCCGGGGTCCAGCAGATATTCACTGTGGCTTTCAAAATCCTGCAGGATAGACAATTCGTTATCTGGCAAAAGAGCTGAGTGACTATCGCAGCGCTGGCCCAGTTTCCACAAACGCTGCCCCTGGCCCTGGAGTAAAAATACATCGTAGAGATCAAAGTGAGGGCCGACACTGCCACCGTCGCTGGCATAGCTGATCATTACATCGTCAAAACGCCACTGAGGCAAAAAATCAACCAGTTGCCGCAAAGCGGCAACTTCGGGAATAAAATAATCCACCGCCTGCACCAGCAATGTCCAGGCCCCCGTGCGCTGGTAATCTGCCTGGTTAAAAGGGCCGCACTCAAGTGTCCATTGCCCGGGGGCATTTTGATAAATAATTCGTGATTCGAGCGCCTCTTCCATAGCCAGCCCCGCCAGCTCATCAGCTGACAACGGCGGCTGAAAATCAGGCAGGGCAGATCGGATCAGCAGAGGTTCACGCTGCCAGTGACGACGAAGAAAGTCTTCGTGATCAATGGGCAGGTGCAGGTGCCCTCTGGCCACTATTATACCGACCGGACAATAGCATGTGCCTGATCGGCGGCATTGCCGATGTAACTGGCGGGCGTCAGCGCCAGCAGTTCATCCAATGCCTCTTCAGGTAATGCCAACGTCCTGACAAAAGTCTGAATGGTATCGCGGTTGATCACCTGACCACGGGTGAGGGCTTTGAGTTTTTCATAGGGTTCGGCAATGCCGTAGCGACGCATAATGGTTTGTATTGGTTCGGCCAATACCTCCCAGCTATTGTCGAGGTCTGACCGCAGGCGTTCTTCATTAATCTGGAGTTTGCCAATACCCTTCAGGCTGGATTGATAGGCGATCAGGCTGTAACCAAGGCCAACGCCCATGTTGCGCAGCACGGTGCTGTCGGTCAGGTCGCGCTGCCAGCGGCTGATGGGCAACTTGGCTGATAAATGGCCAAAAATGGCATTAGCCAGACCCAGATTGCCCTCGGAGTTTTCAAAATCGATGGGGTTAACCTTGTGCGGCATAGTGGAGGAGCCCACTTCTCCGACAACGGTTTTCTGTTTGAAATAACCCACTGAGATATAACTCCAGATATCCCGGTCAAAATCCAGCAGCACAGTATTGAAGCGGGCAAGGGCATCAAACAATTCAGCCATATAATCGTGGGGTTCGATCTGGGTGGTATAAGGGTTGAAGGCAAGGCCCAGCGACTCGACAAAGTCCTGGGCATTGCGCTGCCAATCAAGGCCGGGATAGGCGCTGAGGTGGGCGTTGTAATTGCCAACGGCACCATTAATTTTACCCAGGTACTCAATATTCTGAATTTGCGCAATCTGGCGTTGCAGGCGAGCAACCACATTGGCCAGCTCTTTGCCCATAGTGGTCGGGCTGGCAGTCTGACCGTGGGTACGTGAGAGCATGGGGGTATCTGCCGTGGCAATGGCAAGCCCCGTCAGTGTGCTGACGATGTGCTGCATACAGGGCAGCATGACATCGCACATACCATCGCGCAGCATCAGTGCGTGGGAGAGATTGTTGATATCTTCAGAGGTACATGCAAAGTGCACAAACTCGGCTATTGCCTGTAGTTCGGCACTATCTGCAAAGCGCTCCTTAATAAAATATTCGACGGCTTTTACATCGTGATTGGTGGTCGCTTCAATGTCTTTGATACGAATGGCAGCGGTTTCATCAAAATTGCTGACAATACGCTCCAGGGCGGCATTGGCGTCATCTGACAGAGCCGGAACTTCACTGATACCGGCATGTTTTGCCAATTGCTGCAACCAGCGAATCTCTACCAGTACCCGGCGTTTGATCAGACCATATTCACTAAATACCTCGCGCAAAGCCGTTGTTTTGCTGCCGTAACGGCCATCAATGGGGGATACTGCACTCAGTGCTGAGAGGTTCATACCGGTCTCCGGGTGAAATAAGCCAATACTGGCTGGACAGAAATAGAAAGAGGAGATGTTACACAAGGCGGGCATCGCGCGACAGATTCTGTGCATTTTCAAGCAGGGTTTTGCGCTGTAAAAACAGCTTCCAGCGCCGCCCACCCAGCTGCCGCCACAAAAAAACCGAGCGCAGACCGGCCAGCAGCAGGGC
Source organism: Parahaliea sp. (assembly GCA_047974765.1). Taxonomy (GTDB): domain Bacteria; phylum Pseudomonadota; class Gammaproteobacteria; order Pseudomonadales; family Halieaceae; genus JBKECP01. The sequence continues at coordinate 102,995 of JBKECP010000027.1, read as the reverse complement.
GCGGATCATATCGGCATTGCGACTGTTTTGAAGGTGTTCAGGGCTGCCGGCAATTTTAATACGAAAAGCCATTTTGCTCAGCGTGTCTTCATAGATAGCAGCTACGCTGTGACTGATGTCAGCCAGTTCAGCGGCAAAATTTTCAGTGCGAAACTGTGAGTGTTCAAGTCGGCTGCGCACTATTTTCATCATGTTACTATCCGCGCTGTATTTGCGTTCCAGATAGAGTAGATTGAAAAGATAGCGGGGAATCACCGGGGAGATGCCATCGTGTGCATTGGTCAGCAGGGTGGCCAGTGTTTTGAGACCTGAGCGCACGCCACCAATACCGCCATAAACCGCTTCCACAGTGTCGGCATCAAAACGAAACAGACTGTGCAGACTGGCCTCGGCAAATTCTGGTGAACAGCCGCCCGTGCTGGCGATCCGGTCAACCAGTTGAATGGCCTGCACCGCGCCGGCAAGGGCAATGGTTTGTTGTTCAATATGTGAACGTGTGTGTGTATTCATTCAGGCAGCCTCCTCGATAACGCCGCCACCCAGACAGAGTTCATCATTGTAAAATACCACTGACTGACCGGGTGTAATTGCTCGCTGTGGTTTGGCAAAGTCAACACGATAGCCCTCTGTATCTGCGTGAATCACACAATCCTGATCCTGTTGCCGGTAGCGTACCTTGGCGCAACAATAATGGGGAAGATCCGGTGTGTCACCACTGACCCAGTAGATATTGCTGACATAAAGCGTATTTTTGAACAGTGCCGGATGATCATTGCCCTGCGCTACCAGTAACACGTTGTTATCCAGATGCTTGTCTACGACATACCAGGGTTCGTCGCCGGCATCGGCGCGACCGCCAATACCCAGCCCCTGGCGCTGGCCAATAGTGTGGTACATCAGACCCTGGTGGTGTCCCAGAAAATCGCCATGAAGTGAATAAATTTCGCCGGGCTGGGCCGGTAAATAACGTTTAAGAAAGTCGCTGAAGCGACGTTCGCCAATAAAACAGATACCGGTAGAGTCTTTCTTTCTGGCCGTGGGCAAATTGTGTTGTGCGGCCAGCTTGCGCACTGTGGGTTTTTCAATATCACCCAGCACAAACAGGCTTCTGGTGAGTTCGGTATGGCCAACCGCATGCAAAAAATAACTCTGGTCCTTGTTGTTGTCGAGCCCTTTGAGCAGGCTGGTTTTACCATTATTTTGCCCGCGGCGAACATAGTGGCCAGTGGCGATCAGATCCGCGCCTAAAAAGGTGGCGTAATCAAGAAAGGCTTTGAATTTTATTTCACGATTACACAGGATATCCGGATTTGGCGTTCGTCCGGCGCGGTATTCGGCTAAAAAGTGTTCAAATACACCATCCCAGTATTCGGCGGCAAAATTAGCGGCGTGCAGGGTAATACCCAGCTTGTCGGCCACAGCCTGGGCATCGGCAAAATCCTCTTTGGCGGTGCAATAGTCGGTGCCGTCGTCTTCCTCCCAGTTCTTCATAAACAGGCCTTCGACCCGATAGCCCTGCTCTTTCAGCAACAGGGCAGAAACCGAAGAATCAACACCGCCGGACATGCCGACAATCACTTTTTGGGCTGCATTCAAACTCATGCCGGTATCGAATACTGTATTGCGTCCAGAGGAAACAGGCGACCACTGCGCTCAAGCTTTATCGAGGCGATCACCAAAGGGCTGCGCATTCTATCAGATATTGCTGTAATCGCAGCAAAATCAAGCCAGTAAATGGCACTGATATCCGAATCCAGTTGTGCGTTTTCAATTGCTGCCAGAGGGCGTGCCAGAAAGGTCGTCCGATAGTAGGTAATACCGTTAGTGGGTGCTTGCAGCAACGACCAGCCAAGTATGCCTTCAAGCGCCACTTGCCAGCCTGTTTCTTCACGGGTTTCACGCAGCGCAGCATCCTGTAGGGATTCGCCGGGCTCAATGTGTCCAGCCGGTTGGTTAAATACCATTTTGCCTGTAATTTTATCGCGCTCTTCCACCAGCAGGTAATCATCACCGCGACGGATAACGCAGGCTACGGTGACATGAGGTAACCAGGTGCGTGTCATGGCCGGTTTCTCCTGTTGGCCCTTGTCGGGCGTGCTTTTGCTGAATTAAAACCACGATCGGTTGTGAGCGCTGGCATATTGACCGTCACTTGCCGGTATTGTCCCGGTGCCAGCTGATCCAGACACCAGTCGGCAATTTGCCAGCGGATCAGTCGCAGGGTGGGAAAACCGACAGCGGCTGTCATGCGTCGCACCTGGCGGTTGCGTCCCTCACGGATGGATAGCTCCAGCCAGCTGTCTGTCAGTTGCTGTCGTTGGCGTATGGGCGGGTTGCGAGGCCACAACGCCGCCGGTGCGGTAATGCGTTGTGCCCTGGCAGGCAGAGTGGGGCCGTCTTTGAGTATCAGGCCGCGGCGGAGTTTATTGAGGGCATCTTCATTAATATCTCCCTCAACCTGTACCCGGTAGTGCTTCCACTGCTTGTGGCGGGGATTGGCAATGCGCTGTTGCAAGTGACCGTTGTCGGTCAGCAGCAACAAACCTTCAGAATCATAGTCCAGACGCCCGGCTGCCCGAAAACCCGGTGCCGACAGATAATTCGCCAGTGTAGTGCGCCCCTGACTATCACTGAACTGGCTCAGTACCCGGAAGGGTTTGTTAAATAAAAGTAATGTAGCCATATACTTTCCAGGGTTTTTAATATTGCCCAAATGGGTCGAGAGAAGGTGTAAAAACCTGCTACACTGAGCCGCTGTTGAATTGGGATTCCTCTCAAGAATAACGCACCCCACGTTTCAAAAACCCCTGAGCAACGGAGTACGACAAATGGGCTACAAGCATATCAAGGTGCCTGCCAATGGTGAAAAAATCACGGTCAATGATGATTTCAGTCTGAATGTTCCTGTCAATCCGATTATCCCCTTTATCGAGGGCGATGGTATCGGTGTGGATATCAGCCCGGTGATGATTGACGTTGTTGATGCCGCCGTTGACAAAGCTTACGGCGGTGAGCGCAAAATTTCCTGGATGGAAATCTATACCGGTGAAAAGGCAGCTGAACTGTATGATGGCGACTGGTTCCCGGAAGAGACCCTGGATGCTGTCCGCGAATATTCTGTAGGTATCAAAGGCCCGTTGACCACGCCTGTAGGCGGTGGCTTTCGCTCGCTCAATGTGGCGCTGCGCCAGGAGCTTGACCTTTATACCTGCTTGCGGCCGGTGCGCTGGTTTGAGGGTGTACCCTCGCCGGTTAAACATCCCGGCGACTGCAATATGGTGATCTTTCGTGAAAACTCTGAAGATATTTACGCCGGTATTGAATACCAGGCCGGTTCCGAAGAAGCGCAGAAGGTGGTTGATTTCCTGATCGGGGAAATGGGTGCGACCAAGATTCGCTTCCCGCAAAATGTGGGTATTGGTATCAAGCCGGTATCCGAAGAAGGCACCAAACGTCTGGTGCGCAAAGCCATTCAGTATGCTATTGATCAGGATCTGCCGTCAGTTACGCTGGTACACAAGGGCAACATCATGAAATTTACCGAAGGTGGCTTTCGTGACTGGGGCTATGAACTGGCCCGGCAGGAATTTGATGGCGAGCTGCTCGATGGTGGTCCCTGGGTGAAAATCAAAAATCCCAATAACGGCAAGGATATTGTGATCAAGGATGTGATCGCCGATGCCATGTTGCAACAGATTCTGACCCGGCCCAAAGAGTACAGCGTCGTGGCCACCCTGAACCTCAATGGCGATTATCTGTCAGATGCGCTGGCAGCCCAGGTCGGCGGTATCGGTATTGCGCCCGGAGCCAATCTGTCTGACTCCGTGGCTCTGTTTGAGGCAACCCACGGTACAGCGCCCAAGTATGCCGGCCAGGACAAGGTTAACCCTGGCTCACTGATTCTATCTGCTGAGATGATGCTGCGTCATATGGGCTGGAATGAGGCTGCCGATTTGATTATCAAGGGTATGAATGGCGCTATTCAGGCCGGTACAGTTACCTATGACTTCGAACGTCTGATGGATGGTGCCAAATTGGTCAGCTGTTCTGAATTTGGTCAGGAGTTGATCAAAAATATGTAATTGGCTGAGGCGGGTTGCCAACGCCGACCCGGTATAGGCAGCCCAATTCGGAAAGGCCCACTTGTGTGGGCCTTTTTCCGTTTATGAATATGTGGGCTTCCCTTGAAAGGGTAAATAATGTATCCATATACAGTATGTAGCTGCAATAAGAGCTGGAATTTGTCACGTGAACAGCGTAAGTACCCATAACTGGCACCTTGCCAAAGAGAACGATCACTACGATGGCAATCTATTGGTGCAGGAGTCAAAACCGCAACTTAAACAGCCGCCGTTGTATAAGGTAGTATTGATCAATGATGACTACACACCCATGGAGTTTGTGGTCGATATCCTGCAGCGCTTTTTCCGCATGAATACAGAACAGGCGACACATGTCATGCTGACGGTACATACGCAGGGCAAAGGTGTGTGTGGTATCTATACTCGGGATATTGCTGAAACCAAAGCGGCGCTGGTCAATCAGTATTCACGCGAGCACGAACATCCCCTGTTGTGTGAAATTGAAGCATCTGAGGGTTAATCTGAGGGCAATGTCCCGGGAGCGTAAAGGTAATGCTCACTAATGATCTGGAAGTGATACTCAATGAGGCCTTCCGCGGCGCACGCGCCAAACGCCATGAATTTATGACCGTGGAGCATTTGCTGCTGGCTCTGCTGGACGATAACGACGCCATTGCCGTACTGAAGGCTTGTGGTGCCAATATCAGTGCTCTACGCGGTGATCTGGTTGAGTTTGTCGATGCCACAACACCGCTGATTCCCGAAGACGAAGAAGAGCGTGATACACAGCCAACACTGGGTTTTCAGCGGGTATTACAGCGGGCGGTATTTCATGTTCAGTCGGCAGGCAAAAGTGAAGTAACCGGTGCCAATGTCCTGGTGGCTATTTTTTCTGAGCAGGAAAGCCAGGCTGTCTTTTTCCTTAAAACCCAGACTATCGCTCGCCTGGATGTGGTCAACTACATCACCCATGGTATCTCCAAGGTGGGTGGTGATCAGGATGATGCCGAGCTGGAGCGCCTGGAAGCAAACCCTGAGTCACGAGAGGAGGGAGAGACCAGTCCTTTAGAGAACTATGCGACCAATCTGAATGAAGAGGCTCTGGCAGGGCGTATCGATCCGCTGATCGGACGTATATCCGAGGTAGAACGGGTTGCCCAGATCCTGGCTCGCCGCCGCAAGAATAACCCTCTGCTGGTAGGAGAGTCCGGTGTTGGCAAGACAGCCATAGCTGAAGGCCTGGCCAAAATGATCGTAGATGCTGAAGTTCCCGAGTTATTGCAAAACAGTGTTGTCTATTCACTGGATTTGGGTTCGTTGCTGGCAGGCACCAAATATCGGGGTGATTTTGAAAAGCGTTTCAAAGGGTTGTTGGCCGAGCTGAAAAAGTGCGAAGGTGCAATTTTGTTTATTGATGAAATTCATACCATTATCGGTGCCGGTGCGGCTTCCGGTGGTGTTATGGATGCGTCCAATCTGCTCAAACCACTGCTGACTTCCGGCACCATGCGCTGTATTGGTTCAACCACCTTCCAGGAATATCGGGGTATTTTTGATAAGGACCGTGCGCTCAGCCGTCGCTTCCAGAAAGTGGATGTGCTCGAACCCAGCGCCGATGATGCTTACAAAATATTGAAAGGGCTGAAGTCTCGCTTTGAAGAGCATCACGGGCTGCGTTATACCGACAAAGCCCTGCGCACAGCAACAGACTTGGCCGAGCGCTATATTACCGACCGTTTCCTGCCGGATAAGGCCATTGATGTGATTGATGAGGCGGGAGCCTATCAGCAGCTGCAACCCCCTTCAAAACGCAAAAAACTCATTGGTGTGGGCGATATTGAAACAGTGATTGCCAAAATTGCCCGCATTCCCCCCAAAAGTGTCAGCTCGGATGATCGTGAAGTATTGCAGAAGCTGGAAAAAAATCTGCAAATGGTGGTATTTGGTCAGAACAAGGCGATCACGTCACTGGCCACCTCTATCAAGTTGGCCAGGGCCGGGTTGCGTAGTGGTGACAAGCCCATAGGTTCCTTTTTACTGGCGGGGCCAACGGGTGTCGGTAAAACTGAAGTCACCCGTCAGCTGGCCAGATTGCTGGGGTTGGAGCTGATCCGCTTTGATATGTCTGAGTATATGGAGCGCCACACCGTCTCCCGTTTAATCGGGGCGCCACCTGGATATGTGGGTTTTGATCAGGGTGGCCTGTTAACGGATGCAGTGACCAAGCATCCCCATGCGGTTGTACTGCTGGATGAAATTGAGAAAGCGCATCCCGAGGTCTTTAACTTGCTGCTTCAGGTGATGGACCACGGTACCTTGACTGACAACAATGGCCGCAAGGCAGATTTTCGCAATGTCATTGTCGTGATGACCAGCAATGCCGGTGCCGAGAATATGAGCCGTCGCAGTATCGGTTTCACCGCTCAGGATCACAGTACGGATGCACTGGAGGCTGTCAACCGCAGTTTTACACCGGAGTTTCGCAATCGCCTGGATGCCATCGTACAGTTTGAACCTCTGGGTGAAGATGTAATTCTGACTGTGGTTGATAAATTCCTGAGTGAACTTCAGGGTCAGCTGGATGAAAAACGGGTGACGCTGGATGTCGATGAAGATGCCCGTCTGTGGCTGGTAGAGAAAGGTTACGACCAGACCATGGGGGCACGCCCAATGGAGCGGGTGATTCGAGAATACATCAAAAAGCCGCTGGCAGAACTGGTGCTGTTTGGCAGTCTGTCAGAAAAAGGCGGTATAGCACAGGTGCGCCTGAACAGTGCAGGTGATGCACTGGATGTATTGGTGGAGGAAGAAGAGGTTACGCTGGAAAAGAGCTGATGCCCGCAAAACCTGGCGGGAGCGAATAATTAACGCTCCCGGTAGGTAATGCGGCCTTTGCTCAGATCGTAGGGTGTTAGTTCAACACGCACTTTGTCACCGGTTAAAATACGGATGTAGTTTTTACGCATCTTGCCGGAAATATGAGCGGTAACAATATGTCCGTTTTCCAGCTGCACCCGAAAAGTGGTATTGGGCAGAGTATCAATTACCTCGCCTTCCATTTCAATTTGGTCTTCTTTGGCCATGCCCTGGCAGGTCCTCAGTAAAAAGCAGGGGCGCATTTTGCCCTAAAGTGCCCGCAGGCGCCATATCAATCTGCTATTAAGAGTATGTCCTGTTGATCGCTCGCAATGACATCGTTATTGTGCCAGCTGTGTTTGATGAACAGTTGCAGTGGCTGGAAATTGGCCTTGTAGGCCATTTTTCGGCAGTTGTTGATCCAGTAGCCGAGATAGAGATAGGGCAAATTCATCGTGCGGGTTTGTTCAATCTGCCACAAAACAGCAAACTTGCCGAGGCTGCGCTCATCTGCTTCGGGTTCAAAAAATGTGTAAATGGCTGACAGGCCATCCAGCATTACATCCACAACACTGATCGCCAGCAGCTGCTGGTCGTGATAGAAGCGATAGTAGCGCGTACAGTCCCAGGCATCGTTGAGAAAGGCTTTGTACTGCTCTTTGTCCGGCGGATACATATCGCCATCGGCGTGACGGGCCTCAATGTAACGCCGATAGAGTTCATAAGCAGCATCGTCGCAAATATTGGCAGTAGCTACTACATGCAGATCCCTGTTGCGCTTGAGCGTACGGCGCTGACTGCGATTGGGTTTGAAGGTCTGCACCGGTACGCGGGCTGGAATACAGGCATGGCAGGTGCTGCAATGGGGGCGGTAGACATAACTGCCGCTGCGACGAAACCCCAGTGCTGACAGGCTGCTGTAGAGTTTGCTGTCAATTTCCTGATGTGGATCAACAAAAAGAGTGGTTGCCTCCTGATCCTCAAGATAGCTGCAACTGTGCGGGTGAGTGGTGTACACCCTCAGTTCCCTCAGTGATGACGTCAAAGCAGGTCTCCACAGGTGGCAGGAAGGTGCCAGTTGAGTGGTCCGGTACCGAGATGAACAGTTTGGGCAAGCCTGTTTTCAAAGTCCAGCCGCGACAGGTTGCGCGCACCCATCGAATTCAGGTGTTCACTTTCTATCTGGCAGTCAATCAGGCCAATGCCTCTTTGTCTGGCGAGCCAGACCAAAGCCACCAGGGCTACCTTGGAGGCGTCGTTAGTACGGCTAAACATGGATTCACCAAAGAATGCACCACCGATACTCACTCCATAGAGTCCACCCACTAATTCACCCTTGCCGGATCGTACTTCAATCGAATGAGCGTGCCCCAGATGGAATAATTTACCGTAGGCGCGTGTCATGTCAGCAGATATCCAGGTGCCTTCCTGGTGAGGGCGCAACTCGGCGCAGGCGTTCATTACGTCGGCAAAGGCGGTGTCGGCACCCAGATAAAAGTGATTTTTGCGCAGTGTTTTGCGCAGGGAGCGGGAAATATGCAGCTCATCAGGCAGCAGTACCGAGCGAGGTTCAGGCGACCACCACAATATCGGTTGATATTCGTTATACCAGGGAAAGATACCCTGCCGGTAGGCCTGTAACAGGCGGGAAGGGCTGAGATCGCCCCCGATTGCCAGCAGGCCATTGGGATCATCCAGTGCCTCACAAGTGGGTGGAAAATCCTCCTCACCTTCAAGGTACCTCAGCTGGTTCATCGGCTGTGCAGATTATCCAGATATTTTTCAGCATCGAGCGCCGCCATACAGCCAAAACCGGCCGAGGTTACCGCCTGCCGGTAAATATGGTCGCCGACATCACCAGCGGCAAACACACCCTCGACGCTGGTTGCCGTAGCATTGCCTTCCAGGCCACTGCGAATAGTAATATAGCCATCTTTCATTGCCAGCTGACCGGCGAAAATATCTGTATTGGGTTTATGACCGATGGCTACAAATACACCCGCCAGTTCGATATCTGTGGTACTGCCGTCTTTGACAGAACGCACCCGCATACCGGTAACACCACCGTCATCACCGAGTACCTCATCGAGTGTGTGATCCCATAAAATACGCACTTTGCCTTCTTTTTCGCGGGCAAACAGACGATCCTGCAAAACCTTTTCCGAGCGCAGGGCGTCCCGCCGGTGTACCAGAATGACCTCCTCGGCAATATTAGACAGGTAGAGCGCTTCCTCGACAGCGGTATTACCGCCTCCAATAACGGCGACTTTGCGCTGGCGATAAAAAAATCCGTCACAGGTAGCGCAGGCGCTGACACCTTTGCCCATAAAGGCTTCTTCACTGGGCAGGCCAAGGTATTGAGCTGAGGCACCGGTGGCTACAATCAGGGCGTCACAGCTGTATTCAGCGGAACCGGACAGGCGCAGAGGGCGAACGGACAGGTCAACCTTTTCGATATGATCAAATACAATCTTCGTCTCGAAGCGTTCAGCGTGTGCCTGCATCTGTTGCATCAGCGCTGGCCCCTGTAGCTCAGGCTCGCCACCGGGCCAGTTTTCGACTTCGGTGGTGGTTGTCAATTGCCCGCCCTGTTGAATGCCAGTGATAACCACAGGCTCAAGATTGGCTCTGGCGGCATAGACTGCTGCCGTGTAACCGGCGGGGCCGGAACCGAGAATAATCAGGGAGTGGTGTTGCACATCGCTCATAAAATCTGCTTCTCGCTGTTTGGGCGCCATATTATATGAAGGCGCAATATGTGTTTTTGACCGCGTTTGACAGCCACTGTGTCCCCGACATGGGGGCAGATTATGGTAATTTAAAGGCCGTGGGCCAACAAAGGCCAGATTATTTCGAGATGTGAGCTATAACCTTTTGAAAATCATCAAAAACTGGCAAAATACGGCAAATTATTCGGGAACCCATTAGCGTGTCAGAGACCATCAGCACTCCACAAAGCTTTCTTGGCCCCCGTTTGCGCGAGGGTGCTTTTATAGGCGTGACCGCAATGTGTGCCTACCTGGTACTGGCGCTGGCAACTTATAGCACCCAGGATCCCGGCTGGTCAGCCACTGGCAGTGGCGGCAAAATTATCAATGCCGGTGGTCCCACCGGTGCCTGGCTGTCAGATGTGTTTTTTTCGCTGGTTGGCTATGCCGCTTTCCTGTTCCCGCTGCTATTGGCCTATCGGGCTGTCATTATTTTGTTGGAGCGCCACAAGGGCGGCCCCTTTGACTGGATGACGCTGGGTATTCGCTCCCTGGGTCTGGTGCTGGTGATGATTGCCGGTACGGCATTGGCGGCAATGAATGATTCGGGCCACTCCGGCCTGCCACAGGGTGCCGGTGGTATTCTTGGTCAGGCCATCGGTGATGCCTCCACCCACGCCTTCAGCCAGGTGGGCAGTCGCCTGATTCTGCTATCTGTATTTTTGTTTGGAATGACCATTTTTACCGATCTGAGCTGGCTGCGTCTGATGGAAAAGCTCGGCGCCTGGACGATCGAAGCTGGCCGCCGTGCCCGGGAGTGGAGCTTAAGTACAATAGACCGTATCCGCGATCGCCGTCAGCGTGAAAAGGCACTGGAGCTGCGCAAGCAGCAAATTGACGAGCATGTTGAACAGACCCGCAAACGCAAGCCGCCCAAGATCAAACCTGTCAAGGCCAGGCCAGCGCCCAGCGAGCGGGTGGAAAAGGAAAAGCAGCAGCTTCTATTTGATGTGCCGGTAAGTGGTGAGGTGCCGCATCTGGACTTGCTCGATGCCGCCACTCACGATCCGGACAAAGGGTATTCACCAGAGGCGCTGGAAGCGCTATCGCGCCTGCTGGAGCTGAAACTGGCTGATTTCAATATCAAGGCTGAGGTCGTGGCCGTTTATCCCGGTCCGGTGATTACCCGCTTTGAAATTCAACCGGCTCCCGGCACTAAGGTATCGCGTATTTCCAATCTGGCCAAAGATCTGGCCCGTTCACTGGCGGTGATTAGTGTGCGGGTTGTGGAGGTGATTCCGGGCAAGTCAGTGGTGGGTATTGAAATACCAAATGAAGACCGTGAAATTGTCAACTTCAGAGAGGTGTTGTCTTCGCGTGCTTTTGATCAGAGTCGCTCACCCCTGAGCCTGGCCCTGGGCCATGATATTTCCGGTGAGCCAGTGGTGGCTGATCTGGCCAAGATGCCCCATCTACTGGTGGCTGGTACCACCGGTTCGGGTAAGTCGGTAGGCGTCAATGCCATGCTGATCAGCCTGTTATACAAATCCACACCGGCAGACGTGCGGTTGATGCTGGTGGACCCAAAGATGCTGGAACTGTCAGTTTACGATGGTATTCCACATCTGCTCACGCCAGTTATTACGGATATGAAAGATGCCGCCAATGGCTTGCGCTGGTGTGTTGCCGAGATGGAGCGTCGTTACAAGCTGATGGCTTCGCTGGGAGTGCGTAATCTGGCGGGTTATAACCGCAAAATTGCCGATGCTGACAAACAGGGTACATCGATACCTGATCCCCTGTGGACGCCGGACCCGATTTTTGCCGAGACTGACGAAGAGCAAACCCCTCCCTCCCTGGAGGCTCTACCGGCTATTGTGGTGGTGATTGATGAGTTTGCCGACATGATGATGATTGTCGGCAAAAAAGTGGAAGAACTGATTGCCCGTATCGCCCAGAAGGCACGGGCAGCGGGTATTCACCTGATTCTGGCCACTCAGCGTCCATCGGTGGATGTTATTACCGGTTTGATCAAGGCCAATGTACCTACACGGATTGCTTTTCAGGTCTCATCAAAAGTGGATTCGCGCACCATTCTTGACCAGGGTGGTGCCGAGCAGTTACTCGGCCACGGCGATATGCTGTATCTGCCACCGGGCTCGGGCCTGCCCAACCGGGTTCACGGTGCTTTTGTATCTGACGAGGAAGTACACCGCGTTGTTGCTGACTGGCAGCGTCGGGGTGAACCGGCCTATATCGACGGCTTGCTGGATGAAGGTGGTAATACGCCGGTCACGGCCAGCGAGCTGCAACAGGCCGGTACGGCTGGAGAGGGAGAGGAAGAAGACAGCCTCTACGATGAAGCCGTACACTATGTTACCCAAAGTCGTCGCGCCTCCATTTCTTCCGTACAGCGCAAGTTACGCATCGGTTACAACCGGGCGGCTCGCCTGATTGAGTCAATGGAAATGGCCGGTGTGGTATCAGAAATGGGCAGCAACGGCCAGCGCGAAGTGCTGGCGCCACCACCACCAGAGTAAGGAGTTCCCCGATGCGCCATTTTTTGACAGCTGTATGGCTCACGCTGACATTAATGCCGTTACACACACGGGCTGACGCTACGGATGAGCTGTTGCAAAAACTGGCTCCGGTCAAAACACTGAGCGGACGCTTTGAACAGACTCAAACGGTGCAGGGCAGTGATCGGGTGCTGCTCAGTTCCGGCCATTTTCGTCTGCTGCGCCCCGGCTATTTTGCCTGGGATATCACCTCACCTGACAGTCAGTTGATCCTGGCCACGCCTGAGTATCTCTGGCAGTACGACCGCGATCTGGAAACTGTCACCCGGCGCAGTACTGCCGAAGCTGATGGCGTGAGTCCCCTGCAGGTACTGGGTGGCGATGAAGCTGCTATTCGGGCCGATTACCGGATTGACACCATTGATAACAAAGGAGAACGTTTTCAATTGAAGCCGCTGGATAAAGCGGCGGGCTTTCGTTCGCTGGTACTGCGTTTCAAGGGGGATACAATTGATGGCATGAATATTGTTGACAGCCTGGGGCAGAGCATTGAAGTGCATTTTTTTGATGTAAAACACAACACGTCTCTTGCGCCAGAGGACTTCAGTTTCTCGCCACCGGCAGGTGCTGATCTGTTCTACCATGACCAATGACCTGTTCGCACAGGAAGCCACCAGAGGCTACCGACCCCTGGCAGCACGGCTGCGGCCACAAGGGCTGAGCACCTATGTTGGCCAGAGTCATTTACTGGCCAATGGCCGACCGCTGCAACAGGCCATTGAGCGCGGGCATCTGCACTCAATGGTGCTGTGGGGGCCGCCGGGCGTCGGCAAGACCACGCTGGCAAGTATTATGGCCGAAGCGGCTGAAGCAGATTTTTTGCAACTATCGGCTGTACTCTCAGGTGTTAAGGATATCCGCGAAGCCATTGCCCAGGCCCGGCAGAATCGTGCCAGTGGCCGCGATACGGTACTTTTTGTTGATGAAGTACATCGTTTCAACAAGTCCCAGCAGGATGCCTTTTTGCCCCATGTTGAAGATGGCACCCTGATCTTTATTGGTGCGACCACTGAAAATCCATCCTTTGAGCTTAATAATGCACTGCTGTCCCGTGCGCGGGTTTATAAACTTCGCTCGCTGTCACAATCTGAACTGACCACCTTGCTCAAGTACGCGCTGAGTACTATTGACCCACCGGTCAGTGTGGATGAGGGCTGCTTTGACATCATGGCCGCCCAGGCTGATGGCGATGCCCGGCGGGCACTCAATCTGCTGGAGTTGGCAGCCGATCAGGCCGATAGTACTGAGCAGGGCATTCGCACCGTTACAGCAAAAACACTGGCGGAAGTCTCCCAGGCCTCCCTGCGCCGTTTTGATAAAGGTGGCGATCTTTTCTATGACCAGATCAGTGCTCTGCACAAAGCGGTGCGTGGCAGTGCCCCCGATGCAGCACTGTACTGGTTTTGTCGTATGCTCGATGGGGGATGTGATCCGCTCTATATTGCCCGGCGGATATTGCGTATGGCATCGGAAGAGGTTGGCAATGCTGATCCGAGGGCGCTATCTCTATGTCTGGATGCCTGGCAGACGCAGGAGCGTCTGGGCAGCCCAGAAGGTGAGCTGGCGCTGGCTCAGGCAGTTCTTTATGTGGCCAGTGCGCCCAAGAGCAATGCCGCTTATACCGCATACAAGTGTGCCCGTGCTGATGTGGCCAACAGTGCTGATTATGAGGTACCACTACACCTGCGCAATGCTCCCACCGCCCTGATGAAGACAGAAGGTCACGGTGCGGATTATCGCTACGCCCACGATGAACCCGACGCCTACGCTGCCGGTGAAAACTACTTTCCGCCTGAGCTGCGTGAACAGCGCTATTATTATCCGGTGCCACGCGGACTGGAACAGCGAATCGCCGAAAAGCTTGATAGCCTGCGCGAGGCTGATAAAAGCAGTACAATACGCCGCTACGATTAAGTGCCTGCCCTTGATGTTTGTTTGATGTTATGAAATTCATTGTATTTATTGCCATGGGTGGCGCAGCGGGAGCACTCAGCCGCTATCTCATCTCCAACTGGCTGCACAGTCTGTGGGAGGTGCGTTGGCCACTGGCTACACTGCTGGTCAATATAGTGGGTTCTTTGTTGATCGGAGTGGTCTTTGTACTGCTCGAACGGCAGCTTATTCACCCACACTGGCGTGGCGCATTGATGGTGGGTTTTCTGGGTGCCTTCACCACCTTCTCGACTTTCTCACTGGAGATGATCGGCCTGTTGGAGCGCGGCAGCTATTTGCCGGCTTTTGGCTATATGCTCAGCAGTGCTGTTATCTGTGTGCTGGCAGCGGGTGCAGGTATTGCACTGACCCGCTTATTGACAGCAGGTCTGTAATCCCGGCCTGTTTATTCAAGGTTGTGGTCACAATTGACAGGTGTGGCATACAGCCATTGTATTTATTAACCCCTATTTGGAAAGCAGGAAATCGTTCATGTTGGATATCAAGGCTCTCAGGCAGGACCCACAGGCGGTGGCAACGGCTTTGGCCCGTCGTGGGTTCACTTTTGACGTTGCCGCCTTTGAGATTTTGGATGGCCGCCGCAAGCAGGCAGATATGGATAGCCAGGCGCTGCTGGCTGAACGTAAAAGTGCCTCTAAAAAAATTGGTCAGCTGGTCGGGCAGGGCGTACCTGTTGAAGAAGCCAAGGCCCAGGTCAACGAAAGCCTGCAAAAAATTGCCAACCAACTCGATGAACTGACTGAGCAGGCCCGGTCTGTACAGAGTGAGCTGGATAGCTTGTTACTGGGCATGCCCAATGTGCCCGCCGATGAAATACCTGCCGGTGCCAGTGAAGAAGACAATGTGGAACTTGCCCGCTGGGGGGAACCCCGTCATTTTGACTTTGAGCCGAAAGACCATGTTGATGTCGGTGAGGCGCTGACGCTGCTGGATACCGAAACCGCCGGCAAGATCACCGGTTCACGTTTTACTGTGATGTACGGCCCGCTGGCTCGCCTGCACCGGGCGCTGATTCAGTTTATGCTTGATACGCATACCCAACAACATGGTTATCGTGAAATTTATGTACCCTACATAGTTAATCGTGACGCTCTGCAGGGCACGGGCCAGCTACCAAAGTTTGAGGAAGACTTATTCAGGCTGCGCTTCGATCAGGATTACTACCTGATTCCAACAGCAGAAGTACCGGTCACCAATGTGGCGCGCGGTCGTATCTTTGAAGCGCCCGAACTGGGTGAGCGCGGCTTGCGTTTTGTCTGCCACAGTCCCTGTTTTCGCAGTGAAGCGGGCAGTTATGGGCGCGATACACGCGGTATGATTCGCCAGCACCAGTTTGAGAAGGTCGAGCTGGTACAGCTGGTGCGGCCAACGGATTCCGTGGCGGCCCTGGAAGAGCTGACAGGCCACGCCGAAGCTATTTTGCAGGCGCTCGAACTGCCTTATCGCAAAGTGCTGTTATGCACGGGTGATATGGGTTTTTCAGCCCGTAAAACCTACGATCTGGAAGTCTGGTTGCCAGCCCAGAACACTTATCGGGAAATTTCCAGTTGCAGCCACTTTGGCGATTTTCAGGCACGACGCATGCAGGCGCGCTGGCGTAACCCTGGCAGTAACAAGCCCGAATTACTGCATACACTCAACGGTTCCGGGCTGGCTGTAGGTCGCACGCTGGTGGCTGTAATGGAAAACTATCAGCACGAAGATGGCAGCGTCAGTGTACCTGAGGTATTGCGCCCTTACATGGGTGGCTGTGAACGGTTGTGTGTGACACAGGGTTAAAATAATGGATTACCTGCCTGTCTGCCTCAATCTGCAAGATAAAGCCGTTTTGCTGGTTGGCGGTGGCACTGTTGCCACCCGCAAAGCGCGATTGTTACTGTCAGCCGGTGCCCGTCTGAATGTCGTTTGTCCACAAATCACGGATGAACTCAAGCAGTGGCTTGAGGCGGGCAAAGGTCACTGGCGTCAGGATGAATATTGCAGTACCGATATGGATGGCCAGATGCTGGTTGTGGCAGCCACCCCCGATAGCGCTGTCAATGAGGCTGTTTACCGTGATGCCAGTGAGCGTAGGCTGCTGGTCAATGTGGTCGATAATCCTGCTCTGTGCAGCTTTATCGTGCCAGCGATCATTGATCGCAATCCGCTGTTGGTGGCGGTAACCAGCTCGGGTAAAAGTCCGGTACTGGCGCGACTGGCGCGACGACAGATAGAGGCTTTATTGCCGGCGGCCTATGGTCGGCTGGCCGACTTTGCCGGTCGCTGGCGTCAGCAGGTGGCATCGAAGCTCGGTGGGGATGCATCGCGTCGTTTCTGGGAGCAGGCCATTGAAGGCCGTATTGGTGAGCGGGTTATGGCACGTCAGGAGGTGGCTGCCGAGACATTGCTGGAGCAGGCTCTGGAGGCAGAGGTACGTTCGGGCTTTGGCTCAGTTGGACACGGTGAAGTCTACCTGATTGGTGCCGGCCCCGGTGATCCCGATTTGATGACATTCAAGGCTGCCCGCCTGTTGCAGCGCGCTGAGGTTGTGCTCTATGACCGACTGGTGGCTCCGGCCATTGTTGATATGGCTCGCCGCGATGCCGAACGTATCTATGTTGGCAAAGCCCGTTCTGAACACGCCGTGCCACAGGGGCAAATCAATCAGTTATTGCTCTCATTGGCGCAGAGCGGTAAACGTGTGGCCCGTCTGAAGGGCGGTGATCCTTTTATTTTTGGCCGTGGTGGCGAAGAAATTGAATTGTTGGCTGAGCATGGTATTGATTTTCAGGTCGTGCCCGGTATTACCGCCGCCAGCGGCGCCGCCTGTTATGCGGGCATTCCTTTGACGCACAGGGATTATGCACAATCTGTACGTTTTGTAGCCGGTTATCTGAAAAATGCTACGGTTGATCACGATTGGAGCCGTTTTACCCTGCCAACAGAAACGTTGGTGTTTTATATGGGACTGGTGGGTCTGCCGGTTATCTGCCGCGAGTTGATTGCCGTTGGTCGTTCACCAGAAACTCCACTTGCTTTGATAGAGCAGGGCACCACGCACAAGCAACGGGTCATACTGGGCACACTGGCAACGATGCCCAGCATAGTGGCGCGTGAAAAACCGCAGGCACCGACCCTGATTATTGTGGGTGATGTGGTTCGTTTGCAGCAGCAGTTATCCTGGTTTGGTCAATCCCGCCAGGAGGGATTGGCTCAATAAGGAAAAGGAGAATGAACGGCAGTAACGAAGCCCATTGGCTCGCTACTGCCTGTATACCGGTGTAAAACGGGTTTATTCCTGTTTACTTGCCTGCTCCGGCTCACTGCGGGCAGCGTATTGCCGGTTCTCCAGAAAAAGTGCGTCAATCAGAATGTGGCTCGCCTCAGTCAATAACACATCGCGCTCATCATTATCGGTCTCGCCATCATTTTGCTCAGCAGCCGGATTGTTGCTGTCGGTATCACTGTCTCTGTCTGCGTCGGTGGGTGTCTGGCTGTCGCTGTTGGCCAGCATGTCCTGATGAAGCTTGTCGGTCCGGGCGTCACCGTCCTGGTCATCAGTGTCGAGCTCATCGAGAGAGCTCAGCAGGGATTCACCCAGCGCCTGGCGGCGTTTGTTCTCAATGGCCAGGTTTTTGCTGTCCTGTTTATCCACCAGTGCCTGACGGGTTTTTTCATTGAGAGGCAGGGACTTCATAGCCCGGGTTTCATCGGCCAACTCGACCTGATCCTGTAGAAAAATATAATCTGGGTCATTGGCTGAGCGCTGCTCAAAGAGGCTGTTCAACTGGGGCAGAACGGCTGAAAGATCTGCATAGAGGCGGTGACGAATCGGGCGGATTTTATCCCAGGCCAAGGCGTGATCAAGAGAGCTTTCACCAATTTTTTCGTGATCGTAAATAGCTGGAAAAACAACATCCGGCACAACTCCCCGATGCTGGGTACTTTCACCCGATACACGATAAAACTTGGATTCGGTCAGCTTGAGCTGGCCTTCAGGCAGATTAATCAGGGTTTGTACGGTGCCTTTGCCAAATGAGCGGTCACCGACAATAATACCGCGTTGATAATCCTGAATGGCACCGGCAAAAATCTCCGAAGCAGAGGCGCTCAGGCGGTTGATCAGTACTACCAGTGGGCCGTGGTAGTAGGGTGAACGAATAGGTTTGCCTTCGCGTACAACCCGACGGGAAGAGTGACGAATCTGTACCGTTGGACCATATTCGATAAACAGGCCGGTCAAATCGTTGGCTTCTTGCAGTGATCCACCGCCATTGTTGCGCAGATCAATGACGATACCATCAACCTTGTCTTCGCGCTGCAAGTCATCAAGTAGTTTTCTGACATCACGACTGGTACTTTTATAATCATTGTCACCGCGTCGCATAGCCTCAAAGTCAATGTAAAAAGCGGGAATATCAATGACGCCAACTTTCAGTGTTTTATCACCGCGTTTCACATCAATGACTTTTTTCTGTGCGGCCTGCTCTTCGAGTTTGACCTTGTTGCGCACAATGGTAATTTCCTTGCGATCGGCATTGTTGGCAGATTTGGCCGGCAGTATTTGCAAGCGTACTGTAGTGCCCTTGGGGCCACGAATCTTCTCTACAACTTCATCCAGACGCCAGCCAATGACATCTTCATATTCACCGTCCTTGCCCTGGGCAACGGCCAGGATGCGATCAGAAGGTTGTAATTGGCCCTGCTTGTCGGCAGGGCCTGCGTGCACAATGCGCACTACCTTGGTGTATTCATCTTCAAGTTGCAGGACAGCACCGATACCCTCCAGTGACAGGCTCATGTTGATATTGAAATTTTCAGAACGGCGCGGCGACAGATAGTTGGTGTGAGGGTCGTAAAGCTCGGTCAGGGCATTGGCATAGATCTGAAAAGCATCCTGGCTGTCATACTGCCGTACACGCTTGAGTTGATTGCGATAGCGTTTGACCAGAGTCTGTGCAATGTCATCTTCAGGTTTGTCAGACATACGCAGACTCAGTACCTGATTTTTCAGGTGACGACGCCAGCGGTCATCCAGTTCGGCCTCATCTCTGGCCCAGGCGCGCTCATCATTATCAAGCAGATAATCCTCGTTGATGCTGAAGTCCATGGCTGCAACGGCATCCTTCATAGTATCGACAACCCTGGTTAAGCGCGCCTCCAGGCGTTGCTGGAAACGGTTGAAAATTGTAAAGCCGGGCTCCAGTTTGCCATCGTGAAGGTAGTCGTCCTGAATATGGCGATAACGTTCAAATTCAGCAATATCAGCGCTGGTAAAAAACATCCGGCCACCGTCGAGATTATCCAGATAGTTATCCAGATGTTCTGAGGACATATCATCGTCATAACGCAGTTTGGCATAGTGCCGTGATTCGAGCTGGTCAATCATATCGACCATGGTACTGCGCTGGGTAGCTGAGTACTCAATGGCGCTATAGGATACGCTGGTGTTACACAGCAAAAAAAATGCACCAAGCAGGCGGCGGGTATTTTTTTGAATCAGACTCAAAACAGTGTTACCTCACAATCTTATGAAGGTTGCCTTCACCGGAAGCTGTAGAGCAGGTTGGCGGGGCAGATCTGAAAGTGTAAGCCTCTTGCTTACGTCATCAAAGGTCAAGCATCTATTGTATAGAACGTGATGGTATTGCAAAGTTCGCCCGTATCTTCAGTTGCCCTGCCACAGCGCTTGTTCCGGCTGACGAGCGGTTAACAGCAGAGTGTCCTGGGGTGAGGCCCACAGCGGCTGTACCCGGTTGATCTGGCTGTGATCAACCTCCATCAACAAAGTGTTACGCAGGCGCAGGTTCATCTGTGGCGTGGCCTGTACTTCAAAATACAACCAGGTTTCATCATAGGCTACAGACAGGCCGACAAAGCTGATAGCCTGGCGTTCACCGCTGTTTTGAAATACCTGAAAATGGGCTTGCAAATAGGTGCCAAGCACCTTCTCAAGCCCCTGGGACTGGTCCAGTACAATAGCGCGCCCACTGTGCCAGCTAAGGGCCATTTCAAGGTCTTCGGGTAATACCCTCAGGGCTACCTCCAGGTTCTGCCCGGATTCACTCCAGTCAATTTCAGCAAAACTGTTGTGATAGGGGTGGGCGCTAACCGGCTGCATTGGCCCGATAAACCACAGCACAAGCAGCCCGCACAACCACTGGCGCCACTTTACTGGCGGTAGCGGTGTATTTGGGGCTTGCGATGAGAGCATCACTGGATGTTCTGCTCCCACTGTTCTTTGCTGTGTCGTCGCATCGGGTTGGGTTCTTCGCTTTCCTTGAACAGCTTGAAACGGCTGGTCTTTGCTTTACGTGGCCAGGCATTGTTGGCTGTATTGGCATCGGCAGTGGCCCGGTAGGGGTCAAATTCAATCGCCGTAATTTCTTTTTCTGTGATAAACAGCCTGGTCACTTGCTCCGCATCAAAACGCCAGATTTGAGCGGGAATCTGTAGCTCTTCAACCTGTCCGTCGGCATAGGTAATACGCAGGGGCAATGGCGTAACCAGTCCACCGATATTGCGAAAGCTAACGGTGTAGAAGTTTTTGTCGGCACTCAGCAGCGCTTTTTCACGATCGGTCAGTGTCTGTTTTAACTGTTCAAACCGGGCGTAGTCCCAGGGTGTTACCGAAAATTCATCACTGTCATTATAGAAGTCGCGCAACTGCGGGTATTTATCCAGCAGCCGTTGCTGTCCCGCATTGCGTTGCTGGCTGAGTGTGGGAGCAAGAGCTTCCTTTTGTGCCTTCTGCCACGCTTTTTCTATATCGGGATCAGCGGTATCCAGCAGGTGCAACTCGATACCGTCAACGGCGACATCCACATGCTCGGTACCGTAAAACCACCCCCGCCAGAACCAGTCCAGGTCGACACCGGAAGCATCTTCCATAGTGCGGAAAAAGTCCGCTGGCGTAGGGCGCTTGAATTGCCAGCGTCGGGCGTATTCCTTAAAGGCGTAGTCAAACAGCTCGCGGCCCATAATACTTTCGCGCAGAATATTGAGTGCTGTTGCCGGTTTGGCGTAGGCATTGTTACCAAACTGATAGATAGACTCTGAGTTGGTCATCACCGGCGTTTGCCGGTCACTGATCATGTACTCGACAATTTTTTCAGGTTCTCCACGGCGTGAAGGGTATTCCTCCTGCCAGGCCTGCTCGGTAATAAACTGCAAAAAAGTGTTGAGTCCTTCATCCATCCAGGTCCACTGACGCTCATCGGAGTTGACGATCATTGGGAAGTAATTGTGGCCAACCTCATGGATAATCACTGAAATCAGGCCGTATTTGCTGCGCTCCCAGGTCTTGTCTCCATCCTTCTGGCGCTCATCCCAGTAGGTGCCATCACCGTAGGGACGCGGCTTGTTGAAAGTAATCATCGGGTATTCCATACCGCCAACTGGCCCATTGACGGAAATGGATACGGGATAGGGGTACTCAAAGGTATAGCGCGAATAAACATCGATGGTATGGGCGATGGCTGCGGTTGAATACTGACTCCACAAAGGCTCGGCCTCATTTGGATAAAATGACATGGTCAGTACCTCACGGGAACCACTGGCGGCCATTTTGGCATCCCAGATAAATTTGCGGGAGGAGGCAAAAGCGAAGTCACGGACATTTTCTGCCCGAAAACGCCAGGTACGTTCACCACTGGCGGCCCCGGCCTGATTCGCAAGTGCTTCTTTGGGAGTGACGATAAAGCCCAGTTCGCCAGATGTCTGAACCTTGCGGTAGCGTTCCAGCTGGATTTCGTTCAGCACTTCGTTGGGGTTTTGAAGAACGCCGGTAGCCGCGACTATATGATCTGAAGGCACAGTGATGGCCACATCAAAGTCACCCAGTTCCAGAGTGAACTCCCCCCGGCCCAAAAACTGTTTGTTCTGCCAGCCCTGATAATCCGTATAGGCCGCCATACGGGGATACCACTGGGCAATTTCGTAGATATAGTTACCATCATCCTTGAAAAACTCATAACCGCTACGGGCACTGACTGCGATCGCATCGATAATGTTGTGTTCCCAGGCAACAGACAAGGTATATTGCGCGCCGGGTGCCAGGGCTTCGGACAGCTCAACACGCATCATGGTTTTATTGATGGTATGGCTAAGTGGCTCACCACTGCCATCGGTCACTGATTTAATGGTCACACCACCGGCAAAGTCACGGCGGGTCAGCAGATGGGCCATATCTTTATAGGGAAAGTGGGCAAAATCAGGTGCAGTGCGGGTGAGCATATCGTCTGAATCAGGGCGAAAACGGTTTTGATCCAGCTGCAGCCAGAGATAAGTCAGGGCGTGAGGACTGTTATTGTGGTAGGTAATGGTTTCCTCGCCGTGAACACGCTGATGGGCATCATCAATTGTAACGGCAATCCTGTAATCTGCCCGCTGCTGCCAGTATTTTGGGCCTGGCGAACCGCTGGCCAGACGGGTCTCGCCAGGTGTATCCAGCAGGTAGCCCAGCTGGGAAAATTTCTCGGGACCGTTGTCGGGCATTGCCTGTGTCAGTGTAGAGATCAGTAGAAACAGGTTTAAAATAGCTATATTTTTCATATAAATACTTAACGGTTTTAATGTGATTAATAACAATAAAAAAAGTTCAAGTGCTTTCTTTAAAGCATTTTCTACTCTATACAACTGACAACCGGACACTTAGAGAGTGACGGATCAGGTTGCACAACAGCACTACAAAAGATGAATACGGCGAAAACCACCGCCGATTGTCGTTAACCAGACTCTGAATGTCCATCGTTGATTGCCTATCGTTACGAGTGACTAAATTGAGTTTGCGTCCCTGTATAGAGTCTGATGACTTTGTGTGTGGGCACTTGCTGTATCTTTGAACCTGGAATCCACAGTTGGACGTGCCCAATGGTGCTGTAATTGGTGTGTCAGGCAAGGTGCAATAACGCCGCCGACGCACCGGGTGGTGCGGTGTCAGTGGGTGCGTAACGCGTTCACCCGCAAGGTGAATGCGACCAAAGACAAAAAGTCCAGTGCTTATGTGACTTTCAACGACAAGACAAAATAAGCGCTCAACTGAGGAATCTAGGTTGAATCCCGGCGGCGCCTTTTGCAGTACTCGTGAGCTTGAGTTGGTGTCCTGGCAATGTGACAATCGCATCGTTTCGTCTGTCGTCTTTCAAATGGAGAAAGCAGCCACTATGTTGTTAAAGCGCTCATTGAACCGCTCATCGAATAAATCGTGTATATGGCTTTATACTGCGGGTATTGCTGCAATACTGGTCAGTACCCATCCGGTTGCCGCCGATATAAATCCCCCGATGGATCTAATGAAACGTGTTACCAAAGAACTGTCCTCCGATGCTTATGAAGGCCGGGCTCCCGGTACAGCCGGTGAAGACAAAACTATTGCCCTGCTGGAGAAAGCATTTGCTCAGGCAGGCTTAAAGCCGGGTAACAAAGGAAGTTGGGTGCAGGATGTCCCTTTAGTGGAGATTACTGCCGAAAATGTCAGTCCGCTCAGAATCACCAATGCCAATACAGACCTTTCCTTTGGTTATGGCTCGGATATGGTGGTTTTTAGTTATCGCTCAGCTCCCAGGGTTGATATCCGGGACAGTGAAGTGGTTTTTGTTGGCTATGGTATCAATGCGCCGGAAAAAGGCTGGAACGACTATGCCGACGTGGATGTAAACGGTAAAACAGTGATTATTCTGGTGAACGATCCAGATTATGAAACAGAGGGTTTGGAAGGCCCTTTTAACGGTCGGGCAATGACCTATTATGGTCGCTGGACGTATAAATATGAGGAGGCAGCCCGTCAGGGGGCCGCAGCGGCGTTGATTGTGCACGACACGGTGCCGGCAGCCTATGGCTGGAATGTGGTGGAATCCTCGAACACCGGTGCGCAGCATGTGGCGGCCAGTAAAAATGGCAATAGTGACCAGACACTGGCCAATGGCTGGATTCAAAAAGGCGTAGCAGAATTGATGCTGGCCGCCGCAGGCCAGGATCTGGCTGCATTGACCCAGGCTGCCCGCAAACCTGATTTCAAGGCTATTGATCTGGGTTTGAAGGCCTCGCTGTCTTTTGATAATCGTATTCAGGAACAGCGTTCAAGAAACGTGATTGGCATTTTGCCAGGTACTGAGGCCGCAGATGAATATGTGCTTTATACCGGCCACTGGGATCATCTGGGGCGCTGTGGTGCTGATGACAGTGGCGATGACATCTGCAATGGTGCCGTTGATAACGCCACAGGTACGGCAGCGCTGGTTGCGCTGGCCAAAGCCCATGCTGAGGCCGGTCCGGCTCGTCGCAGCATTCTCTTTCTGGCGGTTACAGCTGAAGAGTCCGGCTTGCTGGGCTCTGCTTCCTATGCCGCCAATCCGGTTTATCCACTGGCGCAAACCGTTGGCGGGGTCAATATGGATGCTTTTTCTGTCAGTGGCCTGGCCCGGGATGTTGTGGTGGTAGGCAAGGGTAAGTCAGAACTGGACGATTACCTTGAGCGGGCGCTGAAAAGTCAAAAGCGGGTAGCCAAACATGAACCCACACCGGAAAAAGGGTTTTACTACCGCTCTGATCACTTCAGTTTTGCCAAGCGCGGCGTGCCGATGATCTATTTCGAGGGGGGTGAAGACCTGGTTAACGGTGGTGTGGCGGCCGGCAAGGCTGCTGCGCAAGATTATGCCAAACATCGCTACCATGCCCCCAAAGATGAGTACAATCCCGACTGGGATTGGTCAGGCGTGGAAGCGGACCTGAAACTCTATTATCAGGTGGGCCGTGAACTGGCCGAGGGCAGCGACTGGCCAAACTGGCGTGAAGGGGATGAATTTCGAAGCATTCGTGATCAAAGTCGTTCAAGCTCGCACTGAATATATTGAGGCATAACCCAAAACGGACAGCAATATTGTTGTCCGTTTTTATATTACAGATGGATTAAGACTCGAACTATGAACAGGCTACTGTGGCCATTGGGTATTATTGGCACAGCTTTATTGGCTATTGCCCTTTGGTTGTATCTGGGTGTGAATGAATTTCTTGCCGGTGCTCACCAAACTGATGGTGAAGTCATAGAACTTGTTGCCAGTCATTCAGATGATTCCACGGTTTATCGGCCACGGGTGAAATTCCTTGACCACAGTGGCAATGAGCAGACGTTTCAAGCCAGAATTGGCAGCAATCCGTCATTATACCAGGTTGGAGAGCGGGTAATGATCCACTATCAGCATGCTGACTTGCAAAACCCTGATCAACTGAATGTTCGTATCAATGGCTTTTGGAGTTTGTGGGGTATGGTATCAATACTGGCTGGATTGGGTGTTTTGTTGACATTAGCACCAGCCATTGCCGGTCTAGTTGCTGTGCGCTCTCGTCAGCGGGTAAAGCGTCTAATGAAAACCGGGCGGCCAGTTTGTGCTCGGGTGAGCCGTATTGAACGTGATAAGCACGTTACCGTTAATGGTCGGCATCCCTGGCGAATTTATGCAAAGTGGCACGACCTTACCAGCCCGGATCAGGTCATCACATTTAAAAGTGAGGTATTTTGGAAAAACCCGGAAGCAATAACCATTGGCAGCAAAATAACAGTTTATATTGAGCACGACAAGCCCTCTTGCCACTATATTGATCTATCACCAATAATGCTCAATACCTGAACCGGGTAAATATCAGCAGATGGCGATATTCTGTATTAAGATGCTGAATCATCAATCATGTGGCGCTTGCAAAGCTGGCCTTTCCGGCGGGTCAGGCAGGCAATCTTCATACTCGTAAAGACTTTCAATCACATACAAGGGCCGGTTTTTTACTTCTTCAAAAATACGCCCTATATATTCTCCGATAATACCCAGACCAATAAGATTTATCGCGCTCGAAAAAAGGATGGCGCAGATTAAAGAAGCATAACCTGGTACATCCACACCCAGAATCATTGTTTTGAAGAAAATATAGACAGCATAGCTTGTTGAAAGCAGGGCAAGGAGTACTCCCATATAAGTCCATATACGCAAGGGAACGGTTGAAAAATTAAAAATTCCATCAAGAGCAAAATTCCATAATTTCCAAAAACCCCATTTGGACCTTCCTGTGGATCTTGGTGGGCGACTATAATAAACATGTTCACTTTTAAATCCAGGGAAAGAGAATATACCCTTCATAAAGCGTGATCTTTCCGGCATTCTGCGGATTACATTTAGCAACTTTTGGTCAATCAAGCGAAAATCACCAGCATTTTGCGGAATTTTTATACTCGACATTTTTTGTATTAATTTATAGAAAACAACAGCTGTTTTTTGTTTTATAAAACTATCATTGTTGCGATCGGAGCGTATGGCAATAACTGTATCGGCGCCCTTTTTCCATAGCTTGAGCATGTCAATGATCAGTTCTGGCGGATCCTGCAAATCCACGTCCATAGGGATAACCGCCTGGCCTTTAACATGATCAAGGCCTGCTGTCATGGCAATGTCTTTCCCAAAATTTCTGGATAGATTAATGATGCGAATATGATTGTCTTTGACGCTGCATTTTTCGTACAGGATATTCAGGGTTTGATCCGTGCTGCCATCATTCACAAAAACTATTTCATAGGATTGTGTGGCTGATTTGATGACTGGAATCAATCTGTCCAAAAATAAAGCAATGGCATCCTGTTCATTTAGCACACAAACAAGAATGCTTAATTCAGGCTGGTTTTTCGGTAAAGTTGTGTCATTTTGTTGGCCCACATAATGTGGCATATCTTAATCGCCTGTGAAAGTTGTCAATTTTTTAATTGCTCGTTTCAAACTATTTGTGCAGCACAACATAATTTATCGCCACCGGGTTTTATCAAATTCACACAATATCAGCGTTTGATCTTTGAAGATAATGCCTGAGCATAATGGAATATCTGAATAAGGCCACATTTTTATTGTTCCATTAAACAGTAAATAAAGTGATGGCCATATGGCAGATAAATCTTTGTTGTCGGGTGACATTCGGTTGTAAAGGATTTTTTCGAGCGAAGAGAGGTTTCAGGAAACTGCCGCCACCCGTTAGTGAGAAGTGGGTCAAGTTGATTAATTCTGTCAATAAGGTTCCTTGAGGAGGATAAAGTCAAAACAATCAGTAACAGACCGACAAGGGTGGACAAGGGTGATTGTTATTATGTTTTTGCAGATTATTATTAACCCGGCTGCATGGACATACGGGTTAATAAGCATGAATGGGATAAAGTGCCACATATAAATTGCGTCACTCCAGCACACTGGGTGACGCAATTTATATGTGATATTGACCGGGATAAATAAATAACCACCAGTCTCAACAGCTACTGACTAAGGCAGCAAAGCAGCCTTATATTCCTGATAAATCTCGTCCATGCAAAGCCGCAAATCTCTCAGATGGGGCAGGGCGCGCCGCCCCGACACCAAGCCAACGTAGAGCACTTTATTGTAGCTGTACACGGTGACATTCAGTACGGTCATTGGCGCAATGCCTGACACCGGGTAGGTAGCCAGTAATTTGGCACCAGAAAAGTAACGGGTATTGGTGGGGCCGGGTACATTGGAGATAACCAGATTAAGTGGCGGCGGCATAATCCCTTCAAGGCGCAGTGCACTGCCGACAGCGCCCAGCAAGGCTGAACCAAAGCCGACCACCTGGGTTGCTGCGGCCGGAATATCCTGGCACAGCTCTTTGGCCATTTTTACTGACTCTGAGACCATGCGCAGGCGTTCGGCAGGAGACTGGTTGGGTTCTCCCAATTTGACTTGCAGGCTGCTGACCATATTACCCTCATCAACAACAGCATCCTTTTTGCGCAGATTGACCGGTACTGCCGCGACCATAGGCTCATTGGGCTCCTGGCCCTGTTCCCCGAGATAGCGGCGCAGAGCCGCATCACAAATAGTCAATACGACATCATTGAGCGTGCCGTTGACGGTACGACCCATGGCCTTCAATTCATCCAGGGGAAACTCGGTAAAGGCCAGGTTGCGTGAAGCGGTCAGTGGTGCATTAAGTGCGGTGTGAGCACCGGACAAGGGCAGGGCAACCCGGTTGTCACCCTCAATCAAACGCTGTTTGATAATCTGGGTGGCATAACGGCCAAGCCCAAGAGAAAGCTGAGCTGATTTGCGCAGAAGACTTATCGGCGATTGCAGGCTGTCGACAATGGGGGTGCTGGCGGTGCTGGCACGAGAGTTGCGTTCCCAGATGGCTTTCAGTTTGGAACCGGCCTTGGGATCCGTGGACTCTGACATCCATTTGGTAAATGTTGCACCGTCACAGAGCGCGTGGTGAATCTTGATATAAAAAGCGAAGCGACGGCCCTCCAGGCCTTCAATCAGGTGAAACTCCCACAGGGGCCGATCTCGGTCGAGCAGGTTGGAGTGCATACGCGCAACTGCCGCTGCCAG
The DNA here is from genome assembly GCA_047974765.1 of Parahaliea sp. Lineage (GTDB taxonomy): Bacteria > Pseudomonadota > Gammaproteobacteria > Pseudomonadales > Halieaceae > JBKECP01. The sequence continues at coordinate 74,466 of JBKECP010000027.1, read as the reverse complement.
TTGCGCCTGGGTGCCCGGTTTGGGCAATACATTGTGACGCACATGGTAGTCAATTTCAAAATCCTTGTCCTCAACCAGGGTTGGTGTGCCGAGCATGGACGGTACCAGACGCTGGTTGAAGGGAAAGCCGGGCTGGCGTTCACGCATTTCTTGCAGCAGCGACTGTAACCAGGGCGCACCTTTGCCCTTGGGTAACTGGAAGATTTGCAAACCGGCAATATGGGCGGGCAACTCACGACTTTCAAGCGAGAGAAAAAGTGCATCAATGGCTGACAATTTACTCATTTTGCATCACTCCTGGCCTGGCTCTTGGGTGTCGCCTTGCGAGGCGCTGCTGCTTTGGCTTTGGCCTTGGCGGCTGTTTTGGTGGCCGCCGCCGGTTTGGATGCACCGGATCCGGCTTTTTTCCCAGAGGGGCTTTTGCTCCCGGTTTTGAGCTTGCTAATGGCGGCTTTTTTCAATTCGTTATAGGCTTCGCGCACACATTTGGCGTAAAAATCAGGGTCTGGCACCATTGCACGATCAGACAATGGTGCAATGGTCAGTGTTCCATCGTAACTGGTGATGGTATGACTCATGCCGAGGTTGTCGCTGATAACTGCCAGCCCTGTCAGCATGAGCACCCGGGCACCACAAAAATACAGGGGTTGGGCCGGGCCGGGGACATTAGTGACCACCATGTTGTGAGTCTTGCGATAGTTTTTGCCAGGGCCTCTGGCTGCAGCTACAGCACGGCCAACAATTAGCAGTGTCGGTGCGGGTAACTGCTCCTGAACTTCCACCATTTGCCGTGCATTATTAACATTGAGAGCCTTCACTGTGGTCATGGTGTCACGCACTTTTTCAAGTCGTTTGACCGGGTCATCCTCAGTGGTACACAAGCGGGCTCTGGTCAGATGAACTTTATTGCCACCCTGATTGCGCTCGGTATCAGCACGTACACTGACGGGTACCATAGCCGTTAAATCCTGGTCGGGACGTTCTTTCTTATCATCCAGATAGCGGGTCATGGCTCCGCCGCAGATAGTCAGTACAACATCATTGATCGTAGCTCCGGGTGCCACTGTGCGTATGGCTTTGATTTCATCCATCGGAAAGCGAATAGCATCCCAGACCCTGTGGGGGGAGATGGGATCATTAAAACGGGTGGGAGGTCCGGCCGGCTGGGCTGTGTTGTTGGTCTCTTCATCTTCGTTGGATGTTGTTAGCGAACTGCCCAGTCCCTTTATCAGTGCCTTGCTGGAACGAAGTGTGTTGCGAAGGTTGTTAACACCGGCCTTGGACAGCATGGTAGCCGCACCGGGAACCTGTCCAGGTCGCCAGCGCTGTTGGCGCCGGGGCTCTGTCGGGTTCGGTTCAAAATCATGCAAACCAAGGATCATCTCGGCGGCACTGACACCATCAATGGCTACATGGTGGACCTTGGTCATAATGGCAAAGGCGCCCTTGGGCAGAAAATCAATATTATCCAGGCCTTCGATAACATAGGTTTCCCACAGCGGACGACTCATATCCAGTGACAGAGAATGCAGACGTGACACCTGGATACAAAATTGGCGCCAGTCTCCCGGTTTGGGCAGGGCAATATGACGCACATGGTATTCAAGATCGAAGTCGGGATCATTTACCCAATAGGGGTAATCGAGATTAAAGGGGACACTGACCAGCTTTTGGCGGAAGATAGGTGAAGTACCCAACCGCTCTTCTATGGTCTGCAAGATAGTTTTAAATCGCAGTGGTTGTTCTTTTGCCGTGGAAGGATCGTAGATAAGCAGTGTAGCAATATGTTGATGCCGACTTTGACGATCAGTGTACAAGAAGAGGGCGTCCCCACCTGATATCTGACGCATTAAAACCTCCGGACTTTTTAGTCTGATTATATTATTGACCTAGCAATCAGGCAGGCTTGGTGCCTGCCTGATTACACACTCCCAAAATACAGGAGAATTTTTTGTATTTTAAGGCTTGTATTGACCTGTGACCAATGGCATACAGCTTGCGCCGTGCCGATTTATACAATTTTCCCTGGATTGAGTATAGCCTTTGGATCCAGAGCCAGCTTGAGTGTTCTCATCAGTTCGAGCTCTTCTGGTGAACGGCTGATGTGCAGCCAGGGTTTTTTCTCCAGTCCGATACCGTGCTCGGCAGATACTGAGCCCCTGAAAGCGGCCAATGGTTCATAAACAATGCGCTCAACGGCATTGCGGTGACGTTCACCCTCTGCCGGGGGCACTGTAACGGTGACATGCAGATTACCATCGCCAAGATGACCAAAGATAAATAGCCTGTGTTCACCAATAGTTTCCCGTAATGCCGGCCCGAGTGTATCAGTGTAAGCAGCCATTTCGGTAATGGGCAAAGAGATATCAAAGATTATGGGATAACCCACCTGCATTACTTGTCCGACATCGTCGCGCAGTGCCCAAAAACGTTCGCAGTCGGCTTCTGACTGAGAGATAGCAGCATCAACGATCAGACCCGCTTCAAAGGCCGATTCCAGTGCGCTGGAAAACAATTGGCTATCCAGTTCGGGATTTGCTCCCTGAGCTTCCAGCAAGACATAAAAAGGGTATTCCTGGGAAACAGGCGGGCGCCCCTGGGCGGGTTCGGTGGTAATCAGCTTGTAATAATCCTGCCACATCACCTCAAAAGCAGACAAAATACCGTTTAGTTGTTTGTCCATATGTTTGAGCAGGGCTGCCACATTGTCGAAACCAGATAAGCCGACCATTGCCATGTTGCGGGTGATGGGAGCCTCCTGCAAACGCAATACCAGGCGGGTAATCACGCCCAGAGTACCTTCTGTACCGATAAAGAGCTGCTTCAAATCGTAACCGGCATTGTTTTTGATCAGGCAGTTCATTGAAGAGATGATCTGGCCATTGGCCAGGACAACCTCCAGCCCGAGAACCAGATTGCGCATCATGCCGTAACGAATCACCCGGTTGCCACCGGCATTGGTGGCAGCGTTGCCACCAATTGTGGCACTGCCGCGGGCACCCAGATCGAGCGGAAAAATCAATTCGTTAGCTTCCACTGCTTCTTGCAGATTCTGCAAAACAACACCGGCCTGTACAGTAGCTGTACGTTGCTGGGGGTTGATGGATTCAATTTTGTTCATTCGCTCCAGTGAAACGATAACCTGGCCTGCCTGTGTATCTGCACCGTGTACCAGACCGGTCAGTCCGCCCTGAGTGACCACGGAGACATCATTATCATGGCACCACTTGAGAACAGCTGAAACCTCTTGTGTACTGGCAGGGCGTGCCAGAGCCGCACCTTGCAGGGTGTCTGAGCGCCACACACCAGCAGGCCGTTCAGCCAGAGCCTGGGCATCGAGAACCGATGATTCACCAATCAATGCTCTGAGAGAGGCTACGATATCCATAATGTGCTCCTTGGTTTTGTCCGTTATATGTTGTGTATTTGGTGACAGTTAAAAGTCTGCCTGACAGATCCTTTTATCGGACTGGCTGCTGTCGGCGTAGGGGGCAGTAATTCTGCGCTGTGTGTATCCCTGTTGCTGATGCTTCGCGCCATGTTGTTCGGGAGAATACGCCGGACAAACCGCCAGAGCCAGTGCAGCCGCTTTTATTTTCACTGCTGCTGTTCGCCTGTTGCCTGAGCTTCCTGTTGCTGCGCCTGTTTTCGTCTCAAATTATGTGCCTGCTTGATCAGGTAGGCATGTACTGCATTGGCCTCATCCACAGACAAGCGGTGGGCAAAGCCCGGCATCCCTTTTTCATGGCGCAGGCCACCGAGCACAATGGCTAAAAATTCATCGTGGGTTGTGGCATCCATCATCCGCAAATCCGGGATAGTGGTGCCAGAGATAGCGCCTTCACCATGGCAGTAATGACAGGTGTTGAGATAAATATCGAGCCCGGTTGCAAGAGTGGCTTCATCGGCTTCCAGGGGCGGTGGTTCGGGTTGAACCGTTTCCTGTTTAACCGGCAGCGGCAATGCCGCCTTGCCGCCCAGGCGATAGACCAGCAGGCGGCTGTAATTACTGCCGCCGGGGGGCGTATGTTTGACGGAGCGTTTGGCTATTTCACCAAAGGACACCATGGCGCCACCCCAGCCGGCAATTACGGCAATGTATTGTTCGCCATCGATTTCATAGGTGATCGGTGCGGCTACGATGCCGGTATAGGCGGGTGAGGACCACAGTGTTTCACCATTGTCGGCGCGGTAGGCTACAAATTCACCATCGGCATTGCCTTGAAAGAGCAGATTACCAGCGGTGCTTAGCAGGCCGCCATTCCAGAGATTGGAGTGGGGTACCCGCCAGGCCTCTTTCTGCGTAACCGGATCCCAGGCGGTAATAAAGCCGGTAAACTCCGCCAGGGCCTGAGCGCGAACAAGTGGATCTTCCGGCAGTGTTGCCGGCAACAGATCAACACCCAGGTTCCAGGCACCCGGTACAAACTCAAAGTCAGGGTCATCAGCGTAGAGCATAATGCTTCTGTGAGCGGGAATATAAACCAGGCCCGTATCCGGGCTATAGCTCATCGGATGCCAGTTATGTCCTCCCTGAGTGCTGGGGTAGAGCAGTTCCGGGCCGTCGCCATAGCGGGCATTATCTGTTTCCACTGGCCGTCCGGTTGTCAGATCAACATGGCTGGCCCAGGTGGCCATAGTGTATTTTTCAGCAGAAATCAGCTCACCTGTTGCCCGGTCAATAACATAGAAAAAGCCATTTTTGGGCGCCTGCATAATCACTTTGCGCAGGTTATTGTTAATCTCGATATCCGCCAGAATCATATGCTGAGTCGCTGTATAATCCCAGCTCTCGCCGGGTGTTGTCTGGTAATGCCAGACATACTCCCCGCTGTCAGGCTTGACGGCAACAATCGATGAAACAAATAGATTATCTCCGCCATCGGGGCTGCGAATCTGGCGATTCCAGGGCGAACCGTTGCCAACACCAAAATACAGCAAATCAAGTTCGGCATCGTAGGCCATGGAATCCCACACGGTGCCGCCACCGCCGTATTCCCAGTATTTATCACCTGTCCAGGTTTTGGCAGCTTTGGCCAGAATCGGGTTTTCATAAGGTTCGCCAGGTTTGCCGGGAATGGTATAAAAGCGCCAAACCATGTCACCACTTTCTGCATCATAAGCACTGATATAGCCACGTACGCCCATCTCCGAGCCGCCGTTGCCAATCATTACTTTGCCTTTGATGATGCGTGGTGCACCGGTGATAGAGTAGGGCTTATCCCTGTCAGTGGTCTGTACATCCCAGACAACATCACCACTTTTGGCATCGAGTGCCACCAGCCGACCATCAATGGTACCCACATAAATTTTGCCGTTCCAGGCCGCTACACCACGATTGACCGCGTCACAGCACAGGTTGATCATCCAGCGTTTGGGTACCTGCGGATCATATGTCCACAAATGTTCGCCGGTTTTGGCATCAAAGGCGTAAACCACGCTCCAGGAAGCAGTGGTATAGAGTATGCCATCAACAACAATCGAGGTGGCCTCCATACCCCGGTTAGAGGGGAAGTCGTAATACCAGTCCAGACCGAGCTCACTAATGTTGTCAGCATTAATTTGTTTGAGTGGACTGTAACGCTGTTCATCATAGGTGCGGCCGTGGCTCATCCACTGGCCGGGTTCGGCATCTGCCTTGATCAGACGTTGGCTGTCAACGGCAGCATAGGTCCGTGATTTGTCAGCAGCTGCAGCTTCACTGCCTGATGTGGTTGCCGGTGGTTGTTGATCAGCTACCGGGGGTGACTTTGGCTGACAGGCGCTGAGAGTGGCGGCAATAAACAGGGCGCAGCCCAGTCGGCTAAAAAGGGGCCGCGGGGCAGCTGAGCGTGAAGTTGGGTACACTGGATACGTTGGGTACAGTGGATACATGGGTGCCTCAATTATTGTAGTTATCCTGAAGAGCCGATGATGCATAACACAAGCTGCCAAATATGGCGCTTATTCAGCAAGACTTTCATAGTATTATCCGCCAGAACCACAAGGCTCTGTCGAGAAGGTGACAATCATTTGCGGGGTTTCAGGCAGGCCAGTCAGGGGCTGGCGGGCAGTTTTTGATCTGACGCCCAGAATTAAAAAGTGTTTTTTTTCAATCACATAACTTCCGTGATAGACTGCAAAAATAGTGCGACAGCATAAATAAACAAGCATAGCTTGAGCATAAACAGCATAGCTTGATATTGTTTTTTTAAGGGAGACGTCGGTGAACAAACAACTATTATTTCGCGCATTTTATTGGATGGGCGCAGCGAGTGCGGCCATGTTTTATCCTCTGGCAGCGCACTCAGCCTGTACCGATACGGCGACGGCTGCAACAGCCACTGCCGGCTCAAGCTGCACAGCCAGCAATGCCAGCTACACAGCCACGAATCAGGCCTTGTTTGCTACAGGAAGCAATTCACGTCTTGCAATACCCGGTACCGTCAGCTTTCGGCAGGCAGGTGGCAATAATAGCCATGGCCTGTATGCGCTCAACGGGGGCACTGTTGTCGCCTCTGACGACGTCATTGTCGAAATGCAGACCTCATCTGGTACAAACCGACGTGGCATCAGCACGGGCGCCAACAGCCTGGTGGATATCCAGGGTAATATTACGATTACCGGCATGGGGGGCAGCTCCCACCGTGGTATCAGCTCGGAATATGGCGGTCTGATCATTTACCGGGGTACAACGGATATTGACTTCACTGCCTCTGCCTCTTCGGTTGGCCTGCGTGCCAATGACGGCACCACGTCAACGGTAGAGGCCATTGGCGAAACACGCATTACCATGAGTGATAATGGCCGCGGAATGTACGTTTCCGGCGGCGGCAACCTGCTTTTTCGGGCGCCACTGACGGTGGTTAATGCCGGTACTGCAATACATGTTCGCTACGGCAATATCGAAGTGGCGGCCAATTCATCCATTAACAGTCTGAATAATGCCGTTCTTTTTGGCGACAACACTGCACCAAAAACCTTTACGGCAGGCAGTGGTCTGAGTATTAACTCAGACGCTATCGGTTTTAATTACGATGCTAATGTTGATATTACCCTGTCGCTGGATACAGCAACGGTCAATGCACCGCAATTGTGGAACGTTGATGATATGGCAAATGCCAGCTACACCGCTGTAGGAGGTACTTATACCGGTGCCAGCACTGTAAATGGCTCGGGTATCCTGAATGTCAATATGACCAATAGCGCCATCTGGAATTTAAATGCTGATGCGCAAGTATCAACCCTGTCTCTGACAGGCCGTGGCACACTGTCTGCGCCTGGCGGTACATACACAGTGACCGGCAATGTGGACAACCAAAGTGGAGTCATTGATTTGCAGGGGCTGACAGTCGGCGCAGCAGGCGATGAATTGACGATTAGTGGCAATTACAGCGGTGGCGGTGAGTTGGTATTGGATACGGTACTGGGTGATTCATCTTCACTGACAGATCATCTGATTGTTGATGGCGATGTACTTACCGGTGTTACCCGGATCAGTGTGAATAATATTGCTGGTGCGGGTGCAGAAACAAGCGGTGATGGCATTCTTGTGGTGTCGGTCAGTGGTGCTTCGCCCGCTGCACTTTTTGCACTGGCCCAACCGGTGCAGGCAGGTGACTATGCCTATACCCTGCATCAAGTGGGACAGAATTGGTATCTGCAATCAACTTTCAGTCCGAACAACAATAATAATAATTCCACCGCCGCAGCAATTCCGCTGATGCCACCGTTGCTTTTGGGCTTGTTATCCGCGTTGATGCTCGTATTTGCCTCATCACACAGACGAAATATCTGATTAACCTGGCGACAACTGGCAACAAGATGGCAAGTAAAAATGCCATCCTGTTGCCGTCATCTGGGCTAGCCATTGCTAATATCAGTCTGGCGTTGAACAATACATCATAAAATTTATTGCAGTATTCCAATATGTTTACAAGCCATTGGTCAGAAAATTTGCTATAGCAAGCTATCGGCACTGATTGTTGGTTGTGGTTTTTGATCTGTTATTTCCAGTCTGTCACCGGAGCTGGTTTTGCAAAAATTGCTTATCATTATTACCTGTATCGTGATGTGTTTTATCGCGTGGATTCTTTATATGGCCGATACCAATCAGGCCACTGTTTTTTTTGACTGGGTACGGCGCACACCGCATGGGGATAAGATCGGTCATATTGTTTTATTCGGTTTTCTGGCTTTTTGTCTGAATCTGGCCAGCACTTTTCGCACTATCAACAGGGGCTGTTTTTCAATTTACCAGGGTTCTTTGGTTGTATTGCTTTTTGTGACGCTGGAAGAGTTGAGCCAGGCCTTTATTCCTCAGAGAACGCTGGATGGCATGGATTACCTTGCCAGCGTTATGGGTATTGTGCTGTTTTCGATACTTACATTTTTTGTTAAAAAAATAACTTTTAAAACACTATCGTAGAAAATCATTGTAAAGTTAGGTGTAGATATTGCCTGTTCATGTTCGTTGAGTTGCCGCTTCAGATAACCCGTCTTACTTTTTGATACAGTCGTAACGAGGCCTATGCTTTATTTCAAACAACGCGCTATCAGTAATATTGTTATTCTCACTGGTGCCGGTATTTCTGCCGCATCGGGTCTGCCCACTTTTCGGGATGAAAATGGCTTGTGGGAGCACTACGACCCGATGGATATTGCCACCCCCGAGGCTTTTGCCCGCAATCCCGATCTGGTCTACCGATTTTATAATGCCCGTCGCCAACAGTTATTTGGCGTTGAAGCCAATGCGGCACACCAGGCATTGGCCCATTTGCAGGCAGCCGCTGCCATTAACATTTTTTTAGTGACTCAGAATGTAGATGACTTACATGAACGTGGTGGCAGCAGGCAGGTTTGTCATATGCACGGTGAGCTTCGTTCAGCGCTGTGTCAACACTGTGGTCAGCGTCAGCTTGAGGTTGGCGCTTTTGATCAGGCATCTGTCTGCAACCACTGCCAGCAAAGTGGTGGACTCAGGCCGGATGTTGTCTGGTTTGGTGAAGTACCTTACTACATGGATGAAATTGAAGCCTATCTGCATGCCTGCGAGCTATTTATCGCCATTGGTACATCAGGTACGGTCTATCCGGCGGCGGGTTTTGTACAGACAGCCTTGCACAACCGTGCGATGACAGTTGAAGTCAATCAGGAGATCAGTGATATCACCGGCCTGTTTCAGTATCACTACCAGGGGTGTGCCAGTGAGCAGGTAAATTTGCTGGTGGATGAATTACTGGCCGGACAGCCATAGCTGGTGTGGGCGATTATCCTAGAATCTGCAGTTGGACGTGTCCAATGGTGCTGTAATCGGTGTGTCAGGCAAGGCGGAGCAACGCTGCCTGAGGCGCCGGGTGCAGTACCAGTGGGTGCGTAGTGTTTTTATCCGGAAGGTGAGCGCGATCAAAGATCAGAAGCCCAGTATCCATACGGCTTTCAAAAAGAAAACAAGCGCTCGTGCGGAATCCAGGTTTATTAAGCTGACCAGGAGCCAGCACCGGAGTACTCATGCAGCGCAAATTAACCCGGCTAAATGCTTGGCGGGTTAATAATTTCAGTCAGTGAGACCGGTGTTGTTTCTTCCACTGCTTTGGTGTTTGTCCAAACCAGCGTTTAAAAGCTCGTGTAAAAGCTGTTTGATTGGAATAACCAAGACTTTGGCAAAGCTGTGAAAAGGGGATTTTCGACTGGCTCAGATACTGCTGTGCGATGCGTGCGCGCACATCATCAACCAGTACAGAAAATGTCAGATCTTTATCTGCCAGCAAATATTGGAGTTTACGGGGGCTCATCAATAAGCGGCGGGCAACTTCGTCCAAAGAGCAATAACCGACAGGTAGCAGGTTGGCAATCAGCAGGCGGACATTAGGTACAACATCACTGCCTGGATGCTGGCTTGCCTCCAGTATTTCCTTGAGAACTCTCTCAATGGACTGGTCTGTCTGTAATGGCTTATCCAGTAAATCCCGATCAAAGACGATGGCATTAAGCTCATGATCAAAAACCACCGGCGCCTGTAAAATACGGCGGTATTGATCACTACTGCTTGTATTGGAGTGACTCAGATAAACTACTTGTGGTCTGATCGGGTGTCCGACTAACAGCTTGAAGGTGGCCAGAGCGGTGCCGATGCTCAAGTCAACACACTGGGTTGCGGTTGGGCAGCAGGCAATAATACGGTAGATCAGCATGGCCGAGTGTTCTTCTTCTTTGAGTTCGATCACGGCGCCTCGGGTGTGGGTATAAAAATACTGTACCAGCGCCTGCCAGGCAGAGCGGACATCGGGGCTTTTTTCCATCAACAGACCCAGCAAGCCAAGTACGCCAAGACTTCGTTTTTCAGACATCATCAGGCCAAAGTGAGGGCAGTTGGCAGCTTCTGCTGTCAATTCCAGCACTTTGACAAGCTGAATAAAAGAGATAAAACCTTTCTGGCGTTGCAGCATCAGGTAGTCAATACCGCACTCACGCAGTAAAGGTGCAGGGTTAAAATGCAGGCGCTCGCAGCTTTCCAGATAAGCCGACAGGGCCGAGATATCAATCAGTTCTGACATAAAAGCCCTCTAAAACCTGCGGTAGTTCGTCAATAATAGTATGGCTCCAACTAGAGATAACAAATCAATTAGGGCTGTCACCAATCTGTACTCTGCGTGAAAAGTAAAATTTTATGCGCAAAATGTAAAGTTTTGCTGTCTGGACAGGCGTAATGTAAGTCGTGTTGGTGAGCGAATACACGCCCACCCCTTACCCTGATAACGATTCGAAGCAAGGGAAGGTGTTCATAACAGAGTCAATTTTATTCAAACCTGTTGCTGTGCTTTGTCCAGAGCCGTTTATGGCTTCGGTGGATGTCTCGCCTGATAGCAGACTTTTTACCCCGACACGACTGTCATCATGCATGCCAAGGAGAAACCAATGAGCTTTACCCAAGAGCAACTGCTGAACTGGTATCGCAAAATGCGCCAGATCCGCGAATTTGAAGAGATCATTCACCGCCAGAACACCACTGGTGAAATTCCCGGTTTTTTGCACCTTTATTGTGGCGAAGAGGCTAATGCAGTTGGTGTTTGCGCCCATCTGAGTGACGATGACTATATTGCCAGCAATCACCGTGGGCACGGCCACTGCCTGGCCAAGGGTTCTGACCCCAAAGGTATGATTTACGAGCTTTATGGTCGTGAAGACGGCCTGTGCGGTGGTCGTGGTGGTTCCATGCACATTGCCGATCTGGATAAGGGCAGCCTGGGTGCCAATGGTATTGTTGGCGCCGGTGGACCGCTGGCTGCCGGTGCTGCGCTGACCCAGAAACTCAAAGGTAATCAGCATGTGGCCGTGTGTTTTCATGGCGATGGCTCCACCAATGAAGGCTATATGTTTGAAGCCATGAATATGGCGGTGATCTGGAAATTACCGGTGCTGTTTTATTGTGAAAACAATGGTTACGGCGAGTTTACCGGTATCGATTATTCACTTGGTGCCAATACCATTGCTGAGCGGGCGGCTGGTTTTGGCATGCCGGTTAAACGTATCAACGGCAATAATTTTTTTGAAGTTTACCGGGAAGCAGGGGAGGCCATCGAGCACTGCCGGGCAGGGAAGGGGCCGTATTACATTGAGGCTGAAGCAATACGCTTTTATGGCCACTTTGAGGGTGATTCGCAGCTTTATCGCACCAAAGAGGAACTGGCGGGTTTGCGTGATAACGATTGCCTTAAACAATTCCGCAAGGATGCCATTGCCATGGGACTGGTATCTGAATCTGATTTTGACGCTATTGACGAGGCGACTGTTGCCCAGTTTCAGGATTATCTGACACAGGTGAAACAAGCCCCATGGCCCTCACCACAATCTCTGTGCAACAACGTTTACATCAGCTATTGAGCGGGAGAAATAACATGACTGAAAAAAGTTTTCGCCAGGCTCTGTCAGAGGCCCTGATGCTTGAAATGCAGCGCGATGAGCGTGTTTTTATTATCGGCACCGATGTTTCCGGTGGCAAAGGCTGCCCGGGGCAGAGCCGGGATGCCGCCGGTGGCGTGCTGGGCATCACCAAGGGTCTGGTACTGGAATTTGGTGAAGAGCGGGTGATTGATACACCAATTGCCGAAATGGGCTATATGGGTATTGCCGCTGGTGCGGCCGCATCCGGTATGAGGCCGGTAGCTGAGCTGATGTTTAACGACTTTATCGGCAGCTGTTTTGATGTATTGCTAAATCAGGTGCCCAAATTTCGCTATATGTTTGGTGGCAAGGCGGTAACGCCACTGACAGTGCGCACGATGATTGGTGCCGGTGCCTCAGCGGCGGCCCAGCACTCTCAAAGCCTGCACCATATATTCACTTCGATTCCCGGCCTTAAGGTCGCGGTTCCCTCCAATGCCTATGACGCAAAAGGTTTGTTGATTCAGGCTATTCGGGATGATGATCCGGTTATTTTTATGGAGCATAAAGCACTTTATGACCTGCCTTCTGCGGCGGCTGAAGTGCCTGATGAAGCCTATACTGTCCCCTTCGGGGAGGCCAGTTTTTTGATGGAAGGGGAGCACGTCACCATTGTCGCTCTTGGCCTGATGACCCATCTGGCTCTGGGGGCCGCTATGGAGTTGGCCAAACAGGGCATTCACTGTGATGTAATCGATCCGCGCACGACATCGCCGCTGGATGAAGAGTCGATACTGGAAAGTGTTGAGTCCACCGGCCGTTTAGTGGTTGTCGACGAAGGTGCCGCCCGCTGTGGCTTTGCCCATGATGTGGCGGCACTGGTTGCCCGCGAGGCATTCTATGCCCTGAAGGCGCCAATCAGGATGGTCACACCGCCTCATTGCCCGACCCCGTTCTCTTCGCCACTGGAGCAGGCCTGGTTGCCCAGCGCGGAACAGGTAGCGGCAGCGGTACTGGAAGTGGTTGCACAGGCGCCGATCCAGAGCAAACTGTCAGTCGCAACGGGTTAGGAGGCCTCCGATGTCAGTAATACAAGCAATTACAGTCCCCAAATGGGGATTGACTATGACCGAGGGCACCCTCACTGAATGGTTGATCCAGGAGGGTGATACGGTAGCCGTGGGCGATGTGGTGGCCGATATGGAAACCAGCAAGATCGTCAATACGGTGGAGGCCAATGTCGCCGGTGTATTCCGGCGCAAGGTTGCCAAACCCGGTGACACTCTGGAAATTGCCGCCTTGTTGGGCGTGGTGGCGGCACCGGATACCAGCGAGGCTGATATCGATGCCTTTGTTGCCGCCTATATACCCGAGGGTGTTGCCCAGACAGACCTGCTGGGCAGCAAGAAGGATGCAAGAGAAGCAGAAGCAGCGGCACCACTTGATATGGCCGACAATATGGAATTAACGGCCACAACAGCCCGTGACCTGCCAGCAACAGCGGTTGGGCACAATGAGGCGCTGGCTGCTCTGGGGAAGGGAGGCAGTGACGAGCATTTGCACGCCTCAGTCCATGCGCGCAGACTGGCCCGTGAGCACCGTGTCAATCTTAATAATATCACTGGCACTGGTCGCAATAATCGTATCTCGCGGGCCGATGTTCTGGCTGCACTGGCGGCAGTGGGAGTACCGCTGCCATCACCTTCACTGCGAGCGGTCGATGTGTCCGGTGCAGCACAGACCGCAGGTCACAACCTTGATGATAGCCATGTTCGGGCCACGGCCCTTGCCCGCCGACTGGCAGGTAAGCTGGGTATCAATCTGCACGACTGCCGCCAATCTGGTGCTCGTGGGCGAGTTTGCAAAGCTGATGTAGAAGCGGCTCAGGCGCTGCGCCGACATAAACATATGCAATCGCCTGTGCAAAAAAGCAGTTCCGATACCGATTCACAAGCACCTGATCAAACACCGGTATTTGAAGAGCAGCCGATGAGCGGTATGCGCAGGACCATTGCCACCCGTTTGCAGGCATCCAAACAGAATGCGCCACATTTTCGTCTGAGTATGGACTGCGAAATTGACAAACTGCTGGCGGTGCGCAAGCAGATCAATGACAACCATCCAGGGCTGAAGATTTCAGTCAACGACTTTTTGGTAAAGGCGGTGGCGACGGCACTGATCGACTCACCCGATGTAAATATACAGTTTGATGGCCAGACTATCCGGCGTTTTAGCCGCGCTGATGTGGCTGTTGCAGTGGCATTGGACAATGGTCTGATTACCCCCATTGTAAAAGCGGCAGATAAGAAATCCCTGTCAGAAATTTCCGGTGCAATCCGTGAGCTGGCTACCCGTGCCCGCACCGGGACACTGGCTGCCGATGATTTCATGGGTGGCACCTTCACTCTTTCCAATCTGGGTATGTATGGCATCTCCCGCTTCGACGCCATTATCAACGCCCCTCAGGCGGGTATTTTAGCCGTTGGCGCAGGGCAGCAGCAGGCCGTGGTACGCAATGGTGAAGTTGTGATAGCGACGCTTATTACACTCTGCGCTTCTTTTGATCACCGGGTTATTGACGGTGCCGTCGGAGCACAATTTATGGACAGGCTCAAGCGCCTGCTTGAAACCCCTGCACTTATGCTGGCCTGAGCCAAGGAGTCAACAGTGACACATTACGACCTCCTGGTAGTGGGGGCTGGCCCCGGCGGTTATGTCGCTGCCATTCGCGGCGCTCAGCTGGGGCTGAAAACAGCCGTAATTGAAAAGCAGCATCTGGGTGGTATCTGCCTGAACTGGGGCTGCATTCCCACCAAGGCATTGCTCAAGGGTGCGCAGGTCGCACACACCATTGCCGGAGCCAGTCGCTACGGTTTTAATGTGGGCGATGTCAGCTTTGATATTGCACAGCTGGTCCGGCACAGTCGGGCTGTTTCAGAGCAGCTGGCGGCGGGGGTTGATTATCTGCTGAAAAAACATGCTGTTGATATTATCCGGGGCACTGCCCGCATGACAGGCAAGTGTCAGCTGGCAGTCACGCAAGGCAATGACAGCAGTGCTTACAGCGCAGATCACATTATTCTGGCCACGGGTGCCCGTCCGCGGGTATTGCCAGGTGTTGTGCCCGATGGCGAACAGATCTGGTCCTGCGCCGATGCCATGGTGCCAGATACTCTGCCTGAATCCCTGCTGGTAATTGGCTCCGGTGCCATCGGTGTCGAGTTTGCCAGCCTGTACAGTGATCTTGGCAGCAAGGTTATTCTGGTGGAGGCACTGGATGCCGTTCTGCCAGCGGAGGATAGCGATATCTGTGCCTATGCGCACAAGCAGTTTGAGAACCGCGGTATTGAGATACATGTTGCTACCCAGGTGGAATCTGTCAGTAAAACCGAGGACAGTATCAGCTGCCGTCTTATCGACAAACAGGGCAATATTGAAGAGCGCACAGTAGATAAAGTGCTGGTGTCAGTGGGTGTCCAGGGCAATATCGAAGATCTGGGGCTGGAAGAGCTGGGTGCAAAAATCGAGCACAGTTTTATCTGTACCGATCAATGGAGTCGTACCAATGTAGTAGGGCTTTACGCCATTGGTGATGTGGCCGGTCCACCCTGTCTGGCGCACAAGGCCAGCCATGAGGCTGTTATCTGTGTGGAAAAACTGGCTGGCGTGGCCGGTGTCAGGCCGCTGGCAGAACAGAATATTCCCCGCTGTACCTATGGGCGTCCCCAGGTGGCAAGTATCGGCCGGACCGAACGGGCACTGAAAGCCCAGGGCATTGCCTACAAAACCGGTCAATTCAGCTTTTCAGCCAATGGTAAAGCACTGGCCATTGCTGAAGATGCAGGTTTTGTAAAAGTGCTGTTTGACAGTAATAGCGGCGAGCTGCTCGGTGCCCATATGATCGGCAGTGAAGTTACCGAGCAGATACAGGGTTTTTCTCTGGTGCAAGCACTGGAAGGTACGGAGGAGGAAATATTGCACGCCATCATCGCACACCCAACGCTGACAGAGGCCATGCATGAAGCCATTCTCGATGCCTGCGGCAAGGCCATACACCACTGAACCCACTACACTGAACTCACTATAGAGATAATGGCAAATACGATCATGATAAATGCGTTTAAGCCACCGGATGATACTTTTCTTGTCTGCCACTGTTTTGACATGAAAGCGGGCAGCATCCGCAAACTGATGCTGCGCAAGCAGCTAAGTACGGCGGAAGAGGTTATGCAACAGCTCCGAATTGGCACGGGTTGTGGTTGTTGTCAGATAGCCATTCGCTCGATTGTGACTGAATTCAACGCATATGACAGTGTTTCGGCAGCACATTCGCGTGCTGCTGCCAACCCGACAATTTATGTTTCCGGATTAATAAAAACCGGTCAGGAACCGGATCAGAAATAATAATGACAGCAACCAAAGGTGACAGCTATGACAGCAAATAAATCCATGGATGAAACAGCCGGGCCTACAAAGATGAAAGGTGTTGTTTTATATGGCAATCGAGACCTGCGCATTATTGACCTGCCAAGACCTGAGGTGGGTGGTGACGGCGTTATTATCAAAATCAGGGCCGTCGGTGTTTGCGGAACAGATGTACACACCTATAAAACCGGAATTTTCAGGGAGATGAGCATTCCCATCGGTGAAGAGGGCGTATTGTTTGGTCATGAATTTGCCGGTGATGTTGAGGCTGTTGCTGATGGTCTTGATGTCGATTTCGCCCCGGGTGACAGAGTGACCGGCTTTACGCTTGGAGCCTATGCTGAATATGCAAAATGTGACACGGCTATTCTTGGCGTTCCAGCTGTACTTAAATTACCGGATCATGTGTCCTACGAAGAAGCAGCTACTGTTGAGCCCCTGACTGTTTCGTTAACAGCTATTCGCCGGGCTCAGCCCCTGCCGGGTGAACGCCTGCTGATTATTGGTGCTGGCATGATCGGTCTGGGTTGTGTGCAGATATTGCGGGCACTTTATCCGGAAGTTGAAATTTTTATCAGTGATATCTCTGAAAAGCGTCTGGCAATGGCAAAGGCTTTTGGTGCCCATCACACAATTGATGCCCGCAGCACTGATGTTGTGGCTGAGATGAAGGCTGTCAGTGGCGAAGAATTTGTACTTTATAACACCAAAGGCAGTGCCAATATTGATATTGTCATGGAGTGTGCCGGGCTGGAGTTGACGCTGAATCAGGCACTGGAAGCCGTCAAGCCCCATACCGGCAGACTGGTGATGGTGGCACTTTATGAAGATACACCCAGGGTCGATCTTAATCAGGTGGTGTCAAAAAATATCGACCTGCGCGGCGTGCTGCACTATGGCCTTGAGGATGTGCAGGAGGCGCTTGATTTGATGGCCGATGGCAAGGTGGATCGCAAACCCTTGATCACACATCGCTTTGCACTGGTTGATGCCAAAGAAGCCTTTGAGGCGCAAATTAACACGGTCGACACCCTGAAAGCGGTAATTCTGCCTTGAAATGAAAAGGTAAGCTGGCCGTTTTAAGTGTGTCGCCTTTTTTTAAAGTGATATTTTTTCCGGGACTGTTACCACAATTTGATTGTCGCCCCTGAAAATCAGCGGGATTTGTGAAATCCCTTGATTTTCGCAGGACTCGCAGCCTGCGGTGGCACATCCATGTGCCGCTTATTCATTCGGCTAAAAGCTTGCCGGATTAATAATAGCCCGGCTACATGGATTGTCGGGCTTATGATGGCATATGAATGTGCCAGCTTACCAAATATTTAATTGAGAACCGCCGTAGCAATACGGCAGTAATAGTGAATCAAATTGAGGAAATATGATGAGCAACTACCCACAACAATTCAAACTTACTGGCAAGGTGGCACTGATCAGTGGTGCTGCTACGGGTATTGGCGCCGCCGTCAGTGAAGCACTGGGTCAGTGTGGTGCTACTGTGGTTTTCACTGACAGGGATCAGGCCGCTGGCGAACAGCAACTGGCTGCACTGCAAGCGGCAGGTATCGATGCACTGTTTATCCAGCAGGATGTCACCCTGGAAGAGGACTGGCAGCGTGTTGCCGCCACTGTTGATGAGCGTTTTGGCCGTCTTGATATTCTGGTCAATAATGCGGGTATTTTGACCAGCGCCACTATTGAAGAACTCACACTTGATAGTTTTCGCCAGGTGCAGGCTGTCAATGTGGAAGGGGTTTTTCTGGGCTCAAAACACTGTCTTGCACTACTTAAAAAATACGCCTCACCTGAAGAACGCTCATCAATTATCAATCTGTCTTCGCTTGCGGGTTTGCAAGGGCCTGCCATGATGACGGCTTACAGCACGTCCAAGGGTGCGGTTCGTCTGATGACCAAGGCCATGGCCTCAGAGTTGGGTCCGGTACATGTGCGGGTTAATTCTGTTCATCCTGGGTTGATCAATACCAACATGGGGGATCAGGTGCAGGATCTTCTAATAGCCCGCTACGGCCTTGGCAGCCGCGAAGAAGCTGAGGCTTTTGAATGTCAGATGACACCGCTGCGCAGCTATGGTGCTCCTTCTGATGTGGCTGCGGCTATTGTCTTTCTCGCATCCAGTGCCAGCAACTTTATCAGTGGCTCTGAACTGATGGTTGATGGCGGCATCTTTGGTTGCCAATAGTCAGTGATTAATGGGCCTGTGAGCCAACCAGACCGTAAAGCGTTTGTTTCTGGCCAGCTGGTCTGTTTTATGGAAATAACGCTTTAAAACATCCTGGTAGCGCAGATGGCTGTTGGCAACCACACAAAGATGACCTTCAGGACTAAGCTGCTGTGCTGCCTGTTTAAGCAGACGGCGACCGACAAACGCATCGACGGTATGTTGCAGATGAAAGGGCGGATTGCAAAGAATCAGCTCTGCCATCGGCCCCTGCCAATTCCTGAGGCCGTCACCGAGATGGAAGTGGCATTGCTTGAACCGTGTCGGTTCCAGGTTTTTCACATTATCGCAGGCAGAGGCCAGAGCCATGGCTGATTCATCACAAAACAACAGTGACCGGCATAAATTGGCCTTTAAAGCAGCCAGGCCCAGCACACCACTGCCGCAGGCCAGGTCAACAAGGTGCTCAACCGGAGGCAGGTGTCGTAACTGGTTCAGTAACAACTCACTGCCGCCGTCGAGACGATCTTTGCCAAAAACATTGGCCTGTGCCTGCAAGGTGGCGCCCAGTGCTTTGCAGTAATAGTGGCTGGCTGCCGGTATCGGTGCTTTTTGACCGCTGAATGTGGCACTGAAAATACGGGCTTTATGACGCCCCCGGTGGCGCTCAACCGGGCCAATATAGTGCTCAATCAAGTCTGCTGTATGAGGGGACAGATGTTTGTCCATACCACCTGCCAGTAATAATGTTCCACCAGCCTGGCTGACTGACAGCCGGGCCAGTTGATACTCGAAATAATCCAGCTGTTTGGGTACTCGCACAATAACCACCCCTGTCGGTGGTGGAGGGGCTGTGCTGAAAATAAAACCGGCTTCAGGCAAACGGTTACGGCGGGCATTGTCTCGCAACGCAATCTGGCTGAGAGCGGAATCACTCCAGCTGTATTGTGCCGACAGTGCCAGTGCCAGCACCCCGTGTTCATCATTGACAACCAGGCGCTCATACTCTGTGGTCGCCGCTGCCTCAATCAGCAACTGGTCAGCACTGCACCAGGGTTTAAGTGTTTCACGGGGGCGGGCAGGGTAGCGCTTGAGTGCCAGCTCAGTTGCTGCGCTGCAAAATGTGTAGCTGCCATCTGCATGCAAAACTCAACCACCGCCTCTTACATAGAGTGTCAGTTTTTGACCAGGACGGATGTAATCGCGTGGGTTAAGTGCATTCCAGCTGATAATATCCTCAACAGTTACCCGAAATCGGCTGGCAATACGGTACAGAGAGTCACCGCGTTTAACCCGGTAATTCCGGCTTTTGGCCATGCCGCCAGGGTTGAGTGCTGACATATAACCGGCACCGCCGCCCCTGGGGATCAACAGCGTATCACCAGCGCGAATCAGATGACCTTTCAGGTTATTGGCTTCACGGATGGCGGCCACTTCGGTATCAAAGCGGTGGGCAATGGCATTGAGGCTGTCACCCCGGCGAATCCTGTAGCGCTGCCAGGCAACCCGTTCGGAGGCAGGCAGTTGCGACAGTGCCTGCTTAAAGTGTTCGATGCTGGCTGTTGGCAACAACAGCTCCTGGGCCTGACCCGGTGCAGTTGCCCATTGCAATTGTCCCGGATTAAGTGCCCTCAGGGTTGCTTCATCAATACCGGCCAACCCGGCCGCTCTGTTGATATCAATCTGGCCGCCGGTATCAGCAATGCCAAAGGCGGGGCGGTTGGGTACTGGTGGCAGAGTGGCGCCGTATTTTTCTGGTGTGGCAATAATACTTGCCAGTGCCATCAGCCGTGGTACATAAGAGCGGGTTTCAGCCGGTAATGATAAAGACCAGAAATCAGCCGCCTTGCCCCGCTTGAGATTACTCTGAACAGCCCGGCGAACACGACCCTGCCCACTGTTATAGGCAGCCAGGGCCAGCAGCCAGTCACCGTCAAAGATTTCATGCAGGCTCTCCAGATAATCCAGTGCAGCCTCAGTTGACTGACGAAGGTCCATACGGCCCTCATACCACCAATTAGAAGCCAACCCCAGGTGGCGACCCGTGGCGGGCATAATCTGCCATAGCCCGGCAGCGTGACCGGATGAGCGGGCAAAGGGATTCATGGTGCTCTCAACCATTGGCAGCAGAGCTATTTCAGCAGGCAAACCCCGTGCGGCAACACGTTCGGCAATGTAGTACAAATAAAGAGATGAACGTTCGGAAATCACCTCCAGGTACGTCGGCTGGCGCAGGTAGTGTTTACGGGCAGCGGCCACGCTTGGCCTGTCCGGTAACGGCCAGCTAAAGTCATTACGCAACTGCTGCCACAGATTATCCGGCGCCAGTGCAGCTTCAGAAGCACTTTTTTGAGCAGCGGATGACTTGTGTTTTACCAGCCTGGTCTGCGCCGTTGTGTCTGTGTGGTGAGCCTCGCCGACTATTTTTGTGGCTGCCACTGCTTCAGGGGGACTCTGCTCAACAGGGTTTAAATGTTGACAGCCAGTCAAAGTCGTCATTATAGAAATGACTGCAATAAATTTTTTTATATCCATGAAATTTATAGAAATTATTTTCTTTCCCTAGAAATTATCCTTCCATGTTCGCAGTGTGGCAAAGATCGACTCTGCCGAGCGCTGTTCAGGGTCTGTTGCAAGACGACCCTGCTGCTGCAATGCCTTTTGCAGGGCAGCTGAATTACAGCGCAAAAAAGGATTGGTCTGCAACTCCAAAGACAGCATAGACGGCAAAGTCACTTCCTGCCGTCCGCGCCGGGCAATAATCTCCTGCTCCCGCATTGCCAACTCGGTATTATCTGGCTCAACAGCCCGGGCAAAGGCAAGATTTGCCTGCGTATATTCATGGGCACAAAAGATGCGGGTTTGTGGTGGTAACGCGGCCAGACGCATCAATGCCTGATACATCTGCTCGTGAGTGCCCTCAAAAACACGGCCACAACCACCGGCAAACAAAGTGTCACCACTGAACAGCAGGGGAGGCTGTTCATCAACCGAAGGTATAAAAAAAGCCATATGGTCCAGTGTATGACCTGGTACAGCAATGGCGTCACAGCGATGGCCCAAAAGCTCAATACTATCGCCATCACGCAATGCCTGGCTGATACCTGCAATAGCCTCATTATCCGGGCCAAATACTGGCACAGACCACTGCGCCAGCAATTGGGCGAGCCCGCCGGTGTGATCGGGGTGGTGGTGGGTAATTACAATGCCGATCAGTTGCAGTACCTGAGCTGCCAGCGCTGCCTGGACTGGTGCTGCATCACCAGGATCAACAACAACAGCATGAGTGCCATCGTGCAGCAGCCAGATATAGTTGTCGTTAAAGGCTGGCAGGGGAGAGATTGAAAGCATGGAATACCCTTGCGTTAGTCTGATCATCAGCCGCCATATTACGGTGTCTATACCATTACGGTATCAATATAAGACGGCATCTATAAAATCGTTTGCGGTATACCCTTTTGAAGTATGCACTTTGAAGTACACAACACCTGAAAATACAGTAGTATAGACAGGTTTTACTCCCTGCCAGGGAGTATTGAATACTGTATTGGGACCGCATATTGAAGCGAGAGTTTAACGAGATTTGGACGGAACTGGAAACCTGGTACGAGCGTGACAGAGGCCGCTATCTGCTGAATGTACTTAATGAGGCACTGGCAGCAGATTTGGAGACAGCCTTTGGCTACCACCTGGCACAGGTGGGTATCAGTCGCTGTCACCCATTTTATGACAAGAGTCCTGTGCGCCACCGTATCTATATTGCCGGGCAGGCAGGTAGCGAGGTGGGGCTGGTGGCAGAATCTGACCAGTTACCGCTGGCCACTGACAGTGTCGATGTATTAATTGCACATCACTGTCTTGAATTCAGTCGCAATCCCCATCAGGTGCTGCGGGAGCTGCACCGGGTACTGACACCTCGTGGCCATCTTTTTATTATTGGCTTCAATCCCCTTAGTCTGTTTGGTATGGGGCTGGCACTGCGGGCACAGTTGGGGTCAGCTTTGTGGCGACGGCGCCAGAGCCTGAGTACCTGGCGTCTGGTTGACTGGCTCAATGTGCTGGGCCTGGAGGAAGAGGCCATCAAACAGTACTATGCTTTGCCTTTGCGGGGAGGGCAGCGGATGAATGCACGTATTCAGCGTTATAACCAATGGTGCACTCAGCGCCGTCTGCCTATAGGTGGGGTCTACCTGATTCATGCGATTAAAAAGGTTTGCGGGGCGGCCAGACCAGGCCTTCGTTCACGGCGGGCCAGCCTGATCAAACTGGGCGTGCCCGAGCCTGTACCTGCACCCAGGCATTCGCCCACACAAAATACAGTTCAACACATACAACACAGGGATATGCACTCGCAGTGAACAAGCATGTAGAAATTTTTACCGATGGTGCTTGTCGCGGCAACCCCGGCCCCGGTGGATGGGGAGTCATTCTGCGCTATCAGGGTACCGAGCGGGAGCTGTATGGTTCAGAGCCTGATACCACCAATAACCGAATGGAATTGAAAGCGGCAATCGAAGCTCTGCGCGCACTAAAAGAACCCTGTGCGGTAACGCTGTCAACAGACTCGGTGTATGTTCGTGATGGCATCACCAAATGGTTGGACAACTGGAAGCTCAAAGGCTGGAAAACAGCAGCCCGCAAGCCGGTTAAAAATGAAGATTTGTGGCGCGAACTGGATACTGAAAATCAGCGTCACCAGGTCGACTGGCGCTGGGTCAAGGGGCACAGTGGTCACCGTGAAAATGAAATGGCCGATCAACTGGCCAACCGGGCTATTGACGAGATGCTTGCATGAGACAGGTTGTACTGGATACAGAAACCACCGGTCTGGAAGTCAATCAGGGCCATCGTATTATTGAGATCGGCTGCGTAGAGCTGATCAACCGCCGCCTGACAGGCAAGCATTACCATCAGTACATCAACCCCGAGCGGGAGGTGGACCAGGGCGCGATTGAGGTGCATGGCATCAGCAATGAATTTCTGGCCGACAAGCCGGTATTTGCCACAATTGCTGAATCCTTTGTTGATTTTGTGCGGGGTGCCGAGCTGATTATTCACAATGCGCCTTTTGATATCGGCTTTCTCAATGCCGAACTCAAACGCATTGGCAATATGCCGGCAATGGGCAGTCTCTGTGGCGTTATTGATTCACTGCTGATGGCCAGAGCCAAGCATCCCGGTCAGCGCAATACTCTGGATGCGTTGTGCCAGCGTTACACGGTTGATAACTCCCAGCGCGAGCTGCACGGCGCCTTGCTCGATGCTGAAATCCTGGCAGATGTCTATCTTGCTATGACCGGCGGTCAAACAGCACTGGCACTGTCTGACCACGACGCACACGGAAGTTCAGGAGGTGCTGCGGGTGAGCGGATCAGGCGTCTGTCAGCAGATCGTGACACACTGCCTGTTATTGCGCCGGATGCTGACGAACTGGCTGCTCATGAAGCACAGCTGGATGCCATTGCCGCCAGCAGTGGTGGTCAGGTGCTTTGGCGGGAAATATATACGGCAAAGTAACGTCACCCGGTTTTATGGCCGGGTGACATAAAGAGCATCAGATAAACAGTGCGACACAGGTCAGACCCACACCGCCCATAACAATTGTGTAAGGAATAGCCATAACGACCATACGGCCATAGGAAAGGCGCACCAGTGGCGCCAGCGCCGAGGTCAGCAGGAACAGGAATGCGGCCTGTCCATTGGGTGTGGCCACACTGGGCAGATTGGTACCTGCGTTGATAGCCACCGCCAATTGATCAAATTCTGCACGGCTAATAGTGCCGGCATCAAAAGCAGCCTTCACTTCATTGATGTAAACCGTTGCCACAAAGACGTTGTCACTGATCATCGACAAAACACCATTGGCGATAAAAAACATCGATGGCCTGACGCTGCTGTCCATGGCCAGTACCGCATCGATAACCGGGGTAAACAGGTGCTGCTCATGAATAACCGCCACAATGGCAAAAAACACCACCAGTAAGGCAGTAAAAGGCAGTGCTTCCTCAAAGGCGTGGCCAATCTGGTGTTCTTCTATAACACCGTTAAAGGCAGTTAACAGTACAATTACCATCAGGCCAATCAGGCCCACTGCGGCCAGGTGAAAGGCCAGGCCGACAACCAGCAACACGGCAACCAGCGCCTGTACAATCAAACGGACAACCATCCGGGTCGTGCGGCGCTCTTCTTCCTTGTTTTGAAAATCCACCAGTACATCGCGGACAGTATCAGGCAGCTTGGCGCCATAACCAAATTTGCCGCTCAGTTCCAGTACAGCACAGGTTAATAGACCCATAATCAGTACCGGCATGGTGACAGGTGCCATAATCTTCAGAAAGTCGATAAAGCTCCAGCCAGCGACATGTGCAATCAATAGATTTTGAGGCTCACCCACCAGCGTACAAACACCGCCGAGCGCAGTGCCAACAGCACCGTGCATCAACAGGCTGCGCAAAAATGCTCTGAACTGCTCAAGGTCTTCACGGGCTGTATCCTGAACGGCGTTGTCATCAGCATTGTTATGAACATCCTGGTGGGTGGAGGGTTTACCGGAGGCCACTTTGTGATAAACCGAGTAAAAACCGACGCAAACACTGATTAATACAGCGGTAACAGTGAGTGCATCAAGAAATGCTGACAGAACAGCCGATACACCACAAAATAGTAGTGACAACATCACTTTGGAGCGCACCCGCAGCAAAATTTTGGTGAATACAAACAGCAACAGTTCTTTCATGAAGTAGATGCCAGCTACCATGAACATCAGCAGCAGGATGACTTCAAAGTTATGCAGTGCCTCGTTATAGACTGCCTCGGGTGAAGCCATACCCAGGGCAATAGCCTCGATGGCCAGCAAACCACCGGGTTGTAGTGGATAACAACGCAAAGCCATGGCGAGTGTAAAAATAAACTCGGCAATCAGAACCCAACCCGTGGCAAAAGCACCGATAGTCAGTAGCAAAACGGGATTGATAAGAAGAAAAAGGAGGATGGCCTGCTTGTACCAGTTTGGTGATGTGCCCAGAAAATTTTTCCAAAGCGCAGAGGTAATTGTCTCGTTCATAGTGCCATGAAAGCCCTTATAGTGGGTTATGGCGGGGCATTCTACTGCAATACAGGGCTTCGTGATATTGCCCGTGACCAATTTTGGGGCAAAAATCAGGCCAATGTGTCCATTGTCTTGCGCCCACCTTAACAGGGCGCATATTATGGCCCATCCATCAAAAAACACGACCCGTCAGAAAATCTACATTATGTTTCAAGCCAGTGCCCAGCCACCTGCAGATACTGCTCATGCCATTTATCTGGTTTTTCAGTGCAATGATCTGCTGACGGATGTGTCACTATATCGACCAGCTCAAAACCGGCCAACAACATTATTAAGCGATCGGAGAACTTACTTTGGATTATTTTGCACAGTACGGACTTTTTTTAGCCAAAATCATTACTTTTTTACTGGTTTTTATTCTTGTTTTTTTGTTTTTCTTTGTTGTCAATGCACGCAATCGCTCATCTTTTGGTAACGGTCATATCGAGGTGCTGAACCTGAACGAACGCTACAAGCGCATGGGCGATACCATTCGTGACACCGCTGAGGATATTGAATGGGTCAAGGCCCGTGAGAAGACTGAACGCAAAGCGCAAAAGGCCAAATCCAAGGCGGCCAAAAAGCAGGCCAAACAGGGGCTGGTCCAAACTGAAGAGGCGTCGCGCAAGCCCCGGCTGTTTACCATTGATTTCGATGGCAATATGAAGGCCAGCGGTGTTGTTAATCTGCGTGAAGAGATCAGTGCCATTATTTCCCAGGCAGGCGATAAGGATGCCGTTCTGTTACGCCTTGAAAGCCCTGGCGGTATGGTCAGCAATTATGGCCTGGCAGGCAGCCAGCTTGCACGCCTGCGCGATGCCGGCATTGAGCTGACTATCTCGGTCGACAATATTGCCGCCAGCGGCGGTTATCTGATGGCCTGTATCGGCAATCGTATTATTGCTGCACCTTTTGCCCTGTTGGGGTCTATTGGTGTCGTTGCTCAGGTACCCAATGTGCATCGTCTGCTGAAAAAAAATAATGTTGATTATGAGCTGTTTACCGCCGGCAAGTACAAGCGGACTGTCACCGTTCTTGGTGAAAACACCGAAGAAGGCAGAGCCAAATTTACCGAAGAGATCAATATGGTCCACACCCTGTTCAAGGATCATATCAGTCACTTCCGGCCCTCACTGGATATTGAAAGTGTTGCTACCGGCGAAGCCTGGTACGGGCGCGATGCGCTTGAACGCGGCCTGTTTGATGAGATCAAAACCAGCGATGACTTTATCCAGGAGCATTTGAAAGACTGGGATGTATATCGGGTTTCTTATATCGAAAAAACCAATTGGTGCAGCAAACTGGGTATTGCCGTTTCTGTGGCTATTGAAAATAGTGTGCTGAAAATTCTGCAGTACAACCAAAATCCTCGTGTCTGACAATTCATATTCAGCAGCAATGAGCCAGCAATGAATGTTTACAAGTCAAACACTTTGCTGGCTGTACAGGAGCTGTTATCAACCTGGCAATCAGATAGATGAATCCTTCACTATTTGATGGTCGCCCGCTTAAATCGGTGGAATTTTCGAAATCCCTTGATTTTAGCGGGCTTGCGCTGGCAAAGAGCTGACGGCGCTACATTCATGCAGCGCGAATTAACCCGGCTGAATGCTTGCTTGGTTAATATTGAACGCATAGAAACAGACAGGACACTTTATACTTATTCATCTTGTCCGCATTTGGCTTTTACAATAATGGCCCGGTTGATCAGTGCCTCCTGGTCACCAGGTTCATCGGCCAGCACGGCCGCCCCCACACTCTGTTGAGGGTTATTTGTCTGTCTGGCCGAAGAAGGACAGACATCATCCGCAGCACTGTTGTTTTGCAATTCACTTTTTTGTGGCTCAATTGTGAGCCAGTACAGGCTCACAATTACAACGACCAGTGTGGCAAATGCTACCACAGACACCATGACAGACTTTCCCATAGATAAATGTTTACCCCGTCGCAAAAAACCGGATCATAGCATGGCCGTATACGGCTTGGCGGTGCACGACCTTGTATAGCCAATACAGGACATATCTGTCTCAAAGAAAAATAGGATCTCACGGAGAAAACACATGGAGCTAGCCCTGGTTATTCGTATATTTGACCTGCTGGGTGTTGCCGTGTTTGCCATCAGTGGTGCGCTGGCAGCGGCGGAGCGGCGCATGGATATCCTCAGTTTTATCCTCTTTGGCACCATAACCGCTGTCGGTGGTGGTACTGCCCGGGATCTGATTCTCAACACTGACCGAGTATTTTGGGTCGGTGATACAAGTTACCTTTGGGTTTGCATCATCGCTTCCGCCGCCACTTGGTTTTTCGCCCATTTTTTTAATTCATTGCGGCGAACCCTGCTGTGGGCAGATGCCATGGGGCTGGCTCTGTTTTCCGTGCTGGGCACACAAAAAGCGCTGGCCTGGGATGCACCACCACTGGTCGCCATTGGTATGGGTATGATGACGGCCAGTTTTGGCTCGTTGATTCGTGATACCTTGCTGAACCGGCCGCCAATTCTGCTGGGGCCTGAAATTTATGTGACAGCAGCCTTGCTTGGTGCGACCAGTTTCATCACGCTGGTGCAACTGGAGATTACAGCACCGCTGGCCTTGCCCATCAGTATTGCCGCTGCTTTTGCACTGCGTGCCGGAGCTATTGTGTTTGATCTGCGTCTGCCCAAATACCAGGGCGAATAAACGGAGCCTGTTTTGCGATTGCTGCACACATCTGACTGGCACCTGGGGCGACAGCTGCACGGTTTGTCTTTGCTTGAAGATCAGGCCCATGTACTGGCTCAAATAGTTGCCTTTGTTAAAGCAGAAGCTATCGACGTCCTGCTGATAGCCGGTGATGTTTATGACCGTGCAGTCCCGCCAGCTGAGGCCGTTGCACTATTGGGACAAACCCTTAATACCCTCTGTCGTGAACTGGGATGCCAGGTTGTGATGATTGCGGGCAATCACGACAGTGCCGAGCGTCTGGGCTTTGCCTCTGACCTGCTTGAAGGGGCGGGGCTGCACATATTTGGTCCCCTGAATGAGACTGTGAGCGCTGTCAACATTGATGTTGACGGTGTTTGTTATGATATTTTCGGCTTGCCTTATGCCGGTCCGCTCAGTGTTCGTCAGATAAGCGGCGATAACAATATCAGCAGCCA
The DNA here is from genome assembly GCA_047974765.1 of Parahaliea sp. Lineage (GTDB taxonomy): Bacteria > Pseudomonadota > Gammaproteobacteria > Pseudomonadales > Halieaceae > JBKECP01. The sequence continues at coordinate 45,777 of JBKECP010000027.1, read as the reverse complement.
TGCCCAGGCTATGCAGGCATTACTGATGCAGGTACAGCAACAGCGCCAGCCGGGGCGTCCAGCTATTTTAATGGCCCACTGTTTTGTCAGCGGTGGTCTGGAAAGTGAATCAGAGCGGGTATTGTCGGTTGGTGGTATCGACAGTGTACCGGCAGAGCTGTTTGCCGACTTTGATTATGTTGCACTTGGACACCTGCACAGGCCTCAGCACTGTGGTTGTGAGCACATCCGCTATGCCGGCTCCATACTGAAATATTCCTTTTCTGAAGCCACGCATAAGAAGTCAGTCACGCGGGTGGATATTGACGCCAACGGCAGGATTGAACTGAGCGAGCGGCCACTGCAACCTCTGCGGGATATGCGTATTATCGAGGGCAGTTTGTCTGAATTGATTGCTGCTGCGCCTACAGACAGACAAAGTGATGACTATATACTGGCACGTCTTAATGATACGGGTGCCTTGCTGGATGTCATGGGTAAGCTGCGCGCTGTCTATCCCAATGTACTGCAATTGCAATTTCTCCGGCGTGAACAGATAACCTCAACAGCCACACTGTCCAGACAGATAATGAAAACATCACAGCTCGATCTGTTCGAGACCTTTTTTGAAACGATGCAGGGCGACTCACTCAGTAAAGTGCAAAGACAATATCTGGTGGATTTACTCAATCAACTGCAACACGAAGGTGAGCTGTGAGGGTTGCTTTGTGATCGATGACTGTGAGAGCCGGTATGAGAGTTCCGGCGCATGAAGGTGCTGGAACTGACCTTGCAGGCATTTGGCCCTTTCAGGGATCGTCAGACTGTTCGTTTCAGTGACCTTGGTAATGCCCCTTTATTTTTGATTAACGGACCAACCGGTTCGGGAAAAACAACACTGCTCGATGCAATCTGCTTCGCATTGTACGGCAGTACCACCGGCAATGAGCGCGAAGGCAGTGATATGCGCTGCCAGCAAAGTCCGGACTCTATAATAAGCGAGGTGGTATTGCGTTTTGAGCTTGGCGGCAAGTGCTACCAGATTGCCCGCCAGCCAACACAATTGCGCCCCCGTGTTCGCGGCACAGGCACAACAGAACATAAAACCCGGGCCAGCCTCTACCGTCTGGGTAAAGACGGCAGCACTGACAATGGCGAGCTACTGGTTGAACAGAAAGTGCAGGATGCCAACCGGAGAATTATTGAGCTGACAGGCCTTAATGCCAACCAGTTCCGGCAGGTAATGGTGCTGCCCCAGGGGCAGTTTCGGCAATTATTACTGGCTGATTCAAGTGAGCGGGAGGCTATTTTCCAGTCGCTGTTTCGCACTGATATCTATAAACGTATTGAAGAGCGATTGAAAAGTGCTGCAGCGGATATCCGCAGAAACTTTGAGCAGGGGCAAAGCCGTCTGCAAGCCATTATCGAAGCTGGTGAAGTCAGTGATGAACAGGCACTGATACAGGCGCTGGCCGATATTGATAGTGATGTTAAAGCGCAGGTACAGGCTGCCGATGCAGCCTTTAAAGCCTGGCAGGCTGCCGACAACCAGCTTGTCAAAGCCCGCACTCTGGACAGGGCCGCCAAGGCTCTGAGTGAAGCCAATACCCAGCTTGACGCTCTCAACGCGCAGGCATCAGAAATCGCCGCTGAACAAAAAGCACTGGCATTGGCCCGCTGTGCCAGTGCGCTTGAACCGGCTTTTGCCCGGCGCCATCAGGCTGAAGATCATCTGCTTGAAGCCAGTGCGGCGTGTGAGCGTGCCAGTGAATGTCAGCAAACTGCTGACAGCGCACTGACTGTGGCCCAACAGGTGCTGGTACAGGCGACGCAAGCTCAGCAGCAAAGCGCTGCGCTGCGCCAGGAAATTGCAGAGCTAGAAGCAATGAAGCCAGCAGTCACCCGACTGCTACAGATAAGTGATCACCAGCGAAGCCAACAGCAGCAACTGACTGAAAAAATGGCTGCACAGCAGGCCGTCAGCAAGGATCTGGCGGCGGCCAAAAACAGACTGAGTAGTCTCAAATGCAAAAGCAGTGCACTGGAAGAGGCGCTCACTGCCAGTGAGGGGGTAGAGCGGGCACAGCAAGCTGCGCAGTTGCAGCTGGACAAGGCCTGTCAGCGGGATCAACTCAGACAGGCACAGCATGAATTTGCCGACAGGCTTGCGCAGCAGCTTGTAGCTGAACAGGCTGCAGAAATAGAACTTGAACAGCAGCAGCAACAATTGAAAATACTGCGCCGTAACTGGCATTTGGGCCAGGCTTACCGGCTTGCACAGGAATTGCAACAAGGGCAGGCCTGCCCGGTTTGTGGCAGTCAATCTCACCCGGCACCGGCAGATAATTTTGAAGTGGATAAGCCCCTGCCTGATGAAGCTGAACTGAATATCCAGGAGCAGCGTTGTCAGCAGGCCGATAGTCAGCTGGTTAAGTGCCGACAACAGATTGCCGTCATACAGGCGCAGTGTGAGCAGCTACAGCAGCAACTCAATCAGTGCCAGCAGTCGCTGGCATCAAACACAGCAGAAGCTGGACAAACGCTGGATTTTTTTAAACAGCAACTACAGATACTGGCAATGCAGTGGCAGCAGCGAATCGGACAACTGGAGCAGTACAGACAGCTCGGCTTGCATCTACACGAACAGGAAATGCAGGTTCAACAGATCCAGGAGCAGTTGTCAGTGCAAAATGCACAGTGTACTGCGGCCGAACTTGTACTGCGTGAAACCAGCAGCCGACGGGCTGAACTGGAAACCCGTCTGCCTGAACCTTACCGTATTGAAGGTGCTCTTGATAAACAGCGGCAACATATTGGTCATCAGCTGGATACGCTGCTGAATCAGCTGGAAGAGGCCCACCAGCAGCTGCGCCAGGCAGAGCATGCCGACAGTGAGGCAAGAGCGGCGGTGAAGGCAGCACAGGCGCGGCTCAAATACGCTAATGACGAACTGGCCAAAGCGCTTGGCCAGCTTGAACACGCGCTGGCCGACAGTCCCTTTGACAGCGCCGAGGCCTGCAAACAGGCACAGTTGTCAGTACAGCAGCTGGCGCAGCGTGAACAGGCTCTGGATACATATCAACAGATACTGGCAGCTACACACACCCGTATCGAGGTGTTGCAGGCACAGCTGAGCGGCGAAGAATTGGCCGATGTGGCGGCCTGTGAAGTCTGTGAACAGGCTGCTCGCAAGCAGCGAGACGATGCGGCCACACACAGAGAAAGCCTGCTTCGACGGCAACAGAATCTGTATACGACACAGCGCAAACTGGAGTATGAACGCAAGGCCAGTCGTGCTCTGGAAGCTCGTTACAAAGTAGTGGGGACGCTGGCCGAAGTAGCCAATGGGCAGTCTGGCAGCCGCATTTCCCTGCAGCGCTATGTGCTGGGCATACTGCTTGATGATGTGCTCAGCCAGGCCAGCGATCGTCTGTTCAGTATGAGTGGCGGGCGTTATCATCTGCTGCGCAAGCTGGATCCAAACAAAGGGCGCCGTGCCGCAGGCCTGGATCTGGAGGTCTATGACAACTACAGCGGCAGTGCGCGGCCAGTGGCCACGCTCTCTGGTGGTGAAAGTTTCCAGGCTGCACTGGCGCTGGCGCTTGGCCTGTCTGATGTCGTCCAGTCACAGGCCGGTGGTATTGCTCTGGATACATTATTTGTTGATGAGGGTTTTGGCTCCCTTGATGCCGAAGCGCTGGAACTGGCCATTCAAACCCTGCTGGAATTGCAGCATAGTGGGCGCACTGTCGGTATCATATCCCATGTGGCCGAATTAAAATCCAGGCTGGATACGCGTATTGATTTGACGCACAACCGCCGCGGCAGCCAGATCTCGTTGATTGCGCCTTCTGTTATTAGACATCATGTCTAATAATATCGACAAATAATGTCTGAACGGAGGAGGTAAATGATGCTGAATTTTGATGAAATCCATCAGCGGGCTCAGGAGCGCAAAGGGGGCAGGGCGGCGCTTAAACGTTTATTGCCAGAAGTAAAAAGCAGCCGTCAGTTAATGCGTACACCTGATCATCGCTGGCTTTCAGAAATGGCTCACTGTGTCTTTCAGGCGGGTTTTGTATGGCGAGTGGTGGATAATAAATGGGAAGCCTTTGAAGAGTTGTTCTTTGGCTTTCCACCAGAAAAAATCGTTATGCTGAGCCCCGATCAGATCGACAACTTTGCCCGGAATCCGGCCATTATCCGCAATCGTCAGAAAGTCATCAGTATCCAGCGCAATGCTCATTTTGTTCTCGATATCGCCAAAGAACATGGTAGTTTTGGCAAGTTTATTACCCGCTGGCCAGGTGAGGATCTGATCGGCCTGTTTGCCGTACTCAAAACCAGAGGTGACCGTCTTGGCGGTATGAGTGGTCAGCGCGTGCTGCGCAATATGGGCAAAGATACCTTTGTTCTTACCGACCATGTTGCCCACTGTATGCGTCGTGCCGGTTTGTCCATTAATGAAAATCCAACCAGCAAACGTGATCTCAGCCGTGTTCAGGAAACGTTCAATGAGTGGCATCAGACAACAGGTCTGCCTTACAGCCATTTGAGTCTTATTTGTGCCATGTCCATGCCGGAGTAGGTGCAAGGTTGATTTATTTTGATTCCGGGTGCAGTTGTTAATCGGCAATATGCCAACTATAATCAGGCATATTGCTGAACATTGATCGCCAAACGGTGGGAGATGCCATATGAATGAAGCCGCTATTGTATTCAAACCCTCAAAAACCCATCAGGAGGGACCGGGGGCCAGGGCCATGGCGCAGATTGGCAAACTGTTGGGGCTACCGATCTGCAGCGCCCTCGACATGGCTAAAATTGTTCGGGGTGGAATTGCAACTGATGCCGTTGATCTATTATTGAAGCAGGGTTATACCCGCAGTGAAACCCGCTGGATAGTGGCTCCGCGCACATTGACGCATCGCCGTCGCAATCAGGAGCCATTATCACCGGAAGAAAGTGGCCGTCTGCTGCGAGCTGCCAAATTGCGCGCCATGGCGATCATCGTGCTCGGTGATGAGGAACGAGCCAATCTCTGGCTGCACAAGCCCCGGCAGGGCTTTGGCGGCAGCAGTGCAATGGATATGATGCAAACTGAATACGGTGGGCAGGTGGTTGAGGAAGCACTGGGGCAACTGGATGCCGGCTATTTCGCGTGATTCTCTGGCGTATCAGCAATTACAGCGACCTCACGGGGATTGGCGGCCTCAAATATGCGGGCCGCTGGCACAACCGGGGACTGCCGATACTTTATCTGGCCGAGCACCCGGCACTGGCGCTGCTGGAAGTGCTGGTTCACTTTGAACTGGCGCCGGATCAGGTACCCAGTCAATTCAAACTGTTGCAGGTTATGGCTGGCCAGCAAGTTCCTGTGGCAAAACTTGACAGCGATGCATTAAGCAAGGGTTGGCAGTCCGATTTGGCGCGCACCCGTGCTATTGGTGATGAGTGGCTCGATGCCGCTCGCAGTCTGTTGCTGCAAGTACCCAGCGCCGTTGTGCCACACAGCTACAATTACCTGCTAAATCCCCGTCATCCGGCTGCCAAACAGCTCGATATTATCAATATCACACGCCACCCCTACGATACCCGTTTGTTTGCTTATTCCTGATTTTCAGCAAGTCCAGGTTCTGCCGGAACAGCACCTGGCGCAGGCGGTGCCCGCTGATAAAGCACCAGTATGGCAGACAGACGCAAAGGGCTGGCCACCGGTGCACCATCCTGTACCAGAGACAGTTCAAGCTGCATGCTGCGGGCGCAAACCCGGGACATCAAACTTGTGATAGCATCTGCGCCCGGATCCGCCAGTGTCTGTGTGCACCAGAGACCAGCCAGAATATGGCTCATATCCAGAACCCGAACACCATCCAGTGCGCTATTTTTGCCCGGAGTTGCCATAGTGGTTCTCCCTGATTCGCAGTGATGATTGAAAATGTCATTTCCAAGACAATACTTTGCCAATACAGGCTCTATAGTCTCAAACCATTAAGTGTTGTCGCTGGTTTTTGCAAAACAAAAATAGTCACAGCGCAATCAACAGTTTGGCCGAACTATTATAGAGACCATGTTCTCACACCATGCAAGCCTGACTGTGAAGCAGTTTTTAGTGAAAGCATCCATAAAATAATATTTTTGCTGTTCACTGCGATAGATAAAATAACCTTATAACAATCGGGAGAGCCGTAATGAACAAACCAATGAGCGCCATTACCAGTGCGGTACTGGGCGTATCACTCAGCCTGTTGCAGGCAACGGTAGTGCTGGCAGAAGAAAAAGAGGTGCCACCGCCAGCTGATACGGAATGGCAGCTGCACGGTAATGATGCCGGGGAGCAGCGTTTCTCCGGGCTGGCACAGATTAATCGCAGTAATGTGGGCAAGCTGGGTCTGGCCTGGCACTTCAACATGTATACCAAACGTGGTGTGGAAGCGACACCGTTGATGATTAACGACACGCTTTATGTCAGCGGCAGTTGGTCAATGGTCTATGCCCTGGATGCCCGCAATGGCGGCCTCAAGTGGTTCTACAACCCGGAAGTGGACCGCTCCTTTCTTGCCAAGGGTTGCTGCGATGCTGTCAATCGCGGTGTTGCCTATGCCAAAGGCAAAGTGATTGTAGGCACCTATGACGGGCGCCTGGTAGCACTGAATGCTGAATCGGGTGTTGTGGTCTGGGACGTGCAGACAACTGACCGTGATAAGCCTTACACCATCACCGGTGCCCCCCGCATTGTTGGTGACCTGGTGGTTATTGGCAATGGAGGCTCGGAGCTGGGTGTGCGCGGCTATGTAACAGCTTATGATATTAATACGGGCAAACAGATCTGGCGCTTCTACACCATACCGGGCAATCCACAAGAGGGCTTTGAGTCGCCTGAACTGGAAATGGCGGCGAAAACCTGGAATGGAAAATGGTGGCAGTGGGGTGGTGGTGGCACTGTCTGGGATTCCATGGTTTATGATCAGGAAACAGACCTGCTCTACCTGGGTGTAGGCAATGGTTCCCCCTGGAACCAGAAAATTCGCAGCCCGGAAGGTGGTGATAATCTCTTTTTGGCTTCTATCGTTGCCGTCAGGGGCAAAACCGGAGAATACGTCTGGCACTATCAGACAACCCCTGGGGATACCTGGGACTATACTGCCACCCAGCATATGATTCTTGCCGACCTTGAGCTTGATGGCAAACAGCGCAAGGTGATTATGCAGGCGCCCAAGAATGGTTTTTTCTATGTTATCGACCGCCTCACTGGCGAGCTTTTGTCTGCCAATGCCTATACCAAAACCACCTGGGCCAGCGGTATCGATATGCAGACAGGCCGTCCGATAGAGACACCCAACGCCCGCCTGTTTGACGGCGAAAATGTCACTCAGCCCAGCAATGCCGGTGGTCACAATTGGCATCCGATGTCTTATAACGCACAAACGGGGCTGGTTTATATTCCGATGATGAATGTCCCGATTCAGTTTAAGGCCTCTGACCAGGCGATGGATAACGAATACGGCCACGGTTACTGGAACGTTGGTCTTGATCGCATGGCCAATCTGCCACCGGACGTGCCGGACCTCAATGCATTGTTTGATCAGATAGTTACCGGCGCACTGGTGGCATGGGATCCCGTCAAACAGAAGGCTTTCTGGACAGGTCCGCTGGGCCGTCCCGCCAATGGCGGTGTACTGAGTACGGCGGGCGGTCTTGTATTCCAGGGTAATGGCTATGGCCAGTTCAAAGCCTACGATGCCCGTAACGGTGTAACACTATGGCAATTCGAAACCCAGACACTGGCAATGGCACCACCCATCACTTATGCCCTTGATGGCCAGCAGTACATTGCGGTTGCGGTTGGCTTTGGCGGTGGTCTGGCAGCGGAAGCCGGCACGGTTTCCAATGGCTGGGAAATTCCCAATATTTCGCGTGTACTGGTGTTCAAGCTGGGTGGCCAGGCGAAATTACCACCGGCGCCAACTATTGATCGTACAGTGCAAAAACCGCAGTCTGTCAGTGCCTCACAGGAAATTATTGAGCGCGGCCAACGGATCTATCAGCGCCAGTGCAGTTATTGTCACGGCGATGGCACCATCAGTGGAGGGGTAACACCTGATTTGCGCTATAGCAGTGAAGCAACGCACGAGATCTGGAATGATATCGTTCTCAAGGGCGTACTCAGCCCGCTGGGCATGGTCAGCTTTGCCAAATACCTCAGTGAGGATGACGCTCAGGCTGTTCGCCAATATACACTGCAAGAAGCCAACAAACTCTATCAACGGCAACAGGCAGAAAAAGACAGCGGGGAGGATGCTAAAACCACACCCGCACAGTAGACCATCAGCCAATGACGCCACCTGACTGCAGGTGGCGCATCAGATTGATGAATCTCTATAAGCTATAAACAAACAGCCCAGGAATTTTTAGCAGGTACCTGAAAATCAAGGGATTTCACAAATTCCGCTGATTTTCAGGTTAATAACAAACTGTGAGAGCGCTACTATGCCAATCCGCACGCTTGAAGATATTGAAGCTGTTGAGCAAGGTGGTTCATTTTCCCTCAAAGGTATCAGCAACAGTTATGAGCTGATCGCCAAAGGTGCTGCGATCAATCCTGATGCCGCAGCACTGACCTTTATTTTGCAGGCTGAAAATTACAACCGTGCGGCTCGCTGGACTTATCGTGAGCTGCTGGCCGATATTACCCGCACAGCCAACCTGTTGCGAAGGCTGGGTTTGAAGCGCAATGAAGTCGTAGCTTATGTCCTGCCTAATCTGCCTGAAACGCATCTGGCTATCTGGGGTGGAGAAACCGCCGGTATTGTATTTGCTCTCAATGCGCTGCTTGAAGGTGAGCAAATGGGTGAATTGTTACGGGCAGCCGATGTTCGCTGGCTGATAACTACCGGGCCGACCCCGGACCCTGAAATCTGGCAGCGGGTAGGGCAGGCACTAACTGCGGGCGAGCATAATGTTGCCGGTATTCTGGCGGTTGATGTAAAACGCCATATCCCCTATGCACCTGCAGGCAGTGCTCGCAGTGAGGCCATAGCTGATCTGCCTGTTTCACTTGCTGGTATACCGGTTCTGGATTTTCACAGTGAACTGGCCAAAGAGCGTGGCGACGCCCTTGATTTTGTGGCACCACAGGCCACAGATATGGCGTCCTATTTCTGTACCGGTGGTACGACAGGTCTGCCCAAAATTGCCTGCCATATACATTTGAATGAACTGGCTAACGCCATGCAGTTGCATATCGTTATGGGCAGGCTGTATCAGCCGGGCAAAGCCCTGCTGTCCTGCCTGCCTCTGTTTCATGTCAATGCGCAACTGGGAACTGGTCTGGCCATGTTCAGTGCAGGCGGTGAGGTTGTGCTTGGCCCACCTGCTGGCTACCGTGCGGCGGGTTTGTTCAGGCACTTCTGGGAAATTGTTGCCCACCACCGCGTGGCGTCATTCTCGGGTGTACCGACAGTTTATGCCAGTTTGCTGGAGTCGCCGATGGAGGGGCTTGATCTGTCCTGTCTGGACTATGCCATCTGTGGTGCAGCACCAATGCCCGCTGAGCTGATTCACACTTTTGAGCGGCGTACTGGCATGCGTGTACTTGAAGGTTATGGTCTGACCGAGAGCTGCTGCGTCGCTTCACTGACACCTGCAGAGGGTGATTCAATACCGGGGTCTGTCGGTATTCGTCTTCCCTGGCAGCAGATGGTCTCACTGATTCTGGATGAAGAAGGCCGCTATGTACGTCATGCCGGTATTGACGAAGCGGGTATTATCGCCCTTAGTGGTCCCAATATCTTTGCCGGTTATCTCAGTGAAAGTCACAATGCCTCAGCCTGGATTGACATGCCTGGCAGCAAAGAGCGCTGGTTCAACACGGGTGATCTGGCCCGTCAGGATGATAAGGGCTGGTTCTGGCTCACGGGGCGCAGCAAAGACCTGATTATCAGAGGAGGACACAATATTGACCCCCATATCATTGAAGAAGCCTTTTCCACACATCCGGCTGTGGGTTTGAGTGCTGCGGTAGGTCGGCCTGACATCAGGGCGGGGGAAATTCCTGTTGCCTATGTACAATTACACAACAACAGCAGCGCCAGTACTGAAGAACTGCTTGCGCATGCCCAGGCAAATATTCCCGAGCGGGCAGCTATTGTGCGCACTATTTATATTCTCGAACAGTTGCCGATGACGGCCATTGGCAAAATTTTTAAACCGGCACTGGTTATGCTGGAAGTGGAATCCATCGTGAAAGAAGAGGCCGAAGCACTCGGTGTCACACTGTCACAGGTGCGGGTAGAGCAGGATCCCAAACAAGGTATCGTGGCCAGTTACCACGTCAAAAACGGTGATGGCCAGGCACTGGCCAAACGTTTGGGTATGTATGCCACCTTCAAAATCAAGGCCCACATCAGCTGAGGCCGATGTGGGCCGATATGTACCGCAGATATTGGCTCAGTAGCCGCCCTGGGCCTTGTTTTGGTCCGGGTTTTCACCTCTGGCAATAGTCATGCCTCTTGTCAGACCATCCCGGTAAAAACTAAGATCGGTTCCTGCTGAAGCAAAATCAAAACCCTGATCCAGAGCTTGTCTGGCGAGTTCTGGCGAATAACCAAATATACCGGCTGCCAGGTTGTTTTTCCGGCATACGGCCAGGACTTTACTCAGTGCCTCGGTAAACAGCGGGTTTGTAAAATCACCCGGCGTAATGCCCAGACCATAACAAAGGTCAACAGGACCGACGAAAATGGCATCAAGCCCTTCAACAGCGGCAATGGCATCAGCATTGCGCAAGCCTTCTTCGGTTTCAATCATAACAATACAGGCCGTTTCGTCATTGGACTGAGCCATATACTCAGGGCCATTTAGCAGTATTGGCCGCATAGGGCCACAGGAACGCAGTCCGACCGGGGGATAGTAACAGGCGCTGACTGCGGCAGCGGCCTCTTCGGCAGTATTGACCATGGGTACGATGACACCCTGAATACCGGCATCCAGTGCTTTGCCTATTAAATCCTCCCGATTGGCGGCAACCCGGGCAATTGGCGTAACATCCTGCCCGGCAATGGCTGGCAGCAGTGGTATCAGGTGGGTATAGTCCATCAACCCGTGTTGCATATCAAAGCAGATCCAGTCGGCACCTAAGCGGGAAATTACTTCTGTCATTGTTACGTCTGATAAACCAACCCAGACACCCAGTGATTTTTCTCCATTACGCCACTGTGCCAATGCTTTATTTTTCATCACATTATTCTCCGTAGATTTACATGTGTTATTAGTTGAAGCTGAGACTGATATCGCCAAAGCCATTATCAAAGCGGGCCACAATCTCATCACCGGCAGAAACGGGCAGGGCACGCAGGAAGGAACCGGAAAGAATCACATCTCCTGGCTGGAAGGTAACACCGAAGTCAGAGAGTTTGTTGGCCAGCCAGGCAACAGCCGTCAGCGGATTGCCAAGCACAGCTGCCGAACTGCCCTGTTCACGAACCTCACCGTTGATCAGCAGGCTGCCTTGAACATCACGAACATCAAAATCTGTCAACTTTGCCGGATTGCCGCCCAGGACAATGCCACCAACGGCGGCCAGATCGGCGATCGTGTCGCGCACATCCATACCGGGAGCCCTCGCCACTCTGAAATCAACAATTTCAATGGCGGGTACAATAAAATCTGTTGCCCTGATGACATCCGCCACATTGATACCAGGGCCAGTCAGCGGCTCCTTCATAACAAAGGCAAGCTCAATTTCAACCAGTGGATCAAGCCAGTCAGTGCGAGCCAGTTCACTTGTTTCAGGAATAAACATATCATCAAGCATGGCTGAATAATCAGGCTCACTGCTGCCAGCCAGTTCCTGCATAGGCTTTGAGGTCAGGCCAATTTTATAGCCACGCACCTTTCTGCCACTCTTGATCAGCGCATTAACCACCAATTCCTGAATATAGTAAGCATCAGTCACTTCGATATCGGGGTAGCTCGCTGTTAGCAGGGGAATCTGCGATTTCTCCCGAAAGCAGCGAACAATCTCGGTAGCAATTGCCTGACGGATATCAGTTGATAACATAGGAGCCTCTTAATGTTGTTAGTGTGACGGCTGAATCTTGTTGTAAGTCTTGCTGGTCCATAAAAGGAGCTGGACAGACTGGCATGCCCCTTTGTACAGGACTGTCATTACAATGACACTTGCCGGGCCTCAACAAACACTCGTTTGGGCAATACCTGCCAGCAGGATCAAACCGGAGTAAGTTAATCCGCCGCTTTGTCGTACTTTATGGCATTATCTACACCAACTCCATTCATTGCTGCATGAGTGGATACCTGATATTGCGAGGAGTTAAATAAATTATGAGGACATTTCGTCGCCTTCTTGCCCAGCTCACCCTGGGTTTTACCGCCGCACTGCTTTCACTGAGCACCAGCGCCAATGAGAACCCCAATTTTCTGATGATCTGGGGTGATGATATTGGAATGTGGAATATCAGTGCCTATCACCGCGGTATGATGGGTGGCTCAACCCCCAATATTGATCGCATCGCCAGCGAAGGCCTAATTTTTATGGACCACTATGGCCATGCCTCCTGCACGGCCGGGCGCGCCTCTTTCATGTTGGGGCAATACCCTATTCGCACGGGCCTGAGCACGGTTGGCCTGCCTGGCGCTGCCCAGGGCATATCCGAGAAGGACCCAACCATTGCAGAAATGCTCAAACCACTGGGTTATGCCACCGGTCAGTTTGGCAAAAATCATCTCGGTGATCGTGATGAACACCTGCCGACCAATCACGGTTTCGATGAGTTTTTTGGCATCCTCTATCACCTGAATGCCGGTGAATATCCTGAACAGAACGACTACATGCCTGACCCGGCCTTTGCTGAACGCGGTGTGATTCACGCCTGGTCTGATCGCAAACCTGAAGATCTTGGTGGTTTTGGCCGCAAACGCCAGGAAACACTCGATGAAGAAGTGCTTGGACACTCAGTAAAGTTTATTCGCAAGGCCGTTGCCGATGGTAAACCCTTTTTCGTGTGGCACAACACGACCCGGATGCATTATCGCACTAATCTGTCTGGTGAATATCTGAACAAAAGCGGCTACGGTCTTTATGCCGACGGCATGATGGAGCTGGATGATGATGTCGGTGTGCTGCTGGATCTGCTCGATGAACTCGGTGTTGCCGATAATACGGTAGTTATGTTCTCTACCGATAATGGTGCTGCCTCCAATAGCTGGCCCGATGGCGGTAACCATCCTTTTAAGGGGGAAAAAGGTGTTGGCGGTTATGAAGGTGGCTTTCGCGTGCCGATGATTGTCAAATGGCCCGGTGTTACCCAGGCTGGAACGGCAACGGGCGAATTCATGACCATGGAAGACTGGATGCCCACCATTATGTCTGCACTGGGTCAGAAGGACCTGCGTGAGCAGTTGCTCAAAGGTAAAACCATTGGTGATCGCAGCTACCGCGTTCACCTGGATGGTGTTGACCAGATGGAGCTATTGGCTGGTGGTGCCAGCAAGCGCGAGGAATTCTTCTACTTTACTGAAGCCACCATGCACGGTATGCGCTGGGGCGACTGGAAGTTTCTGTTTACTGATCAGGACAAGTGGTTCAACGGTGTTCGCAACTTTTTGACCACACCGGTCATTACTAATTTGAAGCTTGATCCCTTTGAGCGCTTTCACGAAGCCCGGGGCTTTGATGAATGGCAGGAAAACCGTTCCTGGCTGATAGGGCGTGTAGGTCCGCGCCTAGGTATTTTTGTAAAGTCTCTGCAGGACTACCCGCCGCGTCAGAAGAGCTTTAATCCCAGCATTGAATCCCTGATGGGTTCAGTACTCAGTAATGCGCCGGATGCTGCCAATTAATTATGTATAAATTTGTGGCAGTGTTGTGTTTTCACAACTGTTGCCACAAAGCAATAACTTAAATTTTATAAGCCTATAAACCCATGCAGACTATTCTTCATATGCACGACTTTATTGGCGTGCTGCCTGGCCCTATCCGCGATGCTGTTATGAGTCGTAGCACCCTGCGCACTGTTCGGGAAGGTGAGGCTGTCTATCGACAGGGTGATATACCCAAAGAGCTTTACCGCTTAATCAGTGGCGGTGTCAAACTCTGCAATTACTCCATAGACGGGAAAGAAGTGATTGCCGGAGAATTTCGCCCTGGTGATTGTTTTGGTGAGATGGGACTGATCGATGGCATGCCGCGTATCAGCCATGCTGTGGCCACCTGCGATTGCAGTATCGCCGTTTTCACCAAGCGTGACTTTGAAAAGTGTAATCGGCAATTTCCAGAATTCAGTCAACAGCTGATGCAAATGCTGTGTCGGCGAGTGCGTTTGATTTACAGCGCACATACTGAGGTACGAGGACTTAACCTGCACCAGCGTTTGGCGCTGAACATCTACCGTCTGGCACACAGTCAGGGTATGCACGATGAGCAGGGCAAGCTTTTTGTGCGCATCTCCCAGGAAGAGCTTGGTCGCCTGATGGGTGCATCCCGTCAAAGTATCAATAAAGAACTTCAGTATCTGGTTGCAGAGGGTACAGTTGAGGTTCGTTATGGCAAAATCTATATCCTCGATATCGAGCTGCTACAGGATCGTTATGAGTTATTGATGGGTTCAGAACAATTCACTGCCATTTACGAAAACTGAAACTGAAACTGAATATAGTGCCTGTCAGTACCAGCTGTCGGGTAAGCCGGAAGTTGCAACTGTTGCAATAGTTGTATTCCAAATCTGAAATAATGGCTGATACTTCAAAAATCTTCTCATTACTTTTGGTCAATCCATTTTGCAACGGTAACTACTCGTCCCAGGAATAATTGAAAAAGTTCTTAACAGGATTTGGTCTTTATTTTTCCTTCTTGCCGTTGTGATTTTTTGGCTCTCCTCAATCATCCTGAGAGCCTCTGTCAGCACATATCATCATTACCATCTTTCAGAGAAGAAAACCGCCAGGACCTCCCGTAATTCCAGCAAACCCTCCTCTCAAAACGACAAAGATGATACCAACTCTGACTCATTCTGGCTGTAAGGGGAGGAGTAAAACCGAACACCCGATCCGTGAACGGTCACAGAGAGTGCATCTGACAACCAGATTGCACCGAACCAGGTCTGTGCTACCAGTACAGTGACTTTCACGGTGTCTACGGGATCGTTATCTGCGAGTATAAAATCTATACCGGTGAGTACGCCTCGGGGTTTGGGACTATTAAGCATATTCATTACACTGTTGGTGGCAAGTAGAACTGTCCACTTTTCCTGAATCAGCATTTGCATGCTGGAGCAGCGGTGAAGCGTGATGTGCTGCTGCTTTTTTACTCTGTTGTATCTGACTGTCGGCGTTGTGTTACGCCAGACGCCGTGGAGAGGATAACAACCTGGAATGAATGGCTTACCACCCTGCCTGCAACAGTCTTTATGGGTGCAATTGATAATTATTTGCATTAACTGGTTTTAAGTGGATAATCAGATAGAAGCTGTTCCGAGATGACAAATATGTCTGCTCAAAGGTGTCAGGTAATACAGCTTCGCTGATTTGGCAGATAGTGATTACTGACACATAAAACCCCTGACTATATTTGAAACTAACACGCAAATAGAGGGCATAGTGAACAAAACGTGGCCACTGGTGATTGAAGATAGATATGGAAGTCAGCGTCAGTGGCTGTCGGTGTATGCCGTACTGGCATTAGTGTTTGCTGTTGCGCTGGGCCTGTCCGTCTGGACCTTGTTTTACAGTCGTTCGGTGATTGCCGATGCTTTGCAAAGCGGCTTGGTTGCCGCACTGGCAACGGCATTGGGCGCCAGCCCGGTTTTGTTGTCACAGCACTTATCTGTCCGTATTCAGGACACCCTGTTTGGTTTTGGTGCAGGTGTTATGCTTGCAGCCTGTGCTTTTTCACTGATTGTTCCAGGGCTTGAAGCAGCTCAGTCTGCAGGTATATGGGGAGGAGGTACCTGGGCCGCCAGTGCAGTAATGGGCTTGGCAATTTTACTCGGTGGCGCCTGCCTGCTGGCAACTGATCACCTACTGCCCCACGAGCACTTCATTAAGGGCTGTGAAGGTCTTAATATTCATCAGTTGCGCCGTACCTGGCTGTTTGTTTTTGCCATTGCCCTACACAATCTGCCAGAAGGCCTGGCCATTGGCGTTGCCTATGCTGGTGATAACATGGCCCATGCCGATGCGCTGGCTCTTGGGGTTGCTATTCAGGATGTACCGGAAGGGCTGGTTGTTGCCACCTCATTATTTGCCGCCGGTTATCACCGCAGCTTTGCCGTTATTCTCGGTGTATCAACCGGTTTGATCGAACCGCTTGCCGCTGTCGTCGGCGCCGTCATTGCCAGCCATTCATCGGCTTTACTACCTTGGGGGCTTGGTTTTGCCGCAGGCGCCATGCTCTTTGTTATCAGCCATGAAATTATTCCAGAGTCTCACCGCAAGGGGCATGAGGCATTGGCAACAACAGGTTTGATGATAGGTTTTGTACTGATGATGATGCTGGATACGGCACTTGCCTGAACCTGGAATCCGCAGTTGGACATGTCCAATGTGCTGTAATCGGTGTGCCAGGCAAGGCGGAGAACGCTGCCTGGTGCGCCGAGTGCAATACCAGTGGGTGCGTAGCGTTTTCACCCGGAAGGTGAGTGCGATCAAAGATCAGTATCTATACGGCTTTCAAGAAGAAAACAAGCGCTCGACTGCGAAATTCAGGTTGAAGCTATGCCAGTGGTAATGTCGGGCAGAAAATATTGGAAAGAAAAATTGGGCAAAAAACTATTTGCTCGCGCCGGTTTGATAGCAAACCCGGCGACAACAGCTTTAATTCAAATGTTTTGATAACAATCAGTCAATACCGATATATCACGCTATCAGTGTTGACTGATTTTTTATCAGGCTAGAGGTTACGGAGTCCGGGTACGGTGCTGTTTGAAACCACGGCACACTTCGGTAATCGCTTTTTCAATGGGGATACGCTCCACTGCCGAAGCAGCCACAAAACCTTCTGCATCAGTTTTTTGATAAATCACGTTAGTGGATTCAGGGTCGTAAAAAGGGCCGCCGTGAATCAGGAAGAAAATATCAGGGTTGATATCACGAACAGCCTTCATCATATTCTGGAAGTGCGCCATCATCGCCTCGGATTGCTCCTCAACTTCCCAACCTGCCAACCCGCCTTTACTGGGGCCTGCATGTGCGCAGATCATGTCAGCACCGGCAGCGGCCATATCCTGGGCATCACTAACGGATACGCAATAGGTCATGGTAAAAATATCTTTTTTGCGCAGAAGCTGAATCATTTCCACTTCCCGCTGCCAGCCCCAGTTGGCCTGGCCAAAGCCTCCGGCCAAAGCTGAGCGGGTTTTCCTTTCCAGCATGTCTTCACCACCCCAGATATTTTCAGTAAGACCGACCGTCGGAAAATTGATAACACCATTAAAACCCTTGTCAATAAAGCGTTGCACACTCTCTTCCAAGTCCAGACAGTAAATATCACTGGCCTCAATACCGGCAATCAAGGGTGTGTTGTGTACGACATTACGCAGTTCATCGACCATGCCCAGAGTGATTTCATTGGAGACACCATTGATCATCGTTGTGGGAATACCCATCATGCGGGTCTTGCCGGTACTGTAGACAATAATCAGATCGGTACCCCCGATTTCGGCACATTTGGCAATCAGACCATTACTGCATCCTGTACCCAGAATCGCCTTGCCCTGTGCACGTTGTTCACGCAGCCTGTTGATAATATCCCGGCGTTGGATTTGCATACTAGTGTCCTCAGGTTGAAAGTTTGGTGAAACTTGCCAGCACGGCAGCAGCAAAATGGGCATCGTTGATATTACAATCCAACTTTTGCACAGCCTTACTGTCATTGAGATATTGCTCGAATGTATCGATAAAAACCTGGTCAGTCTGTGGCGAATACAAGGCACTGCCAGCACGACTGGCATCAGAAAAGCCACCTTGAGGGATCAACATCACTACCGGACCGGGTGCTTCATTCACACGTGCGGCCAGCACCTTTGCCACTGTCTGCATTTCTTCTTCACTGGTTCTCACCAGCATTACATTGGGGCCGTGAGTGGCAAAAGCACGCCCCCGGAAGGGCTCGGGAATGGCTGCTTCAGATTGAACACCGGGGAAAATATGTATATCCAGACCGCCCGGAGCAATAATCTGGGGAATGGGATGGCGTTGCAGACTGGGTAAACGATGGCGATCAACCTGTGCCACACCTGTAGCCGCTTTGATCAGGTCGTCGCTGTAACACAATTTAACTGTTGCTTCAAAAGTGGTGAGATCAATAACGGCTGCAATAGCGCCACCGGCTATCAGCGTGTCGAGCTTGTCGGTAGTGGCATGAAATACCACGGCATCATAACCCCTGGCTTCAAGTCCGGTAATAATCTGCTGTACAGCAGGTGTTGTAACACCCAGAGCTGTAATGCCAACAACAGGGCGCTGGCTGCTTGCCGGGGCAGTCTGCTCAGCCATTCCCGCCAGAGCACCGGCAGCATTGCTCAGGGTTTTTGCAATAATTGCATTCATACCCACCAGATCAGCAGGCGACTGCATTACCACAATATCCTCATCGCCAATGGGTGCCAGACGCTGAAATGTTGTCAGCAATAATTTGGGCAGTCCCACTGGCAATCCGCTCATAACGGCCGCACCACTGGCTGCGGCGGTAGAGCCACCCAAGCCTATAATTCCCTGTAACTCCCCCCTGGCAAGCAGCTGTGTAATGATCTGCCGGGCACCCGCAATCATCACCTCAGTGGCAGCACCACGTTCGGCACCAGCTTCTGCCGCTGCCATCAAATCGGCCAGTGACGCACCTCCGGCTTGTGCCACCATCTGGCGTGAATAATCACCATCACCGCTCATGGGTTCAGCCATGACCCCCATATCAATGACAATGGCACGATGACCGCGCGCTTCAAGCTGTAATTTAATAAAGGCCACCTCATCCCCACGGGTATCAAGCGTACCCAATATGGCGAGTGTTTTGGCTTGGCGTGTAGTATCCATAGTTATATTCACTTTGTTAGCCCGATTTTTAAATATCCGCTTTCAGTGTGAAAGTTCAGGCACCTGAAGTTACCTGTCCGGCATCGCTGACACCAGGTATTTCATGTTGTCCATTTGCTGCTTCTGCTTTAAGCATACGATCTTTTTCTGCCTTTACTCGCGGGTTATAACAATCAGCGGGCATGGCACCGGAGCGCGCCAGGCAGCCCAAACAAAAATCACAGCGCGGACCGGCAACACCGGCCTGCATATGCTTGTACATATGAGGGTCGGCAATAATGGGGCGTGCAGCAGAAACCATGTCACAACCGCCCGATTCCAAAGCATCCTCTATAACGCTTTGATCACCAAAACCTCCAACACAGATAACGGGAATATCCAGCGCTTCTTTAAAGGCGCGGGCATAAGGCAGATTGAAAGCATTACGAAAGCCTGAGAAATGATTATGAAACCATTCCAGCAGCGGTGAAAACAAACGAATAAACAAACGCTGGCTAGCGGGCCAGTTTTTACCCGGACCGTCAGTGATCATTGTGATAAAAAAACCCTTCCAGTAACCACGATCAGAGGTAACGCCAGATTCATAATGCCCACAGGATATCTCCACACCGTCTATACCTTCTGCCTGCATATGCAGTGCAATACGGACAAAATCATCCGTATTAAGTCCTTTTCGCAGGGGCAGATCATCGTGGCCGTTGAGTTTCATGATAATTGGAAAATCATCGCCCACGGCATCGCGCATGGCGCGATAGGTTTCCACCAGAAAACGCAACCGGTTATAGAAAGAACCGCCGTATTCATCCTTGCGCCGGTTGGTGTGTGGCGTTAAAAAAGAGCTAATCAAATAACCGTGAGCTGCATGCAGCTCCACGCCATCAAAACCCGCCCGCTTGGCTCGTCCGGCCGCCTCACCAAACAAACGCACAGTTTCCTGAATTTCCTCTATGGTCATGGCGCGAGGACTACAGCCTACGGTCAGATCACGTCGTGCTGAAGGTGCCTGTGCATCCGTGCGATCAACATTTTGAGGGGCCGCCTGACGGCCAACATGATAAATCTGGGCAAATATTTTTGAACCGTACTTCTGCACACTACTGGTCAGGCGGCGCAGACCCTCAATCTTGTTGTCATCATCAATAGCCAGGCCACGTTTCATTCCCTGCGAATATTGATTGAAATAGATCGCGCCGGTAATCAGTAAAGGGGTACCACCACGGGCAATTTCCTCATAGTGATCAACCAGCAAATCGGTAACAAAACCATCTTCTGTACACATGGTTTCGGTATAGGCTGCCTTGGCGAAACGCCCGGCAATCTCGACATTACCAATACGAATAGGTTGGAAAAGCAGTTTTTTATCTTGTATCGGTGTCATTGATGAGGCTCCGTGGTTATGGAATCCTTGGCTGTTTTCGTGTTGGCACGACGGATAAGATAGTTGCGCAGGGCGATAGACTCCTGCGCCGACAGTTTGTCACTGAAGCTGGACATCCCTTTGTCAGCCAGAGCACCCTGTAATACAACAGCATCAAAGGCTTCTTGTGTATGAATAAAGCCACTGTGGCGCAAGTCCGGGAAATTCAGACCCGCCACTGCGCCCTCACCGTGGCAGGGCAGGCAAAGGAGGTAGTACATTTCCTCTCCTTTGGCGATAACATCCTGTGTGCTGCTGGTATCAGCAGGCACCGATGGTTTAACAGGTGCAGCCTCCGGGAATATCGTGGCAGTAGCCTTGCCTCCCAGTTTAAAGACCAGTATCTGACCGGCATTTGCCTTGCCCTGTGCGGGTATAACACCACCCAGACCGTTGGAGAATGAACCGCCCCAACCGGTCATAACGGCGATATATTGCTCATCGTCTACGGCATAGCTGATTGGCGCCGCGACGGTGCTGCTTTGCGTGGCGTAGGACCAGAGTTTTTTACCGCTGTCTGCAGCATAGGCAATGAACTCGGTTGCAGCCGTACCCTGAAAAACCAGATTGCCCGCCGTTGACAGTACACCACCATTCCAGGGGTGATCATAACGCACAGACCAGGCCGGTTTTTGTTGCTGTGGATCCCAGGCAATCAGCTCACCGCTATGCTGCTGGCGCAGCGCCTCTACTGTTTGTTTGTCGTCGGGAATACGCATTTGCAGATGATCAATACCGGAAGTATAAACCTGCCGACGGGTTTTTTCGGCGGTATAAGCCTTATGCACCATGCCGTAGTGATGTACAGGAATATATACCAGCCCGGTATCCTGGCTGTAAGACATGGATTGCCAGCTGTGCGCTCCCTGAATACCCGGCACAATATGTACGGCCTGATCTGTTTCATAAAAACGGGCCCAGGGTGTCTCTACCGGTTTGCCTGTTTGCTGATCAATGTGCGTTGCCCAGTTCAGCGGCGCATACTTCCCCGCTGAAAGAAATTCACCGCTCTCACGATCAATAACGTAGAAAAAGCCGTTTTTGGGCGCTTGCAGAATTACCTTACGCAGTTTGCCATTGATTTTCATATCAACCAGGCTCATTTGCTGCGTTGCGGTATAGTCCCAGGTTTCCGCCGGGTTCAACTGAAAGTGCCAGACATAACTGCCGTCATCCGGGTCCAGGGCAACAATTGAGGCAAGAAAGAGATTGTCACCACCTTCGGGGCTGCGTAACTTGGCATTATTGGGGCCGCCGTTGCCAACACCGAGATAAAGCAGATCAAGCTGTGGATCATAAGCCATGGAGTCCCAGACATTGCCGCCGCCGCCGTGCTGCCACCACTGACCGGTCCAGGTTTTTGCCGCTATTGCCATAGCTTCATTTTCAAAGCCGTCAGCTGGGTTGCCCGGAACCGTATAAAAGCGCCATTTTTGCTTACCGGTTGCTGCATCGTAAGCAGTAACATACCCTCGGGCCCGAAATTCACCGCCACCATTACCCACGACAATCATACCCTTGAGCGCCCTCGGCGCTGCCGTAATGGTATAGCCATCTTTCATTGACGCCGTTTGCACCTGCCACACCTGTTTGCCGCTGTGACGATTAACCGCTATCAGCTGCCCATCAATGGTGGCGATATAAATATTATCTCCCCAGGCAGCCAAACCGCGAGTGACCTGTCCGCAGCACATGACACGGCCATAAGTCAGATCGAGCTGTGGTTTGAACTCCCATAAATGCTGACCGGTTTTGGCATCCAGCGCCCAGACCACATTGCCTGGCAGAGCCGCATACATAACGCCATCAATAACCAGTGGCGTGGCTTCAACGGCATAGGGGCTATGAATATCCTTAGACCAGGCAAGCCCCAGTTCAGCTATATTTTCGGCATTAATACTGTTTAGGCGGCTGTAACGCTGATCGCTGTAGTCCTTGCCATAAGACAGCCAGTTGGCATCGTCATGGATGGCGTTGACCAGGCGTTGATCGGTAACAGGGGAGGGGGTTGCCCGGGTTTCTCCAGAGGCTGTTGTAATAGCTGAACCGGCACCACTGAGCAGCACCAAACATAACAGCCGGACGGCAAATAAAGCGGTAGTGGAAGATACGCAATGCATTGACCTACGTCCTGTATTGTATTGTTATCATCTGCGATGGTCGAGACACATCACGGTTTCTAAAATTTGTAAAAAAACAGCAGTCGCTAACCATAGACTAGTGACAATAACACATCAATATTTGTAATCTGGCGCCATTAAATTGTTTATCTGCGTCAGCAGGCCCAATAAAAGCAAGCGGGAGCAGGCAAAAAATACCCCAGCCTGACAGGCTACAAGGGTATTACTGAATACTGGATACGGTCTTTTTGGCCGCAACAAAGTCATGAATATCGCTAAATGACAGACCGTATTTGTTCAACATTTGTTTTAGCCGGTGACTGTCATTGGATGAGTGCCTGGATATACGACTGACATTAAAAAGTTTCCTGCCCGCTTCGGCCATAGATCTTGCATTCTTGCAGACATCGACAAGACCGGCCAGAATAATCTGCTCATAAAGATCCAGCTCAGCCAGCTGTGCAGGCAGCAGGATACCTTGCAGGATCAGAGTGTTTGCATCCGGGGCTGAATCCGTGTCGGGCCGCCACTTGTGTCGCAGACGATCAATTTCTTCATCCACCTGGTCTATAGTAATTCGGCCACTGTCGGCAAGCGTTGCCATACGGGTAATGCTGGCATTGAGATCTCTGAAATTGGCACTCCACAGAGCTTCTGGTGACTGGCTGAAGCTCAGGTAACGCGCCCGCGCCGCTTTATTAAAGCGGATCAGTTGACCGGACTTGCCGGCAAAGGATTCCAGCTCATAGTCAATATTCGGTTCCAGATCCTCCGGGCGCTGCCGCAGGGAGGGCAGTTTGTAGGTCCAGAGATTGATCCGCGCCAGCAGATCCTCCCGGAAAAGCCCTTTTTTTGACTGCTGGGCCAGGTCTTTATTGGTGCCTGCTATCAGCTGGAAATTACTGCTGATTTCCCTGTCTGCGCCAAAGGGCATAAAGCGCTTGTCTTCAATGGCGCGCAGCAGCATGGCCTGCTCGTCGAGGCCCAGCTCACCGACTTCATCGAGAAATAACAGGCCGTTGTCAGCTTCTTTAAGCAGACCGGGGCGATCGCTGGTAGCGCCGGTAAAAGCGCCTTTTTTGTGGCCGAACAGGGCCGACATGGCGTTCTCACCGCGCAGGGTTGCACAGTTGACGGCCACCAGCCGTCCGTCCAGCTTGCCGCGCTGTTTGCGCAATTTGTAAACCCGCTGGGCCAGTTGGCTTTTACCGGCGCCGGTCGGCCCGGTCAGCAAAATGGGCTCCTCGGAACGGACAGAGACCTTTTCCAGCTGCTCGATCATCAGGTTAAAGGCATGATTGCTGGTCTGAATGCCGCCTTTCAGGTAAGTCGTGCCTTCCTGGTGCTCCTTTTGAAAGCGGGAGGCAATCTGGTCGTAGCGGGACAGATCCAGGTCGATCATCTGGTACTCACCCGGGCTGTTGCTGCGACGGCGGGCAGGGGAGGTCTGTAACAACTTGCCCGGCAGGTAGCCGGCCTCGGTCAGCAGGTAGAGGCAAATCTGAGCCACGTGGGTACCGGTGGTAATGTGGATCAGGTAGTTTTCACTCTCCCGCTCAAAGCGATAGGCGCGGGCAAAGTCCAGCAATTCACTGTAAACACTTTCGAAGTCCCAGGGGTCTTTGAAGTTGACATGGTGATGGATCACCTCGGTTTCCGGGGAGATGCGAGCAATATCCTCTGTTACCTGATTCGCCAGTGGCTGGACGCCTTCATCAAACAGCAACTCCAGGCGATCAAT
Organism: Parahaliea sp.; assembly: GCA_047974765.1. Taxonomy (GTDB): domain Bacteria; phylum Pseudomonadota; class Gammaproteobacteria; order Pseudomonadales; family Halieaceae; genus JBKECP01. Next base: position 21,473 of record JBKECP010000027.1, on the reverse strand, counting down.
CAGCAGGTCATCGTGCTGGCACATGGAGATGGTAGGGCGCCACTTGTCCCAGCGCTTGTCGCCTTTACCGCGCCGGTCGATGGTGGTGCCGAGAATAGAGATAGCAATTGTCTTCATAACTATCGAATATAATAGAAATATATCTTAATGGATAGAAAATATTATTCTGATAATTTAGGCCACTCCAGGTCGCAATCGAAAAATAAAAAATAAATATATTAAAAACAATGGTTTAAAAATAATTTTTATAAAAATGGCAAAGTTGGCATCAATCTCGCTATACATACCATCGTAAGCAAATCAGAGACTGAATACAGGACCAGAACCATGAGCGGACAATCTTACGAAGTGATGCAGGCAGGTGGCGTACCGATTAAATCCTGGACCGTAGGCGTGCCCTTCGAGGACGAGGCCAAAGAACAGCTGAAGAACATTTCACGCATGCCATTTATCCACCAGTGGGTAGCGGCCATGCCGGATGTTCACCTGGGCAAAGGCGCCACTATCGGCAGCGTAGTGCCGACCCTGGGTGCAGTGATCCCGGCCGCTGTAGGTGTGGATATCGGCTGCGGCATGATGGCCGTACGCACCAGCCTGCAGGCTGACCAGCTGCCGGACAACCTGGCCGGCGTGCGCTCTGCGATCGAGCGGGCGGTGCCTCATGGCCGTTCCGCCCGAGCCCGGGGGGGCCGCGATAAAGGCGCCTGGAATGATATTCCCAGCGATGTAATGCAGGCCTGGGCACCTCTGTCGATGCAGTTTGATATGTTGAAAGACAAGCACCGCGTGCTTAAAAACACCAACAACATCAACCATCTCGGTACTCTGGGAACAGGCAACCATTTCATCGAAATGTGCCTGGATGAACAGGGCAGCGTCTGGCTGATGTTGCACAGCGGCTCACGCGGCGTGGGCAACCGGATCGGTACACACTTTATCGAGACGGCCAAAAAAGATATGGAACACTGGCATATCCGCTTGCCGGATAGCGACCTGGCTTATTTGCCGGAAGGCACCGAGCACTTCGATGAATACATCGAAGCCGTGGAGTGGGCGCAGAACTTCGCCCGCATCAACCGCGAGGTGATGATGGCCCGGGTTATACAGGCCACCAGGGATGCACTGGCCAGGGAGTTTGAAGCGCGGGTGGAAGCCGTAAACTGCCACCACAACTACGTTTCACGAGAACAGCACTACGGCAAAAATGTGCTGGTTACCCGTAAAGGTGCGGTGCGGGCCCGCCAGGGCGAGATGGGCATCATCCCCGGCAGCATGGGGGCGCGTTCCTTCATCGTCCGCGGGCTCGGTAACGAAGAGAGCTTCTGCAGCTGCAGCCACGGCGCGGGGCGGGTTATGTCGCGCACCAAAGCGAAAAAACTGGTGTCTCTGGAAGAGCACCGGCAGGCAACCGCCGATGTGGAATGCCGTAAAGACGAGGGCGTGATCGATGAAACCCCTTCTGCTTACAAGCCGATAGAAAAGGTGATGGCAGCGCAGCAGGACCTGGTGGAAATCGTGTATACGCTGAAACAGGTTGTGTGTGTGAAGGGTTAAAAAGGTGAACCTCGGTATATTGTGAGGACACTGGCCTTCGGTAGCACAGTACCAAAGAGCAACAGGAAAGGGCGGACAGGGATCAAGGGAGGAAACATGATTGAGATTGATGGATCACAAGGGGAGGGCGGTGGCCAGATTCTGCGCACCAGCCTCAGCCTGGCAGCCTGCCTGGGCAAGAGCGTGCGCATCAGCAACATTCGCGCCGGCCGCCAACGCCCCGGCCTGCTGCGCCAGCACCTGACCTGCGTCAAGGCGGCGCAAGCCATCTGTAATGCGCAGGTCAAGGGTGCCGAACTGGGTGCCAGCGAAGTGACCTTCAAGCCCGGCCCGGTAGTGGCCGGTGACTTCCACTTCGCCATTGGCTCCGCCGGCAGCACTACGCTGGTATTCCAGACCGTGCTTCCGCCACTGCTACTGGCTGATGCAGTCAGCAACATCACCTTCGAAGGTGGCACCCATAACGGCATGGCACCGAGCTATGACTTTATCGAGCAGTGTTTTCTGCCGGTACTGGTGACCATTGGCGCTGAGGTCGAAAGCGAGCTGGAACACGTTGGCTTCTACCCTGCGGGCGGTGGCCGCTGGCGGGCAAAAATCTCGCCACTGGCTGCCAGCCGGCCGCTGACACTGCTTGCACGAGGCGAGCAGAAAAACGGCCTGGCGCTGGCGACTTCCGCCAATATCCCGGAACATGTAAATGAACGGGAGCTGGCCCATGTACACAAGAAGTGTCAGTGGCCACAAGAGTCATTGCGGGCGCGCACGGTTCACTCGATGGGCCCCGGCAATATTCTGTCGATCAGGTTCGGCAGTGATACCCTGACCGAAGTGTTTGAGGTGGTAGGGGAGAAGGGGCTGAGCGCCGAACGGGTGGCAGGCCGAGCCATCCAGGATTTGCGGCGCTACCTGAAGGCCGGCGTACCGGTGGGCGAGCACCTGGCCGACCAGCTGATTCTGCCGCTGCTGCTGGCCAAAGGCGGCCGCTTCAGAACGCTGCGCCCCAGCCAGCACCTGCTGACCAATATCGAGGTGATACAGCAGTTTGCAGCGGGTCGGATCAGCTGCGAGGAACTGGGCCGTGATGACTGGCAGGTGACGGTTGCTGCTATTTATTAAGACAGCAACTATTTATAAGCCCCGGCACCTTACGAGGGCACTGACTCTGGTGTCGCTGGGCGGGACCGTTGAGTGCATGGATGCGCGAACCGAGCCTGCATGGACGTATTTACGGCGTGTCCCGACCAGCGATGCCGGAGGCAGGGGCCGGACAGAATGCGCCATAGTCAGGTGTAATTGAAGTTAACAGGGCCACTATAACGATACAGTGGTCCCAATGAATGTGAGTCGGAATAACTAAAATTCCGGCTCCAACAAGGTTCGGGAGACGTTTTGAGAATTAGCGGTGCAGGTTCAACAGCCTGCCTGGCGCAATGGCCACTGGCTCTTTGTGTACCAATTCGAGAAAGGCCTGAACAACTACTTTGTAGCTCAATAGGTAGAGCAATTGATGATTAATCAATGGGTAACAGGTTCAATTCCTGTCAAAGTAACATCGCCTTTTACGCGATTGGATACGGCGAGAGTCCGAGGTTCGAATCCTCCTCAGGGTTAAAACCCTTATGAAATCTACCAGAGGCCCATGGTTCTCTGACGGCTTTTAAACGGCAGCAAAGTGGTGGCCGGGCAATTGCCGGTAGAGAGCGCCGACTGTGTGGACGCTGTTTGTGAACGACTGTTCACGCCGGGCGATCATGCTGGCTGTGTAGCCGGGACGAAGTTTATATCCTCGCTACCGGGCCAGCCACTGATCCCCCAGGTCTGAACCGTCAAAGCAGGCAGCCCCTGTGCAATCCGGGTGGGCCTCGCCCATCAATTTTTATGGAAGCTATGGCTGCACCCCAAAAAGAGGAGAGAGCAGCGCGAAGGAGAAAAACAATGATGTTATGGAAAACTTATGATATTGCCGATAACGAAAGGGCACTGCTGTTCCGGAGAAACCGCTTCAAAAGCGTCTTGCTGCCCGGGCGCCATCGCATTGCGCGCACCGGTGGCAGCGTACGAGTGGAGACCTTCGACATTAGCGAAGTCATTTTCTCTCACCCCATTGCCAGGTTCCTGCTGTCAACACATGCCGGACAGTTGAGCGCTCATCTGGAGTGCTTTGAGCTGAGCGACCAGCAGGTAGGTCTGCTGTACCGCGACGACAAGCTGGCTGATGTACTGGTGCCCGGCTCTTACCTGACCGTGTGGAAAGGGGTTGAAAAAATCAGGCTTGAAATTGTCGATATCAGCGAGCACTACCAGGTTGATAAAAGCCTGCTCGGCCTGCTGGGACGCGGTTCGAAACTGGCTGGCAACAGGAACATTGCCAGCGCCGTCAACTACATCGAAGTGCCCAACGAACACCTGGGCCTGCTGACGGTGAACGGTACCTTTGAGGGTATGCTCGAACCTGGCAGCCACGGCTTCTGGCAGTTCAACCGCTCGGTCGGCGTTAAATTGCTGGATTTGCGGCTGCAGCCGATCGAAGTCAGCGGGCAGGAAATCCTGACCCGGGACCGGGTCAGCCTGCGCATCAACCTGAGCGGCAGCTACCGCGTCGTTGAGCCCGAAACCGTGGCTTTAAAGCTGAATGACTACGTCGGCTTTATCTACCAGGAGCTGCAACTGCGCCTGCGCGAAGCTGTTGGTACACAGTCACTGGATGTGTTGCTGGAGGACAAAGATGCGCTGAACAGCAAAATTGCCGAGGGCGCCAGCGCCAGACTGGCCCATTACGGTATCGAGCTGATGAGCATCGGGGTCAAGGACATCATCCTGCCCGGTGATATGAAGGATATTCTCAACCAGGTGGTGCAGGCCCAGAAAGAGTCTGAAGCCAACCTGATCAAACGCCGCGAAGAAACACAGGCGATGAGATCCCTGCATAACACCGCCAAGATGATGGAGAACAACCCCATCCTGTTGCGCCTGAAAGAGCTGGAAGCCCTCGAACGGGTCAGCGGGCAGATCGACCGGATTTCCGTCTACGGTGGTCTGGACGGTGTACTCAACGACCTGGTCAAACTGGCGCCGGCTGTAAGTGCGCAATAAGCGCGAAGTGAGTGATGCTTCGCAGAAATCCGGTCGTCGCCACTGCTATACTCGGGCAGACTTTTGAGGTGGACTTTGCCCATCTGTCAGTCAGCCAGGGGAGCAGCTGAATCCAAACTTCCAGCGCGGTAAGCATATGGGTATCAGTCTGATGTTTCCCATGGAAAAGCTGTTTGAAAGCCATGTCGCAGTGTGTCTTAAATCGAAGATGAAGACGGCCACAAGATCAATAGCGTGGCCATCCTTGCCAAACAGCTGGGCTGCCACCGCAACACTCTGAACCGGGCTGTCAACGGCAGTGCTTCGGTAACACCGGAAATGGCATTGGCACTGGAGCAGGCCGGTGGCGGTAGCGCTGAATTCTGGTTATCCATGCAGGCCAATTATGATCTGTTCCAGCTTCGTCACAGCCGGGGTGCAGCTTGATGTCTATCCCAAAAGTCCTTGAATAGAGTTGTGGCGGTTGCTTTTATTTTCTGGTCTTTTTGCTGAGTAATGGTGTTTCCCTGTTGTAGTTTTTGTCCACTGCCAAAATAAATAGCTGAAACTGGGCTCTGGCTGGTATTAGCTGGAGAATGGCAGAGAAAGATCAGCAAGGCCAAGAACCCGGGTGAGGTATCAGCCCGGAAATTGCGCCAGTATGCTCCAGAATCTAACGCAGGGACGGTAAGGTTTACGCTCACGAGCACGCTCAAAATTGCCTCACTTATAATTGCGCATAATATATATTATGTTAAATATAGGGTAGCTCATCAGACTTTACCTTGTTTAGTATGCATTTTGGATATCTCGAAATATGCCTGTGATGATGGTCAATTTATGGATACGGGCAACAGTTTAGCCAGCGCCGTGAAATACAGCGCACAACAAATCGGTTCATCACCCAGGTTTTTCAGGGCATCATGATACGTTGCCAACTGCTTTTGATAACGGGCAGTCTCTTTATTTAAAAAGTCAGTGACATCCATACCCGGTAACGGCTGGCTGCTTTTATAGTCAATAATCCACCGCTTGCCACTGCGTGCATCAATAAAACTGCGATCGATAATGATATGTCTGACAATGCCCTTTTCGTCGACACGCACCAATGGCAGTTCAGTTGAGCTGTCAGTATGATCACAGCGCAGCAACCAGCGTCCACCCTCCTCGTCTGCCAGGGTTTTATTGATTGAAAAATTCACCCGCCGACGGGCAACCTGCAATGTTTCACCACTTAAACCGGAATTTTGCAAAGCCCAGTGACACAAATGCTCAAGGTCTGAATCCATCTTCATCGGTAATCGTTCACGCCGGGCAAGTTGTTCCAGTGCAAGGTGTATGGCCGTGCCACTATGGCGTTCAAGACGATTATCTGCTGGCGGTGGCAGATGAGTATTGGCCGTTAGCGATGGCATCTCCACATCGGGGACAGGCGCTATACTACGCAGACGTTGTAGAGGTATTATCGCCGTCTGCACAGGTACCGTATCAACCTCATTTTGTACGTTTATTTGCCGGGCCTGTTGTTGTACCACCGGCCAGATACAAGCCAGTAGGCTCTGTGGTGAAGGCGCTTTGATGGCACCTTTTTTTTCATCGCTGCTTTTCTCATCGCTGCTTAATGTGGCACTTAAATACAGGCTGCGAATAGCCCGGGTTGCGCCCACATAAAGCAAACGGGTATTTTCGAGCAATTGCTTTTGTTTGCGTTGTTCTGCCAGAAAATTATAAAGACTGGCCTCACCTTTTTTACTGTGGTCATCCGCTGCCATTAAAAAGCCTTCAGCACCAGCGGTATCACTATATTCATCCCACAATAACAATGCGCGCTCATCTGAGCGGCCGGTTCGGGCCAGACCGGGAATAAACACATGTTCAAATTCCAGTCCTTTGGCTTTGTGCAAGGTCATTACTTCAACCCGTGCGCCACCACCACCTGCATCGGCATAAAGCGAGTCGAGTTTTGATTGCAGCCACTGAATATCCAGCTGACGCCCCTCCAGCTCGGCACTTTCCAGCAGCCGGAAAAACTGTTCGGCATCAGCCAGCGCACTTTCACTGCCAACGGTTGCCGGTCCGTCCAGTTGCAACCATATCTGCTCCAGCCAGGCGCGTTGTGAGCGACGGCCCCGATGCGCCTCAGCCCAGTTCAGTACACTGGCCAGGTGGGCGCAACGTATCTGGCCCTGTGGGGAAAGTGCCGCTGTATATTGATGGCTTGAAATCAACGCCAGCAAATCAGGATAAGGGCCGACTTCACCCAAATGGTTCAGTTGATGCAGGTCGGCCAGACTCAGGCCACACCAGGGGGCTCGCAGCAAGGCCCACCAGGCAACAGAATCTGCCCGATTGGCCAGTGCCCGCGCCAATGTCATCAAATCCAGTACCACCGGTGAGTGTTGCAGGCGGTCCATCTCATTGGCGGCAAAGGCGATATTGCGCTGGCGCAACTGCGCCAGCAGAGTCTGTAGCTGAGGTCGGCTGCGGCCAAGTATGGCAATACGATCCTGTGGATAACGCTTAAGTAATGCCTCAATAAGATCGCAAATAACAGTATTTTCTGTATTTTTTGCGCTGTCAGTATTATCGCTGTGATACAGGCGTACATTAACGGCGGGTTCAATACCGGCAGCTTTAACTGCGCAGGCTTTGCTGAATTTAACACGCCCCCGGCTGATATCGTCTTCATCGGGAAATACCTGGCCAAAGGTGCAATTAACCCAGTCAACGATACCCGCATCAGAACGAAAATTTGAACGCAATACCAGATAGTGCGGTAATACACCGTTAAAGCCGTGCTGCCTTGCCCGCAGAAACAGACCGACATTGGCGTCGCGAAAACCATAAATTGACTGCATGCCGTCACCCACGATCAATAATGTACGCGGTGCTTGTGGGTTGGCCACATTGTGCTCGCCCCAACCCCGGGTCAGGCGCTCTACCAGACGGTACTGGTCAATAGCCGTATCCTGGAATTCATCCACCAGAATATGCTCAATACGGTAATCAAGTCTGAGGGCCAGATCCGAGGGCGTATCATCTTCGCCCAGTGCATCAAGGGCGGACTGTGCCACTTGTGCATGGTCGACACAGCCGTGATGCTGAAAAACCAGTAACAGCTGTGCCGCCAGCATGGGCAGTACATGAGCGAGTGCCAATACCAGCTGCCAGTTGTCACTAGTAGCAGTATTATCTGAGCGTTGATGATTTTGAGGATTGGGAAAAAGATCAATGGCGGTCAAAGCCAGGCGTAATTGATCCTGATCACTGTGCGTCGATAATTCAGCAATTACTGCCTTCAGTTGCCCCTTCCAGTTGTCGGCTTCGGCTTTACCCGCTCCTTTGCCAGCGGGAAAACCTTCATTTTTAGTGATACGGGTGCGCCACTTACTGCCGTCAGCCACCAGCAACATATGCCGCAGGGCACGCCAGGCGGACAAATCAGCCACCGCATTACCGGGTTTGTCAGGGCGGGTTGTACCCAGATTGTCCGAGGCATAGCCCATCAGGGCGTAAAGTACTTCCAGCCAGGGTTTGAATAGCTTTAGCGAGCGTGTCAGCTGGCGTTTTATCAAGGCCTCCAGGGTTTGTCGCAACTGTTGTTCTGAGGCCTGGGCGGTACGTTGTACCCCCATATAGCTCAGCCATTGACTGCGCCTGGCCAGCAGTGTTTGTAATAACGCCGACAGACTATCCCAGCGATTGTCAAAATGCAGCATCAATTGTCGAAGGTCTGCCGCTATCGGGCTGCCCTGCTCCAGGCCGGCAAACAGCTCAGCCACTGCCTCAGCATACAGAGGCTGGGCATTATCGATTACGGCTAATTGGGCACCAAAACCACTGAGCACCGGCATCTGACGTGTAAGTACAGCACAAAAACCGTCAATAGTACGGATATTAAAACGTGCGCTATTGGCCAGCAGTTGCCAATTGTGCCTGGCATCCATTACCAGGGCCGCATTGGCCAACTCGCGGGTGCGCTGCTGGTGATGGCTGTCACAGGCAAGCTCATCCCGTGCCGCTTGTAATGCCCCTATCACGCGCTCACGCATTTCAGCAGCAGCCTTGCGAGTAAAGGTAATGGCCAGAATCTGTTCCGGGTACTGTACCCGTGACAGCAGGCTCAAATAACGCTGAATCAGTAATTCTGTCTTGCCCGAGCCGGCCGGCGCACTGATACAAAAGCTGGCCGTCGGGTCGATAGCGGCTTCACGCTCGGCGGCATCGACAACAATGCTCATGCGCCCTCCTCTCCTGTTGGCGATGATATGGTGGGCACAGTGGTGCTCTCTCTATCAGCATCAACCGCACCGATGCGACACAGAGGCTGCAAATCACACCACTGACAGCTGTTTTTGAGCGGATCGACACTCGCTCTGCCCATCACAAAATCATCGGCCAATTGTTGCAGGTTTTCACGCCAGGCCGCACGCAGCTGGGGCCAGCTGTTACAGCCGGATTTTTCGATCAGGCTTTGTTTGAACTCACTGACAATACCCCTGGCCACCAGCCTGTCACCAAGCCCCTTGAAAAGACAGTTTCGCGGTTTAACCTGGGCAAAGGCCAATGCCGCCAGCGGTGACATCTGAGCCGCCTCCTCATCTGCCAGGCTATATAGAGGCAACTGGGGACTCGCAGGCCGCTCACCAAGCCAGTCACTGATCGAACCGGCACGGCTTTTGTAGTCGATGATAACGCGGCTGCCATCTTCAAGCTGATCAATCCTGTCCGCCTGTAAGGTCAGACTTAAAGATCCAAGGGCCAGTTTGACCTGGATCTCACGGGCATTGATCGAAAAGGGCTCACGTTCCCGCTCCAGCACCAGCCACTGTTGCAATAATTGCTGCAGGTGTTCTGCCTGCTGCTCGATGCAGGCCCGGCCAAGTACGGTGCGCCGAGCCAAGGGTAATGTTGCTATTGCCGCTGCCACTGCCCGCCCGATCAGCGCTGCTTCTGCCGACGAAGTCAAGCTGTGTAAGGCCGCTGTATCATCCAGCTCGCCCCACACAGTAAACAGTGCAGCATGCAGCAGTGAACCACGTTCGGATGCACTCAGCCCCAAACCTGCTACTGGCAGGCTTTCGATATGCAGACGACGACGGGCAAAAGCTCTAAAGGGACAGTTGGCTTGATCCTCTATCAGGCCGCTGCCACCGCGTACCCGCGTCAGCTCTTGCGCGCTCATTGTCGGCGCACAGTGATCGTCAACGTATTCCAGATCACGCTCAATATACTGCTTGCGCCAATGCCCGGACAGCATATCAACAGGCTCTGTCTCCATTAGTCTGAAGTTGCGTACAAAATCACTGGGCAGCTCCGGCGCGCCATCTATTTCGCAGCTGTAACTGGCATATAGTCGCGGTGCTGCACTGTGATAGCGTTTAAACAAATGCCGGGCAAAGTCCCACTCACGCTCAGCGCTGGCATGGGGCATGGCCAGCTGCCGCTGCACAGGCAGGGGAATAAAAGGGTTGGGCCGGGCCGGTGCAGGCCACTGCCCTGCCTGCATGCCAAACAGCCACAAATGATCAAAACTCAAGCCCGCCGCCTCCAGCGGCCCCAATACCTGCAAACGGCTGTTGTCGGTCTGAGGCTGAAAGGCCACTCCGGCACAGTGACGGCTCAACATCGTCAGTGCTTGTGAGAAGTTAATCTGGCCACAGATATTATCGTAGTCAGACAGTGCCGCCAGAACCTTGTGCCATTCCTGCACCTGTTGATATTCAAGGGAATCAAGGCCACCTCCCGGCCAACCCCAGTGCAGTAGCAACTCACCGAAGCGCTGTGCCCACACTGTCGGCATGGCTTTTTGCTGAAGCTGGCGGTCCTGAAATAACAGCAAGAGTATTTCACCCAGACGGGTTCCCTGCGGACCTGCCGGACCGTCAATGCCAGCGAGATTGCGCAGGCTCGCAGTTGATACCGGATCCTGGCCCAGCCGGTAAAGAGCCCGCAAAAAATGCCGGGAGGAAATATCATAACGATCAGGCAGTGCCAGAAAACGTGAGCGCAGCAGTGCCAACACATCTTCTATCACTGTTTTTTGCTCGTCTGAAGGCAATTTGTTGATTGTTTGTCCACCGAGCGAGCGCCCGCTTACAGACAGCGCCAGTAAAGCATCGCGGACCACCGGCACCTCCGCCAGTGGCCAACCCGTGGAAAAGTTCACGGGCAGGCTGTTGTAATGGCTGGCCAGGCAATCAAACTCACGTCGCAACAGATATTCCAGGCGGGTGCGATCAGCACGCATATCGCCCAATACAATACCAATAACAGATTGCGGCTCTGTCTCATGGCACTGCCGCGCCCAGCGGGCGACACCCTGAAGTTCACGGTAGGGATCGCTATAAGCACGCAGTTCAGTAGTGGCAATTGCCTCTGGTATCGGCAGTTCACTAACGCTTTCGCACAGCCCGTCCAGTGCCCGTTGAAACAGCGGCGTTACTTCATCGAAGTCGACCAGCAGCGCATGCCCCCTGGCTGTTCCTGGCCGATCGGCCAGCAGATGTAGCGCATCCAGAGGTGTAACCTGCCCCTGTTCAGTCAGCAAATGCTCAAACTTGCGGGCCCAGCGCAAAAAGCTGCTGCAATCAGTATCAGTCTCAAAGCAGGCCGCCAATGTCTGATCGGCAAGAGACTGATCCGCACGCAAGAGATGATTGCGCGCCTGCTGGGCCAGTTCGGCAGCCGCATCCAGATGCAGCAGGTTGTAGCTGGCCTGTTCGTTCATATCCTGCTCGATCACCTGTCGCCACAGCCAGCGCTCAGGCCCGCTCTCAAGCAGCACCCGGCGCAGCAGGGCATCATCCAGACAGCGTTCACGCCACTGTGCCAGCAGCCATGCCTCCAGTGGCTGAATCACAGGCTTGTGCCAGGCACGCCTGCCTTGCTCGCGCTGATAGCTATCCCATTGGCTGCTGATCAGGCGGGCCAGACGGCTGTTGGCAGTCAATACTTTGCTGCCCTGTGCGATCAGGGGAATCAGTTCAGTAATGTCGTAACGGGGGCCAAATTGCTGCGCCGTCAATCATTGATCCTCAAAGACAGGTTGATACCCAGCAGACCCGCATGCCTCTCTTTTGAGGCTTTCTGTCAAAAGCTGGCAGGCTGCTATAGAATGCGCGCCAGATTATCAGCGGTAATCCGATTGTGTTCTGGCACGAATGGTTGCCACTTTAACAGGTTCTAGCAGGAAAGCGCCCATGAGTAATACGGCCCTACACAATATCAATGTCGCCTCTCAGGATGTCCTGATTACACCGGCACAACTGAAGCAGGCACTGCCAGCCAGTGAATCTATTCGTGATGTGGTGGCTGACTCGCGGCAGGTAATCTGGGATATTCTCGATGGTAAAGACCACCGCCTGTTTGTGGTGGTTGGCCCCTGTTCTATCCATGATACCGATGCGGCCATTGACTACGCCCGCCGCCTGCGGACCCTGGCTGATGAACTGGCTGACACGCTCTATATCGTAATGCGTGTCTATTTTGAAAAACCGCGTACTACCGTTGGCTGGAAAGGCTTGATCAATGACCCTTATCTGGATGACTCCTTCAAAATCGAGGAAGGTCTGCATATTGGTCGCCAGCTGTTGCTCGATATTCTGGCATTGGGTCTGCCCACTTCGACCGAGGCACTGGATCCGATTTCACCCCAGTATTTACAGGATCTGATCAGCTGGTCTGCCATTGGTGCGCGCACCACTGAATCCCAGACCCACCGGGAGATGGCCAGTGGTCTGTCAGGCGCAGTCGGCTTTAAAAATGGTACTGATGGCGGCCTGACCGTCGCTATCAACGCCCTCAATTCCGTCGCCAAGCCACACCGCTTTTTGGGGATCAATCACGACGGCAAAGTGGCGGTTTATACCACCAAGGGCAACCGCTATGGCCATGTGGTATTGCGCGGCGGCTCCGACGGCCCCAACTACGATTCAGCTCATGTGGCGCTTTGTGAAACAGCTCTGGCCAAAGGCAAACTGCCTGCCAATATTATGGTTGATTGCAGTCACGCCAATTCCAGCAAACAGCCCGAACAGCAACCCCGGGTGGTTGAGAATGTGGGCCAGCAGATTCTCGATGGCAATCGCTCTATTGTCGGCCTGATGATCGAAAGTCATATCCATGCCGGTAATCAGCCGATTCCCGATAATCTCGACGAACTGGCCTACGGTGTTTCCGTAACTGACGGCTGTATCGACTGGGACACCACTGCCCGTTGCCTGCGGGAGTTGCGCGATAGATTAAAGGATGCACTGCCTGGGCGGCGGGTTTAGGAAAAGCAGACGACAACTGCCAGAACACGGTGTTTTAAACACCTGTTCTGGCAGCTTATAAAAACAGCGGCTTAATAATAGGCCTGAGAGCGATCACTGTGGTCGGTCATATCGCGTACACCCGCCAGTTCGGGCAACTGCTCCAGCAGAGTTTTTTCGACACCGTGCTTGAGTGTCTGGTCGGCCATGCCGCAGCCCTGACAACCACCGCCAAAGCGCAAAATAGCGTAGTTGTCATCGGTGACTTCCACCAGACTGACTTCGCCGCCGTGGGAGGCCAGCGCGGGATTGACCTCGTTGTAAAGCACATAATTGATACGCTCTGGCAGTGAACTGTTTTCATCCACGCGGGGCAATTTGGCATTGGGCGCCTTGATGGTCAGCTGACCGCCCATGCGGTCCTTGGCATAATCTACCAGGGCATCTTCCAGAAAAGGAATGCTGGGGCCGTCAAACCAGGCGGTAAGCTTTTCATAAATACGTTTTTCATCATCCTCGTGAATATCACCTTCGCGGCAGTAGGCGATACAGGTTTCTGCCCGGGGAGTGCCCGGTTGATTGATAAAAACTCTTACACCCAGAGTATCTTCCTGTTTGGACAATAATTCAGCGAGATATTCCTGGGCCGATTCAGTAATGGAAATCATTGTGTTTTGCACCTGTTCGGATCGTTTCCGAGTAAATTAGTCGGGTATTTTATCACCGCGTTGAACAATGTCGATGAACAATGTCGAGATATACCAAAATCAGAATCCGGACAGCGACAGAGTTCTGATAGAATACGCGCCCTTTTTAACTCCCCTTGGCTTGAGCTGAGGGCTTGTCAGCGTCAAACAGGAAGCCCAGCAATGCCCCGCAAACACCCTTCTTATGCCGCCATTGAGCAGAGCCTGCAACAGCGAATTATGGTTCTCGACGGGGCTATGGGCACCATGATCCAGACTCGCAAACTGCTTGAAGCTGACTACCGCGGCCAGCGCTTTATTGATCATGACAGCGATCTCAAAGGCAATAATGATCTGTTGTCACTGACCCAGCCACAGATCATCACCGACCTGCATCGGGAATTTCTGGCCGCTGGCGCTGATATTATCGAAACCAATACCTTCAACAGTACCGCTGTTGCCCAGGCAGACTACGGCCTGCAGGCGCTGGCTTACGAATTGAATCTGGCCGGTGCCCGCCTGGCTCGCTCAGCAGCGGATGAATATAGTCGCCAGCAGCCAGACAAACCCCGCTATGTGGCTGGTATTCTCGGGCCGACCCCGCGCACGGCCTCGATTTCACCGGATGTTAACAACCCCGGCGCACGCAATATCCACTTTGATGAACTGGTGCGCGATTACAGCGAGGCCACACACGCTCTTATCGAGGGTGGTGTCGATCTGCTGATGATTGAAACTGTCTTTGATACCCTCAATGCAAAAGCGGCTGTTTTTGCTGTTCAGGGCGTCTTTGAAGCGCTCGGTATAGAACTGCCACTGATGATCTCAGTGACTTTCCCCGACACCAGCGGGCGAGTGCTGTCAGGTCAAAGCCCGGAGGCTTTCTGGAACGCTGTTGCCCATGCCAATCCCTTAGTTGTTGGCAGTAATTGTGGCAGAAGATTCAAAGAGATACGGCCATTTCTTGAAGAGCTTTCAAAAGTGTGTGGATGCTACTTCAGTGCCCACTTAAATGCTGGCCTGCCCAATGCTTTTGGTGAATATGACGAAACACCCGAAGATATGCACGCAGACTTTCGCGGCTTTGCCGAGCGCGGCATGCTCAATCTGGCCGGTGGTTGCTGTGGCACTACCCCGGCGCATATCCGTGCCATTGCCGAAGCCGTCGAAGGTATTGCCCCCAGGCCCCTGCCCCAACCCGAAGGCGCCTGTCGTCTGAGCGGCCTGGAACCCTTTAATATCACCGCCAGCAGCCTTTTCATCAATGTCGGTGAACGCTGTAATGTGACAGGTTCTGCCCGTTTCAAACGGCTGGTTATGGAAGGCGACTACGAGAGCGCTCTTGAAGTGGCCCGGGTGCAGGTGGAAGACGGCGCCCAGATCATCGACATCAATATGGATGAGGGCATGCTGGACGCCGAGCAGGCGATGGTCACCTTCCTGAATCTGATTGCCTCCGAACCGGATATTTCGCGGGTGCCAATTATGATTGATTCTTCCCGCTGGCAGGTGATTGAAGCTGGTTTGAAGTGCATTCAGGGCAAGCCGGTGGTCAATTCCATCAGCCTGAAGGCCGGCGAGGAGGAATTCCTCGAACAGGCCCGTCTGTGCCGCCGCTATGGTGCTGCCGTGGTGGTGATGGCCTTCGATGAGAGCGGCCAGGCCGACAACCTGCAACGGCGCGAGGCCATCTGCCGTCGCTGCTATGAGCTTTTAGTCAATGAAGTCGGCTTCAACCCCCGGGATATCATCTTTGATCCGAACATCTTTGCTGTCGCCACCGGTATCGACGAACACAATAACTACGCCGTCGATTTCATCGAGGCGACCCGCTTTATCAAGGCCAGCCTGCCCGGCGCCCTGGTCTCGGGCGGAGTGTCCAATGTGTCCTTTTCCTTCCGGGGCAACAACCCCGTGCGCGAAGCCATCCACTCTGTCTTTCTCTACCATGCCATTCATGCCGGTATGGATATGGGGATCGTCAACGCTGGCCAGCTGGCGGTTTATGATGAGCTGCCCACCGAATTGCGTGAGGCGGTCGAGGACGTCATTCTCAACCGCCGTGACGACGGCACTGAACGCCTGCTGGAGCTGGCTGAACGCTACCGCGACAGCGGTGGCGACAAGGCCCGCAGTGAAGATTTAAGCTGGCGCGAACAGTCTGTTGACAAGCGTCTTGAATATGCGCTGGTCAAGGGTATCAACACCTATATTGTCGAGGATGCAGAAGCAGCCCGGCAGACCTTCGAACGCCCCATCCAGGTGATCGAAGGCCCGCTGATGGACGGCATGAATGTGGTCGGCGACCTCTTTGCCGAGGGTAAGATGTTCCTGCCCCAGGTGGTCAAAAGTGCTCGTGTGATGAAGCAGGCAGTGGCTTATCTGCAACCCTACATCGAAGCTGAAAAAACTGAGGCTACTGCCAGTAATGGCCGCATTCTGATGGCCACCGTCAAAGGTGATGTTCACGATATCGGCAAGAATATCGTCGGCGTAGTATTGCAGTGCAATAACTTCGAGGTCATCGACCTTGGTGTGATGGTGCACTGCGAGGAAATCCTGCGTATTGCGCGTGAAAAAAAGGTCGATATTATCGGTCTGTCCGGCCTGATTACGCCCTCCCTGGATGAGATGGTACACGTTGCCTCAGAGATGCAGCGCGGGGATTTTAATGTACCTTTATTGATTGGCGGTGCTACTACTTCCAAGGCCCATACCGCTGTCAAGATCGAACCCATCTACCAGCACGATCAGGTGGTTTATGTACCTGATGCCTCACGCAGCGTGGCTGTGGCCACTCAGTTGATGGGCAGCGGCAAAGCCGACTATATTACCGGTCTGCGCGCTGACTATGAAGTTATCCGCGAGCGGGTGGCCAATCGCAAACCCCGCAGCCGCACCCTGCCCTACCCGGAAGCCGCTGCCAACGGCTTACAACTAAACTGGCAGAATTATCAGCCTCCCCGCCCGTCCTTTACCGGCACCCGGGTATTTGAGGATTTCCCGCTGGCGAATCTGCTGGAAATTATCGACTGGACACCTTTCTTTATTTCCTGGGAACTGGCGGGCAAATACCCGGCCATTCTTGAAGATGCCAAAGTTGGTGCTCAAGCACGGGACCTATTCCATGATGCCCGTACCATGCTCGACAAAATCATCAGTGAAAAATGGCTCACAGCTCGTGCAGTAGTTGGTTTCTGGCCAGCGGAACGCGATGGTGACGACCTGATCCTGTACACTGACGAGAGCCGCAGCGAAGAATTAAGCCGCCTGCATCATTTGCGCCAGCAGTTGGAAAAACCCAATGGTGAAGCCAATTTCTCTCTGGCTGACTTTGTCGCACCTGTTGGCAGTGGCCTGCCCGATTACGTGGGCGGTTTCTGTGTAACAGCCGGTCACGGTGCGGCTGAACGGGCTGCAGCCTTTCACGCCGAGCACGATGATTACAGCGCCATTATGGTTAAAGCACTTGCCGACCGACTGGCTGAAGCCTTTGCTGAATACCTGCATCGGCAGGTGCGTCGTGAACTGTGGGGCTATGCGCCCGATGAAGCCCTCGACAACGAGGCCCTGATCCGCGAGCGCTACCGCGGTATTCGCCCCGCCCCGGGTTATCCTGCCTGCCCGGATCACACCGAAAAGGCAGCTCTGTTTAAACTGCTTGATGCCACAGCCAATACCGGTGTGACCCTGTCTGATCATTTCGCCATGCTACCGGCGGCGGCAGTTAGCGGCTGGTATTTTTCCCACCCTGATTCGCGCTATTTTTCAGTGGGTAAAATCGGACAGGATCAGGTGGATGATCTGGCCCGGCGAAAACAGATACCACCACAGGATATGGCCCGCTGGCTGTCATCCAACCTCAATCATTGAGAGATACCTGAACATGGCTCAGATAAAACCTTCCAATTGGGTTCTAACCTTATGAGTAGATGGCATATTTCAGTGAGTAGATTTTCTGGTAAGGTAGCGCCCCTCTGCCAACCTGGCCAGTGATTCAGCCAATTCAGCCCGCGCTAACAGGACTGTTTAATGTACGTTTACGATGACTATGACCAACGCGCTATCGAGCAGCGGGTCGCCCAGTTTAGCCGCCAGACCGGGCGCTATCTTGAAGGTAAACTGAGCGAAGCCCAGTTTTTGCCACTGCGCCTGCAAAACGGGCTTTACATTCAGCGATTGGCGCCAATGATGCGCATCGCTGTTCCCTACGGCCTGCTCAATTCAACACAATTGCGCAAACTGGCCTTTATCACCCGCGAGTACGATAAGGGCTATGCCCATGTCAGTACCCGTCAGAATATCCAGCTCAACTGGCCGCGCCTGGAAGAGGTGCCGACCATTTTGAAAGAATTATCAACGGTGCAGATGCACGCCATTCAGACCAGTGGCAACTGTATCCGCAATACCACGACTGATCAGTTTGCCGGTGTGGCCCGGGACGAGCTGGAAGACCCCCGCCCTTACTGTGAAATTATCCGTCAGTGGAGTACCTTTCATCCGGAATTTGCCTTTTTACCGCGCAAATTTAAAATTGCTGTTTGTGCCACCCGTGAGGATCGGGCTGCGGTCAAAGTACACGATATCGGAGTGGAGCTGCTTAAAAATGCCGATGGTGAAACCGGTTTCAGGGTGTTGGCCGGTGGCGGCCTTGGTCGCACACCGGTCATTGCTTCGGTAATGACACAGTGGATTGAGAAAAAACACCTGCTGACCTATCTGGAAGCCATTTTACGGGTCTATAACCAGCACGGTCGCCGCGATAACAAGTTCAAGGCGCGCATCAAAATTCTAGTCAAGGCAATGGGTGTGGAAGCCTTCCGCGATGCAGTCGAAAAAGAGTGGGCCCAGATCAAGGACGGCCCAAGCACCCTTACGGAACAGGAGATCAACCGCGCCAAATCTTTTTTTGTTGATCCTGCCTACGAAACTATCGACGAAAATGCCAGTCTGGCAGCGTTGCAACAACAGGCCACCGCTGACCCGATCTTTGCCAACTGGCTCAAGCGCAATACGGTGGAACACCGTGTTGCCGGTTATCGCGCCGTCACTGTTTCACTCAAGATTACCGGCATTACCCCCGGTGATGTCAGCGACCGTCAGCTCGAACTGCTGGCCGACCTGGCTGACACCTACAGCTTCGGTGAACTGCGCACCACCCACGAGCAAAACATGGTGCTGGCGGATGTACGCCAAGCAGATCTGTATGAACTTTGGCAGATACTGCAAAAGGCGGGGCTGGCAACGGCCAATATCGGCTATCTGACCGATATTATCTGTTGTCCCGGCGGTGACTACTGCTCGCTGGCCAATGCCAAATCCATACCGGTAGCTGAAGCTATTCAATCCCGCTTTGAGGATATGGACTACGTTTATGACCTGGGCCCCATTGATCTCAACATCAGTGGCTGTATGAACGCCTGTGGCCACCACCATATCGGCCAGATAGGTATTCTTGGCGTTGATAAAAAGGGGCAGGAGTTTTATCAGGTTTCTCTGGGGGGCAGCCAGTCCCACAACGCCGCTATCGGTAAAATTCTCGGCCCCTCCTTCAGCCAGGAAGATGTGCCCGATGTGATCGAGCGCATTTTGCAAACCTTTGTGGATCTACGGGCTGAAGAGGAAACCTTTCTGGCCACCTATAACCGTGTCGGTATTGAGCCCTTTAAGGAGCGCGTCTATGCCAAAGCTGATTAAAGACAGAGCCATCGTCGAAGATGAGCGCTGGCTGCCCATTGACCCGGAAGCCGAACAGCTCACCGATGGCCGTATTGGCACACTTGAACAATGGCAGCAACTGACTGACAAGCAAGGTAGTGCGGTGCAACTGGAGCCGGGTGATGGTATCGAGGCGCTGTTGCCTCATCTGGATGAAATTGCACTGGTTGCCATCAGCTTTCCCGTATTCACCGATGGCCGGGGGTTTTCCTACGGGCGTGAGCTGCGTCAACGCGGTTATCAGGGCGAGTTGCGGGCGGTCGGTACTTATATCCGCGATCAACTGCATTACCTGAGCCGCTGTGGCTTTAATGCCTTCCAGATGGAAGATGAGCAGCTGCTGGAAGAATCCATGGCCAGTCTGGATGATTTTGACGTACATTATCAGGCATCCATCAACCAGCCACTGCCATTGTTTCGCCGCCGCAACTGAGTCATAAGCGGGTCTGTGTACACTGTGCAAGCCCGCGACACTGCTTTACACTCGGCCTGACAGTCATTGCTCAGGGTGGATGATGGACGGCGGCAACATCACCTTTTCTTTTTTTCTGATCTACAGCGGTGCAGCGCTGTTTGCATCCGTTGCCCTCTATACCCGCCAACCTCTGATTATTGCCTATGTGGCCCTGGGCGCTGCTATTGGCCCTTATGGGCTGTCACTGGTGCCGGATCTGAAATTACTGTCGGATACGGCTCACGTCGGTATTATTTTCCTGCTGTTCCTGCTCGGACTCGATATGCAGCCAAAAGCGTTGCTGTCGACCCTGCGTAAATCAACCGTAGTTGGTATTACCAGCTGTGCCATTTTTGCGATGATGGGCTTTGCTGTAGCTGTGTTATTTAGTTTCGCACTGATAGAAGCCACGATAATCGGAACAGCAATGATGTTCTCCTCGACCATTATCGGTATCAAGCTGTTGCCAACGACAGTATTACATCACCGTCATATTGGTGAATTGATGATTGGTCTGTTGCTGTTGCAGGACTTGCTGGCCATTATTGTTTTGCTGCTACTCAATGCCAGTGGCGACAGCAAAGGTGTCAGTCCTGAAATACTCGACTTCATACGCCCCTTCCTCGCTCTACCTTTGCTTGGCGCAGGTACCTGGTTGCTGGTTCGCTATAGTATCCTGCCGCTGATGGGTCGCTTTGACCGCTTCCACGAATATATCTTTCTGATTGCTATTGGCTGGTGTCTGGGCGTGGCGGAAGTCGCCGCTTTGGTGGGTCTGTCAGCCGAGATAGGTGCTTTTATCGCCGGCATTTCAATCGCCACCAGCCCCATTGCCCAATACATTGCTGTCAACCTCAAACCGCTGCGTGACTTTTTCCTGATTTTATTCTTCTTTACCGTTGGAGCACGCTTTGAATGGGCTATGTTAAACACTGTGCTGTTGCCAACGCTGGTTTTGTCTGTACTGGTATTGGCTGCCAAGCCAGTGGTTTATCGTTTCTTACTCAAGGGTATGAGCGAAAAACGACCACTGGCCTGGGATCTTGGCTTTCGTCTGGGGCAGGCCAGTGAATTTTCCCTGCTAATTGCTTATGTTGCCACCAGCAGTGCCCTGCTCAGCCCCGGTGGTTCTTTGCTCATTCAGGCTACCACCATCATTACCCTGTTGGTTTCATCCTATATTGTGGTACTGAATTATCCCACCCCAATCGCTATTTCAGACCGCCTGCGCCGGGACTGACATAAAGCACAAAAGCGCTTTTAGGTCTCCTCCCCGTTTACAAGGCTCACACAGTCGATGTTAAGCAACAGGACAGGTTGTTGTCGTATATCCGGCCTGTTTGTGAGGAGCTCACTTCGCCCTCTGGCCTTGATGAAGTTTCGCCGCCTGCAGAGCCCTTATCGGCATGTCGACCTCAAGGGCCACCGGGTTAATCAGGTTCTCTACAGACCGGTTTGACCTGTTCGCGCAATACCCTGTCATACCAGGCCAATTCTTTGATAATGGCCAAAAACCGATCGTACTGGCGAGCCAGATAGCAACGGGTACGCTCGGTTAAGCTGTTGTCGGTCTTGCTTAAATAGCCTGGCAGCACCTTCCTTAAGACGGCATCCCCTCATGGCATCACCAGACCATATTCGCCCAGCAAGCCTCTGAGCTGATTGCTCAAGCGTAACTTATCCGCATTCAAGCTCCGTCGAATACCGTGAAAACAGTGCTCGTCTTGTTGT
>JBKECP010000026.1:0-30601 GCA_047974765.1 Parahaliea sp. | reverse complement strand
ACCTGGGCGGGCGAAGGGGCGGTCAACTTCTGTCGCCAGTAGGTGAAGCGATGGTAGACCAGGCCGTGCTCTCGACAGAAGGCAGCGCCGGAAAGCGCTGATGCCTGCCAGGTGGTGATGTGTTGTTGCCAGTTGTTCGGGTGGTCTGTGCTGCTCATGGGAGATACCTCCGGTGGTTGTAGAGGCTCCAGTGTCCCGGGGATTGAGTGCGGTTTGAAGGGGGGGATTCTCTGGCGCTTACATCAATATCGAAAACGAAGCCATCATGCAGAAAATTGAATATGATGCCTAGGGTAATGTGCTGAGGGACACGAATCCGGGCTTCCAGCCTTTTTACTATGCGGGTGGGATGTATGATCAGCTGACCAAACTGACCAAGTTTGGGTATCGGGATTATATGGCGGAGAGTGGGCGGTTTATTCAGTCTGATCCTGTTGGTCTTGTCGGTGGCTTGAATACTTACGCCTACGTGAGCGGCAACCCGGTCAATAGGTACGACTCCTATGGTCTAAAGGAGTGTGATAAAGATGATCCCGACTGTTTTGATGAATGTCTGAAAGACAACTATGGTGACCTTTACGATCAGGCTGGATATTTAGACCCACTTGCTTTGTTGTCAGTTGCAGCAAATGAGTTTGCCGAATACGCTTCTGATAGAATCTACAGGGAAGGGTTACGTAACATAAACTCTGGTCAATTCAGAACCGGGCAGCGACAACTTCGCACGTTGGCTCAGTTTAGTCGATTTAATGCAGCCGCCGCTGTGGTGGGAGCTGGTGCTTTTGGTTTCAGGCGCGGGGCAGAATTGTATTGTGCAGTGAGTTGTTTAAAATGACCGGAAAAATACTTCGCTTTTTAGGTTTGATACTTGGATTTATTTCGATTTTATTGGGTATAGTGGCGCTGCTCCATTTTGAAGTCGAATTTTATCGTTTGGTTTTACCGCTGATCATGGGAGCTATTTTTATGGTTTACGGTTTTACTGGAAAAGGTTCGGTTAGAGAATTTCGGCAGGGATCAAATTCGGATTCTGAGCATCAAAGGGACAAGCACTGAGCTTTTTTGAAATCAATCGAGTAAAAATATTTTACATAATCTGGTGAGTATGTTTAATAGAAATAGATCACGTCTTCCCGGCAGCCAAAACACCGAATCCGGCGGCACCCTGGCCATGGATTATCGTTACGACGAAGTGGGCCAGATCACCCAAATCACCGAACAGCGCCACGCGGCCAATGACCCCTCATCCGAGCCATTGCACAAGCAGTACGCCTACGACAACACAGGCCGCCTGATCGAGGAAAAGTGCGAACAAGGCGCAACAACAATCACCACCACCTGGCACTACGACAGTAATGGCAACCGCACTCACGAAAACGGTGAAGTAATCGCCGACTACGACGACAGGGAACGCCTGCTGCGCTACCGGGATTCATACTTCAGCTACAACGCCCTCGGTCAGCCCACGCAGATCGCCACGCGACAAGTAACTGGAACCTGCAACATGACGTCTACGGCAGCCTGCTGCAAGTGACGGCACCCAATAGCGATAAAATTGACTACATCACCGATGCCCTGCACCGAAGGATCGGCAGAAAGTTAAATGGCAGCACCACCCACCTCTGGGTCTACAAGGACCAGATCAATCCCGTAGCCGAACCCCTCACTAATAGATTGTGTTACAGTTCCCCATGTGTCTATGTCCGCTTTACAACCATCTTCTGATATTGAGCACTACCTCGACGCCCTCTGGATGGAAAAGGGCTTGAGTGCCAATACACTCGCCTCCTACCGTCGGGATCTGGGACAATTTGAGTTGTGGCTGCACGAGCGGGGGTTGTCGTTGCCAGATGCCGGTCGCACCGATGTGCAGGCTTATCTGGGCGCACGTCTGCAACAGGGGCAGTCACCGCGCTCCAGTGCCCGTTTTTTATCCTGTGTGCGTGGTTTCTACCGTTTTCAGCTGCGAGAAGGTCGTTTGCAGGCGGATCCCACCCTTAATATAGATAGTCCCAGACTGGGCCGTTCACTGCCTAAATCTCTGTCAGAGGCTGATGTTGAGACGTTGTTGATGGCGCCTGTACTGGACGATGTGCTTGAATACCGCGATAGAGTCATGCTCGAATTGTTATATGCCTGTGGTTTGCGGGTGAGTGAACTGGTTGGACTCCAGCTCGGCCAGCTCAGCCTTAATCAGGGGCTGGTGCGTGTTTTTGGCAAGGGCAGCAAGGAGCGGCTGGTGCCAATGGGGGAGGAGGCGCAGAGTTGGTTACAGCGCTATCTGCTGGGTGCGCGGGAAGCGTTATTGCGTGGTGGAGCCAGTGAAGTGCTTTTTCCCAGTCGCCGCGGCAGTGCCATGACTCGCCAGGCTTTCTGGTATCGTATTAAACGCTACGCACGCAGGGCGAGGATTGAAAAAACGCTGTCACCTCACACACTGCGCCATGCTTTTGCCACCCATCTGCTGAATCATGGCGCTGATCTCAGAGTCGTGCAGATGCTGTTGGGGCACAGTGATCTGAGCACAACACAGATCTACACGCATGTGGCCAGAGCAAGGATGCAGGCGCTGCATGAATGCCATCATCCCAGAGGTTGACGCCGTTTGAAGGCAGGCCGGACACATTTTATTAAGGAACTATTAAGCAGGGACAAACTCCAAATGGGCCTGCATAACATCACCCAAAGCGGGTGTGAGAAGGATATGAAAATGATGCGTAAATATCACCTGATGCTATCAATACTGATACTGGCATTATTCGCCGGTGGGGTACGGGCGGGTGAGCCTGTTGATAAGGCCGTTGCCGACAAATTGCGCAAGCATATGGAAAGCACACTTGAAGGTTTGGTAGTGGACTCAATCAGTAGCAGTGAACTGCCCGGGCTTTACGAAGTGATGTTGCAAAATGGCATTGTGGTCTATGCCAGTGTGGATGGCAAGTATGTACTGGAAGGCAATTTACTGGCCGCCACGGCTGATGGTTATATTAATGTGACGGAACAGCGCCGCGATGTGGCCCGTAAAAGACAGCTGGCCGTTATTGACAAAAAAGACATGATTATTTTTCCTGCGAAGGATAATAAGGCCAAAACCTATGTCACCGTCTTTACGGATGTTACCTGCTTCTATTGTCAGAAACTGCACAAAGAAGTTCCTGAGCTTAATCGGCGAGGTGTGGAAGTGCGCTATCTTGCCTATCCGCGTGAGGGTGTTGGTTCCCCGGGTTTTCGTCAGTTGGCTACCGCCTGGTGCTCCAAAGATCCCGCTGCCAGCCTGACCCGCCTGAAAGAGGGAAAGAGTGTTTCCGGGCAGGTCTGTGCCGGTAATCCAGTGGCTGCGCAGTATATGTTGGGTCAAAAACTGGGGGTACGGGGTACGCCAGCCATTATTGATGAGTCGGGCAGGATGATACCAGGCTATCGGTCAGCTGATCAGTTAATGGCCGATCTGGGTTTGAATTGAGCGAAATAAAGTGATTGTCGTTCTGATGCGCTCCTGCGCGTTGACAGTTTGGGGTTGACTGAGTACTGTTTCCCACCTTTTTGATATTGTGGCGGCCCTGTGGCCGCTGTTCTGATGGAAACTGCCAACGTGGACAAACAGTTCAAGCGCATCGAGCGTCTGCCCCCCTATGTGTTCAACATTATTGGTGAACTCAAGCAGAAAGCGCGTGCGGCGGGTGAAGATGTCATCGACTTTGGCATGGGCAACCCGGACCAGCCAACGCCCCCCCATGTAGTTGACAAGCTGGTTGAAACTGCGCGCAGGGGTGATACTCACCGTTACTCTCAGTCCAAGGGTATTCCCCGTCTGCGCAAGGCGATCTGTGACTGGTACAAGCGTCGCTATAATGTTGATTTGAACCCGGATACTGAAGCCATTGTTACCCTTGGTTCAAAAGAGGGGTTGGCCCATCTGGCGTTGGCCACCACAGGACCGGGCGATGCCATTTTGGTACCAAATCCTTCTTATCCCATTCATCCCTATGGTTTTGTGATTTCCGGTGCCGATATTCGCCATGTACCTATGGCCGGAGAGGATGCTTTTTTTCATGAGCTGGAGCATGCGATCCGCAACAGCTGGCCACGGCCCAAAATGCTGGTGCTCAACTTTCCCTCCAACCCCACGACGCATTGTGTGGAACTCGACTTTTTCGAGAAGGTGGTTGCGGTGGCCCGGGAACACAAAATCTGGGTGGTACAGGATCTGGCCTATGCCGATCTTTGCTTTGACGGTTATGTCGCCCCCTCTATTTTGCAGGTTGACGGTGCGCGTGAAGTGGCGGTTGAATTCTTCAGTATGTCCAAAAGCTACAATATGCCTGGCTGGCGAGTAGGCTTTTGCTGTGGCAATGAAACCCTTATTGGCGCTCTTGCACGTATGAAGTCCTATCTCGACTACGGTATGTTTACACCGGTTCAGGTAGCTGCTATTGCTGCGTTGGAAGGGGATCAGCACTGTGTGTCCGAGATCAACCAGATGTACCGCTCACGCCGCGATGTGTTGTGCAGTGGCCTGACGTCGGCTGGTTGGCCGGTTACTCCGCCAAAGGCAACCATGTTTGTATGGGCACAGATTCCTGAATTTTACCGGGAGATGGGGTCGCTCGAATTCAGTAAAAAACTGCTGCGTGAAGCGCATGTGGCAGTTTCACCCGGTGTTGGTTTTGGCGAATATGGTGAGGGCTATGTACGTTTTGGTCTGATCGAAAATGAACATCGTACGCGTCAGGCTATTCGTAATATTCGCCGTATGTTTCGCCAGGACGGCGCAACTGACGACAGTAACAGGGTTTAACAAAAGCCGGTAAAGGCGATCAACCAACAGGCAGGTATAGTTTGAAAGCGGTTCGAATAGGCATCTGTGGTCTCGGTACAGTCGGTGGAGGCACATTTAATGTGCTCAAGGAAAATGCGGTTGAGATTGCCGCCCGGGCGCAGGCTCCGCTGGAGCTGACGTTAATCGGTGCCCGCCGGGATAATCCCGAGTGTGATCTTGATGGCGTTCGTATCTCCCGCGACATCTTCGAGGTGGCGCGTGATCCTGAAGTCGATATTCTGGTGGAGTTGATCGGCGGTACCACAGTGGCCCGTGAGTTGGTCGAAACCGCCATTGGCAATGGCAAACATATTGTTACTGCCAACAAGGCACTGATTGCAGAATACGGCAATGAAATTTTTGCGCTGGCGGCTGAACACGGTGTAACGGTGCGTTATGAAGCGGCTGTTGCTGGTGGTATTCCCATTATCAAAGCATTGCGTGAAGGGCTTGCTGGCAATCGTATCGAGTGGCTGGCCGGTATCATCAACGGCACTGGTAATTTTATTCTGAGTGAGATGCGTGACAAGGGGCGGGAATTTGCTGATGTTTTGGCCGAGGCCCAGGCTTTGGGCTATGCCGAAGCCGATCCAACTTTTGATGTCGAAGGCATTGATGCCGCCCACAAACTGGTGATCCTGGCCTCGCTGGCCTTCGGTATTCCACTGCGTTTTGAGTCTGTCTATACCGAAGGTATTACCCACCTGACTCCCCAGGATATGGATTATGCCGAAGAGCTGGGCTATCGGGTCAAGCATCTGGGTGTCGCCAAGCAGGGGCCGGAAGGTGTTGAGTTGCGGGTGCATCCCACGCTGATTCCCGCTGAGCGCCTGTTGGCCAATGTTAATGGTGTCAAGAATGCGGTGCTGGTGGAAGGTAGTGCCGTTGGCCCGACGCTCTATTATGGCGCTGGCGCTGGCGCTTCACCAACGGCCTCGGCGGTGGTGGCTGATCTGGTTGATCTGGCGCGGGATATCAGTGCAGGCCAGGTCAGTCGGGTGCCTTCATTATCGGTTGGTGATGAGGATCTGCGCGATCTGCCTGTTGTTCCCATGAGCGAGGTAATTACACCCTGGTATTTGCGTATGGAAGCAGATGATCGCCCGGGTGTACTGTCAAAAGTGGCAACGATATTCAGTGATCTGGGCATCAGTATTGAAGCCTTGATCCAGAAGGCTCCCGTACCTGGGGCTGAGCGGGTTCCGGTGATTGTGCTAACCAATCGCGCCGCTCAGGGCCGGGTGGATGAGGCCGTTACGCGTATTGAGGCACTGGGCAGTATCAGCGGTAGTATCTCCCGTATTCGGGTAGAAGCACTGGATGATTGAAGCATTGAATTGAGGTGGCAGGAGAGGCAGGCATGAAGTATATCAGTACGCGAGGACAGGCACCGGCACTGGGCTTTGAGGAGGTTCTGCTGACCGGACTGGCCGCTGATGGTGGCCTCTATGTACCTGAGTCACTGCCACAGTTCAGTACACAGGACATACAGGCGATGGCGACGCTGGACTATCCGGCATTGGCCCGGCGCATTATTGAACCCTTTGTGGCCGATGCCATTCCCACCACTGATCTCAAGGCTGTCATCGACGAGACCTACGCCGAATTTCGCCACAATGCTGTGGCGCCAATGGTGCAGGTGGGGGCCAATCAGTGGGTACTGGAGCTTTTTCATGGGCCAACGCTGGCCTTCAAGGACTTTGCCCTGCAACTGTTGGGACGGTTGCTGGACTATGTGCTGGAGCGCCGCCACCAGAAAGTCGTCATCATGGGGGCCACCTCTGGCGATACAGGTTCAGCAGCTATTGAAGGTTGCAAGCGCTGCAAAAACATCGATATTTTTATTTTGCACCCACATCAGCGGGTATCTGATGTGCAGCGGCGGCAGATGACTACGGTGGTCGGGGACAATATTCATAACCTGGCTATTGAAGGTAATTTTGATGACTGCCAGGCTATGGTCAAGGCCAGTTTTGGTGACAAAACCTTCTTGCCGTCAGATCGTTCACTGGTGGCGGTCAACTCGATCAACTGGGCGCGCATCATGGCCCAGATCGTCTATTATTTTTATGCTGCTGTTGCCCTTGGCGCACCAGCCAGATCAGTTGCCTTTTCGGTGCCAACCGGTAACTTCGGTGATATTTTTGCAGGCTATCTGGCACATAATATGGGTCTACCGATAGAGCGCCTGATCATTGCAACCAATACCAACGATGTATTGCATCGGGCAATGGCGAGTGGCACCTATGGCCGTCAACCCTTACAGCACACCCTCTCGCCGAGTATGGATATCACGGTTTCCAGCAACTTCGAGCGCCTGCTGTTTGATCTTCACGGGCGTGATGGTGGCGTGATTGCCGAGCTGATGCAGCGCTTTGACAAGGGGGATATCACATTCTCAGGGCAGGTAATGGCAAAGGCGGCGGAACTGTTTAGTAGCCATCGGGTGTCTGACGAGCAGACCTGTGAGCAGATTGCCGCTACCTGGCAGCAGTGTGAATACCTGCTTGACCCGCACAGTGCCATTGGTCTGCATGCGGCTCTGCACTCGGGGCTGTCGTCGCAGGTGCCCGTCATTACTCTGGCCACGGCTCACCCGGCCAAGTTCCCGCAAGCTATTGAACAGGCAGGTGTTGGCACTGCGCCGGCCTTGCCATTGCATCTGCAGGATCTGTTTGAGCGGACGGAGCGCAGCGAAGTGCTGCCAGGGGATTTGGGCGCGGTGCAGTCCTTTATGGCTGCCAATCTCAGCGCTTGAGGTGTCTGCGGGCGTATCTGTGGGCACAGTACCGCGTGTTATCCGTCGACGGCAAGGTTCTGGTGAAGTACTTGCCGGTCTGCACCCTCTGTTGGCCCGGGTTTATCATAACCGTGGTTTGAATTCCGGTGCGGAGCTTGATCTGGCTCTTAAGCATTTGCTGCCACCGGCCAGCCTGACGCATAACGACACTGCTGCCAGTCTGTTGGCAGATGCCCTGGCTGCTGGTCAGCGTCTGCTGGTTGTTGGTGATTTTGATGCAGACGGAGCCACCAGTACTGCACTGGCTGTATCGACTCTGCGCTCTTTTGGTGCAGCACATGTCGATTATCTGGTGCCTAACCGCTTTGATTATGGCTATGGTCTGAGTCCTGAGATTGTCGCGCTGGCGGCGCAGAGCCAGCCGGATATTATTATCACTGTCG
Source organism: Parahaliea sp. (assembly GCA_047974765.1). Classification (GTDB taxonomy): domain Bacteria; phylum Pseudomonadota; class Gammaproteobacteria; order Pseudomonadales; family Halieaceae; genus JBKECP01. Next base: position 22,599 of record JBKECP010000026.1, on the reverse strand, counting down.
ATAATGGTATTTCCTCTTTGGAAGGCGTGGCTGCCGCCAGTGAAAGGGGCATTATCACCCTGGTTACCGATCACCACCTGGCAGGAGCACAGTTGCCGCTGGCGCAGGTGATTGTTAATCCGAATCAGCCTGATTGCCACTTTGCCAGCAAGGCACTGGCGGGGGTCGGTGTGATTTTCTATGTGATGCTGGCTTTGCGGGCAGAACTGCGTCGTAGGGGCTGGTTTGAAGCACAGGGTATTGCCGAGCCCACATTGGGGGAGGCGCTCGACCTGGTTGCTTTAGGTACTGTGGCCGATGTAGTGCCACTGGATTACAACAATCGTATTCTGGTCGATGCCGGTCTGCGCCGGATACGGGCTGGTCATGCCCGGCCAGGTATTCAGGCGCTGTTGGCAGTAGCTGGCCGCCCGGCTGCCAATGCGGTGGCCTCTGATCTTGGTTTTGCTATCGGGCCTCGTTTAAATGCAGCGGGTCGTCTCGATGATATGACAGTTGGTATCGAATGCCTGCTGGCAAATGAACCAGCTCACGCCCATGCCATTGCCAGCCAGCTCGATCAGCTCAACCGTGACCGACGGGCGATTGAACAGGGTATGCAACGTGAAGCCCGTGCCATGCTTGCCCGGCTTCAAATTGATGATAGCAATAAACCGCCACTGGCACTGGTTCTCTATCAACCGGACTGGCATCAGGGAGTGATTGGTATTTTGGCGTCACGGGTGAAGGATCGCTTGCATCGCCCTGTTATCGTATTTGCCAATGCCGATGAGCAGGGTGATGAAATCAAAGGGTCTGCCCGTTCGATTGCAGGTATTCATATCCGTGATGTACTGGATGCGGTAGCTACCCGTCACCCGGGTTTGATCAGCAAATTTGGCGGTCATGCGATGGCGGCGGGCCTGAGCCTGCCGCGTGCGCAACTGGCAGCCTTTGAGCAGGCTCTGCTGGAAGAGGTTGCCCGCCATGTTGAGGCCGTCGATCTGCAGGCTGTGGTTGAGTCAGATGGAGAGCTGATGCCCGCGGATTTTGAACTGGAAGCTGCTACCTTGCTGCGCTTTGCTGGCCCCTGGGGGCAGCATTTTCCGGAGCCGCTGTTTGACGGTATTTTTGAGCGGGTATCGAGTCGTATCGTTGGCCACCGCCATCTCAAACTGGTACTGCGTCCGGTTGGCTGCGAGCTGCTCATTGATGCCATTGCCTTTAATATTGATCCGGATGACTGGATCGATACCCGGGCTGAACATCTGGAGCTGGTTTACCGTCTGGATGTGAATGAGTTTCGCGGTCAACGCAGCCTGCAGCTGATGGTCGAACAAATTAACGCCCTTGCATGAATTTGCATATTCATGGCTGCCTTGATGCCCCGCTAATTCCATAGCGGGCGGGGCTGCGCTAAAATGCGCGCCTTTTTACAGGAATTCCCAACGTTATGGCAGAGATCAATCCCCTGTTACAGGCCTTAAAAGATATCGAAGCGCGCACTGACGTGCTTAGGGGGTATCTTTGACTTCGTTAATCGCAAGGAGCGTCTGGCCGAAGTAGAACTCGAACTGGCTGAGCCAAGTGTTTGGGATGAGCCTGAGCGCGCCCAGGAATTGGGTCGTGAACGCGCCTCCCTGGAGGCCATTGTGCACACCATTGAGCAGCTCGACACTGGTGCCAGCGATGCCGCTGACCTGTTGGAAATGGCTGCCGCTGAAGACGATGAGGCGACTATTGCCGAGGTTGCCAGCGATATCAACACCCTGATCGGCCAGCTGGAACAGCTGGAATTTCGGCGTATGTTCAGTGGTGAGATGGACCCTAATAATGCTTATCTTGATATTCAGGCCGGTTCCGGCGGTACTGAAGCCCAGGATTGGGCGGAGATGCTGCTGCGTATGTACCTGCGCTGGGGCGAAGCTCACGGTTTCAAGACGACACTTGAAGAAGCCTCGGCTGGTGAGGTGGCTGGTATCAAAAGCGCCACTATCCACTTTGCCGGTGAGTACGCCTTTGGCTGGTTGCGCACTGAAACCGGTGTTCACCGACTGGTGCGTAAATCACCCTTTGATTCGGGCAATCGCCGTCATACTTCCTTCACATCTGTTTTTGTATCACCCGAAATTGATGACAGCTTTGAAATCGAAGTGGATAAATCCCAGGTGCGTGAAGACACCTACCGTGCCTCCGGTGCTGGTGGTCAGCACGTCAACAAAACTGATTCGGCGGTTCGTCTGACTCATATTGAGAGCGGCATTGTGGTCGCCTGTCAGAGTGAACGCTCCCAGCATCAAAATCGTGACAAGGCCTGGAAAATGCTGCGTGCCAAGCTCTATGAGCAGGAAATGTTCAAGCGCAGTGCTGAAAAACAGGCAATGGAAGACAGTAAGGCCGATATTGGCTGGGGCAGCCAGATTCGCTCCTATGTGCTGGATGATGCCAGGATTAAGGATCTGCGTACCAATATCCAGACCAGCAATTGTCAGGCGGTACTGGACGGTGACCTTGATCAATTTATTGAAGCTTCGCTGAAAAGCGGCTTGTAAGCAAAAACGCTATTGAGAAACTTTATGAGCGAACAGGAAAAAACCGTATTGTCGGCGGAAGAAGAAAACAAACTGATTGCCGAGCGTCGAGTCAAGTTGCAGGCTATTCGCAGTCAGCGCAATGCCTTTCCCAATGACTTCCGGCGCAGTGCGCTGGCGAGTGAGTTGCGGCACAAATACAGTGAACAGGACAAGGCTGAACTGGAAGCACTGGATAGGCATTACCGTGTCTGTGGTCGGTTAATTCGCAATCGCGGTGCCTTTTTGTTGATCCAGGATGGTTCCGACAGCATTCAGCTCTATGTCGATCGCAAGGGGCTGGATGAAGCTACCCTGGCTGATATCAAAAGCTGGGATCTGGGCGATATCGTCGCTGCCAGTGGTCCGATTCACAAATCCGGCAAGGGTGACCTCTATATCAACATGCAAGAGGCGCGTCTGCTGACCAAGGCTCTGCGTCCGCTACCGGATAAATACCACGGTCTGGCCGATATGGAGCTGCGCTATCGTCAGCGTTATGTGGATTTGATTGTGAATCCTGCGTCACGGCAGGTTTTTCGCACCCGCTCGGCAGTCATCACCTTTATCCGTGACTATATGAATCAGCGTGCCTTTATGGAGGTGGAAACCCCCATGATGCAGGTAATTCCCGGTGGTGCTGCGGCCAGGCCTTTTGTTACTCACCACAATGCACTGGATCTGGATATGTACTTGCGTATCGCACCGGAGCTCTATCTGAAGCGATTGGTGGTGGGTGGTTTTGAACGGGTTTACGAGATCAATCGCAACTTTCGTAATGAAGGGCTGTCTACCCGGCACAACCCCGAATTCACCATGCTGGAATTTTACTGGGCCTACGCCGACTACCAGGATGCGATGAATCTGACCGAGGATATGCTGCGGCAGCTGACGACCACTGTGCTGGGCAGCACAACCGTGCAGTATCAGGGCAGTGAATATGATTTTTCCCAGCCATTTACCCGCATGAGCGTATTCGACGCCATCTTGCACTACAATCCGGGTATTGATGCCACCCGGTTGGCTGATGAAAGTGCCGCCCGCCATATCGCCAGTGAACTGGGTATCGAGCTGAAAGACACTTGGGGGCTGGGTAAAGTACAGATTGAAATTTTTGAAAAGACAGTTGAGCATCGACTCGATCAGCCCACCTTTATTACCGCCTATCCAACCGAGGTGTCACCGCTGGCGCGGCGCAGTGATACGGACCCCTTCGTTAGTGATCGCTTTGAATTTTTTGTGGGCGGACGGGAAATTGCCAATGGTTTTTCCGAGCTTAACGATGCCGAGGATCAGGCCGAACGTTTTCACGCCCAGGTAGCACAAAAAGATGCCGGTGACGAGGAGGCGATGCACTACGATGCCGACTACATACGCGCATTGGAATACGGCCTGCCACCAACGGCGGGTGAAGGTATTGGTATCGACCGGCTGGTGATGTTACTGACAGATTCGGCATCTATCCGCGATGTGCTGCTGTTCCCGCATATGCGCCCTCAATAGACGGGCGCACATTCTGTCTGGCGGTGATAGACTGTCGCTGTTTGTCGCCGCCCATCATTGAGACATTGATACATGACATTGTCCGCCCGTCTGCCTGCCAGCAAACTGCTCTTATTGCTTTTTCCACTGTTATTGGCGGCTTGTTCTCAAACAGCCCGTGTCAAAGGGGTTCACGTTGGAGCAACGCCTGTTGAAAATGCTCGTATTGAAAGCAACTATGTTGAAAATACGGCTCAGATGACAGGCAGTGTGCAAGCTCAGGCGGGTTTGTCTGAACAGCGGTCTGCCCCTGAATTAAATCTCAATCTGGATGCTCCCCGGGTTGGCTGTGATTGCAAAACAGAGGGTGATAACGGGCCCAGCTTTCTTGAGCGTGGATATACGGCGCTGGCCAGTGGTGATTACATCGAAGCGGTGCAGCAATTCCAGCGCTATCAGCGCACTGAGCTGACACCTGAGGCTGACTGGGAGGCCGGGGTTGCTCTTGCCTATATCAGCCTGCTGCCGGATAGCCCTTTTTATGACAATGATGCGGCTCACCGATCCGTCAGTGAGCTGGACAAATTACGGCGCACAGATATGAATGTGCATAAAAGCAGTCTGATTTTGTGGCGCAATATGGGGGTGCTAATAGCCCGCAATCGCCAGATCAATGAAATGGAAGCCGTTAATAGCAGCCTGCGCGATGATCTTGGCAAGCGCGAAGAAGCCCTCAAGCGTTTGCGGGAACTGACGCTTGGACAGCGGGGAGGACGACCCTGAAAGTTGAGCCTTTGCCAGCTTTGCTGCTGACTTCAATACTGCCACCCATCAGCTGGCTGTAATTGCGGCAGATAGCCAGACCCAGGCCGGTACCGCCATAGTTGGAAGCCGTTGATACTTCGGCCTGTTCAAAGGCTTCAAAAACCCGGGCCTGCTGTTCTTTGCTCATACCGATTCCTGTGTCGCTGATGGTAAACTCCAGCCAGCCTTTTTGTTGTCCCTTAAGTGTGACTGCACTCAAGCTGATTTTACCATTGTCGGTAAATTTACAGGCATTACTGAGCAGATTGAGAAATATCTGGCGGAATTTGGTTGCGTCGTTATGCAGGTCTGGCAGCTCATCCAGCCCGTGCATTTGCAGCTGGTTATTGCGTTCAGCCAGCAGGGGCTGCATTGCGTCGCCAACCTGCCGCAAAACAGCTGCCGGTTCAAAGTCTTCAGTATGCAGGCCCATTTTGCCTGTTTCGATTTTGGATAAATCAAGAATGTCATTGATCAATGACAGCAACTGACGGCCCGAGAGGATAATTTTGTCCAGATCCGTCTGAAACTGCTGTCGGTCAATGGCAGCTTCATCATCCAGTTCATCGTGCAGCATTTCGCTGTAGCCGATAATGGCATTGAGTGGTGTGCGCAGTTCATGGCTGACATTGGCCAGGAAAATACTTTTGGCGGCGTTGGCCTCATCTGCAACTTCTTTGGCCTGACGTGCATCGTACATGGCATTGCGCAGTTTTTCGGCCATATCATTAAACGCCTTGGCCAAATCACCCAGTTCGCCTTTGTCTTCCACATGTTCGATGCGGTAATTAAGCTCACCGCTGCCGATGCGCTGAGTGCCGACCTTTAAACGTTTAAAGGCGTGTCGGGTATAGCGTACCAGCAACAGGCCCAACAACGCTGTCAGGAAGAGGGTGGTTACAAAACCGATAACGGTAATGCGATCAGTCAGCACGATGGTTCGATCAATAATATTGGCACGTTGAGTGGCAATAAAGGCCTGGCGTTGCTCCAGTTCTTTCAGGCGCTGAATGGTTTCCAGAAAAGATAGCGGGTTATCAATGTCAAAATGATACTTGGGGTCATTGTAATTGCGGTAAAAGCCGCGCCATTCATCGATCAGGCGCTGGCTGCTTTGCAGTAACTTGTCGAAGTGCTGCCGGGTCACTTCGTGACCCATATTGCCCAGCTCCTGTATCCGCTGATGGATTTGTAATAAAGTCGCATCCGCCTGATCCTGTTCAGACTCTGCCAGCGGCTCCTGTGTGGTTTCACGCAGGGTATCCAGTACCAGAATTTGCTGACGCTGGTTATCCAGCTGTTGTTCCAGTTCAGTTGATAAGCCAGCGGCGGCAATGGCATCACGATAGGCCACCATACTCTCGTTTCGGGCATAACTGCCCCAGAAGTGGGTGCCTACGTTGGCACTGAATAATATCAGGATGGTGATCAGCGAGAGGGTGAGTCGACGGCGAAAACTCATGTATCACAACCACCCAGTCTGGTGATTTTGGCCAGCAGGGCAGGGAAATCAATGGGCTTGGTGGCATAGTCGTCACAGCCTGCCTGTATGGCATTTTGGCGATCTGAATCCATAGCGTGGGCAGTCAGTGCAATGATGGGAATATGGGCAATGCGGTTGTCGGCCCGGGCTTCACGACAGGCCGTCCAGCCATCCATGACGGGCAGATTCATATCCATCAATACCACGCAAGGGCTGCTGTCACGCATCCTGTCCAGAGCTTGCTGGCCATTGCCGGCGGCAATGACGGTAAGCCCCGCCCGTTGCAGGCGGCGGATCAGCATATCCCGATTCATTTCATTGTCTTCCACCAGTAAAACCGGTGCTGAGCTGTTCATGACTTAACTCCCAGCAGACGGTGTACCACCACCGACTGATTAATGCCCTTGACCTTGAGTTGACGGCGATCATCAATATGGTAACGCTGCCCCAGTTTTTGCAGGGTGCTGTCAGCAATCAGGGTTTCACCCCCCGCACAGTGATCTTCAATCCGGGAGGTGACATTCATCGGATGGCCAACAAAACCGTATTTGCTGCGTCGTTCTGAGCCGATATTGCCAGCAATCACCATGCCTGTGTTCAGGGCGATACCGGTCTGAACCTCAGGCAAGCCATCTTTGCGGTTATCGGCATTAATAGCATCCATGGCGGCCTGCATCTGCAATGCACAGCGCACCGCCCGGTCAGTATCGTCGTCCCTGGCCAGAGGGGCGCCAAATACCGCCAGAATGGCATCTCCGAGGAACTCATCGATTGTGCCCTGGTGGGCCATAATAATGTCGGTCATCCGGCCCAGATAGCGATTGAGCATCTTTACTACCATATCTGGAGCCAACTGCTCGCTGAGGGTGGTAAAGCCGCGAATATCAGACATCATAATAGTCACTTCACGCAGATCACCGCCCAGTTCCAGGCCTTCTGGACGCTCCAGAATATCGGTTACAATTTCATCTGAAAGATAACGACCAAAGGTCGTCCGGATAAATTTTTCGCTGCGCTCGAGCTGCTGCCGGTAAAGCTCTTCCTTATCATGCCAGCGCTTGCGTTCGATACCGGCCTTGATACGTGCTTGTAGTAGCACTGGATTAAAAGGTTTGAACAGGTAGTCATCGGCACCGGCTTCTATACACTCAATAATATCTTCCATATCCTGGTGGCCGGAGATCACAATGACCGGCGTGGCCCGCCAGTCTTCGTGCTCTTTAATACGGCGCAGTACTTCCCGTCCGTCCATACCGGGCATCACCAGATCCAGCAAAACCACGTCAACATCAGATTGTTGCAAAGTTGCCAGTGCCTCCTGACCACTGGCCGCTGTCACTACCAGATGGCCCGAGCGGGACAGATAGCGGGCCAGCAGTTCTCGGTTTTCCTGGCGATCATCAACCGCTAGAATAAAACCGGGTTCAGAACTGATTTTTGGACTGTGCAGGCGTTCAGAGCTTTCACCGCCAACATCGGCACTCTGGATAGTCAGAAGCAGGCGTGACAACTGGTCTGCAAGCAGGGGTTCAGCGGGGATGGTGTCCTCCTGTAACATTTCGGTATAGCCGCGAATAGCCGCCAGAATGTTCATCAGTTCATGCCGTTGTTCACGCTTATCGACTGTCTTATTGGCTTCGACAAAGCTGTTTAGCCTGTCAGCTGCTTCAAACAACTTGCCAAAATCCTCCTGAACGGCCTGCGTCAGCACAGCCTGACGCTGACTGAAAAGCTGGCGTAGCTCAAGCAGTGTATGCGGCAGGGCATCGTTCCAGGGCGGCATTGGTTGGGCAGGGCTGCTCACTGTCTACTATTATATTCACCGGATCAAAGAACATATGAGTATAGCGAGGCTGGCATGCCGGTGGAAATGATCAATCTATCGACACTTTTGATAGGCAGTACCAGCTTTTATGTTATACAGGTGCGCATTTTGGATACTTTGGGGTACTATGGGCTCCGAAGTTCAAGGGATTAAGTTCAAGCGGGCACAGGTACACAACGCATGTTGCAACAAGTAGAAATCTTCCAGGGGCTGTCGCGAGAAGAACTGGAGGCATTGTCATCCAGCAGTACCAGCAGATCGTTCCCCAAGAACACCGTGGTTATTCACGAAAGCGACCCTGCGGATTCGCTGTTCATTATTGAGAGTGGCAAGGTCAAGGTTTACTGCAGCGACAAGAACGGCAAAGAATTTATCATGAATACACAGGGTACTGGCGATTACTTCGGTGAGCTGGCTCTGCTGGATGATTCGGTGCGTTCGGCTTCTGTACGCACAGTTGAAAAGTCCACTTTCTGCATTATTTATAAAGAAGACTTTGGCCGTGTGCTGGAAAAGTACCCCAATATTGGTCGTCAGTTGATTCGCAACCTTGCTCAGCGGGTACGCAAACTGACGGCTGACGTAAAAAGTCTGGCATTGCAGGATGTTTACGGACGGGTGGCCAATGTACTGATGGATCTGTCTGAGGAACGGGGTGATGGCACCTTGTATATTCCTGAAAAGCTGACCCAACAGGATATTGCCGACCGGGTTGGCGCCAGCCGTGAGATGGTTGCGCGCATCCTCAAAGATCTCACTATCGGTGAGTATATTCGCTTTGAGGGGCGGCATATCATTATCAACACCCGTCTGCCGGCCAAATACTGATAATACTCTGCCCATATCGGTTGAGGTATGGGCTAGTTTTTTTTCTTCCTGCTTTCTGTCTGTGCTTTTGTAGCCAAAACAGACAGGCTTAAATAGCCGTGAGCAAGTCTTGCATTGAGTACATCTCCTGTCTTTACCTGTGAAGCATCCTGAAGCACTTTGCCTGCCTGCGTGGATACAATGGCGTAACCCCGATCAAGTGTTGCCAGCGGGCTGACCGAGTCCAGCAGTTTGCCCAGGTGTAACAGTTGTCCGCTTGCGTTGTGCAAACACTGATAAATAGCGGCCTGTAAACGCTGGTGCTGATGGCGAAGCTGTTGTTGCAAGTGCTCGATTTGTGGTGCGGGTGAGCGGGCCTGTAAGCGACTTGACAGCAGTGCCAGCTCTGCGTGTCGATGCGAGAGTTGCTGTTGCTGTGCACGCTGCAGGCGTTGCTCCAGATCATCCAGATGCTGATTCTGTTCCCGCAACTGCTGTCCGGGATGGCGCAGACGCTGTTGCAGTTGCTGTAGGCGGTGCCCGGCTGCCTGCAGCCGTTGTTGTATACACTGTTGCAGGCGGTTTTCCATCTGCAGCAGTTGATTGCGCCAGATTTGCTGGTCCGGGCTGACCCGCTCGGCTGCCGCTGAGGGAGTGGCCGCACGCACATCTGCCACCATATCGGCAATGGTAATATCGACTTCATGGCCAACTGCACTAATCACCGGTATCACACTGGCGGCAATGGCGCGGGCAACGACTTCTTCATTAAAGGCCCATAAGTCCTCCAGCGAACCACCACCGCGACCGACAATCAGTGCATCGAGCCGCAATTGCCCGCTTCTGTGCATGCGGTTAGCGTGTTTGATAGCGGTAACAATCTCGCCTGCAGCTGCTTCACCCTGGACTGACACCGGCAGGATATAGACGGCCATTGCTGGCCAGCGCCGCTTCAGTACAGCCAAAATATCCTGCAAAGCTGCACCACTGGGGGAGGTGATTAGGCCAATCCGGCTGATTGATGCTGGTAGAGGCTGTTTGCGGTTAGCCTCGAACAGACCCTCAGTCATCAGTCTGGATTTGAGCTGCTCAAAGGCTATTTGCAGAGCGCCAACACCGGCTGCTTCCATGTACTCTGCAATCAGCTGAAAGTCACCTTTTCCCTCATACAGGGAAACCCGGCAGCGCAAACGAATGGAATCGCCATCGGCAGGCTTAAAGCGCATTCGCTGGTTGCGGTTGCGAAACATGGCGCAGTGCACCTGTGCTGCCTCATCCTTCAATGAGAAATACCAGTGCCCGGACGAGGGTGTTTTGAGATTGCTGATTTCCCCCTCCACCCAGATAAAGTCAAAATTTGATTCCAGCAGGAGGCGAACCTGACGGTTCAACTGGCTGACACTGAGAGTGTTTGGTGATATATCCGACAACTTAAATAGCCTTGATCCTGAAACAAAAGAAGGGACATTATTGCAAAGACATTAGCAGACATTAAGTGCTATAACGTTTGCGGGTTGAAACAATCAGGATATGGGTAAACCGGATATGAACAGACTGAAATCAGATGGTGGCAATATCCGGCGGCAGTCGGCCTGTTTTTTTATAAAAATCACGAGTAATCGGTAGTATTTTGAGCTAAATACCTATGTTGCAAAAAGCTATTCAGTCACGGAATTTTGATCAGGCGCGCAAGTTGATCACCGAAGGTGAACGCCTGCCAAAAAACCTGCTTTCCTATCAGAAAAAGGCCATTTTTGATGCTCTTGTTCGTGGCAAGGCCTTTGATATCGTCGATCTTTTAATTGAAGAGGGAACTATTGAAAGCGATCTTTATGAATACGATGACTTTTCAGAGTCTTTTTTTAAAAGCTTGATTGATCATCTGGATGATGATCAGGCCTCTCTGGATTTTTTACAGTATTTTCTGGGGCGAGTGGATAATATTAATGATGAAGTTGGCGGTGTGACTTTTTTGGAGCTGGCACTGCTTCAGGAAGTTAACATCAATATTTTTCAGGTAATGGTCGATAGTGGTTGTCAGGTTGATATTGTTAAATCATCCAATGACAACCTGATCCATAAAATTATACGCCAGCGCAGCAGGCAGCCTGAAAAGGCTTTGGCCTGTCTGCAATTGCTGTTTGATAAAGGTGTGGATATCAATCAGGGCAATATAAATGGGGATACCCCTTTACACTGTGCTGTTCGTGAAGATCGCGGTATCTATCTTAAGTGGCTGCTTGAAAATGGCGCCGATGCCAATGTGTGCAATGACAAGGGTGAGTCGGCATTTTCAATTGCAATTACACATAGTGCCAGCCCGTCTTTGTATGCAGTTTTGTGCGGGTATGATTCGCCTGATTTTGGACAATCCATACAGGGTAGGCCACCATTATTGTTTGAAGCCTTGAAAATGATGTCTGATCAAAATGAATCATCCCTGCATTTTTTCAGGCAGTTACTGGAAGATGGCGCTGATTTATATCAGGTGGGCAGTGATATCTATGGGAATGAGATTGATGCCACTGATGCCCTTGTTGTCAGGGAGGCTGGTTTTTTGAAGGTTGCTCTGGATTCTGATCGTCTGGATGTCAATCAAAAAGATAATCAGGGTAATACGCTGCTGCATAAATTTTGCCAGCGCGAAACCCTGCATGAAGAGCGGCGGGCCAGAGAGGTTTATCGTGCTGTCAAATACCTGTTGGCAGCTGGCGCTGATGCCAATGCAGTAAATGACAGGGAAGAAACACCACTTATGATAGCCTCCAATGATGACCTGAAAGTTAAAACCGTACAGCTTCTGCTGTCATATACATAAAGTTCTAAAGCCATGAGTATGTCATTCATCATCGCCTGTGAGGGCGGAAAGCGAAAAATCGCAGAGATTCTGTTAAAAAATAATGACGTGGATATTGCTTATACTGACGAGAAAGGTCGTACTTCGCTGCACTATGCTGCTCATCGTGGTTACCTGGATTTGTGCAATATTCTGGTAGAGAAAGGTGCTGATATTAATTATGCCGATCATGCCGGCGAAACACCTTTGTACTTTGCCTGTTTGCAGAAACAAAAACAGACAGCGTTTTATTTGTTGGACGAAGGTGCTGATAAAACGGTTAAAGACTATGCGGGTAATAGTCTGTTGCATGTGTTGGCAGAAAATGGGCAGACGGAAATTATGCGGCGCCTGCTGGAAGAGGGCATGCACAGTGATATAGAAAATAACAAGGCGCAAACACCACTTGTTCTGGCGTGTCAAAAACGTCACAAGGGAGTGGTTGAGGCTTTGTTGGATAAGGGTGCTGAGGTAAATGTTGCCGACAGGCAGGGTAATACCCCACTGCTTTATGCTGTGGCTGGTAAAAATTTGCCTGTAATAATGATGTTACTTGATCAGGGGGCAGATATTGATCATGCCAATAATGCCGGTGATACAGCTTTGCTGATGGCTTGTCAGCAGGGCAACCGCAATGTCATAAAACAGCTGGCAGATCGCGGAGCAGACATGCTGGTATCCGCTGATAACGGACTTTCTCCTGTCTGGTATGCCTGTTCGGCCAATCAAAAAGAAGTGGTGAAGCTCTTTTTGGCGCATGGAGTGGATGTCAATTACACCCGGCCTTTCCGGGCAGACAGAGTGGTTTTGCAGTCCTATCTTGAATGGGTGGAGACAGCAAGTGATATATCGATGAACGCTGGCTATGCATTTGATGCGTCATACTGCCTTGGTGGTGAGAGCATGTTGCATGTGGCGACCCGGGGCGGAAATCTGAGCATGGTCAAATTGCTGCTCGATGAGGGGGCGATGATTGATATTCAGGATGAAAGCGGTAATACGCCACTGCACTATGCAGCCGCAAACGGCAAAAAAGATGTATTAAAATATTTGTTGGAAAAGGGCGCTGATATATCAATTGCCAATGTCAGGGAGCAACTGCCTATTGATTATGCCAATATCAGGGGCTTTAACGAAATTACTGCGCTGATTCTTGAGGTGAAAGGAGCCAGACCACCTGCAAGCCAGTCATCGTCAGCCGTTAGCAGGGTGGAGGAATCAGCAAGTGTTGTAACAGCGACAATCGAGGATAAAAAGCAAGCTTTGCTGGATCTGAAAGAGTTGCTGGATGCCAGTATTTTGACTCAGGGTGAGTTTGACCAGGAGAAGGCTAAAATCCTGAAAAAATAAAGTTGGAATTTAAGCCCTGCGATGAGGTATACGTTTATCTGAAGCCGTATCTGGGCAAAGGCTTTTTATCGAGGAATACGGTTACTGGTTTACCTGCCGCATCTATAAGATTTATAATTATTCGTTTATCTTCAACCCGCCAGCCGGAGATGACGCCCTTATGTTACGTATTGCCCAGGAAGCTCTGACTTTCGACGATGTATTGTTATTGCCGGGTTATTCTGACGTGGTGGCTACCGGCGTCTCCTTAAAGACGCGGCTCACACGTGAGATTGAGCTTAATATTCCCCTGGTATCTGCTGCTATGGATACGGTAACTGAAGCTCGCCTGGCTATTGCCATGGCGCAGGAAGGCGGCATCGGTATTATTCACAAAAGCATGACACTTAATGAACAGGCAGATCAGGTTCGACGGGTTAAAAAGTTCGAAAGTGGCGTGGTCAAGGATCCGATTACCATTCAGCAGGATGCCACCATTGCTGAATTGCTTGAGTTGACCAACGCTTATGGCTTTTCAGGTGTGCCGGTGCTTAAGGGTGCGGACCTGGTAGGTATTGTTACTCGCCGTGATGTACGCTTTGAATCTGATATGAGCAAGCTGGTATCCAGTATCATGACGCCTCGTGACAAACTGGTGACAGTGAAGGAGGGTGCTTCAGCCCAAGAAGTGCAGCGTTTGTTGCATCAGCATCGTATTGAAAAAATTCTGGTTGTCAATGATAACTTTGATCTGCGCGGCATGATTACCGTCAAGGATTTTGATAAAGCTGAAACCTTCCCACATGCCTGTAAAGACTCTGATGGCCAGCTGCGAGTCGGTGCTTCGGTTGGTACCAGTCCCGACACTGATGATCGTGTTGAGGCTCTGGTGCGTGCCGGTGTTGATGTACTGGTGGTGGATACCGCCCACGGTCACTCCCGCAATGTCATTGAGCGGGTGCGTAGAATTAAATCACAATACCCTGCTATTCAGGTTATTGGCGGTAATATCGCCACGGGAGCTGCTGCTATAGCACTGGCGGATGCCGGTGCCGATGGCGTTAAGGTGGGCATTGGCCCCGGCTCCATCTGTACCACCCGTATTGTGACCGGTACTGGTGTGCCGCAGATCTCTGCTATTTCCAATGTGGTTGATGCCCTGCAAGGGCGCGATATTCCAGTGATTGCCGACGGTGGTATCCGTTTTTCCGGTGATATTGCCAAGGCCATCGTTGCCGGTGCTCATGCGGTGATGATGGGCAGTATGTTTGCCGGTACTGAAGAAGCACCGGGTGAGGTTGAACTCTATCAGGGCCGTACCTACAAGGCTTATCGCGGTATGGGTTCGCTGGGCGCCATGTCCAAGACCCAGGGCTCTTCTGACCGCTACTTCCAGGATGCCAGCAAGGGTGCTGAAAAGCTGGTGCCGGAAGGCATCGAAGGCCGCGTGCCCTATAAAGGCCCGGTGTCAGCCGTAATTCACCAGCTGATGGGCGGAGTGCGTTCGGCGATGGGCTATACCGGCAGCCACAATATCGAGCAGATGCGCACCGCGCCGGAGTTCGTGCGCGTGACCGCCGCCGGCATGTCCGAGAGCCATGTGCACGACGTATCCATCACCAAGGAAGCCCCGAATTACCCGGTGCGCTGAGTCGGTTTTTTCCATGCGGGGCCTGCGGGCCCCGTTTTGCTTTGGTTTTGCCGTACAGTATCGGCACTGCATTGATCAGGACAATTCATGAGCACTGATATTCACGCCAGTAAAATTCTTATTCTTGATTTCGGTTCCCAGTATACCCAGCTGATTGCCCGGCGGGTGCGGGAAGTGGGGGTGTACAGTGAAATTCGCGCCTGGGATATGAGTGATGAGGATATCCGTGAATTCAATCCGTGCGGCATCATTCTCTCCGGCGGTCCCGAATCGGCTGCCGCCAGTAACTCTCCGCGGGCGCCGCAGCTGGTGTTTGAACTGGGTATTCCGGTACTGGGTATCTGCTACGGTATGCAGACCATGGCCGAACAGTTTGGCGGCAGGGTCACCGCGTCCAACACCAGTGAGTTCGGCTATGCCCAGATTCGCCAGGTGGGCAACAGTGACCTGTTGCACGATATCCGTGACCACATTGCCGCTAACGGTAGCGCTTTGCTGGATGTGTGGATGAGCCACGGCGACAAGGTATCCGAGCTGCCACCCGACTTTGAATTGATTGCCGAAACCGACTCATGCCCCATTGCCGGCATGGTGCACAGAAGCAAGCCTTTTTTCGGTATCCAGTTCCACCCGGAAGTGACCCACACCCTGCAGGGCAAGCGTATCTTTGAGCACTTTGTACTGGAGCAGTGTGGCTGTGAGGCACTGTGGACGGCGGCCAATATTGTCGAGGATGCCATCGCCCGCGTGCGCGAGCAGGTAGGCTCCGACAAAGTGCTGCTCGGCCTGTCCGGCGGCGTCGACTCCTCCGTAGTGGCGGCCCTGCTGCACCGTGCCATCGGCGAGCAGCTCACCTGCGTCTTTGTCGACAACGGCCTGCTGCGCCTGAATGAGGGCGACCAGGTGATGGACATGTTCGCCAACAATATGGGCGTAAAAGTCATCCGTGCCGACCGGGAGCAATTATTTCTCGACAAACTGGCCGGAGAAAACGACCCCGAGCGCAAACGTAAAATCATCGGCAATACCTTTATTGAGGTCTTCGACGAAGAAGCCACCAACATTAGCGATGTGAAATGGCTGGCCCAGGGCACTATCTATCCCGACGTGATCGAATCCGCCGGCGCCAAAACCGGCAAGGCCCACGTTATCAAATCCCATCACAACGTCGGCGGCCTGCCCGAAGACATGGCGCTGGAACTGGTCGAACCCCTGCGCGAACTGTTCAAGGACGAAGTGCGCCAGATCGGCCTCGAACTCGGCCTGCCCTACGACATGGTCTACCGCCACCCCTTCCCAGGGCCTGGCCTCGGCGTGCGCATCCTCGGCGAAGTTAAAAAAGAATACGCCGATCTGCTGCGCCGCGCCGACGCCATTTTTATCGAGGAATTACACGCCGCCGACTGGTACCACAAAACCAGCCAGGCCTTCGCCGTGTTCCTGCCGGTAAAATCCGTCGGCGTGGTCGGTGATGGCCGCCGCTACGAATACGTCATTGCCATACGCGCCGTGGAAACGGTGGACTTCATGACCGCCCGCTGGGCGCACCTGCCTTACGAGCTGTTGGAAAAAGTCTCCAACCGGATTATCAATGAGATTTCCGGGGTGTCGCGGGTGACTTATGATGTCAGCAGCAAGCCGCCAGCGACGATTGAGTGGGAATGATTCCGCGTCTGGCACTGGCTGGTATCAACAAGCAGTAAATAAATCCTAACCCATTGTTATTAATGGGATTTTCTATAAAGTTCCTGGCAATGTCAGGCACCCTCTAGCACCGTCAAGCAGACTTTTTTCATGGTATGTTTGATGGTATCGTCCAAGCTCATACCACGACTTAAGCGAAATACCATACCATGAAATTTTAGTGTGTCATGGTATAGAAAATCGTTAACCGTCTGATAATAAAGGGAATAATTGGCTTAAAGATGCCATGTTTATTCATGGTATCAAGGACGAAAAAGAGAGGGCTGCCATGCTGACCGATACCAAGCTTCGAAATCTGAAACCCAAGGACAAGCTCTACAAAATCAACGACCGGGATGGTCTCTACGTAGCCATCACGCCGGCAGGTACGATCTCGTTCAGGCACAACTATTCAATCAGTGGCCGTCAGGAGACTTTGACGATCGGTCGCTATGGCACTGGCGGCATTACTCTCGCAGAGGCACGAGAGCGTCTTAACGAAGCCAAAAAAATGATTGCGGCAGGTAAATCTCCGGCCAGAGAAAAGGCACGTGATAAGGCGCGCGTGAAGGGGGCTGAGACATTTGGTGCCTGGGCTGAAAAATGGATGCGCGGGTATCAGATGGCTGACTCGACACGAGACATGCGCAAGTCAGTCTATAACCGTGAATTGAAGAAGCGCTTTGGCAATCAGAAGTTGTCTGAGATCACCCACGAAGATCTTCGAGCGGTGACCGATGCCATCGTGGAGAGAGGCGCGCCGGCAACCGCTGTCCACGCACGAGAAGTGGTATTACAGGTTTATCGCTGGGCGATCGAGCGTGGACAGAAAGTAGAGAATCCCGCTGAGATGGTTCGCCCCAGCAGTATCGCTAGGTTTGAGCCACGAGATCGAGCTTTGAGCCCTGCCGAAATTAGTCTGATGTATCGATACATGGATCGCGTCGGCACATCACCGCAATACAGAGCGGCTATCAAGTTACTGTTGCTGACCCTGGTGAGAAAGTCGGAGCTATCTAACGCTACCTGGGCGGAGATTAATTTCAGCGAAGCGCTTTGGACGATACCAAAAGAGCGTATGAAGCGTCGGAATCCGCACATGGTGTACCTCTCCCGTCAGGCGCTGGATATTTTTATTGCGCTCAAGACATTTGCCGGCGGCTCTGAGTTCGTGCTCCCTTCTCGGTATGATTCAGACTTGCCTATGAGCGCCGCGACGTTAAATCGTGTTCTCGCTCTGACCTATCAGGCGGCACAAAAAGATGGAGAACAGCTCGGTAAATTTGGTCCGCACGATCTGCGTCGCACAGCCAGCACGTTATTGCATGAAGCAGGCTATAACACCGATTGGATTGAAAAGTGCCTTGCCCACGAGCAGAAGGGGGTGAGGGCAATCTATAATAAGGCCGAATACCGGGAACAGCGCGTGGCGATGTTACAGGACTGGGCGGATATGATTGATGAGTGGACTAACGTAAAACGTTAGTGGGGATTCCTGGCCGGATTGGTTGGTCATCAGACTCTTTGCGTGATTCTATCCACTTTTCCACTTCAGCCAGATCCCATGCGACGTTACGGCTTGTCAGCACGATTCTGCGTGGAAAGTCACCACGTTTCTCCATGTTGAAGATGGCGCGATCCGAAAGCGGAATCATGGCCAGCAACGTTTTGCGGTTAATTAATGTCTTTCGTGGTCGGGTAGGGTGTTCGTCATCCATTGCTACTCACTCTTGCTCCAGACTGCATGTGTCGAAGTCTTGGGTTTGCTAAGAGCTAAACGTTAGCACCGTGCAAATCGAATTGGCAAAAGAGAATGTTTAGCAAGGTGATAAACACCAGCTGCATGAGGATGGGTTTCGATGTTCTGGGGTGAAACCGCTGTTCATCCCATTCGCCAGGCATGTGCTCGCTCGAAGTAAAGGCTGTTCGTGTCGCTTAACAGACTGGGAATGCTTAGACCACTTCTCCCTTGAAGACGATGACGCCACAGATGGTCGCTTCTTCATCCACTTCGATAATGCGATTGGGCCAGTCAGGGTTGAGAGCCTTAAGGTACTGTTTGCCCTCTTCGATGATTAATTGCTTGAACGTGGCTTCATTGGACTCATCGAGGCGGACAACCACGTACTTTCCGTGGTCAGGTGACACATTGGGGTCAACAAAAATCAGGTCGCCTTCATGAAATTTCGGCTCCATACTGCTACCGCGAACCCTTAAAACAAACGATTCCGGACTGCAGCATACCGGGCAGGGCAGCAGTTCTGAGCCGTAGGCTGGGACAAAACTTTCCGAAATCTCATACCAATTTCCTGCTTGAACCCAGGAGATCAGCGGGTGGAGGCTGCGAAGGTCGGGGCCATCGTGGGCGTTGTGTTCTTCCTGAATCGCCCCCTCCGCATGGGGCGCATCCATCCATCCTTGGGATTTTTTCATAGCCTTTTCCAGTTTTTCGGCCAGCTCATCTCCGATAGAGCGGGGCGTTCCTTTTTTAGTTGGCAGCTGGTTTCGCACCTGACTGAGGTAGGAGCTATTGGTTCCGGCCGCGCGCGCCAACTTGGCAGCTGACCCCGCTTCGGCAATCAGAACTTCAAGATTATGGAGCCGGATCTGGTTAAGTTTTAGCGTCATGCGAAATACTTTAGCACGATTTTTAGCAGAGTGATAAACAAAAAGCAGTGATTGCGCGTTGTTCAATGATTCGCACGGTGCTAATGTTTCTGCGCATGGAGCTAAAGGATTTCCTCAAGATGGCAACCAAGCGGGAGCGGGCCGACGTCGCCGCGGCGTGTGGCGACTCCGTTTCCTACTTGTATCAGATTGCCGGCCAGCATCGATTTGCCAGTCCATTGATGGCGACGCAAATCGAGCATTACACCCGCACGGTTGCGGATCTCTCGGATGGCCGGCTGGAGCCTGTACCTCGGGCGAGCATGGTTAGACATCCAGAGATCTTCTACGGCGTTGTGCCTGAATCGGGTGCCCATGAAGCAGGTGGCGACGATGACACCTGAGAGATTGCCCTCTACCCCCGAGATCACCCGCGTGGACGTGATGCGTATACAGCATTACTCCCGCAATCCCCGTCGGCAACAGAATCCCGAATACGATCGCATAAAGGCGTCAATTCAGGCTGAAGGCCTGGATCAGCCCTTGGTCTTATCACAGGAACCGGGGGCTACAGACTATGTACTGCATAGCGGTGGAAATACACGACTGAGGATACTCAAAGAGCTCTTGGACGAAACGGGCGACGAGCGATTTCGCTGGATTGATTGCATCGTTAAACCCTGGTCCCAAGAGTCCAACGTATTGTTTGCCCACCTGCGGGAAAATGAGCTTCGCGGCGGTTTGCCTTTCATCGACAAGGCACTGGCGGTATTCGAAGCAAAGTCTCTCCTTGAAAACGAGATGGAGGTTGAGAGCCTGTCTCAGCGCCAACTGGAGGAGTTGTTTCGAGAGCGAGGCTTCGGGCTCAGCCACAGCATGATTTCCAAAATGGGATATGCCGTTGAAATTTTGTGGCCGTTGATGCCAAAAGCCCTGGCTGCCGGACTGGGGCGGCCGCAGGTGGAGAAGATACGAGCCATTGAGCGTGCTGCCAGAGCGATCTGGGATCGTCGCCAATTGGGGGACGACACTGTATTTGATGCGGTTTTTTCTGAGTTGTGTCGTCGTCACGATGGCGCCGAATGGGATATCCAGCCACTGCGTGATGCGCTGGAAAATGAGCTCGCCGTAGAGTCCGAACTGAATCGACAGGTGATTCATCTGGAGATGGTGGCGCAATTATCGGGCCGCGCTTTCAGCCTTCCAGCTCCGAGTGACATTGAAGCCGAGCAGGATGATGGCAGTAACGCAGAACCTCAGGAACCTTCTGGTAGTGAATTGCCATCACATACGGCGGCATTGGAAGCAGTACCCGCTGGCACTGAATCTCCGGCGAGGGATCTCGATACACGCGCAGACCAGTCGAACACCGCGATAGAGAAGACCTCTGCCGCAGCTCCGCTAAAAGGCGGTCAGCTGAAAAATCTTGAGGTTTTGCGGGGGCAGTTATGGAGCTGCGCTGAAACATTGGCGGCATCCCACGGGCTCCACGATACGGTGATTCGTCTGCCGGATCAGGGCTTGGGTTTTCTGCTCATTGATGTGCCTCCTCCGGAGCTGGAGGAATCCCTTGATCAGGACATGTTGGATTTGGTGTCCGCCCTTTGGTGGCAGTTGGCTGCGAGCTCAGAGCTTACCGTCGCGCCCACAGACATTGTCCTGACCTACCTGGATAAGGACTCACTGCTATACCAGGCATTGGTGTCTCACGATGCCGGTCTGCTCTTTAGCAGTGTCTGGACGCCTGATCCAGGTCATCTCAACAGCCAGCTCTGGCAGCAATTGAACCCGCCAGACTGGCAGCATCTGCTGCAAATGATGGAGTCCTACCGTGCGATTAAACGGTTAGCCTTCGATACAGGGGTCGAGCTTTGGGCGCAACAAGGAGGTGAAAGCGATGTCGTCCAATAAGGAAGCCGACCTCACCACCGCCGTGCTGTTGTACGCCATGCGCTGTCTGGCAGAGGGGGATCAGCAGGCATTGCGCGCCATGAACTTTGGCCCCAAAGAACTGGACGCCCTGAAGGAGATGAACCTGGCCGACCTTTATCGGGCTGATGCGTTGCGCGTTCACTGCTTGCAGATTGGTCTGAATCGGGACGTATTCTGGCCAATGCTCGATCACTTACGTCATCAGCGCGAATCGGAAGATCTGCAGCGAACCTTGTTGGTCGCCGACGCACCCTTGGAGATGATGCAGCAGCTGTTTGGTGTGAGTTCACGGGAGTACACCCGCTGGCGCCGGCTTTTGACACTGGCGCCGGCTGTGGGGCGTCCACCTGAGCTAAACGAAACGGATACCCACACGCTCTGGTATGCCTGGCAGGATAAGGTACAGGCCGATGATAAACCCACGCTGAGTGCTGAGGATTATCTGCATCTACAGCAACAAACGGGTATTGGGTTGCGGTCGATTTGGGCGCTGGTACAGCGTTGGGAAACCTACGGTGAGGGAGCCAGTACCGCGACATCGGGACGGGTTGGCGAGAATGGCCCATGAAGCGGATGTGTTGCGACCAGAGACCGTTGCTCTCGACGCCCTGATCAAGGCGACTGTTGCCAAGGTTCGTGCCCAGAGTGATTCATCTTCACCCGATACCATGTTGTTCATGGGCAACTGGCATCAGGCTGTGCCATCCCTGGTCATTCAGGATCCAGTGCTTGAGCCTGTTGATAAGCTGGTGTGGATGGTCATCATGTTACACGCCAGGGAGACCGGAGGAAGAACGGCCTTTCCCGATTACGACACCATTGCCGCCAAAACCAACGTCTCCTCAACCTCTACTGTCTCTCGGGCTATTGCTATTCTGCGCCTGACGCGTTGGCTAACGCTATGCGCCAGAGTGCGACAAAAAAGCGGCCGTTTCACCGGCAATGTCTACATCCTTCACGATGAACCCTTACCGCTGGTCGATGCCCTGTACCTGGAT
Organism: Parahaliea sp.; assembly: GCA_047974765.1. Lineage (GTDB taxonomy): Bacteria > Pseudomonadota > Gammaproteobacteria > Pseudomonadales > Halieaceae > JBKECP01. The sequence continues at coordinate 613 of JBKECP010000026.1, read as the reverse complement.
GAGGCTTACATGGCGTTCGTTACCCAATCCCAGGAGCATCATCACGCCCGTGTCCGGCGCGTGGCACAGGCTGTTCTGGAGAGTCTTGACAAGGATATTCAGGAAGGGGCGTGTTTAGGGCGGCAGGAGTCGACTATTGAACGTCGCCTGCAGGCGGTGAAGCAATTATCGGATACCAGCGAAAACCAGGGCAAAACCGGTCGGTATTTTACCTTTCACGCGGCGACAATCGGAAATCTGAAAAAGTCGTCTGACGCCAGTACATCGGTGAAATCTGCCCATGACCAAAATTCAAAGGCGGAGAAAAATGAACACTACGGTAGTGGTTGTAGTAGTAATTATAAAAAAACAACTACAACAACCACTACACAAAATACAAACGATGAAGAGAAAGCATTTTCTGAATCCATAGACTCACCATCGTCGACAACGCAGGTACGGGTCTATCCGCCACGATTATCTGAGAACCAGAAACACCTGGCGGACAGGTACCTTGCGATGATCGATCCTGATGATCGGCAATCAGTGCTCGACGAACTGCAAGGTCGCCTCGAATCCGAGCAAAAAGGCATGAAGCCGGTGTACGACGAGCTGAGGTTTTTGCACTCGCTGT
>JBKECP010000025.1:0-4697 GCA_047974765.1 Parahaliea sp. | reverse complement strand
GTCGATACCTGCAGGGGATGCACCAGCCAGAACAGGGCCGCTGCCAACGCCAGCAGCTCAGCGGTTTTCGTATCGCCCAGAACCAGGCAGCCACGCCAGGCCCCCTGCCGCCCGTATTCCCCCCGCTCGTACAAGGCCAGTAGCAGGGAGCGCAAAAAGAAAAACAGCAGCAGGGCCGCCAGGCCGTGAATCACGATATTCGTCCGCTTGACGGTAGCCGCATCCAGCTCACCCGCTCGCCAGCTATCTACTGCAAAACTGAACATGGCCACAGGCCGCCGGAGGATACCCGAACCGGAGCTCAGGGAGGCCGTGCGCCAGGCATCAAAGTGCTGCGCCACCACCGGCAGCTCACCGTTGTCCAGCAAGTTACTGCGATCATCAAACAACCAGGGCCCGTCGACACCAGGCCAGTAGACTATCAGGCACAGGGCCAAAGCCAGGATGGCCAGTATCCGGGTGGCGAATACCCGATCAGGTGTGAAGTGGCGTAGCAGGCTAATAATGACAAGAACCCCTATGCTGCTGAAAAAGCAAAGCGCATTTTAATAAAAAGGTGGCCCCCGGATTTATCCGAACCCCGAGAGCAATGCCAGCTGGCTAACAGCCGCTAGCTCCGGCAATTGGAAGGCAGCCAGGCCGGGTTGATGCCATTGCTGCCACTGGCATCCCCGGTTTTACAAGTCCAGCTCAGACTCTGGTCAGAACGGGTCACTCCGGAGAGCGAAAAGGCCCTGGCAACACCTCCAGGCAAAATAGCGCCCTGAACCCAGATCGTCAGTACCGGTCCACCACTGACAACACTGTAGCTGACATGACTGTAAATATCAGTAGCCACGCTGCCACCAATACCGGCTTCTATCGCGCTGGTCGGCAAGCGATTATGGGTGGCATAGAATTGGGCCACACTGCTCTTCATCTCTGTCAGTTTGGCCAGAGGTTCACCCATTCTGGCCCGATGGGTGTATTGCATATAGGCTTGCAGGGCTATGGTAGCCAGAATACCGACCACGGCAACCACCATCATCAGCTCAACCAGGGTAAAGCCAGCATGCCGGTGTGGCTCCCCGTTCTGTCTGCTCTTTGTGTACCTTGTTTTCATTGGCCCATTCGTTCCGTTGTGCTTTCCCTTGCCCACTCCGCCACACCAACCCGGGGCAGCTATATAACAGCAGCTATAACAACAAATCCGGGACTGCCCTTCTACAAAAAAGCCCGGCCAGAGCCGGGCTTTTTTGCGTTCCTGCTACTGCAAGGCAATAACCATTAACCGCGGCAGTTTGAAGGCAGGTGGTTATTGTCCATAGGATTTGTACCAGTCAGGTCACCGGGCTTGCAGCGCCACTGAATGCTGCCATCAGCCTGGGTTGTACCGGAAAGCCGGAACCACAAATCAGTGGAACCTGGCAAAATGGTGTTACGAATACGAATAGCAACGATCGGACCGGCGGTAGTAGAGCCAGAGTAAGTCAGCAAATCGTAATTCTCGGTAGCCACTGTAGCGGCACCAGCACGAATACCGGCGGCCGCCAGAGAGGCTGGCAGGCCCGCACGGGATACATAGTATTCAGCAACGGTGTTTTTAACCTCAGACAGCTTGGCCAGCGGCTCAGCCATTTTGGCGCGCAGAGTATAGTCCTGGTAAGCAGGCAGCGCGATAGCAGCCAGAATACCGACGATTGCAATAACAATCATCAGTTCGATCAGGGTAAAACCCTTCTGTGCACGTTGTTTCATGTTCATTCCTCAAACTCCTTTGCCACTATGGGGCATATATTGTGTTGTGTCGACCATGATCAGTTCAGAGCGGGTCGCCCAGTAATCAAAGCAAGTGGCGTGCCAAGTTTCAAAAATCGCAAACAATAAAAATATTTTCTTGTATTACAAAGACTTAAAAGACACCTTGAAATTACTCCGGTTTTCTTTTGTGAACAGTCTCACAGAAGGATGCCTGCCCTTTTTTGCCGCCGAGTGACAAGTTTTGTCAGATTACACAGCAAAGCTGCCCAAATCTGTCACTTGCCCCGTGAAAACACCTGTATCTAACCTGTATCTAACTTGTATCTAACTTGTATCAGAACTGTATCCAAGCCATATCTGCAGCGAATTTCAGTTTTAATTAATTTGTCAGCCTATTAATGCTGCGAATTGTTATATAAACCTCCGTTTCGCTTCCTAAATCACAAAAACTCCAGAAAATCATGGTATTGCACCCTCGCGGGGTATAAAGAGAGGGCTTTGTTCTCCTATACTTCTACTTTATAAGCAGGTGATGATTGTTACAGCATATACTTTTGCCCGGCACGTCAACCGGACTGAGGACGAGGGATGAATAACAAGGCCACAGGGCAGATCAGCGGGCTCGCTGGTCGGCTGGTTGTCGAAGGTCTGATTTCTGACAGCCAGGCCCGCGAGGCGCTGAAAGAATCAGTCCAGACACGTACGCCGCTGGCAAGCTATCTGGTTGAAACAACCGGTGTGGACAGTCATCGCCTGGCAGAAGTAGCCTCACAGGAATTTGGTGTTCCCCTGTTCGATATCGAGGCCTTTAATAAAGAAAACATGCCCCCGGATCTGGTGGATGTTGCCCTGGTCACCAAACACCACGCCCTGCCTTTGTTCCGCCGGGGCAACCGCCTTTTTATAGCGGTTTCGGACCCCACCAACCTGGCCGCGATTGACGAGATCAAATTCCACACCGGCATCAACACCGACCCGGTGCTGGTGGAAGAACAGGCACTGGCCAAAGCTATCGGCACCTGGGTTGATGAGCAGAACAATCTTGCCGACAGTCTGGACGGTTTCGATACCGACATGCTCGACGGTATCGAAACCGATAGCGAAACTGACCAGAAAGAAAAAACAGCCGAGGATGAGGGGGCTGACGAAACGCCTATCGTGCGCTTTATCAATAAAGTACTGGTGGATGCCATTCGCCAGGGCGCTTCCGACATTCACTTTGAGCCTTATGAAAAGAATTATCGCGTACGTTTTCGAACCGATGGTGTACTGCGTGAAGTGGTAACGCCACCAAAGAGTCTGGCAGCCAGACTGGCGGCCCGCCTGAAAGTGATGTCGCAAATGGATATATCTGAACGACGCGTCCCCCAGGACGGACGGATCCAGATGAAGTTGTCCCGCAACCGGGCAATCGACTTCCGGGTCAACACCCTGCCAACCCTGTTTGGCGAAAAGATTGTACTGCGGATTCTCGACCCCAGCAGTGCCCAAATGGGCATTGATGCACTGGGTTATGAAGAGGTACAAAAAGAGCTTTATCTGCGCGCCCTCAACCAGCCCCAGGGGATGATTCTGGTGACAGGCCCGACCGGCTCCGGCAAAACAGTCTCCCTCTATACCGGTTTAAATCTGCTGAACCAGCCCGAACGCAATATTTCCACGGCCGAAGACCCGGTGGAAATCAATATGGAAGGTATCAACCAGGTTCATGTAAACCCCAAGGTGGGCCTGAATTTTGCCGAAGCCCTGCGTTCATTTTTGCGCCAGGACCCGGATGTCATCATGGTGGGTGAGATCCGTGATCTGGAAACGGCAGAAATTGCCATCAAGGCAGCCCAGACCGGCCACCTTGTATTGTCGACACTGCACACCAACAGCGCCGCCGAAACCATTACCCGCATGCTCAATATGGGCGTACCCTCCTTTAACCTGGCCACGTCGGTCAACCTGATTATTGCCCAGCGTCTGGCACGACGCCTGTGCAAACAGTGCGCACGACCGGCCACAGACATTCCCGCAGACGTTCTGCACAAGGAAGGTTTTACCGAGGCCATGCTCAAAGAAGCTAACCTGCTGCACCCGGTTGGCTGCGACCAATGCAAAGACGGCTATAAGGGGCGGGTTGGGGTTTATGAGGTTGTTCGGGTAACACCCAGCATTGCACGATTAATTATGGAAAAAGGCAATTCCATGGAGATCAGCGAACAGGCACGCAAAGAAGGCTTTAATGACCTGCGCACCTCCGCACTCTGGAAGGCCGCAAAAGGAATGACCAGCCTGGAAGAAGTCAACCGGGTAACTACAGATTAATCATACGAAACAACACGGACAAACTGGCGGGGGCGCTAAGGGAAAATGGCAACAACAGCAAGCAGTGATATTTTTACCTGGACGGGTATCGACAAGCACGGCAGAAGCACCAAGGGAGAGATCAACGCTTCCAGTTCAGCGGTGGCCAAGGCACAGTTACGCCGTCAGGGCGTCACCATTAAATCCGTAAAAAAGAAGCCCAAACCACTGTTTGGCAGTGGCCAGGGTAAAAAGATCAAACCTGCTGACATTGCCATTTTCACCCGCCAGCTGGCCACCATGATGAAAGCCGGCGTACCACTGGTGCAAAGTTTTGATATTGTCAGTGACGGCCTGGAAAATCCTCGTATGCAGAAAATGGTTAACGCCATCAAGAACGATGTAGCCTCAGGTAATGGCCTGGCCGTATCGCTGGCCAAGTATCCACGCTTCTTTGACAACCTGTTTTGTTCGCTGGTTGCCTCCGGTGAGTCCTCCGGTACGCTGGAGATCATGCTCGACCGGGTGGCCACCTATAAGGAAAAAACCGAAGCGTTAAAAGCCAAGATCAAAAAAGCACTGACTTACCCGATCGCAGTTATTATGGTGGCTCTGGTGGTGACCGCCATCCTGCTGATCAAGGTGGTGCCCCAGTTTGCCGAAACCTT
>JBKECP010000024.1:0-7377 GCA_047974765.1 Parahaliea sp. | reverse complement strand
TTTATGAGGATGGTAGTGGAGACAATGCGGGTTTTGCGAAACCTGGTTTTTTTGACGACAGTAAAAATAAAGGAAAGTATCAACAGTGTGACAGTGAAAGTTATGATGATGGCCTAATGAGGGAGGCTGAAAAACGAGTTCAAAAGGAATGGAAGGCACTCGGAAAAGACGTTAATTATGACCCCAGTCTGGGAAGGTATATCCAAAGTGATCCGCTCGGGCTTTATGACGGGCCGAATACTTATTCTTACGTTTATAACAACCCCATTAATTACACTGATCCAACTGGAGAATTTGGGGTAGTTGGCGCTGGCATTGGAGCGATTCTTGATTTAGGTGGGCAGCTTTTGGTGAATGGTGGTAATTGGAACTGCGTTAGCTGGACGCAAGTCGGTGTTGCTGGTGCTCTAGGGGCTGTCGGAGGAGGGGCTTTGGGTGGTGCTTTTAAACATGCTGTCTCTGGTAAGAAGTGGTCGCAGTTAAGTAAAGCGTGGAAGAACGTTAGTCCGCGTTATAGAAAAGCGCAACAAAAAGCCGGTAATGCTCCAAATAGTGATTGGGATGCACACCATTGGGCTTTTCCACGACGGGGTGAAACAGGGCCAACTTGGAGAAATTATCCTGCAAACCTGAACCCTGTTCCAAGAGAAATTCATCAAAGAATACATGGAAATCATCCGACATTGGATCAGCTTGGTCCCCTTGGTCGTTGGTGGCATGGAACACCAGGATGGGCTAAAGCGGCTCAAGGATCTTTGGCGGGAGGGCTCGCTGGCGATGCTGCAACAGCAGGAAATTGTGGGTGTCAGAATTAAAATTCCCCGTGCTGGTATATACGCCTCGTTATCTGATGGGGAGTATTTATGATGAAAAAAAACTGCATATCGTAAGTGAGAAAAAGTTAGCTAGTGGTTGTTTTGATAATGGTGTGGTTATTGATTCCAGTGGAGAAAGATACCGTATTATATCTGCCCGTAAAAAAGAGGTATCAGCTTTAACTTTTCTACATATTGTAAAAGCTATTGTTGGATGGGACAGTTGGGGGTCAAAGCCTGTTTGGGCAGAGTTGGAATTATCTTTTACGAAAAAAATGAATCTGGATGCTATAAAGTCAGAAATACTTGAGCTTCTCCTGGAAAATGAAAGCTGGTATTCGAAATATGGTTTCACGAAGCATAGCATCTCGGCTTTAGTTGACGATGTTAGAACAGTAGAGAATTTAATAAATAAGATTTCTATTTACCCATAATGAACAATATCCTCTCAAGCTTGGGTGGCGGCAGACCAGCTGGCAGGCACAGGCAGAGGTCTTTGGGGCGGCGGGTATCTTGCCGGGGAACCGTATCCGGATGAATTTAAGGCTGCCGGGGCAGTATTTTGATGGGGAGACGGGGTTACATTACAACTACTTCAGAGACTACGATCCCAGCATAGGCCGCTACCTTCAAAGTGATCCAATGGGTTTATTTGACGGCCCAAACACCTACACTTATGTAAGCGGCAATCCATTGATGTACTATGACCCTTATGGTCTATGGCGTTGGGGTGATCCTCTTCCTCAAGGCTTAGTAGATTTTTCCGCTGGTTTTGGAGACACAATTTCCTTTGGTGCCACCGATTGGGTTCGTGATCAAATGGGAACTAATTCTGCCGTTGATAAATGCTCTGGTGGGTACGGTGCTGGTGAGTGGGCTGGTATCGGTTATGGCTTTGCTGCGGGCGGTGCAGGTGGTTGGCGCGCTGCTGGATCGAAAGCAAGGGGGATGGAATTTTCTCATTGGATACCCAATAGGATGGGCGGTCCACGTTCGAGGTGGAACGGAAATTACGTTACTCCAAATAGACACTACAAACATGACCCCTATAGGTATCCCCGTCGCAACCAGCGATCTGGCGAGAAATGGCCAGCTCCTATGCAGCAATTAGATCGCATCCCGAACGTTTATAAAGGCGCTGCTGCGGGTGGAGCTGCTGCTGGTGCAAGTGCCGCTGGAAATGATGATTGTGGGTGTCCGTGATGAGTGAAAAGATGCCTGTGTATCAATATCAATTTACAAGCACGGTAGAGGACCTTCTTGAGGCTGAAGAAGCGGAGCGGACGGCCCGAACAGCCCGGGCGCCATTTCGCTGGTTTGTTGTTCTGTTTGGCTTTGCATGGGTGTTGCTCGGCTTGCTTGCGTTCGATTTTTCTAATCCTAGCTGGAGGCCGTTGATATGGCTTCTGATTGGCTCTGCTATTATTTATTACTTCGCTGTCAGGCCATACCTGCGGCGAAAAAAGATAAGAATAAATAATGATCCTCAGCAGAATTTGGTTTTGGAATTTTATGATGACTGCATTAAGGTTGAAGGGGGCGGCTCGGACAGACTCACGCGAAGGTGGGACGAGCTGCTTGAGTTCTTGGATACTCCCAAGGGAGTTCTTTTTTACTTTAACGATGGCTTTATTAGCTGGTTGCCTAGACGGGTGCTTCCAGAAGGCAAAGATGCGCACAACGCATTTATTAGATTCCTTCAAGAACACAAATCCGAGGAGGCCGACAACCCTTAAGAGTTGCTTTGCCTCTTATGTAAAAGCTTCTCTAAAAGCCCAGCCGGTAACCCGGCTGGGCTTTGTTCGGTTAGTCCGCCTTGTCACCAGCGGCAATCAACACCAGGCAGCCTTCCATGACTCGGACGGTGACCGGCACATCAATGGCAAACCCGGCCTGTTCGAGCCAATGGCCTCTGAGTTGTAGCCAGGGCACCCGGGCCTGGGATCGGTCCTTGCGCCGGTAGTCGTAGAGCATCTGCCCCATCTTAATGCGCCGGGTATGACACACCGGCGCCGCTTGCGTACACTTGGCTGTAGCCATGGTAAACCTCCTATGCAGGTTTGCTGTGGTTAGCTGGTTGGGTTGCATCCCAGTCAGTCAGCGTCTTCTCAACGCTAGCGATCCATAAAAGCCCGCTTGGCGTTGTGTTTTAGAATCAAGCTCTCCAGCACCGCCTTGGCGACCTTCCTGTCTTCCTCATCAAACTGGCTCAGGGCTTCAAACTGAAGCCGTAGATCGTCGCTGGGGCCGCGTTCCTCTTCCCCAAACACCAAATCGTCCAGGGTGGTATGCAGCTCCTTCGCCAGTTTGGCGAGAGTATCCAGGGTAGGCTGTGCGGTACCTGCTTCGTACCGTTTAATCTGATTGACGTGCAGGTCAATCGCGTTCGCCAGCGCTTGCTGGGTTAAGCCCCGCTCTTTGCGCAGGGTAACCAGTCGTTTTACAAATTCCATGGGAAGCAACCAAATTAATGTGGTGCCCATGAATGTACCTCCCAAGTATCTTTGACTGTTGACACAGGTACAGTATAGTGTGTCAAAATAAACAGTACAAGATACTTGACAGGTTTTTGGAGGAGCGCGGAAATGGCCCGCATACCGGAAGAGACGATCAACCGCATCAAACAGGACATATCCCTGCTGCGCCTGGTGGAGAGCCAGGGCTATCAGGTCACCCGGCAGGGCAAGGACTCGGTGGTGCGCTGTCCCTTCCACGAGGACAAGACGCCATCCTGTGTGATCAGCCCCAAGACCAACCTCTTTAACTGCTTCGGTTGCGGCGCCGGTGGCTCGGTGATCGACTGGGTCATGAAAACCCAAAGCGTGAGCTTCCGCTTTGCCTGTGAAATCCTCCAGAAGGACCTGGGCCTGGTGGCGGACAGTGGTGGTTCCGCGCCCAAGGCGCGCAATACCACCACCAAACTGCCGCCGCCCTTAGCCGCCGAGGCCGACCATCAGACGGCCCTGCGCCAAGTGATCGACTACTACCATGAAACCCTAAAACAAAGCCCGGAGGCGCTGGATTACCTGCGTTCGCGGGGCTTGGATAACCCCGAGCTGATCGAGCGCTTCAAGCTGGGTTACGCCAACCGCACTCTGGGCTATCGCCTGCCGGAGAGGAACCGCAAAGCCGGGGCCGAACTGCGGGGCAAGTTGCAGGCCATCGGCATTCTGCGCGAGAGTGGCCACGAGCACTTCAACGGGTCGCTGGTGGTGCCGGTAATGGACGAGAACGGCACCATTACCGAAGTCTACGGCCGCAAGCTGCTGGATAATCTGCGCAAGGGCACACCCAAGCACACCTACTTGCCTGGGCCTCATGAGGGTGTGTGGAATATCGAAGCCTTGCAAGTCAGTAAGGAAATCATCCTCTGTGAAGCGCTGATCGACGCCATGACCTTCTGGGTCCATGGCTTCCGCCATGTCACCGCCAGCTACGGCACCGGCGGCTTTACCGCGTCCCACTTAGCCGCCTTCAAACAACACGGCACCGAGCGGGTGCTGATTGCCTACGACCGGGACGACGCCGGCAACAAGGCCGCCGGGGTATTAGCCAAGCAGTTACAGGCCGAGGGCATAGAGTGCTTCCGGGTGCTCTTGCCGAAAGGCATGGACGTTAATGAATATGCGCAGCAAGTGACGCCGCCGCAGAAAAGCCTTGGCTTGGTGCTTCGGAAAGCGGAATGGATGGGAAACGGAAAGGCCCCCGAAAGGCAGCTTGAGTTAGCCAGCGAAGTGCCAGACTTCGATCACAAGCGGGTTCCTTCTTTAGCCGCTGCTGGTGTGATCGAAGAACACACCGAAACACTACTGGCCACAAAAACCCCTATAAAACCCGCTTTAAATGAGCCTCCCCACGATAACACTCTGGACCAACAGGCCACGCCGGTGCCCGCATTACCGTCTTCCAGTGTGGCCGTGCAACACGGCGACAATGAACTGTTTATGACCTTGGGTGACCGGCTGTACCGAGTGCGCGGCCTGGACAAAAACAGCAGTGCCGACCAGTTAAAAATCCAGTTGCTTGCCAAAAAAGACGAACTGTTCCACATGGATAAACTGGACTTGTACAGCAGCAAGCAGCGCCAGGTGTTTATCAATCAGGCCAGTGTGGAACTGGGTGTGAAGGATGAAGTGATTAAAAAGGACCTGGGCAAGGTGCTGCTGACTCTGGAGGAGCAGCAAGCCAAACAGCAATCTGAAAATCCCGAGACAAAACCCGCCGAGCTGGAACCGGAAGACCGCAAAGCCGCCCTTGAGTTGCTGCGCGATCCCGACCTGTTAAACCGCATCCTCTCCGACTTTAGCCGCTGCGGTGTGGTCGGGGAAGAAACCAATAAACTCGTTGGCTACTTGGCGGCAGGCTCTCGAAAGCTGGACCGGCCGCTGGCTGTGATACTGCAAAGCACCAGCGCCGCCGGTAAAAGCTCCCTGATGGATGCGGTGTTAAACCTGATGCCGGAGGATGAGCGGGTCCAGTACTCGGCCATGACCGGCCAGAGCCTGTTCTATATGGGTGAAACCAACCTCAAGCACAAGATACTGGCGATAGCCGAGGAAGAAGGCGCGAGCAACGCCAGCTACGCGTTAAAGCTGCTGCAATCCGAAGGTGAAATCACCATCGCCAGCACCGGCAAGGACGACACCACCGGCAACCTGGTCACCAAGGAATACCGGGTGGAGGGACCTGTGATGCTGTTCCTGACCACCACCGCCATCGACATTGACGAAGAGCTGTTAAACCGCTGTCTGGTACTCACGGTGAATGAGAGCCGGGAACAAACAAGAGCCATCCACGAAGCCCAGCGAACCCGCCGGACCCTCAAAGGCCTGCAAGGCAAGCTGGAAAAAGAACTACTGGTGAAACTGCACAGAAACGCGCAAAAGTTGTTACGGCCCCTGGCCGTCATCAACCCCTACGCCGACCAACTCACCTTCCTGGACGACAAAACCCGCACCCGCCGCGACCATGAAAAGTACCTCACCCTGATCGACAGCATTGCTCTGTTGCACCAATACCAGCGAGAAATAAAAACGGTAAGCCATGCCGGTAAAGAGCTGGAATATATCGAGGTACAACTCAGCGACATTGAAACCGCCAACCGGCTGGCTCACGAAATCTTGGGGCGCACGGTGGACGAACTGCCGCCACAGACTAGAAAGCTACTCAAGCTGATCCAGCAGATGGTCCGGGAAACCTGTGATAAGCAGAGGATCGAGCAAAGCGACTTCCGCTTTAGCCGCCGTGATGTGCGTGAATACACCGGCTGGAGTGATGGCCAATTAAAAATCCACTGCACCCGCTTAACCGATCTGGAATACCTGTTGGTGCATCGTGGTGGCCGTGGCCAGCACCTGGTGTATGAACTGCTGTTCGACGGCAGCGACGATGATCAACCGCAGTTAATGGGGCTGATCGACCCTGAAAAGTTAGGCTACGACGCGCAAAAGTCAGGGGTAAAAGCGAGAAAGTCAGCCCCAAGTCAGGCCCAAGTTAGCCCCAAGTCAGACCCGGCAAAACCGCCACAGCCCTTGAATGGCAAGGGTTACCGGCAAAGTGGGCCGGTTGACGCTGAAAGCGTATTACAGGCGGTGTAGCCATGGTCCTGCGTCGTAAAAAGCACAATACCCACCTGAACCGCAAACGGCCCGTGGAGCACAATGGCCTGTATCCCTATCTCGCCCGTTACCTGGAGGCGGGACAGGTGCAAGGCGTCTCCAAGGACACCCAGCGACGCCGTGAGAGCGCGCTGCGGCGGTTTATCGAATGGTGCGACGAACGCAGCCTGGACGACCCCCGGCAGATCACCAAGCCGATACTGGAGCGCTACCAGCAATACCTGTACTACTACCGCAAGAGCGACGGCCAGCCCCTGTCCATGGGTAGCCAGAACGTGATGCTGACGCCGCTTCGCAGCTTCTTTAAATGGCTGACGCGGGAAAACTACCTGCTCTACAACCCGGCCAGTGAACTGGCCCTGCCCAAAAAGCCCAAGCGCCTGCCGCGCAGCATCCTGAGCGTAGACGAGGTGATCCAGATCCTGGAGCAGCCAGACACGACAACACCGGCTGGAGTGCGGGACAGGGCCATCCTGGAAACCTTCTACGCCACCGGCATCCGGCGGGCGGAGCTGACGCACCTGGAGGAGGGCGATATCGATGCCGGGCGGCAAACCCTGTTCGTGCGCGACGGCAAGTACCACAAGGACCGCTACCTGCCCCTGGGGCAGCGGGCCTTGCAGTGGATAGAGCGCTACCGGCTGGACGTGCGGCTATTGCTGCTGATCGATCACCAGCAACACTGGCTGTTCCTGACCGACTACGGCGAGCCCTTCAGCGGCAGTTACCTCGGCCACCTGGTGAAGCGCTACATCGAACAGGCGGGCATCGACAAGACCGGCTCCTGCCACCTGTTCCGCCACGCCATGGCCACCCACATGCTGGAGAACGGGGCGGATATCCGCTTTATCCAGGCCATGCTCGGCCACAGTGACCTGTCCACCACGGAGATTTATACCCAGGTGAGCATCGAAAAACTGCGGGAAATCCACGCGGCGACGCAC
>JBKECP010000023.1:0-3010 GCA_047974765.1 Parahaliea sp. | reverse complement strand
GGGTCGGTGCTCCACAGGCCTTCATCAGCACTGGTCGGGTTGAAGCCGTAGGCTTTGGTGAGGGTACCATCCTGATCAGTCTCGCCCAGCAGGCCCTGTTCACTGTAGATGAAGTAGGTGCTGTTTGTGCTGCCACCTTCAGTTACGTGTTTGGCGATTCGTCGGCCGAAGGGGTCGTACTGGTAGTTCGCCTGCAGGGCGGGCGTGCTTTCTCCGGCGGCGGTGCGGCGGTAGCTGGTCAGTCTGTCGGCGGCGTTGTAGCCGTAGCCTCTGGTCGTGTGGCTGTTGCTTTCCTTCAGGGTGTGGCCCTGCGGGCTGTAGTTGATTTGTGTATCAATAGCCGGGCTTTGGTTGAAGGGCGCGGGACTGAAGGGAACGGTCTGCGGATACTGCGTGAGCTGGTTGTCGGCGTTGTAGTGCCATATTCCGCTCTGGTGGGCGCTGCTGGTGCGGTTGCCCACAGCGTCGTAAGTGTACCGCTCCACCGGCAGGCCGAGGGCCTGCAGGGCCGCATCCGGGGTGGCCTGGGTCAGCCGGTTGAGGCGGTCGTAGCCGTAATCTGTCTGGCCCAGTTCGCTGCCGAGCTGCGTGATGTTACCGGCGCTGCTGTACTGGTACTGCCGCTGGCTCAGGCTCTGGCCGCTGCTGTTGCTGTTGCTGACCTCGATGGTCAGGGGGCGTTGCCGGCCATCGTAGGTGAGTGTAGTGGTGATGCCGGGGGTGCTGATCTGGCCGGGGCTCAGCCACTGGTACTGGCTATAACTCTATTTATGGCCTGTGCCTGTCCGGTTTAGATGCGCCAGGCAAATGCCGAAGATCACTGTACCGGGCACTTCTGGGAAGCCCGATTTAAATCGCAGCCACTGCTTAGTGACGAGGCACTGCTCACCTGCATGGCCTATGTCGATCTCAACCCCATTCGGGCCGGCATGGCGGAAACACCTGAGGATTCCGATTACACCAGCCTGCAATTGCGGCTCAGCAAGCCTATAAACCGGCAACTTCACAAGGCACTGCATGAACATTACGGTGAGGCATTCGCCGTACTCCCCATCAAACCCTTGTTTAGCTTTGAGCCAGAAAACGCAAAGGCCGATTCAGAGAACCCGACAATTCCCTGTACTTTTAACAGCTACGCACAGCTCGTCGATTGGACGGGAAGACAAGTGCGGGTCGACAAGCGAGGCGCCATTCCTGCCCAGCTACCATCCATCTTTGAAAGACTGGCGACCGACGTAAAAAACTGGCTTTCAGATACACAGCATTTCGAGGATGTCTTTCATCGACGATTTCGGCGAAGTGCCTAACCAATCCCGCAACGACTGCATATTGATTACAAAATGCCGATCCACTTTGGCTATCTCGACAGGATAGCCATCAAATTCAATCAAACTCCCGTCCGTAATATTGTGACTCCCGACCAATTTCTGATTTTCCGTTCATTCAGGACTGATGCTTTTAAAAAGTGCTCGTCCTCGGGTAGGGGCAGTGCCTGTCCTGCTCTCTACTGTGTGTGTTTCTTAAAAAAGTGCTCGCCATCGGGCAGTGCCTGTCCAACTGTGTGCATTTACAGCCTGTTCTTGACCCTGTCCGGCTTGGCCCTGTTGTGCCTGTCCGACTTGGTCCGACCGGCGTATAGTGTCAGGTATGGGTCAGCGAAAATGGCTGCCAAAGTAGAATTATTCTTGACTCATTAGCTGCCGGTATTTTCCGAATAGCCCCACGGCCTCGGAATCACCTTCTATGAGGCGCTCATAGAAAGAAGGATCTTTAGCCCACTCATCAAAAACGAATGAGGATAAAATTTTTCCCTCTCCTTGATCCACTACCGATAGTTTCCAATATGATGATAATCGCTCATCTGAAATATTAAAAAACTCAGCAGCAAATGGCTTAGGATATTCGTCATAATCCTCTGAACAGAGATAATACCAAGGACTGTTATCCCAAAAGACCACGCCGTAAACTGTATACTCCCTACCAAGATCAAGATCGATTTCTCCATCCGGCATGGAGATATATTTTTTTAAACGCTTCAACAGCCTTTTATTCGAAAGGCTGTTTAGATTATTTGCCTTACAAATAACTTTCATAATTACTTTATCAAAATCAATAAGTACCTTTCCTTTGGTCTGGAACCCTTTCTACATTATTCAAACTATCGGTACTGTGTTTTTTAAATTTGAAATCCATCAGATCACCAGTCTTGGGGTCACGCACGTAATGGACAACTGAATCATTGCCGTTAGCAGACTTAACCTTCAACTCCATTTTTTCCATTCCCTTGAAATTCGGATCATTCAAACTTTTGATTATGACATTACCTTGCCCTTCCCGGGCGGCTTTCAATGTCATTTGATCTTGAATACTTTTCGGCACTCTGCTCCATTTGCCTGCCCCCTTTGCAACCCCAACCCTACGACCACCCCAATTCAACGGATTAAGGCAGCTGACAGCACAATCCGCACCCGCCGACAACACGCCAAAGCAGTCAAAGCTACCACCCAGCGCACTGCTTATCGACGCCAGCATAGTGCAACTGGCAAGGCATCTCAGATAGCCGACCGCAAGCGGCACGATCACCGCTTCCCCTGTTGGGTCAATATAACCCAGCGGGTCGTTGTAGGCATAGCCGTAAAGGTTCAGCCCGCCGGCCAGCCCTATGGGATCAGACTGTATATACCGTCCGGTACCCGGATCATAATCCCTGAAGTAGTTGTAATGTAACCCCATCTCCCCATCAAAATACTGCCCCGGCAGCCTTAAATTCATCCGGATGCGGTTCCCCGGCAAGAGGCCCGCCGCCCCAAAGGCCTCTGCCTGTGCCTGCCAGCTGGTCTGCCCCGCCTTTGTGGTCGCAAGGATCGGCGTGCCCAGATGGTCGGTATGCAGGTAATGCATTTCGGTCCGGGCATCCGTCAGGCTGCCGTTGTGTATGCTGGCCTGCCAGATGGGGTCGGTGCTCCACAGGCCTTCATCAGCACTGGTCGGGTTGAAGCCGTAGGCTTTG
>JBKECP010000022.1:0-132787 GCA_047974765.1 Parahaliea sp. | reverse complement strand
TCCCATCGCCCTCTGTGTGCTCTTTGATCCAGCGGCCCAGCATATTGGCATTGATCTCCAGGCTGCGGGCGGCTTCTGCACGGCTATAGCCTTGCTCCAGCATGAGGCTGATCGCGTCCAGCTTGAATTCCTTCGAATATTTCTTTCTCAAGGTCATGTAGTACAGTCTCCAGTTGAGGATATTATCCCTTAACTGGGCTGGTCACATCCATTGAACCACTCCATGGTGAATCTGGTCATGGCAAAGAAACTTCTCTTGAGATTACTGGCGGTGTGTCAGGGACGTTGGGCCTGAAATATATGGATTGGCCTGAAAACGGCTGAGAAACAGCCGTATCAGCGCAAAATGCTGGGACATCTGATGTGAAAAACGAAAGCCTCGTCATATTCGCCAAATATTCAGATGTGCCTTAGTTGACCACTCCACTCCAGTGTCCCGGGGATTGAGTGCGGTTTGAAGGGGAGGGATTCTCTGGCGCTTACCTTGAAAGCCATCCTTCTATATTTTACTCAAAGCTAATACAATGATGTTTATAACTTTTTAATCAAAATCAAAGAGTAGATTTATGTTTTTATATAAAGCAATTGCCTTACTATCTTCTATTTTCTTTGTTGCTACCGCCCAAGCCACTGCTTACATTGAAATAACTGATTATCCTTGGAGTCCTTATCCGCCTTACACCTCTAACAAGCAAGCAATGGATTTGGCTTTTGGCACAGGAAATTGGACTGAGTACAGCGATTTAGATGGTGCCGTCCCATTTCTAGCGGAAACAGAGCATGATTTTATTATGATTGATGGCAGTGCCAATGCGATAGACACCCTGAAAACCTACTTGATTACCTATAATAGTGAAATAACCAGCTTTGTTAATAATGGGGGTGCGCTTTATATTAATGCGGCATTCAGAACCAGGGATTTTACGACGACTCCAAGTAGCGAAAGATATATTGAAACAGGGTTTAATGATGTTACGTTGATGCCAACAGGATCAGATGATTATGCTGGTGTGGTTGACTCTGCTCATGAGATTTTTACTAATTATGATACCCCCATCGTACCAAATACAGCAGATTCTAATCGGTATATGGGGGATGAATTTGCCTGGGGTGAAGTAACAGGTACCGGATTAACATCAATTATTGAAGGGGCGGATAGAAATGGCATATTAAATGGGGAAAAGTTCCTTTCAGAAATAAAATATGGCACAAAGCAGGTTTGTATATTATTTGGAACAATGACACCTTATATTGATACCCAGCCGAAAGGGACAAATCTACAAACCAGTATTTTAAAGTATGCTCAGGATTGCAGTAAATTATCTCCGCCAGTGCCACCAACAGGCGAAGCTAAAGCCATTCCAGCAATCAGTTTATCGCAGATAATATTATCAATAGCCGGGATTTTATTTTTGGGCTTGACTGTCTTTAGAAGATTTGAAGATTATTAACCCGACAAGCTTTTAACCGAATTAATAAGCGGCACATGAATGTTCCTCCGCAGGTTATAAGCCTGCGCGAGCCCTACAAAAATCAAGGGATTTCACAAATTTCGCTGATTTTCAGGACGTCAATTAAACAGATCGATGAGATCTGTTTAATTGACAGGTGGATAGTCATATTTATTTGATAACACCAATCAATTTTTGCATCAGCATATAATGCAAACCACTTCACAGTCTCCAGCTGATCTGTGCCGATCTTACAAAGTCGGTACGATTGGCAGCACTTTTAGCTCTGAAATAATGTTAATGTTCTTTTTTGGATAAATTTTTCAGGAAGAGGCACATAATGCAGACCCAACGGATTATGGGCCTAAAAAATCTCTTGGCAAGCGGCACACTATTATTCAGTCTGGCCGCGCCTGTTTCGGCAATGACCCCCATCACAACAGTGTATGGCGATTTTGGCGGCTCACTCTGGTCAGCCTCGGCTGGCTCAACCAACCCCAACATCATCGACGACAGTAATCATCTACTGGGTTTTGTCACCTCAGATGGAACCTTTTCCACAGGCGTCAACGATGCACTGCTGACCAGTTCAGGCATCACTTACAATGCACAAAATTTTACAGCTTTCCCCACCAGTAATACAGAACTGATCGGTGCCGGGTCTTTCCTGGTTGGAATTCCTACCAACTGGCAGGGTGTGCCACGCACATCGGGAACAAGCACTGATATAGCTGACTTGGCATTTTATCTCACCGATGGCTCCCAGGGACTAAATCTCAGTACCACCCTCTACAATATCAATACCCAAAACCTGGTCAGTGTACAACCCGGCTACGAAACCCTGACTTACAACGCAAACATCAATTCCCCCAGCACTATCGCTGACGGTATACCCGATATTATCGTCAGCCAGATGGGAGATGTTGGCTCGCTCGACAGATTCCACTTTGTTGACTCAACGGGCAACATGGTAGGTACGCAAGTTTCGGTTAATTTCCGTCTGGTCAACCCGGTCTTCAGTCACAACAATACGCTATACTCGACGACAACCGGCAATTATGTCACCACAGCTATCAGTAAACGGGCCCGTCTGCTCACTTTTGATGTTGACGACTTTGGCGTTAACATCAGTAACTACTCAGACGTTGCCGGTTTCGTACACACCTTGTCAGGGCAAAGTGATATTGCCTTTACAGCCTACAATCGCACCGGTGTGCAGATTAACGCAGTTGATATTGCTGTCGATATCTCAATAAGTAGCCTGACATGCCCGATTGAAGCTGGACACACAGGACAGCTGAGCATATCTCTTACCAATACCAGCGCAATATCTGCCACAGACATACCAATAGAAGTTCCCTTACCCACCAATATCAACTTTCTTAGCCATACCGCAAGTTTTAGTTCTGGCACGAGCACTGGCACAGTATCTTATGACCCACCAACAGGACGGTTGACACTGCAATCACTCTCTGCCGGTGACCGTGCCCAGATAATTATCAATTTTGAAGTTGGCGGTACACTGGCGACAACAGAAAATTTCTCTGCCACTTTATTAACCCGTCATTTTTTACAGGATGACAGCAACGCAGCCAACAATAGCGATACGGCACCATTGTCTTCACTATGCCCGGCAACCGGTTCACTCACTACCAGGCCAGTACCAGTCATGCCGGTTTTTGCCCAGCTGTTGATAGTTTTGATGATCACCAGCGCAGGCTTACTGCGACTGTCATACCTGCGCGCACAAACACCAAACCGACCCGGATAAACAGTGAACGGCAAATTATTTGAGACAGATTTTTAAGAAGAACAAGCAGGCCACTATAAGGCGACCATTGTTTAGCGACAGCAAAGAGCGGGCTATTTAAAGACGATGGTGACCGACCAGTGCCAGCTCCGCCGTAAGCGCATCTATCAGCTGCTCACCAATGCTATCCATATCCAACCGCTGATCCGGCAGGCAGCGCGCCATGGAGGTAATACCCAGATCACTGAAACCGCAGGGGTTGATGCGCGAAAACGGTTCCAGATCCATATCCACATTTAGAGCCAAACCGTGGTAGGTACATCTCTGGCGTACCCGCAGCCCCAAAGAGGCAATTTTATCGCCACCAGTGTACACACCCGGCGCATCAGGACGGGCGACAGAGTCAATACCGTGGTCAGCCAGCAGGCGAATTATGCCATTTTCGATTGCATCAACCACAGAGCGCACCCCCAGGCCAGAGCGTTTTAAATCCAGCAGCAGATACAGCACCCACTGACCCGGCCCATGATAAGTGACCTGACCGCCCCGATCAGCATGTACCACCGGAATATCTCCCGGCGCCAGTACATGCTCGGCCTTACCGGCACGCCCCTGGGTAAATATCCGGGGGTGCTGCAATAACCAGAGTTCATCCGGTGTATCGGCCTTGCGCCCATCAGTAAAGACCTGCATGGCTTCATAGGTGGGCTGGTAGTCAACCCTGCCCAAACGCCTGATTTGCAGCTTTGCAAAGTGCACTAAATAACCATCTGCACCATGCCCGTGGCCATCAAATCCTCGTGCAGGGCCGATAACTGCTCCGGTCCGGTGGCAGTAATAGGAATGGTCAGGGCAACAAAAGTACCTTTGTTGGAGTCGCGCACTGTCATGCGGGCCGGATCAAAACCCGGCGCATGGTGCTCAAAAACAGCCAGGATCGTCTGCTCAAAGTCTGCCTGCTGACGCCCGAGCACCTTGATTGGATAATCACAGGGGAATTCAATTTCAGGGACGCCTTGTTCCTGATCACTCATCATTTTGCTCCCTTGCTATCGCACTGCTCAGCCAGCGCTGAACAGCTTGTTCAGCCACATTAAGACAGAATCCCACAGCCGCGAGAAGAAACCACCTGCTTCAATACTTTGCAGGGCAACCACCGGCGCCTGAAAAACAGTTTCACCCTCAAGTGTCAGCCGTAAAGTACCCACCGGATCACCGCGCTGTAAAGGCGCTTCCAAGGGTTTATCCAATAGCAGCTCCGTAGTTAACTGTTCACGTTTTCCCCGGGGTAACGTTGCCGCCGCCGCATCTATCAGGCCGATAGAAATCTCATCCTCAGCACCTTTCCAGATACGTGCTTTGTCCAGCTCCTGACCTGCAGAATACAGATCAACTGTTTCGTAAAAGCGAAAGCCGTAATTAAGCAGGCTGCGCGTTTCATTTTTGCGGGCATTGGAACTGGCAGTACCCAACACGACTGAAATCAGGCGCATACCACTGCGTTTGGCTGAAGCAACCAGGCAATAACCTGCCGCTTCTGTATGGCCAGTTTTAAGACCATCAACAGAGGAATCCTCGGCCAGCAGTGTATTGCGGTTATACTGCTTGATGCCGTTGTAGGTAAAATCACGCTCTTTATAAAGCGCATAGTGCTCCGGATAATTTTTGATCATGGCTTTGGCCAAAGTGGCCAAGTCACGGGCCGTCACCACATGCTCGGGGGCAGGCAGACCGTGGGAGTTTACAAAATAAGAGTTGCGCATACCGAGTGCTTCGGCATTGCTGTTCATCAAAGAGGCAAAAGCACTTTCGCTACCGGCAATATGTTCGGCTACTGCCACTGTGGCATCGTTACCGGAAGAAATAATAATGCCCCGTTCCAGATCTTCAATGGACACATCCTTACCCGGCTCGATCCACATCAATGACGAGCCTTTAAAGATGGGATTTTGAGACCAGGCATTCTCACTCACCACCACCATATCATCTTTTTTGACCCGGCCCGCTTCCATTTCACCGGCCAATACATAAGCCGTCATCATTTTGGTCAGACTGGCGGGCGGCAGTGGCATATCGGCATTGTGTTCCACCAGCACCGCACCACTGTTGGCATCCACCAATATATAAGCCTCGGCAGCCACCTGCGGCGGCGATGGTGCAATAGTGGCCGCCCAACTATTACCAACAGCGGTACAAAACAGGAGGAAAAACAGTGCGAAGCGGGACATAGAACTCTCTACCTTGTGTATTACTTTATCTGGATATTAATCATTAAACGTTAAAAAATAGCGTATTTGGCATTTAGCCATCAGGGTAATGGCTGACCGGCACCAAATCCACCGGCACGCAAACGCGCTTGCGCGTCCTGCAAAGCAGCCTCATTTTCCACCGGCCCAACCCGCACACGATACAGCAGACCATTGGGCGTCTGTACTGGACTGATAAGGGTCGGCAGTGATAATTGCGCAACAATTTGATGGCGTAACTGCTCGGCAGAGGCTTCTGATGCGAAGGCCCCCATCTGTAAAAAACGATAGTCTCCGGACGTAGTGGCACGGCGATCATCAGCGCCAGTCACATCGATTACCTCCACTTCCACTTCGGCTGTACCATTGTGCATATAGCCCAGTTTGACTGCAGCGGCATAGGAAAGATCAATCAGGCGGTCAGAATGAAAAGGGCCACGATCATTGATCCGCACAATTACACTGCGGCCATTTTCCAGATTGGTTACTCTGGCATAACAGGGTATCGGCAATGTTTTATGAGCAGCGGTGGCCGCATAGAGATCATAAACCTCACCGTTGGAGGTTGGTCTGCCATCAAACTTGGTGCCATACCAGGACGCCAACCCACGCTCCCGGTAACCGCGGTGATCAGGCAGGATGTCATAGCTTACCCCGTTGACCGTATAGGGTGTGCGATTACCAGCAGAGAGAATTGGATCAGCCCGCGGTATGGCATCGCGTACCTCATCAGCAGAGATCAGCGCCGGTGGCGCACCGTCACTACCTGGTGACAGCACCGTCCCCTGCGGTATTTTTTGTCGGCCGCTGCAACTCACTATCAACAGAACCACCAGCAAAAGCAGCAGCGGCAAACCAGATGCGGTTGAAATATTCACAATTGCCTCAGGATCTGGGCCAGTTGATAAACACTCATGGCATACATTGCGCTGTGGTTGTAGCGGGTAATCACATAGAAATTATGCAGACCGATCCAGTATTCCTCAACACCGCCACCGGCATCAAACTGCATCGCTGTTGCCTCAGCCTGCGGATCCAGCTTGTCAGCCGGTATCAAGCCGACATCAATATAATCAGCCACCGTACGCCGGGGTTTAAGGCCATCATTAAACCAGTTTGCAGGCATGTCTTTATCCGCTTTTTTATTTAATCGCGCTGCACTGACCACAGGCTCACCGGTACGCCAGCCATGGCGCTTGAAATAGTTGGCCACACTGCCAATGGCATCAACGGGGTTAGTCCAGATATCCGCCAGATCATCGCCATCAAAATCAACCGCATAGGCGCGGTAGCTACTGGGCATAAACTGGCCATAGCCCATAGCGCCGGCATAGGACCCTTTTAGTGATAACGGATCGAGCGCCTGCTCCTGAGTCAGCATCAGGTAGTTTTTCAGCTCGCCGGTAAAAAAGGGAGCACGCGGCGGGTAATCAAAAGCCAGCGTAGTCAGTGCGTCGATTACACGGTAGTTGCCGCTGATGCGGCCATAGTAGGTTTCAACACCGATAATGGCGACGATAATCTCTGCCGGTACGCCGGTTTCGTTTTCAGCCCGGCTGAGTGTATCGCGGTACTTTACAAAAAATTCCCGGCCTTCGCGCGCACGCTGTTCCGTCAGAAATATTTTGCTGTATTCAAACCAGGGTTTGGTCTTTTCTGCCGGTCGGGAAATAGCATCCAGAATCGTCTGTTGCCGTCTGGCAGCGGCGACAATCTTCTCCAGTCTGTGCCGATCATAGCCCTCTTCATTAACCAGCTCATCAATCAGGATACGGGCAGCGGGCAACTGGCCATACTCCCCTGTATCATCACCACTCGCCAGTACCAGAGCGGGCCAGCACAACAAGCCAGTCAGGATCAAAAATACATGCTTTGCCATAAAAAAATCTCGTTCCGGGTATTATTGCAGCTCAACGTACCACCGCACGCTGCTCGGTACTCACCGCCATTAACAGGCCAAAGCCTGCCAGCAAAGTAACCACCGAGGTCCCCCCCGCACTGACCAGCGGCAAGGGCACACCCACTACCGGCAACAACCCGGCGACCATGCCCATGTTAACAAAGACATAAACGAAAAACGTCAGTGTCAGGCTACCGGCCATCATTCGCCCATAACTGCTGCGTGAACGCAGACCAATCCAGAAACCCCGCAGTAACATCAGCAGATAAACAGACAGCAACAGCAGCACACCCCGCAAGCCCCACTCTTCAGCCAGAACCGCAATAATAAAATCAGTATGGCTTTCAGGCAGAAAGTCAAGCTGTGACTGCGTGCCGGATAACCAGCCCTTGCCCTCCCAGCCACCAGAACCTATCGCCGTCTTTGACTGGATAATATTCCAGCCAGCACCAAGCTTGTCACTTTCGGGGTTGAGCATAGTCAGAATACGCTGTTTCTGGTAATCCTTCAGGCCGTACATCCATACTGGCCAGGCCGACAAACAGGCCAGTATGGCGGCACCAAAAATATAGCGCCAACCAATTCCTGCCACAAACACCACAAACAGTCCGCTAGCGGCAATTAACAAAGAAGTACCCAAATCCGGCTGAATCAGAATCAGCGCTGAAGGCAGTATAATGGCTAACAGACAGACCAGCAGATGTTTTGGTCGCGGCGGCAGAATTTTTTCAGCCAGATAGGCAGCCACGGTCATCGGCACCACCAGCTTCATCAACTCTGAGGGCTGAAAACGAAACCCCCCGATTGACAGCCAGCGCTGGGCTCCCTTGGCACCTACACCCACCAGATCCACCGCCAATAACAGAGCCACCCCGCCAAGATAGAACCAGATACCCCAGCGCTGATAACGCTGCAGACTGATCTGGGCGGCAACCAGCATCACAACATAACCCACCAGGAGAAATCGCCCCTGACGAATGACAGCACCCATATCCTTGCCGGAAGCACTGTATAGAACAATCATGCCCATCGTTGTCAGCAACAACAACAGACCCAGTAGAGGCAGATCAATATGCAAGCGCTCCCACATGTTCTGACGCTGAGACAAATCGGCCGAATGATCAGGCAGGCGCCTGACATAATCACTCATCTGTCACTCTCCCCGCTTGCAATACCCGCTCATCATCTGTGGCATCATCTTCTTGCGTGACCTCCTGTGGTGGCCCCAATAGCCAGGCATCAATTACCTTGCGGGCAATAGGATAAGCTGCACTGGAGCCACCGCCGTTTTCAACCAGCACACCCACGGCAATCGTCGGTGCATCAAAAGGCGCAAAAGCAATGAACAAACCATGATTACGATGTCGCTCGGCAACATCCTCTTCCCGATAAACAGCATTTTGTGCAATACCGATAACCTGCGCAGTACCGGTTTTCCCGGCCATTTCGTAGGCGAGCCCCTGGGCAATTTTACGGGCCGAACCACGCCGCCCGTGAACCACTTCCCGCATGGCTTCCTGCACCACCTGCCAGTGTTCCTGGCTGGCTTGCACAGACGGGAGGGTGGGCGTTGGCTGAAACTCGCCATTGATCTCACGCACAATACGCGGGGAGTAAACCGTACCACGGGTAGCCAGTGCCGTTGCCGCCACTGCCAGTTGAACCGGCGTGGCCAGCATATAACCCTGACCAATGCCGGCACTGAGAGTCTCACCCGGATACCAGGCCCGGTTCATATTGTCACGTTTCCAGCGGGTGGAAGGCAGCACCCCCCTGCGCTCGTTAGTAGTGTCAATGCCAGTTCGCTCACCCAGACCAAACGGACTCAGGTACTCATACATACCGTCGATAGTTAAGCGCCGGGCAAGATCATAAAAGTAAACATCACAGGATTCTGCCACCGCCATTTTCAAATCCACCCGGGGCGCATGACCGGTACCACGAATTTTTAAAATCCAATCCCGGTAACGGCGTGAGTCCCCGGGCAATCGGTACCAGCCAGGATCAGGCACGGTAAACTCGGGGGTGATCAATCCGGATTTCAACCCTGCCAGGGCCATCATCGGCTTTACAGTGGAACCCGGTGGGTACTGACCCTGTACTGCGCGATTGAATAGCGGCACATCCGGCGAGTCACGCAATGCGCTGTAATCTTTGGTACTGATGCCGTTAACAAAAAGATTGGTATCAAAACCCGGCGTGGATATCAGTGCCAGCACGCCGCCACTTTGAGTATCCATCGCCACCACTGCTCCGCGCTGATCACCCAGCGCCTCATAGGCAACACGTTGCAGACCGATATCCAGGTGCAGGCTAAGATCACGACCCGGCACCGGGTCAAAGCGCTCCAGCACCCGCAATACACGGCCATGCGCATTGGTTTCCACATTTTGATAACCAACATCACCGTGCAGGGTGTCTTCGTAAAATTTTTCCACACCCACCTTGCCAACATGAAATGTGCCCTGGTAATCACTGGCATCAAGTTCAAAAGATTCCTGCTCATTGATGCGCCCGACATAACCCACCACATGAGAGAACAGCTTGCCATGGGGGTAGTAGCGCAGCAATTGGGCCTCTACCGTTACTCCCGGCAAACGGTAGCGGTTGACCGCCAAAGCAGCCCGCTCTTCTTCACTCAGACGAAAACGCAGGGGCACGGCTTCGTAGGGGCGGCGGCGGGCCTTCTTTTTATAGAAGTTGTCGAGATCCGATTCAGAAATATCAATCAGCCCGGCCAGTTCGGCCAGTGTTTCATCCAGGTCCGGTACACGCTCAACCACAATGGACAGCAAGTGTGAGGAGCGGTTGTCGGCCAGCAATACCCCGTTGCGGTCGTAGATCAGACCGCGTTTGGGCGGCAGTGGCTGCAACTGCACCCTGTTGCGTTCAGACTGGGTACGATAAATCTCGTACTGGCTAATCTGTAAACTGTAATAGCGGGCCAGAATAATACCCAGCAGCAGGATCACGACAAGAACAGCCGTCACCGTGCGGGCGCTGTAGATACGAGCTTCCCGATGCGGATCCTTGAGTGCAATGTGCTGGGGCATGAATCAGCAAATTCTCTGGCTATTAGGGTGAGGCGTAAGCGAAACCGACCGCCCCGAAGGCGTCAGGCGCGATGATACGGGTGCTTGACGGTAATTGTCCAAGCCCGATACAGCTGTTCCGCCAACAGTACCCGTACCAGCGGGTGTGGCAGGGTCAGTGCGCTTAAAGACCAGCGCTGCCCGGCCCGGGCCAGACAATCTGCCGACAGTCCGTCCGGACCGCCGACCAGCAGGGTGATATTGTCACCTGACATCTGCCAACCCTGTAACTGCTCAGCCAGATATTCTGTCGACCAGGCCTTACCCTTAACATCCAGAGCAATGACTTTATCGCCCTCAGGAATAGCCTTGAGAATCTGCTCACCCTCGTTCTGGCGAAGAATCTCCGGCTTGCTGTCGCGGCCACGCCGGGCCAAAGGCAGCTCCCGCCACAACAGTTTCAGCTCCCGGGGCAGGCGTTTGGCGTAATCATCGACACCGACACCCACCCAGGCGGGCATCTTGTTACCCACACAGACTACGCTCAGGCGCATCAGACCTGCCCGGTTTCAGACGGCGTGGTTCCTTCAGGTGTCGACCAGAGGCGTTCAAGATCATAAAAATCGCGCGTTGCTGGCAGCATCACATGTGCAACGACATCACCAAAGTCCACCAGCACCCACTCACCGGCCGTCTCTCCCTCTATACCCAAAGGACGTACACCCTGCTTCTTCGCTTCCATACTGACATTATCTGCCAGTGATTTAACATGGCGATTGGACGTGCCGCTGGCTATCACCAGATAGTCCATTACATCCGTCAACGCCCTGACATCCAGCACCACTGGATTAACCGCCTTAAGATCTTCAAGTGCAGCAATTACCAGTTGTTTGAGTTGTTCAGCATCCATCCTGTTAGTCCAGTGCTACTTATGTGTTTCAGCCTGTATATTGTCAGGCCGATATAGTGAATGTTGTTCAATGTAATTCAGTACCGTCTCTGGCAGCAGGTAGCGCACTGAACGCCCTGCTGCCAACAGCGCTCGAATATCGCTGGCAGCGATAGCCAGTGGTCGCAATTCTTCAAATAATACCCGCCCACAGGGAGAATGACACAACGCCTGCCAGTTTGAGGCCCGATGCTGCATCAGCCAGCTGGCCACTTCACCCGTTTGGGGCAACTGCCAACCGGGTCGGGCAATCACCAGCAAATGGCCAAACATCAGTAAATCCTGCCATCGGTGCCAATGATCAAGCTGTAACACGGCGTCATAACCGATCACCAGACTGATACTGCGCTGCTCACCCAGCTCCCGGCGCAGGCTGATCAGGGAATCCACTGAATAGGACAAACCCGATTGCGCCAGTTCGCGCCGGTCGCAGACAATACCTGTCTCACCGGCGAGTGCAAGCTCAACCATCGTTGCGCGGTGCTCAGCACTGCACTCAGGCTTATCGCGCAGCGGTGGCCGGGCACTGGGCATTAACCGGATTTGCGGCAATGACAAGCGCTCGCGCAGTTCGAGCGCTGAACGCAAATGGCCAAAGTGAACGGGGTTGAAGGTGCCCCCGAACACAACCACTGGCCCAGGCGCAATCGGGGACACAGCTGGCGCAAGACTCAAGTGCGAACCTGCCCCTGACCAAAAACAACGTATTTCTGTGAGGTCAGCCCCTCCAGACCAACCGGGCCACGGGCGTGCAGCTTGTCCGTGGAAATACCGATTTCTGCACCCAGACCATACTCAAAACCATCGGCAAAGCGAGTGGAGGCATTGACCATCACCGAGCTGGAATCCACTTCTCGCAGAAAGCGCATGGCCCGGGGGTGATCCCGTGTGATAATGGCATCAGTATGCCGGGAACTGTAACGGTTAATATGGGCGATAGCCTGATCAAGTCCGTCAACCACTCTCACCGCCAGTATTGGCGCCAGATATTCCTCGCTCCAGTCAGCCTCGGTGGCTGCTTCAATATTGGTCAGTATGACCTGCGTGCGCTCACAGCCGCGCAGCTCCACCCCTTTATCAGCAAAGGCCGCCGCCAGTTTCGGCAGTATTGCCTGCGCCTCATTCGCCGCCACTAACAGGGTTTCCATCGTATTGCAGGTACCATAACGCTGGGTTTTGGCATTGACAGCGATGGCCAGTGCCATATCCGCATCGGCACCGTCATCAATGTAGACATGGCAAATACCGTCCAGATGCTTGATTACCGGTACCCGTGCATCGCGGCTGATACGCTCGATCAGCCCCTTGCCGCCGCGCGGCACAATGACATCGACATAATCGGACATAGTAATCAAATGGCCGACAGCAGCTCTGTTCGGCGTGGCCAGCACCTGCACTGCAGCCTCCGGCAAACCAACACTGCCCAGCCCCTCGGCCAGACAGGCGGCAATTGCCGTATTGGAGGCCAGCGCCTCGGATCCGCCGCGCAAAATAGCGGCATTGCCGGATTTAAGACAAAGACTGGCCGCCTCTACCGTCACATTGGGCCTGGACTCATAAATAATACCAATCACTCCCAGCGGTACCCGCATACGGCCCACCTGAATACCGCTGGGCATGGTATTAACGTCCGTGATAGCACCTACCGGATCAGGCAGTGCAGCCACCTGGCGCAAGCCTTCAAGCATGGCATCGATACGTGTCGGCGTCAGTGCCAGCCTGTCCAGCAAGGCGGCATCCAGCTTATTTTCACGGCCCGCAGCCAGATCGCGGGCATTGGCCTCAGCCAGCCCGTTACGAGCCCCATCGAGGACATCACAAATCGCCAGCAAAGCGGCGTTACGGGTCGCAGTAGAAGACGCTGCCACCTTCGCCGCAGCCGTCCGCGCACTGCGGCCCAGTTGCTGCATATAATCGGCAATCTCCACTTGCTCGGCTGTGTTCATTGATTTGTCAGGTGTTTAAAAAAATGGGCGGGCAGTATACCTGAATATGCAGAGACGGGCTTAGGTGTGGATACCCGCGCTTTCAGACAAACCCTGGATATCTGGAATTTTACCGTATTCAAAACTGTCACTACACTACCGGGTATCTAATATCTCGTCGGAACTTCAGGTGACAGCCACCAGAGAACGAGCCACAAAAACGCGGGTCAGAACCCGCGTTTTTAAAAGCAGCCAGGTGCCGGACTTTAGAGTGCGTCAGCATTCTCCGACAGGTAGGCTGCCACGCCATCGGGAGAGGCATTCATACCTTTATCACCCTTATTCCAGCCAGCAGGACACACTTCACCGTGCTCTTCAGTGAATTGCAGGGCTTCAACCAGACGTATCAGTTCGTCGATGTTGCGTCCCAGGGGCAGGTCATTGATCAACTGAGAGCGGACCACACCGTTCTTGTCGATCAAAAAAGCACCGCGAAAAGCAACACCGCCTTCACTCTCTACATCATAGGCACGCGCAATATCGTGGTTCACATCGGCCGCCATGGTATAGGACACAGCACCAATACCACCTTTATCAACGGGCGTATTGCGCCAGGCGTTGTGGGTGAACTGGGAGTCGATGGATACAGCCACCACTTCCACACCCAGTTCACGAAATTTGTCCATACGGTGATTGAGAGCAATTAACTCGGAAGGGCAAACAAAGGTGAAGTCCAGTGGATAGAAGAAGATCAGACCATATTTACCTTCCATTTGTTCTGAACGCTTGTAGGAATCAACAATTTCACCACTGCCCAGAACAGCAGCTACATTAAAATCCGGCGCGGCCTTGCCAACGAGTACACCCATGTCAGTTCTCCATTAGTTTTCACAGGTAAATAATAGTGGCAGACCTGGTTTGCCCACCACCTGTTCAGCGAACAATAAACGATGCGGGCAGCTGATGGCTTTTCAAGGTGACGGGCTAGAGAAATTTCCAGCAAAAACAGGGTTGACAATCATTCTCATTGACATTAACTTTCAACCATACATTTACCAGACAAGCGAGTACAACCATGTATGTTTGTGTTTGCAAAGGCATTACTGATACCCAGATCCGCGCAGCCGTCCAGGACGGCGCAGGCAGTATTGGCGATGTACACAAACGCCTCGGCGTGGCCAGCCAGTGTGGTAAATGCGGTATTCTCACTCGTGAAATTGTACGTGAGTCACTCAATAATCTGCCCAGCACCGAGCAGGAATTGTTTTACGCACTGAGCTGAAACAGACACTCAAACTCACAACTCTCCTCTTCCTCCGCAACATCCCAGCATTATCTATTTGATTTTTCTAACTATCTTTCTATTTGAGATATTTTTGTAAACACGGGAGAGTGATAGATTCCGTTTGAGAATCGCTTTGATTTTCATTCAAAAAAATCTTTTAAAATCAATAACTTACTTGACATCAGATCATTTCTGATCCAATCTTGCGCCGTTTACAGCCACCCACTGGAGTCAGAAGCAATGAAAGGTGATGCCAAAGTTATCGAACACCTGAACAAGGTACTCGGCAACGAACTGGTAGCAATCAACCAGTACTTCCTGCACGCCCGCATGTATAAGGATTGGGGCCTGGAGAAACTGGCCGCGCACGAGTATCACGAATCCATTGACGAGATGAAGCACGCCGATACCCTGATCGAGCGCATTCTCTTTTTGGAAGGTCTGCCCAACCTACAGGATCTGGGCAAGTTGATGATCGGTGAAAACACTCAGGAAATGCTGGAGTGTGACCTGCGGGTTGAGCACAAAGCCCACGATGACCTGAAGGCCGCTATCACCTACTGCGAATCAGTGCGTGATTATGTGAGCCGCGATATTTTTCGCTCCATTCTGGAGGCAGAGGAAGAACATATCGACTGGCTGGAAACCCAGCTGGGTCTGATCGAAAAAATGGGTATGCAAAACTACCTGCAAAGCGTTATGGAAAAACCAGATTAACCACTGCCGCAAGCCCGATAAAAACAAGCGCGCCTCCTTCGGGAGGCGCTTTACATTCAGGCCTGTGCTTCTGCTTCGCCAGCGGCACTTTTCAGCAAAGTAGCCAGTTCACCGCTTTCAGCCATTTCGGTAACAATATCGCATCCCCCCACCAACTCACCTTTTACCCACAGCTGGGGAAAGGTCGGCCAGTTAGCATACACGGGCAAATTACTGCGAATATCCGGGTTGCTGAGTATGTCAACGTAGGCAAAGCGTTCACCACAAGCCATCACAGCCTGAACAGTGCGCGCTGAAAAACCACACTGCGGCTGATTGGGCGAACCCTTCATGTATAGCAGAATAGAATTGTTTTCGATCTGCTCTTTGATGGTTTCCATGATGTCCATAATTTCTTTTCCTGTTTGGCCACAGCTATCACCGGGAACACTGTGGTATGTCATTCGGGAGGGGCGCAGTGTACCCCAAAAGCTGTCGCATTTGACCGCAAGCTCCACTAAAGGTGCAAGTCAATTGCCTCTATAGATATGAATAGCTATAGTAGGGCGTTTCCGAGGCAGCTTTGCGCTGCCTTTTTCAGTTTTTGGGGCCAGCGTCCGCTTTTGCAAGCGGCACTTTTACAAAGGCCCGTAGCAGCATACGATCGACAGGAAGAGGATTGCGCGTGGCAACGTCAACATCGGCTCCCCAAAACAACGGGATAAACCCCGTTATGCCCACCTATACCAGAGCTCAGGTTACCTTTAGTCATGGTGAGGGTGTTTACCTGTTTGACAGTGAGGGGCGACACTACCTCGATGGTATCGCCGGTATCGCCGTCAATGGTCTCGGCCACGCCCACCCGGCAGTAACCCGGGCTTTGCAGGAGCAGGCCGGACGACTGGTACACACCTCCAACTTCTATCGCATAGCCGGTCAGGAACAACTGGCACAACAGCTGGCGGCCGTATCAGGCATGCACAGCAGTTTCTTTGGCAACTCCGGTGCCGAGGCCAATGAGGCGGCCATCAAGCTGGCCCGACTCTATGGCCATCAGCGCGGTATCAAACGGCCCAATATTGTGGTCATGGAAGGCGCCTTCCACGGCCGCACACTGGCCACACTCACAGCTACCGGCAATCGCAAGATACAGGCAGGTTTTGAGCCCCTGGTGAGCGGCTTTGTACGCGCACCCTATAACGATATTGCCGCCATTGAAAAAATCGCCGCCCAGAATACCGAGGTGGTAGCCGTATTGCTTGAACCCATTCAGGGTGAAGGCGGTATCAACCCCGCTGACGCCACTTATATGCAGGCGTTGCGAAATCTGTGTGATCGTCAACAGTGGCTGCTGATGCTCGACGAGGTGCAAACCGGCAATGGTCGCACCGGTACCTATTTCGCCTATCAACAGCTGGGCCTGTTACCGGATGTAGTGACCACCGCCAAAGGCTTGGGTAACGGTGTACCCATCGGTGCCTGCATGGCTCGCGGTGATGCCGCCCGGGTATTTGGTGCCGGTCATCACGGCTCAACTTACGGTGGCAACCCGCTCGTATGCAGCGCCGCCAACGCTGTTATTAATACCATTGAAGAACAGGCTCTGGCAGCCCAGGCAGCTGTTCGCGGTCAACAAATCTGCTCGGCACTGGAATCGGCACTGGCAGGTGATGAACGTATAATCAGTATTCGTGGGCGCGGCCTGATGATTGGTATCGAGCTGCGCCAGGACTGTGGCGAACTGTTTGGCCGCGCCCTTGAACAGGGCCTGCTGATCAACATCACCGCCGGTAGAACCATTCGTCTGCTGCCGCCGTTGATTATCAGCGAAAGTGAGACCCATCAGCTGGTGGAACAAGTAGTGACACTGATCCAGAACTTCAATCCCCCTTCAACGGAGGATAAATAATGAGTAAATTGCGGCATTTTCTCAGCCTTCAGGATTTAAGCCCGCAGGAATTGCAGGCTGTGCTGGCTCGGGCCAGTGAAATGAAACACGAACGGCAGGCAGGCCATGATCAGCGCCAGCTCCCCGGCGCTGTACTGGCAATGATCTTTGCCAAGTCCTCCACCCGCACACGGGTATCTTTTGAGGCCGGCATAGCCCAACTCGGTGGTCACGCCATGTTTCTATCGCCCCAGGACACCCAGCTCGGCCGCGGTGAACCCATCGAAGACAGCGCCCGGGTAATTTCTTCAATGGTTGACATTGTGATGATCCGCACCTTCGAGCACAGCATCGTCGAACGCTTTGCCGCTCACTCCAGTGTACCGGTGATCAATGCCCTGACAGATAGCTATCACCCCTGCCAGCTACTGGCAGACATGCAAACCTATATTGAACATCGAGGTTCCATTGCCGGTCGTACGGTATGCTGGGTAGGCGACGGCAATAATATGTGTCAGTCCTATATCAATGCCGCCGCCCAGTTTGATTTCCAGCTGCGTATCGCCTGCCCGCCAGGCTATGAACCCGACAGCAACCTGCTGGCAGCCCACTCCGATCGGGTCAGTATTATTCACGAGCCCAGTGAAGCCGCTGCCGGTGCCGACCTGCTGGTTACGGATGTATGGGCCTCAATGGGCCAGGAAGACGAACAAAAAAAACGCGCTCGCTTGTTTAAACCCTATCAGGTCAATAGCGAACTAATGCAACTGGCCGCCCCCGAGGCGCTTTATATGCACTGCCTGCCCGCCCACCGGGGCGAAGAAATCAGTGCTGAACTGATGGATGCAGCTGATACGGTTATCTGGGATGAGGCTGAAAACCGTCTGCACGCCCAAAAAGCACTGATGGAGTTTTTGCTCAAAGCGGCAGGTCGCTGACACAACAAAATGTGCTCGGCGCTGTTTTAACAGTGCCGCCGCCTCCCCCCTGATAGACCTCTGGGTTCTCACCAATCACACCGGGCTTTCAAGACAGAAACTGCAATAAAACCGTCACACTTATCAGCGATCATAGCCACGCAATGGCAGATAGCCGTCTTTTCACGACTGCCCTGCCGCCTCTTTCCCTGACACGGACGGTTTCTGCATGCTCAATGACAGACTCAGCTTCGGCTTTTTGATTCTTCTGGCTGGCGCAGCTGGCTTTTTCATCTGGTGGGGTGTGGATTACACCGCTGGCAGCAATCTGTTTATCTTTTTGCTGGCAACCCTGTTTGGCCTGTTTATGGCCTTTAATATTGGCGGCAATGATGTCGCCAACTCTTTTGGTACCAGTGTTGGTGCCGGCACACTGACTATTCGCCAGGCACTGGTAGTGGCGGCCATCTTCGAGGTTAGCGGTGCAATGATTGCCGGTGGTGCTGTCACCGACACCATTCGCAAAGGCATTGTTGATCTGGGAACACTCACCACCGAGTCCACCTTTGAAGTCATGGACTTTGTTTACATTATGATGGCGGCGCTGCTGGCGGCAGCAACCTGGTTATTGCTGGCCACCCGCTGCGGCCTGCCAGTATCGACCACCCACTCCATCATCGGCGGCATTGTCGGCAGTTCGGTAACCCTCGGCTGGATCGCGGCCGGGCCGGATCAGGCTTTGAGCCTGGTACATTGGAACCAGATTGGCACCATCGCAGTATCCTGGGTGCTATCACCGGTACTCGGTGGTCTCGGCTCTTTTCTTATCTACTATCTGATCAAAAAGTACATTCTCAGTTATAACGACACTGCCCACGAGCAGTTGCAGGCAGTTAAAGCCCGTAAAAAAGCTTTGCGCAAAGAGCACAAAACCATTACCGAGCGCATGACCGAATTGCAGCAAATTGCCTATACCGGCGAGCTTGCCCGTGATGCAGCCAGTGTACAGGCTATTGAAGATGCCACTGAAGACGACTTTGAAAGTGACTACTACCGTGAACTCTATCGACTGGAAAAAGAAAAAGAAAGTATCGACGCCCACAAGGCGCTAGTGGTTTATACGCCAATACTGGCCGCCGGTGGTTCAATGATTATTACCCTGATGCTGCTTTACAAGGGGCTGAAAAATCTCAAGCTGGAATCATCTGACCTGCAAAACATTCTGATAGTACTGATGGTGGCGGCCGCCGTCTGGATGGCCACCTATATTCTGGCGCGCACACAGCGCAGGAAATCACTGGAAAAATCCACTTTTTTACTGTTCAGCTGGATGCAGGTATTTACGGCTGCCGGTTTTGCTTTCAGCCATGGCTCCAATGATATCGCCAATGCTATCGGCCCCTTTGCCGCTATTTTGGATGTATTGCACAGTGGCCAGATCAACCCCAAGGCGCCGGTACCCACTGCCGCCATGCTGACCTTCGGTATCGCCCTTATCGCAGGGCTGTGGTTTATTGGCAAGGAAGTAATTAAAACTGTTGGCTCGGAACTGACACGCATGCACCCTGCTTCGGGCTTTACTGCCGAACTGTCGGCAGCCTCTGTGGTATTGGTTGCCTCTACACTCGGCCTGCCGGTGTCCAGCACCCATATTCTGGTCGGTGCTGTACTGGGAATTGGCCTGGTCAATCGCTCAACCAACTGGCGCCTGATGAAGCCCATCGCTGCCGCCTGGGTCATCACCCTGCCTGTTGCCGCTCTGCTCAGCGGGCTCAGCTTTGTACTGTTACGGGCACTGTTTTAATTGACCGCCAATACGACGTCGGGGGCTTGATCTGCACCTCCAGATGTGGCTGTGCCACACAAAATCTGGTGGCCAGCCATCACTATTCAGACATCTGATAGGCAGCATTCACCCGATGAATTGCCAAGTAGTGTAATCATTGTCAACATGCGGTTCACGCCTTAGCTTGAGGCGGCTACAATACGCCCCCGACTGGCCGCTCTGCTTTCAGCTTCAACTGAAACCGGAGCAGTCTTCAAGGCCACTCCAGACACATCCAGACACATCCAGACAGGAAACTGACATGATCTACAAGAGTGAAGCGCTCACCGTCGAAAAGCTGGAGGGCGATATCGCCGAACTCCGTTTCGACCTGCAGGGCGAATCCGTCAACAAATTCAATCAGGCCACGGTTGCCGATCTGAGCGCTGCGCTGGATGCCATCGAGGCACAGAGCGGCCTTAGCGGCCTGCTTGTCACCAGCGCCAAGCCCGTCTTTATCGTCGGTGCTGACATCACCGAATTTACGGCGTTGTTTGGCGCCGATGCTGACACGATCAAACATTTTAACGGGGTAAATACCGCCAACCTGCAACGCTTGCAGAACCTGCCCTTCCCCAGCTGTGTTGCCATCAATGGTTACGCCCTGGGCGGTGGCCTGGAATTCTGCCTGGCTTGTGATTTTCGGGTCATGAGCACAGCAGCCAAAATTGGTCTGCCTGAAACCAAATTGGGCATTTTACCTGGCTGGGGTGGCACCCAGCGCCTGCCGCGCATAATTGGTGTTGATGAAGCCATTACCTGGATTGCCACCGGTAAGGAACAACGCCCCGAAGCAGCGCTCAAAGTGGGTGCTGTTGACGCCGTGGCCAACCCCGAGGCGCTGCGCGAAGTCGCACTGGCAACGCTGAACAATGCCATTGCCGGCAATCTGGACTACCTGTCCCGCCGCGAGCAAAAAAGCAGCCCACTGCCACTGAACGACACCGAGGCAACAATGGCTTTCTTCACCAGCAAGCAAATGGTGGCGCAACAGGCAGGCCGCAATTACCCAGCCCCGGTGAAAGTCGTCGATGTTATCGAGCAGGCCCGCAAGATGAACCTGCAAGATGCCGTTAAAGTGGAAGCCGAAGGCTTTGTTGAACTAGCTCAAGGCGAAGTAGCGGCTGCACTGGTGGGTGTATTTTTGAACGACCAGCTGCTGGCCAAAAAAGCCAGGGGCTGGGAGAAAAAAGCCAGCAGAAAAATCGAGCGCGCTGCGGTTTTGGGCGCTGGCATCATGGGCGGTGGTATCGCCTACCAAAGTGCCTCCAAGGGTGTGCCGATCAAGATGAAAGACATCAATCAGGCCGGTCTGGATCTGGGGCTGAAGGAAGCGAACAAACTGCTGTCCAAGCGTGTTGAACGCGGCCGTATGAACCCGGTACAAATGGGTGAAGTGCTCAACAGCATCGACCCGACCTTGACTTACGGCGGTTTCGAGGACGTTGATATTGTCGTTGAGGCCGTGGTTGAAAACCCGAAGGTCAAACACGCCGTACTGGCCGAGACTGAAAAACACATCAGCCAGGATGCCATTCTGGCTTCCAATACTTCTACTATTTCCATTTCCTACCTGGCTGAAGCCCTGCAACGCCCTGAAAACTTTTGTGGCATGCACTTTTTCAACCCGGTACACGCCATGCCACTGGTGGAAGTGATTCGCGGCGAGAAAAGCTCCGACGAAGCCGTTGCCCGCACCGTGGCCTACGCCAACAAAATGGGCAAAAAAGCCGTTGTGGTCAAAGACTGCCCCGGTTTTCTGGTCAACCGGGTACTGTTTCCTTACTTCGACGGTTTCTCCAAACTCTTGCGCGATGGCGCAGACTTCCAGGCCATCGACAAAGTGATGGAGCGCTGGGGCTGGCCGATGGGTCCGGCCTATCTACTGGATGTTGTCGGCATCGACACCGCTGTACACGCCGCTGGCGTAATGGCTGAAGGTTTTCCGGACCGTATGCAGCTGGACTTCAAAACCCCGGCCCAAATTCTGTTTGAAAGTGATCGCCTGGGCCAGAAAAACGGTATTGGCTTCTACGAATACGTGGAAGACAAACGTGGCAAACCGAAGAAAACCGTTGTTGAAAGCACTTATGAGCTGCTGGCATCCCATGTTGGTGAGCGTGTTGAATTTGAACGCGAAGATATTATCGCCCGCATGATGCTGCCAATGGCCACCGAGATGGCCCGCTGCCTGGAAGAAGGTATCGTTGAGACACCGGCCGAAGCTGACCTGGCCCTGCTCTATGGCCTGGGTTTCCCACCCTTCCGTGGCGGCGTCTTCCGCTGGCTGGATACGGTTGGCCTTGAACATATTGCTCAAGCCAGTGAAAAATTTGCCCATCTGGGCAAGGGCTATGAGCTGACTGACGGTATGAAGGCCAAACTTGCCGCCAGTGAAAGCTACTATTAATAACCGTGCAATGGTTTTAGCCGTTCATGATGTTCAACGGCCCAACCATTGTCACCCTCGACATGCGCGCACAACC
Organism: Parahaliea sp.; assembly: GCA_047974765.1. GTDB lineage: Bacteria > Pseudomonadota > Gammaproteobacteria > Pseudomonadales > Halieaceae > JBKECP01. The sequence continues at coordinate 110,437 of JBKECP010000022.1, read as the reverse complement.
TTGCGAGATTGCCGCCGTGTCGAGCGCCTGCGCCGGTCACTGCCTGGCAGTTATATCTTAAGTACCGGACAGGCAACCACTAAAGGAGAATTATTGTGAGTTTGAATCCAAGAGACGCCGTTATCGTCGACTTTGCCCGCAGTGCAATGGGCCGCTCCAAGGGCGGTTGTTATCGCAATGTGCGCGCCGATGATCTGTCTGTTGCCGTTATCAAGGGGCTGCTGGCCCGCAATGAAAAGCTCGACCCGACCGAGATCGACGACCTGATCTGGGGTTGTGTTATGCAGCGCGAAGAACAGGGTATGAACCTGGCCCGCAATATTGTACTGCGCGCCAACCTGCCCTTTAGCATTCCTGCCCAGACCGTCAACCGTCTGTGCGGTTCATCGATGAGCGCCCTGCACACCGCAGCTGCCAGCATCCAGGCCGGTGTGGGTGATATCTATCTGGTGGGTGGCGTTGAGCACATGGGTCATATCAATATGATGGGCTCTATCAATATCAACCCGCGACTGGGCCTTAATGTGGCCAAGGCTGCCGGTATGATGGGCATGACTGCCGAATATCTGGCCCTGCTGCACGGTATTGACCGCGAGTCCCAGGACAAGTTTGGCCTGCGCTCTCACCAACTGGCTCACAAAGCTGCTGAAGCAGGCAAATTTGACCGCGAAATCGTCGGTGTGGAAGGACACGACGACAGCGGTGCCCTCCGGTGCATACTCAAGGATGAAACTATCCGCCCGGATACTACACTTGAAGCCCTCGCTGCATTGCGTCCCTCCTTTAATCCCCAGGGCGGCACCGTCACTGCCGGCACTTCCTCCCAGATCACCGATGGCGCCTCTGCCATGCTGGTAATGTCCGCCGAGCGCGCACAGGCACTGGGGTTGGTGCCTCTGGGTAAAGTCAAGTGCATGACGGTCGCCGGTATTGATCCCTCTATCATGGGCTATGGCCCGGTACCCTCAACCCAGAAGGCACTGAAAAAACTGGGTCTTGAAGCTAAGGATATCGAGGCGATGGAACTGAATGAGGCCTTTGCCGCCCAGTCTCTGCCTGTACTAAAAGGTCTGGGTATGCTTGAGGATATGGATGAAAAAGTGAACCTGCACGGTGGTGCCATTGCTCTGGGTCACCCCTTTGGTTGTTCCGGCGTACGCATCACCGGCTCTTTGCTAACAGTAATGCATGATCGTGACCTCACTCTGGGCGTCTCAACCATGTGTATCGGTTTCGGGCAGGGCATCACCACAGTAATCGAGCGGGCCTGAGGGACCCGCCTGGATATTTCGTCAACAATAGGAACAAAGGGGAAGCTTATGAACAACTTACTGCGTCTGTCTTTTGTCACTGTACTGCTCGCTTTACTGCCTGTGCTGTCGTCAGCACAGGCGATACCCGCCAATGCCGTGTGGATTGATGTCAGAACCGCCGATGAGTACGCCAGCGGCTATCTGCCGGGAGCTCATCACATCCCCTATGACGAAATTGTTAGCGGCGTGGCTGAGCTCAAGCTCAGCCACGACACTCCTATTTATCTCTATTGCCGCTCTGGTCGCCGCGCCGAACGAGCCAGAGAATCACTGGCAGCTGAAGGTTATTCATCACTGACCAATGCCGGCAGCCTTGAAGAGGCCCGCAAACTCAGTAGCACTACACCATAGATACTTTCACTCCAGGTGCTTTCAGTGATACCACACTGAAAAGCCCATTCCACAGGGCCAGCAAAATTTGCCCCTTATACGCTGGCGCCTGTCTGTACCGGCAAATAGGTACCCCACAGTGAAGCCCCCACCTCCTGCACAGAACCACTATCAATATTACGGCAGATCCAAAATTCAATAGCTGTCTGTTGACCCTGACCGTAAAGGGCCAGTGTGGCGCCCTGCCACTGCCCACTCCAGCACCAGTGCTGCCTGGTCTGCGGCCACTGTTGCTGATCGATCACTGCATCATGCCCAATACAAAGCCGGTTGAGGTCATCAAAAAGTGAGCCTTCAGCCATTTTCAGCCCCGCTTCCTTGATGGCCCACATCTGCAAAAAAAGAGGCCTGCGCTCATCCACCGATAGTGCCCGCAAACGCCCGACTTCACACTTTTCAAAAAAACTCTCTGCAATGGCCAACCAGTTCCGCTCACGCCTTGAACACTCAATATCAATGCCAACAGCATGTTTTGAAAGTACAAGCGCCACATACGGACCACTATGGCTGATACTTACTTCAAACCCCGACTGCTGGCGCACATGCGCTTTCAGTGCGAGGCCACTTCGCCAGGGGCCGGATACGCAGTCTTCACAGCCCATACTCAGCAACATTCGGGCGAGCATACGCCGTGCCACCTGCGACTGGCGGCGTCGACCAAACGGGGAATCCGGAATTTGATAGAGCCAGCACTGATGCTCGATATGTATACTGGAAGTCGCTAAATGACTCAAAATACCAGCCTCCTGAACACTTAATGATGAGGCATTTTTTGGATACAATGCGCAGCTTACAGGGCACTCGTGAATGATCACAACAAAGATCACGATACAATCGCCCAATAATCGAGTGGGTAACAGGGTCTGATTGATAAGCAAATCCCACCATTGTCAGCCAATCAAGAGCTACCAAGCTACAACTAACGTGACCAGTTCGAGCAATAACTCAGTGGTTCTGCATATCCGGCGCTGGTGCCTGTGGCAGGCACAAACTACCGATCAGGCGCTGCTGATAACCGCAGATGCTGCCGGTGCCTGTCGCACAGAGATTGAAGGGCGACCACAACTGGCGACCATTGCCCCCATACAGCGGCGGCGTCTGTCACCTCTGGCGCGGGTCGTTTTTGAAACCCTGAGCCATTGCGCCACCCCCCATGCTCAGGAAGTTCTGGTATTCAGCTCAGTACTGGGCGAAATTCAGCGTACCCAGACTATGCTCGAAGCCATTGCCAATGAAACCGAGGTTTCGCCCGCTACTTTCAGCCTGTCAGTACACAATGCCATTGGTGGCCTATGGTCACAGTTACAAGGCATTAAGGCACCGATGATAGCGCTTGCGCCGACGACAAACAGCCCGGTGCCCGCTTTGCTTGAAGGTGCCGGTGTGCTGCTTGAAAGCACGGCCCAAGGTGTCAATATTGTCTGTGCCGCCGAGAATCAACCCGCATTCTACGATCCCTGGATCAGCAGCCCCGTCGGGCCCAGTGCGCTGGCGCTGCATCTGGATGCTTCCGCCAGAGACTGCGCGCTCTCTCTGCGTTTGCAGCCTCTGGACACCAATGATCACTCTCATCGTTGTAACAGCAACAGCTACGACAATATGACGGCCTTTATCCAGCTGCTGACAAACCAGGAGGATCATTGCCATATACGCGAATCGCATTGCCACTGGCAACTGGAGCGCCTGCCATGATGGCCAGACGACAGGATAACTATTGCTGGCGCATAATTGCCACCGCTGTCAGTTTCGCGCTGTTCGGTCTCGGCGGGCTGATTATGGGTTATCTGATATTGCCGCTGGTTACACTGGCCAGCACAGACCATAAACCCGCCACACGCCGCTGCCGCTATCTGATACACCGCTGCTTTCGTCTGTTTATCCACTGCATGCAGAAAATGGGCGTATTGACATGGGAAGTGCGCGGCCAACAACAACTCCAGGGTGCCGGTCAGCTGGTTATCGCCAACCACCCCTCGCTGATCGATGTGGTTTTTCTGATATCGCTGATTCCCAATGCCACTTGTATCGTTAAAGCCGGGCTCTACCGCAATCCCTTTACTCGTGGCCCGGTAAGTCGGGCAGGCTATATCGCCAATGATAATCCGCAGCAATTGCTGTGCGATGGCGCAGCCGAACTTGAGCGCGGCACCACCTTCATTATATTTCCTGAAGGCTCTCGTTCGGTGCCAGACAAACCCCTGCATTTTCAGCGTGGAGCCGCTTATTTGAGGATGGCCTCGCACTGTCCGGTATCACTGGTAACTATTGCCGTCGCCCCGCCCACGCTGGTCAAAGGTGAAAAGTGGTATCACATTCCCTGGCGGCGACCACACTTCCAGTTGAACGTGTGTACATATATCTCTGGACAAATCACACAACATATTTCCGACAATCAGCAGGCGCGCCTGCTGACCCGCCACTGGCAGCAGTATTTCACCCAAGAGTTATCACTATGAGTCATCTTGAAACCCGCATTAAAGAACTGATTATTGAAGCCCTCGACCTGGAGGACATCACACCGGCAGATATTCAGACCGATGAACCCCTGTTCGACGAGGGTCTGGGACTGGATTCCATTGATGCACTGGAGCTGGGTATGGCCCTGCAACAGCGTTTTGGCGTTGTACTTGATGCCGAGGATAAAAGTACACGGGAACATTTTCGCTCGGTAGCCAGCCTGACCCGTTTTGTCAGCAGTCAGGACAGCGACAGGGAGACACAGCTATGAAATCAGAACAGGAGATCCGCACCGTTCTCACTGAAGTGCTTATTAACATGTTTGAAGTGGACCCAGCCGCTATTCAGGCGCAAGCCCGCCTCTATGAGGATCTTGATATCGACAGTATCGATGCGGTTGACCTAGTGGTTGAGCTGCGCAATATCACCGGTAAAAAAATTGATCCGGACGAATTTAAATCCGTGCGTACCGTTGATGATGTCGTCGCCGCTATCAGCCGGATCGTCGCCCAGTAATGAAGACCTTGTTGGCGGCAATAAGCGGCGTTCTGTTAATCGCACTGCCGCTGTTATTGTTGTTTGGGCTCGACTATCTTTCGGCGCGCCATCTGGCTGCCGCTTTTATGGTGGTCGCTGCGCTGCGCCTGATACTGCTGCCTGCCAGTACGCTGGCTCTGCCACGTATTTTGCCGGCGCTGTTACTGGTGCTGGCATTACTGGTTGTCCTGTCCGGCAACACCGACTGGTTTCTCTATTACCCACTTGCCGTCAATACCAGCCTGCTGATGTTGTTTGGCTTGTCACTGTGGCGGGGACCACCTCTGATAGAACAGCTTGCACGTCTGCGTGAACCCGATTTGCCAGCAGCGGCCATCCCCTATACCCGTCGTGTCACCTGGTTGTGGTGCGTATTTTTTCTATGCAATGGCACCATCGCACTCTACACAGCACTGTACTGTTCGCTACAGACCTGGGCATTTTATAACGGCCTGCTGGCCTATCTGCTCATTGGACTACTGCTGGCTATTGAGTGGCTCGTTCGGCAGTTCGTCCGGCAAAGAGCACAACAGCAGGCGAGGCAAGAACATCGTGCATGAACTTTCCTCTTTATCCATCGACAGTTTTTCGCCGGAATATACAGTTGCCCGTGATGTCGGCCAGCACATCAGCTGGCGGCAGTTGCTCAATGATATGAGTGCCGTACGTCGCAATTTGCGCACCCGCGACGGCGACTGGGCGTTGTTTGAAAGCGACAGCTACCGCTTCACTGTGGCGCTGCTGGCAATACTGGCCGAGAAGCGGAAGGTATTTTTAGCCGGTGATAATGCGGCTGGTACTTGCCGTGAGCTACGCTCAAGAGGACTTAATTTCATTGGTGATTTTGATATTCCTGACCGTCTGACCATTGCTGAACATACGCCGAAGCAGGCGGCTGAAACCTTCCAGCTGGGCGGCAAAATCATTATTTATACCTCTGGCTCTACCGGCCAGCCCAAACCCGTCAGCAAAGGCCTGAATCAACTGGATGCCGAACTGCACTCGCTGCAACAACAGTGGGGGCATGTGCTTGCTGACAGTCTGGTCGTCGGCACCGTCAGTCACCAGCACTTTTACGGCCTGTTATTTTTAGTACTTTGGCCTCTGTGCAGTGGACGCACCTTCTGGCGCCGCCCCTTCCTTGATCCGATGCTGCTGGCCAGCGCCATGCTGGTACACCAGTGTGATGCCTGCACCTGGATTATGAGTCCTGCCCATCTGCACCGTCTGAATACGGCCATGCCCTGGCCAGCCCTATGCCAGCATTTGCGGGCCGTGTTCTCTTCCGGTGGACCACTGCGGGCAGACGCCGCTGCCAAAATTGAAGCAGCTCTGGGACAGGCACCGTTTGAAGTGCTGGGCAGTTCAGAAACCGGCGGTATCGCCTGGCGCCAGCAACAGACTGGCAATACCACCTGGCAGGCACTGCCTGATGTGGATATTCGCTGTGAAAAAAGTGCTTTGGCAGTGCGCTCACCCATGCTGGCTGACAACAACTGGTATATCACCGCAGATTCCGCTCACTTGCTGGCCGATGGCCGCTTCCAGCTGGGTGCCCGTCTGGATCGTATTATCAAAGTGGAGGGCAAGCGGGTCTCTCTGGCCGACGTGGAACACAAGCTGTTGACCAGCAAACTGATAACAGACTGCACAACACTGTTATTACCGGATAACTTTGCAGACAGATCATCAGGCAAACGCCAGTGTCTGGCAGCTCTTATCGTGTTGTCTGATACCGGAATCGAAACGCTCACAAACAGTGGTTTGCACAAGTTGCAACGCCAACTGCGCGCAACCTTGCTTGAACAGCTGCCAACCATTGCCACACCGCGCCGTTTTCGGCTGGTGGATCAACTGCCCCGCAATAGCCAGGGTAAACTGCAACAGTCAAAATTGACTGCTCTCTTTAAAGAGCAGCGTTTGCCGCAAGTCATACAAATTCAACAGCACACAGACAGTGCTGTTTTCAAATTCTATCTGGCACGCAACAATGTCTATCTGGCAGGTCACTTTCCGGGCAAACCGATATTGCCAGGTGTTACCCAACTGTATTGGGCTGAATACTACGGCCGTCAGTATCTGCATCTGAGTGGACATTTTTGCGGCATGAAGGCCGTTAAGTTTCAAACACTCTCACTACCGGACTGCGTACTTGAATTGAGCCTCAGCTTTGAAGCCGATACGGGCCGACTTGATTTTCACTTCAGTTCAAAAGCAGGCCAGCACAGCAAAGGGCATTTGTATTTCGGTCAGACAGAGACCCGCGCACTGTGAATAACACGACTGACATACAGTGTTGTCTGCTGGTACCAGTTTACAACCACGCGAATACACTGGCACCCTTACTGACCAGACTTCTCCCCTACGGCCTGCCGGTTTTTCTGATCAATGACGGTTCCGGTTCTTATTGCACACACACTTTGCAAACACTGGCCCGCAAGCATGAAGCCGTTATTTTAATTGAACGTGATCATAACGGCGGCAAGGGTGCTGCGGTCAAAAGCGGGTTGCGGGCGGCACACAAGCAGGGTTTCAGCCATGCCCTGCAAATTGACGCCGATGGCCAGCACAATACCGATGATATTTGCGCATTGCTTCAGTGTGCTCACAGACAGCCTCAGGCTTTAATTACCGGCATTCCCCTTTACGACAATGCACCACGTCTGCGTTACTATGGCCGCTATCTGACTCATGTCTGGGTCTGGATTCACACATTGTCAATGGATATCAAAGATGCCCTGTGTGGTTTCAGGGTTTATCCACTGTCGGCCACACTGGCCATCATCAATACACAACACACGGGCAACCGCATGGATTTTGACCCTGAAATTCTGGTGCGTTTGCACTGGGCAGGTGTGAATATTGTGCAATATCGCACGCGGGTGGACTATCCATCTGACGGTATCTCCCACTTTCGCTCAATCCGTGACAACGCTTTAATAAGCTGGGCACATACACGTCTGTTTTTCGGTATGCTGAAACGCCTGCCAAAACTGCTCAGGCGAAAATTGAAACGCTCAGGCCCGGTCAATGACGATGGCCAACACCATGCCTGAGCAAACCCACTGGTCAGATATCGGTGAAGTCGGTTTCATCACCGGCATGCGCCTGCTGTTTTGGCTTTATCGCCATATTGGCAGTTGGGCCTTTTCGCTGGTGCTGCAACCGGTGGTATTTTATTTCTTTCTCACCAATACGCGTGCCCGCAATGCATCACGACAGTATTTGATTCGCCTGCGCGAATACTATCTGCAACAACACTCACAACAACAGCCGCCCACCCCCACAGCACTTACTGTTTACCGGCATATGCTCAGCTTTGCCCGCGCAAGTGTTGATAAACTCGGCGTGTGGGCCACTCCTGACCTGCCGCAAAATGTGCAGTTTCCCAACCGGCCGATACTGCTTGAGCAACTTGAGCGTGGCGGCGGTGCCATTTTGATGGGCGCACATCTGGGCAATATGGAGATATTGCGCTGTCTGTCACGCAGCAACCACAAACTGAAGCTGAATATTCTGGTACACACCCGCCATGCCAATATGTTCAACCGCTTGCTGCGGGAACTGGAGATTGATGCCGAGCTGGAGCTGATTGAAGTCAGCGAGTTGTCACCCGCTACCGCCATGCATTTGAGCGCCTGCATCAAACGGGGTGAGTTTATTGCTGTTTTGGCTGACCGGGTACCCGTTGCCAGCAGGGGCCGGGCACAGCCAGTGCCTTTTCTCGGTTATCCGGCACCACTACCGGAAGGCCCTTTTATTCTTGCCTCACTACTGAAATGCCCGGTTTATACGGTGTTTTGCACACAAACTGAGGGCGGTTACATCGTAAATTGTGACGCCTTTGCCAAACGTATTATTTTGCCTCGCCAGCAGCGCAGCGAAGCGCTGGCCGCTTACCTGCACCAGTATGCTGCCGTACTGGAGCAACAGGCCCTGCATAATCCCTTGCAGTGGTTTAATTTTTATCCTTTTTGGGATCAATCACCATGAATCAGCCCCCGGACTCCATCATCTTTGACGGCAGCCCACTGGATACCGTCTCAGTGCGCGCACTGGCATATCAGCAGCGGCAATCCCTGCTTGGCGATAGCGACAATTTTCAATCACGTATTCGTCGTGGCGCCGCCTTTCTGGAGCGTCTGCTGCGCGAAGAAGGGGTAATCTACGGCGTCACCACCGGTTATGGCGATTCCTGTCAGACCCGTATTCCACCGGAACAGGTGGGTGACCTGCCCCGCCATCTTTATACCTTCCATGGCTGCGGTCTGGGTGAACCCTTTAGCATTGAAGAAAGTCGTGCCATTCTCGCAGCGCGCCTGGCCAGCTTGTGCCAGGGTTATTCCGGTGTGCGCTATGAATTACTGGCTCATCTGACTCTGTTATTACAGCGCGATATTTTGCCAGTGATGCCCAGTGAAGGCTCGGTGGGCGCCAGCGGCGACTTAACGCCACTGTCCTATCTGGCTGCGGTGATCGAAGGTGAGCGCGAAGTCTGGCATCAGGGGCAGCGCAAACCCACGGCAGAGGTCTATACCAAACTGAACATCCCTCCGTTGCACCTGAAACCAAAGGAAGGGCTGGCCATTATGAACGGTACGGCCGCCATGACCGGGCTGGCCTGTCTCGCCGTTGAGCGCGCTCACTACCTTGGCCAATTGGCTGCCCGAGTGACCAGCCTGGCCTCGCTGGCATTACAGGGCAATGATTTTCACTTTGACCCACTGCTGTTTTCTGTCAAACCTCACCCCGGTCAGACAACGGCGGCTCACTGGATTCACGATGATCTGCGCTGTACTGATGTGCCCCGCAACAGCAGCCGCCTGCAGGATCGCTACTCACTGCGCTGCGCTCCCCATGTCATTGGTGTTTTGCTGGACACTCTTGATTTTGCCCGCACGCTGGTTACCACTGAGCTCAACAGCGCCAACGACAATCCGATCATCGACGCCGAGGGTGAGCATGTTTTGCACGGCGGCCATTTTTACGGTGGCCATATCGCCATGGCTATGGACAGTTTAAAAACCGCTGTTGCCAATATTGCCGATCTGGCTGACCGGCAAATGGCCCAGCTAATGGATCCCAAATTCAATCACGGTCTGCCCGCCAACCTGTCAGGTGCCGAAGATTCAGCCAGAGCGCTCAATCACGGTTTCAAGGCCGTCCAGATCGCCTGTTCCGCCTGGACGGCAGAAGCCCTTAAAAACACCCTGCCCGCCAGTGTGTTTTCCCGTTCTACTGAGTGCCACAATCAGGACAAAGTCAGTATGGGTACTATCGCCGCCCGCGATTGCCAGCGCATTCTGACACTGACGGAGCAAGTACTGGTGGCGGCGCTCATTGCCGCCTGTCAGGGAGTGCAACTTCGCCTGCGGGCAGGTGAACTTGATGAAGCCGCCCTCAAACCGGCCATTTTGCAATGCCTGCATGAAACCACCAAAGTAGCTGATTTTGTCGGTCAGGACCGGCCACTGGACAAAGAACTGCAATATGCCCTACAGAGCGTTGGCGAACGCTATTGGACACTTTATGAATAAGCCCAAAATTTATGCACAGGCCGAATGCCTGATTGAAGTGCCCTTTCACGATATCGACAGCCTGGAAATTGCCTGGCATGGTCATTATGTGAAATATCTGGAGATCGCACGCACGACTTTGCTTGATAGCATCAACTACGATGTCGTTGCCATGCGCGCCTCCGGTTACGCCTGGCCGGTCATCGAATTATATATCCGCTATGCCCAGCCCCTGCGCTACCGCCAGCAAATACGTATCGTCGCTGAGCTGGTGGAAATCGAGCATCGCATGAAAATCCGCTATACCCTGTACGATGTAATCAGCAGCCGACGCCTGACCCGGGCCCACACAGTACAAGTGGCACTGGATATGACCAACAGCGAAATGCTGTTTGCCAGCCCACCGGTATTGCTGGAAAAGTTCCAATGAATAAGCTGTGGCGTGCAGGGCTTTATATGACCGGTGGCCTCTGGCTCAGCCTGCTATTGTGCTCACCCCTGACAGCGGGCAATTCGGAAGCCTTGCTGACAGCCCTGACAGATAGGCTCACTATCCAAACAGTTCTGAATGGACATTTTCGCCAATCCAAACAACTGCCCTTTCTGGAGCAACCCTTTATTTCGGAGGGCAATTTTCAGCTGAGTCACAGCAAGGGGCTGCACTGGCAGGTACACACACCTATGTCTTCACTAATGGTAGTGATTGATGGCCAGGTCAGCATTGATCATCAAACGGTGCGCGACCACGGTATCGGACAGTTGATTTCACAACTGATGCTGGGTTTTATGGATGGCAACTTGTCTGCTCTGCTACGTTTTTTTGAGATTTCCGGCAATCTGCAAAGCAGCCCCTGGCATCTGGAGCTCACACCCAAAGGCCGTTTGGCTCAGGCAATGCAGCATATTCAGCTCACAGGAGAGCAGTATTTGCAGCAAATCAGAATTACGGAGACAGCCGGGGCCAGCACCATTATTGAACTGTTTGATATAAGACCTGAAACAGATATGTCAAAGACTGTGCCAGACAATGGCGAACACCGTGACGGCACAGACTAAAACCCTGTTCTGGCTGGCGGGGCTCATTATGCTGTCAGCGTTGACGATCTTGCGCTGGCCGGATTCGGGCTGGCTAAAAACAGATGTTTTTGCACTGCTACCACCGGCTGCCGACCAGTACTGGCAGCAGCAGGCGATTACGCAGCGCAGCCGTGATTACAACCGCAAACTGGTACTGGCCATTGACGGTGAACCCGAACAGGCTCAGCATTTACTGAGCCAGATACAAACCGAGCTTGAACGGGCCGGTTATCTGGCCACTGCCAGCGAAGATCAGGAGACTTCACGCTGGCAGGCGGCTATCGCCTCTTTGCATCCCTACCGCAGAGGGCTGCTACATAACAGTGATCGTCAACAACTGGCAGAAGAACCACAGGCATTACTGACTCGTTGGCGCGCCTACCTCTATTCCCCCCTGGGCAGCTCCGCTGTCAATAATCTGGCCGATGACCCTATCGGCAGTTTCCAGCGCTTTGCTGAAGCCGCTCTGCCCCCTGCACCAGCAGTTAGCAATACCGACAAAACGATCCTACTGCACATACTCAATCTGAAAGAAGGCGCTATTAGCCTTGCCCGACTGAAGGCACTTTACCAGCTTTACCTGGGCTGGAAGGAACAAGCTGCAGACAGTGGTCTTGGCATTTATGCCAGTGGTGCAGCACTTTACACAGCCTTCGGTGCCAGCAGCGGCAACAGGGAAATATCCACTATTGGCACTGTATCACTGCTGACACTCAGCCTGCTGCTGGTTCTGACATTGCGCTCAGTGCGCAGTCTTATACTGACACTGTTGTGTATCGGCAGCGGCTTGATCTGTGGTGTGCTCAGCACACTGATCAGTCTGCAACAGATTCATCTGCTGACACTGGTATTTGGCGCAACGCTGATTGGTATTGCCGCTGATTACGCGCTGCACTATTTGAGCCATTCACTCACTCCCGGTTGGCAAGCCGGGCAGGGACTGGTCAAAGTCTGGCGCAGCCTGACCCTGAGCGCACTGTCGAGTGCACTGGCTTTTATTGTGCTGGCCCTGCTGCCTTTTCCCGGCTTGCGTCAGATCGGTATTTTTATGGCAGCGGGACTGCTGGGCAGCTACGCCACCGTAGCACTGCTTTTCCCGGGTTTCTATCACGGGCTTAAGCAGGCACCGGGGTTACCCGCCTTCTGCCATTATCAACCTGTACGCCAATACAGCACAGGAATCTGTGCTGCGATTTTGCTGCTTAGCCTGCCCGGCCTGTTGTTATTGCAACCACGGGATGATATTCGTGACTTCTACGCCCGCCCTGCCAATCTGACCGCTGATGAAGCCTTTATTCGCAGCCTTGGCAATACTGGCGACAGCAGTCGTTTTCTACTGATAAAAGCTAGATCAATAGCCTCTTTGTTGTCGATGGAAGAAGCACTCAATGACGATGCCATAGCACTGGGTATCGAGCTGGCACTGACCAGCCAGCGCATCCCCTCACCCGAGCGACAGCGACAAAATGCACAGCTGCTAAGGCAACTGGCAGACAGTGGACTGCTGTACCAACATCTGACAGAGCTCGGCTTCAGTGAACAAGTCACACGCTCAATCAGCACGCAAATGACCGCCAACTTTGAGCCGTTGTCAGCTACAGGCCAGATAGCTGCTGCGCCTCTGCCCGGCAGCGGCGGTGTGCTGGGTTGTGATCAGCACGGCTGTGCCAGTTACGCGTTAATACGGGGGCAGGTGGAAGCCGCCACTCTCACCCGGTTACTCGCCACTCACCCTCATGTTCATCTGGTTGATCAAGTGGCGGATATTAACCACCTGCTAGCCAGTTATCGCCAGTGGGTTACTGTACTTTTATTTGCCGGAGCCATTGCAACGATGTTATTACTTTGTGCAGCGACCAGCTGGCGCCATGGCATAACTATTATGGCGCTGCCGCTACTTACCTGTCTGAGCACCTTTGGTCTGAATGCCTACTTCATTGGCAGTTACAGTATTATTGATTTACTGGCACTGCTGCTGATTATTGGTGTCAGTCTGGATTATGCTGTTTTTCGTTCACTGACGCCCCCTCAGGAGCAGGCGGCCACCACGCTGGCCATTACACTGTCGGCACTGACCAGTATTCTCGCCTTTGGCATGCTGGCCTTTTCAGCCACACCACTCATCAGTGCTTTTGGCCGCACTATTGCCACTGGTCTGGTGCTGGCCTGGCTGCTGTCCTGGCTGCTGCCAATGCGTCCCGGGGAGAAGGTGATATGAAAGACCCGCTGGCCATTTTGGTATCAGTATTTGCAACCGTACTGGCGGGTTGTGTCTCTACAGACAGTGCATCAGAACTATCCCCTGACAGCCTCTGCCAAAACACGCTGCCCGCCGGTAGCCGCCTGCGCAGTAATCTGACCATAAACCAGATCAGTAGCGATGGGATTAATCAATCCATTCACCTTTTTCTGGCCATCGACACCCGCAGTACCGATACGCAGGTTTACCTGCTGAGTTTACAGGGTCTGCCTCTGTACCATCTGAGCTGTAACCGGGGCCGTGCTAACGAACGACATCTGTCGCAGATGCCCGACAGCCTGCCACCTGCCAGCCTGATGCGCTACCTGGCCCAGCTCTACACCGATACGGCAACCATCAACAATACGGATGGGCAACTGCATATCAAGCGCAATGGCAACGCCCCCTGGTACGACAGTCTCCACCTTGAAGATCCACAGCAGGCACTGATTATCCATCTGGAAAATCAATTGGACGACGAACTTAACCACACGGAAACAGATCATATAAACAACGATAAACTGAACGATCAACAGACTGACTACCGCAGGCATCACATTCACCGGCAAGATCCAAAGGCTCTCCATGTACTACCTCAATGATTTGGGCATTTTGTGCAATCTCGGCCGCGATGGGGTCAGTATTGGCAAAGCTCTGCTGCAATCTAAACAGGCACTGCCTGCACCACAGACACTGTTTTACCAGAGCGGCCCTTATCGTGTCGGAGGCATTCCCGGCCACTTGCCGGGTTTACCTGCCTCGCTGGCACGCCACGAATGCCGCAATAACCGGCTGGCGCTGGCGGCGCTGACCCAGCTTGAAAACAGTATCGAGGCAGCACTTAGCCGCTATGGCCGCCAGCGTATTGGGGTGGTCATGGCCACCAGTACGGCCGGTATTGACAGTACCCAGCAGGCAGTTGAGGCCGTCTTTGAATACGGCTCAACACCTGTGGGGTTTGATGCTATTGTCGGTACTCACGGCGGCCTCGGTGAGTTTGTCGCTGATTATTTACAGTTACAGGGGCCGGTATTTACGCTGTCAACCGCCTGTTCATCCAGCGGCAATGCTCTGCTCAGTGCCCGCCGCCTGTTGCGTCTGGGCCTGTGCGATGCCGTTATCACCGGAGGTGTCGATACCCTCTGCGAATTAACACTACAGGGTTTTGGCGCTCTCGAAGCACAATCAGCCACTTACAATCGCCCCTTTGCCACCTGTCGGGACGGCATCAATATTGGTGAAGCAGCCGGTATTTACCTGCTCAGCCGGGAGCCTTCGACCATCGAATTCAAGGGCGGTGCGGGCAGCTCCGATGCACACCATATTTCAGCGCCCCATCCCCAGGGTGATGGCGCTTTTGCCGCCATGTACGATGCTCTGATTGATGCCAACCTGAATGCGGGCGATATTGGCTACCTCAATCTGCACGGTACAGGCACCTTCCACAACGATAGTGCCGAATCCCGTGCGGTTAATCGTCTGTTTGGACAAAATCTGCCTTGCAGCTCTACTAAAGCCTTTACGGGTCACTGTCTGGGTGCAGCCTCGGCACTGGAAAGCGGCATTTGCTGGCTGCTGCTTAATGCCGCTGGCAACAAGCAGACAGGTATACGTCTGCCACCGTCTGCCTATCCCGATGAGCGCGATGACACACTGGCACCCATAGCGCTCACCGGGCACAATGAGCGGCTCAACCACACACTCCGGTACTGTATGAGTAACTCCTTTGCCTTTGGTGGTAATAACGTGTCAATCATTCTGGGCCGAAGTCATGGCTGAACTGCCGCGTATTGACGATATTGCCGAACTGCTGCCCCACGACCGGCCAATGATGCTGCTCGACAAATTACTCGATGCCAATGAGAGCAGCCTGTGTTGCGGCCTTGTCGTGCGCAACGATGGCCTGTTTGATGACGGCGACAGCGTACCGGCCTATCTCGGCCTTGAATATATGGCTCAGACTATTGCCGCCTACTCGGGTGTACAGGCTTACTACCGGGGAGAACCTCCGAAAATCGGCTTTCTTTTAGGTACTCGTAATTTCAGTAGCAACTGCTCCCGCATCCCCTGTGGGGCAACACTGACAATAGAAGCCAAACGTGTTGTACAGGCCGCTTCAGGAATGGCTTCCTTTGAGTGCACGGTACAAGGTGAAAATATACAGCAACAAGCCAGGCTATCTGTTTATGAGCCAGCCAATACGAATCAATAAAAGAGATAACGCGCGTGAGTCAGAACCCACTCTCACCCAGCAATAAAGAACGCACCGTTCTCGTCACAGGTTCCAGCCGTGGTATCGGCAAAGCCATTGCCCTGACACTGGCAGAGACCGGTTACAGCCTGGTGTTGCACTGCCGCAGTGCACACGCTGAAGCCCAGGCTGTACAGGCGCAAATACAGGAAAAAGGCGGTAGCGCCCGCATACTGCAATTTGATATTGCCAACAGAACCGCAGCAGCCACTGCACTGAACGCGGATATAGATAGTCACGGCGTCTATTACGGTGTTATTTGTAATGCCGGCCTGGCTCGTGACAACGCTTTTCCCGCAATGAGCGGCGAAGACTGGGACCAGGTACTGCACAGTAATCTCGATGGTTTTTACAATATTCTTAACCCGTTGGTTATGCCAATGGTTCGCCGCCGCCAGCCAGGACGCATCATTACCATGGCCTCGGTATCAGGTATTATAGGCAACCGCGGGCAAGTCAATTACTCCGCTGCCAAAGCGGGTATTATTGGTGCAACCAAAGCCCTGGCACTGGAGTTGGCCAAACGGCAGATCACTGTCAATTGTGTCGCACCGGGTCTGATTGAGACAGATATGCTGGCCCAGGCACCGGTGGAGGCCATTATTGGCCAGATACCCATGCGCCGACTGGGTAGTGCCGATGAAGTGGCAGCACTGGTGCGCTTTTTGCTCAGCGATCAGGCCGCTTATATTACCCGGCAGGTTATATCGGTCAACGGGGGACTTTGCTGAGCCACTGCGCAGCAAAAGCAGCTAACAGGAAAATTATGAAACGTGTTGTTGTCACGGGTATGGGTTGTATTTCCGCCCTCGGACAGAACTGGCAGACCATTAGTGAGCGCCTTCACACAGGCGTCAATGCCATATGCTATATGCCACAATGGGATGACTATGAAGGGCTTTTTACCCGTTTGGCAGGCCCTGTGAACGACTTTGAAAAACCCGCTCACTACTCACGCAAAGCCACCCGCTCAATGGGTCGCATTGCCATAATGTCAGTGCGTGCCACTGAGCTGGCTCTGACAGATGCCGGTTTACTCGATGATCCGCTGCTGACCACCGGCAATATGGGAATTGCTTATGGCTCTTCCGCTGGTAGTACACCAGCCATGGCAGATTTTGGCAATATGCTGATCAACAAGCGTACTGACGGCCTTAATGCGACCAGTTACATTCGCATGATGAGCCACACAGCGGCTGTTAATATTGGTGTTTTTTTTGGTCTCAAAGGGCGTATTTATACCACCTCCAGTGCCTGCACTTCCTCAAGCCAGGGCATTGGCTATGGCTTCGAGGCTATTCGTCACGGCCTGCAAACCGCCATGGTCTGTGGCGGTGCAGAGGAGCTGTGTCCAACCGAAGCGGCTGTCTTTGACACTCTGTTTGCCACGTCCACCCGCAATGATGAGCCCAAAGCCAGTCCGCGCCCCTTCGATCAGGACCGTGACGGGCTGGTCATCGGCGAAGGTGCCGGCACGCTGATACTGGAAGAGTACGAGCATGCCCGTGCTCGCGGCGCCACTATTTACGCTGAAATCCTCGGCTATGCCACCAATTCTGATGGCATTCATGTTACCCAGCCAGATCAGGATTCCATTTGTAATGTACTGGTCAATGCGCTCACTGATGCAGGTGTCAGTGCTTCTGATATCAGCTATATCAGCGCCCATGGCACCGCGACAGACCGCGGCGACATTGCCGAATCCAGAGCGACGGAAAAAATCCTGGGCAGGCAGATACCCATCAGTGCGCTCAAAAGTTATACCGGCCACACTCTCGGCGCCTGTGGTGCCACTGAGGCCATTGTCACCATCAATATGCTGCGTGAAGGCTGGTTCCATCCAACACTGAATCTCGATAATATCGACGCGGAGTGTGCAGAACTGGACTATATTTATGGCAATAATCGTAAACTGGATTGTGAAATTGCCATGTCGAACAATTTTGCCTTTGGCGGTATCAATACTTCGCTGATTTTTCGGCGGATTTAATTGACCTGGCAGCCCGCCAGAGATAACGACATCAAACCAACCCACTGAATGGAACTCATACTATGCGTCAATTATTTTTTATTACTCTGTTTTGTCTGATTGCCACCACCAGCTATGCCCGTGATGACCACAATCGTTACTCTATTGAAGAAGCCATGAATACGTCTGACGCCAGGGAAAAGCTGAATAAAGGCTATACCTTCCGCTTTGGCAAACAGGCCAGTGGCAAGGTATTACAGAACCACGGTGAATTCATGGCCAACAAGAAAACCAACGCTTTCAATAAAACTGACAAAGAAGCCTGCCAATGGGCCTTTCTGTCCGCCATGCTGTCTTTTCAGGACAGGATCATTAAAGAAGGCGGCAATGCTGTGATCAATATCCGCAGTTATTACCGGAAGAACGACTTCAGCAGCACCACTGAATTTGAATGTGGTAACGGCGCCGTTATTGCTGGCGTCACCTTCCTCGGTGAGGTTGTAACGCTGGCCAAATAAAACAGCCCGCTTATTATCAGGCTGAATGACAGGACAACACTGAATAGCGCCCTGCATTATCGGGAATGATCACCAGCAAAGGCTCAGTGTAGCTGCCCTGAAGATACGCAATCAGTGCAGCTGCACTCTGCCCTGGCGAATAAGGCAGCTCAAGTGGCAGGTGGCGAAATTGCCGTCTTATTTCAACACCAACAGATGCGACATCAGGAACGAACAACCAGGCATCCCTGCTTTGCTCCGCCAGCCAGTTCTTTAATTCAGCCTCGCCAGCAACAGTTGCAACATCATCCAGCAGCCCCAGTGTTTTTTGGTCTGCCTCCTGTTTAACATCAATCCACAACCAATGGCTATCTTCAACCAGCGCAAAGTTCGATCCTATACCCAAACGCTGGCGATGCGTGTTGAGTGGTCGGGGCATTTCTTCAACCTGTCCGATCAGTGCAGAGGATATCTGACCTGACACAAGGCCGATTCGAGCCAGCTCAAGTGCAGCCAGCAACGATGCATCATCACGCGATACAAAGTGATTAACACCACTGAGCCCCAGGTTTCTCGCCACATAGTACCCGGCAACATTGCTCAGTGTATTGATAAAATGCACCGGCTTTGGCAGATCACCAGCCTGTAGTATCCGCTCGTGAACAGTGACGGTACTGTCCAGTGAACCAAAGCGTGACGACAGATACAGGGCTGTATCAGCAGCCAGCATCCGCCCGTTAACAAGCTGTGCAGACCCCAACAGTGCCAGCTGGGTAAACAGGTCTATCCGGCGAAAAGATTCACGACAATGTGCCTTTAGCTGCGCCTTGATATTGGGTGGTACCTGCTCATCAATGCAGGGAATGGAAAAACTGTGAGCGGCACGAATACTAAATATGGGCATTTATTATCAGCTTTATTATTACGTTTATTGCCAGATTACTTATCAATGTGTGTAGCGCAAAACAAGACTGGTATTACTACCACCAAAGCCAAAAAAATTCAGCAGATAAATACCCGCCTCAGCGACCATCGGCACTTGCAAAGGAGGTATCTGCAATTCGGGATCCGGCTCCAGAAAACCACCACTGGCAGGCAGCTGACCGTATTGCAAACAGGCTGCCACCAATGCGGTTTCCATGACGCCGCAGCTACCCAAAGTATGCCCCATATACGCTTTCAATGAAAAAAAAGGTGGCGGGCAACCAAAAAAGCTGCGCATACCCGCTATTTCACCAGCATCATTGAGAACAGTCGCTGTGCCATGTGCCTTGATCGCAAGGACATCTTCGGGCTTAACACAGGCATTGGCCAGTGCCGCCTTCATCACCTCAGCAATACTTGAACCATCGGGGTTTGCCGTTGAGATACTATAGCGATCACACTGAGCTGCACCGCCAAGCAGTGTTAAACCACCTTCTCCCCTGCCCAACAAAATAGTGCCACAGCCTTCACCCAATATAAGCCCGCTTCTGTTGCGGTCAAAGGGCCGCATTTCATCCAGGCTGAGCATTTGCATGGCCTGAAAACCTGACAATGTCGTGGTGTTAATTGTCTCCAGCCCAATAACCAACGCATGATCAAAGATACCTGCCTGAATGGCCATGCTGGCATTGAGCAAGGCATTGGCCGTCGAGGTACAGGCTGTATGAATGGCAAAATCAGAACCAAGAATACGATAACAATCGCGCAAATGATGATGAATCTGGTGAAAACCCTGCAAAGGCACAGCAAATGCCAACTCAGGTGATTCAGTATAGCGGGTGCGGTAAAGACTTTCAGCAAGGGCAATACCGTAGCAGGAAGAACCAATAAAAACCGGCAACGTTCTGCGTACAGATGTGCTCAGAGGATAGGCATCCAAAAGCTGCTGCATTGATTGATCAAGCAAATACAGCAGACGCTGCTCTGCATCCTGCGGCGCACTGTCAACGGCACGATAGCGTATTGACAAAGGGCCTGAAAAATCGTCAAGGTGATGCAATGATGCTTTGACAAGTGGCCTGAATAATCGGGGAAAACTCTCATCCAGCGAGTTACCCAGATGCCCGCTTATACCCGCTGCCAGTAGTTTTGTCATGTGTATTTATTGGTTCAGTTGCCGGAGTCAGCTACAAACTGCGCCAGTGTATCCACAGACCTAAGCGCAGTTCTCGTCTCGTTACCGCTGTCAATATGCTTGCCATAACGGTGTTTAATCTCCAGCGAGATGCTGAGCGCATCCAGAGAATCAAGATCAAGACGACTTAGCTCTCCCATCAACATCTCATCATCCTGAATCTCACTGGCACTGATATCCACATCGCATTCATCGACAATCAACTGCTTCAACTCATATTTGAGGGTTTCAATATCCATGCGGTTTTCCTGTGAATGAAAGCAATATCACGGCCACCGAGCTGTCTATCACCTTAATAAGGACGCAAAAACCAGCGTGAATGGAGTGCTGCCAAAACCAGTAACAACACCGCAAATCCCATCAAGGCCACTGCTTCCGGCAGAACATCAGTCATACCACCATCGCGCAGCAGCACATCCAAAAAGCCCTGCAAACCCCAGCTCATGGGTGAAAAATCACTGGCTGCCTGCATACCTGCAGGCATAATAAACCGCGGTACCATTATCCCACCGATGGCCGCCATAATGATATTGCATAAGGCAGAAAATATCGTTGCCTGTTCAACCGTCGATGCCAGCTGCGCCACAAACAGCCCAAAACTGACGGCAGCGAAACTAGCCGCCAATGCAATAAGCAGCAATGCTTCAGGGTGCGCGCCCAAATTCAAACGCTCCCCTCCCAATGCAGGTATCAGATACAAACCAACAAGAAACAGGACAAACACCTGCAACAGATTAATCAGAAAATAGGGCAGAAACTTGCCCGCCACCAAATAAACCGGGCTCAAACCCATACTATGCAGGCGACGCAGGGTACCCTGTTCACGCTCTTTGATCAAAGTCGTCGATAGCGGAATGGCAATAAAAAACATGGCAAACAGCAGCCAGGCGGGCACATTCTGCTGTACCGAACTGGGCCGAAGATTCTGTTGCCGATAGAGATAGCGATGTGTCAGCAATACATCATTCGGCCCTGTCAGCAGGGTAAAATCCTGCTCCTGCAGATAATCGCCGTAGTTTTCCTCTACATATATCTTCTTTAATAAACCGCCGACCTGCACTCTGATTAACTCACTAAAGGCCGGGGATACACCTGGGGAAAACAGTAATTCCAGAGCCGGTTGATGCTCACTCAAACGCCGATCAAAATCTGCATTTACAATCAGGCTAAACTGCACATCGTCACGGGCCGTAGCGGTAGCCGCCTCATCCAGGCTAACAGTATTCCCAAGGCGCTGAAAATGGGCCTGTTCATCCATACCCTCAATCAGGGCTTTAACTGCCACACTCTGCTTTTTTTCCCCGGCCTGCTCATTGACGAGGTAATAGTGAACCGGATTATCCTGACTTATGGCGTACTGGTTTTTCAAAGCAAAAGTCATAATCAACATAAAGACAGCAGGCATCACGAATAACAGTCCCATACCGTGGATGTCACGTCGCATCAGCATAAATTCTTTATTGATCAGGCTCAGCAACTGACGCATATCAATCCCTCAGCTGATGCTCTGTAGTATCCAGAAAAAGCGCCTCCAAACCAGGGCGATCATAATTCACACTCACAAGACCAAAGACCGCCAGCTGTTGCAACAAAGCGGACAAATCCCCACTGTCATCCATTTGTATCTCCAATTGGCGACCATCGTCACTAACCCGCCGGACCCTGAATTGTCTGTAGTTATTTTTTTGTACATCCGTCAGCTCTGCCATCACCTGCTCACTGACAGCACGCTGCGTGGTTAACTGCAAACAGCGCTCGGCAACCCGCTCAAACAGCGCCTGTAAAGAACCCGCCAGCAATATCCGCCCTTTATCCACTATCACTATCTGCTCACAGAGGTACTCCACCTCTTCCATATAATGAGAGCTGTAAACAACAGTGGTTCCCTGATGATTTAATACTTTTATCGTGTTCAGAATAAAACTGCGAGAATGAGGATCTATACCAACGGTGGGCTCATCCAGCAACAACAGATCCGGTTTATTAAGCAGCCCAATGGCAAGGTTCAAACGCCGCTTCAATCCACCAGACAAGTGGCCCGCCCGTGTATCAATCTGATCTTCAAGACGGCAAATCGAAAGTGCGGTGTTTATATATGATTTTTTTTGTGTTCCATCCACGCCCTGAACAGCAGCAAAAAATACCAGATTTTCTCTGACGCTAAGCGTGTCATAAAAAGCATATTCCTGAGGCACTATCGATAGACGCGGCAGACGGTCACGACTTGTACGACAAATATCCTGACCAGCAATAAATACCGTATCAGGCTGACAGGACAGTAAACCACTCATAATAGATAACAAGCTTGTTTTACCCGCTCCATTGGGACCCAACAAACCAAAAAGCTGCCCTTTTCCTATCTCCAAATCAATATCACTGAGCGAATCCCGCGTATTTCCCGGGTATCTGAAAGAGAGGTTTTTGATGGCAATCACAAGAGTATCCCAATATTGCTGGCAGATTTTATATTTTAAAAGTTATATTCAACTACGCTATTAACCTGGGAATCAAATAGATAAATCCCTCATTATTTGATTGTCGCCCACTTACATCTGCATGATTTGCAAAATCCCTGATTTTAGTGGGCTCGCACCAGTCAAAAGCAAAAGCCAGCGGCGGCACATCCATGCACTGCAAATCAAACCGGCTAAATACTTGCCAAATTAACATATGACACGAATCATGTATTTCAATTATTGATTTTATGAGAGATATTCAATCAAAACTCATCTACTTAAAAATATTGTATCTGCAATTAAAAAATAAAGGGCAATATCATTTTACTACGCTTGCAATAAGCATCATATTCCTGACCAAAAAATGCCCGGTTCTCACCCTCTTCAACACGGGCAGCCAGCCAAATGGCAACCGTAACAATCAGAGTTATCACCAAAGGCTCTACAAATGGGCGTTTGAACAAGATACCCCATGAAAACAACAATAATGAGGCATACATAGGATGCCGGATATAGCGATAAATACCGGATGTACTCAAAGAAGCTGTATTTTCAAACACAAAGTTTTCACGAATTTCAGCGTGAGCCTGCCGCCCTGCCGCCTTCAACTGCCTGAGTGAGGCAATCAAAAGAACGAGAGAGAGCATCATTAATATAAAAGATACTATCTGCTGTAAAGAAAATGGATCCTGCTGCCACAGCGGTATGGCATAAATCAAATTCCACACTATGCCTTCAAAAGCAAAGAACCGGTAAAAACCATGGCAATGTGGGTTGAGCAACTGATATCGACACAGCCAGATCAAAATAATACTAAACAATAAAAAAATGATAAGCCCGAACATGTTACTCGCAAAATTTTATAAAAACGCATCCTAGCATGCCCATTAGAGTTGTCATATTCACCTGACCGACCAGTCGACCTGCTACCGCCCCTGACGCTCCAGAACAATAAAGCTGCCCGAAGCCAGAATCTCTCCTTCACAATAACTGACAAAACAGGCCGTAATTGCGTCCGGCTGTTGAGCCTCAATATCGAGCTGAAGCCACAGCCGCTGGCCAGCCAGAGCAAGCGCTGGCTGATGGCAGTGTAGCCACCTGATCTTTGCCAGCCAAAAGCTGCTGGCGGTATTTGTGACATATGCCCCGTCACCGCTTTTCAATTTCTGCTGAAGACCAAAACAGGCCAGCATCTGTGCGGCATATTCCAGCGTTGCCCACCCCGACAAACAACCAGCATCAGCCAGAGGATTATCCTTGCGCAACAGACTGGTTCCGACAAGACATCGTTCACCCGCCATTAAGGCCATACGCTCTACCAGACACATTGTGCCGGCATAGGGCAGCATGTCATATAAGCAAGCTGTCGATTGCAGATCAGACTGTGACAAACTCATAGTGCCATTTTCACTGCATATAATTTGTTGACGGCGGACAAAATCCTGCCCGACAACACCCAGCAACACCTTGCAAACAAGCTGCTGCCGCACAAAAGCCTGAATCTGATACCACTGTGTACTGCGCGGTGTCAGAGCAAGTACTATTTCATCCCCAAAGGCCAATGACTGCATGATCCGAAAATGTTCCAGCTTATTTATTTTCAGACCGGCATCACGACATGCCTTTGCCAATACCTCGATTACCAGTACAGCAGGCACTACCGGCTGCCCAGGAAAATGCCCCTCACGCGAGAAATGATTAAACGGTATTTTTACAATCAAGGGAGAGGCCGAACCACACTGGGAGTAAAAATCTGACATGGTGACAACTTATTATCGATCAATTGAGTAATGGGTTGCTATGTGACGGCTATGTTATAGTTGCACCTTTGTCTGCGAAGGTGAAGTAAACCGGTTAACTTATAAACTGTCACCTTGCACAGGTAAGCCAGATTACATAATGAAAAAAATACTACTTATTCACTATTCGCAGAGTGGGCAATTATCCGATATAGCAAAGGCATTTACACATCCTATTGCCGCCTCCTCTGATGTAGATCTTGTTATTGAGACATTACAGCCGGAAAAACCCTTCCCTTTCCCCTGGCCGTTTTTGCAATTTCTGGATACGTTTCCTGAGTCAGTCTATCTTGATCCGCCACCACTCAAACCTGGCAGCCTGCGTGGCGACGAAGACTTCGATTTAATTATCCTTGCCTATCAGGTCTGGTTTTTATCTCCCTCTCTGCCTGCCACAGCTTTTTTACAGCAGCCTTTGGCAAAACAGCTATTAAAAGGAAAACCGGTTGTCACACTGATTGCCTGCCGCAATATGTGGCTGTTGGCGCAGGAACAGGTCAAAAGGATACTGGCAGAAGATATAGGTGCCCGGCTGGTAGGCAATGTCGCATTGACTGACGAAGCAGGCAGCCTGTTGAGTTTTTTTGCCACCCCTTTATGGGTGCTTACTGGCCATAAAGGGCCATTTTTGAAAGGACTTATTCCCCGTGCCGGTGTATCGGCCAATAATATTCAAAATTGTAATCGTTTTGGCGAACGCATCTGTCAGACCTTGCAGGAAGGGGCACCTGTCAATGAACATCTGCTGCGGGGGCTTGGTGCCGTTGTCATTGACGAGGCCTTGATCGCAAGTGAAAAGACCGGGCGGCGGGCCTTTATGGTATGGGGGAGGCTGTTGCGACTTTTAGGCCCGCCCGGCAGTCGGCTTCGCAAACCCGTCCTGGTTTTCTACTCTGTTTTTTTGATACTGATGATACTGACAGTGGTACCTTTGAGCATGTTATTCAGAAAGTTATCAAGCCCTTTCTCCCGTGATTATTTTATACGACAAAAGGCCTATTTCAGCGCCCCCTCCGGTGAAGATATTGTCATCACTGATAACAAAAAAACATCATTAATCACTAGGAGCCTGTCGGACCCAGGCTGATTCTGCTGCGGCGGTGGGAAGTCGGCCCAATTTCCAGCCCTTTTTCGTTGCGTAGCACCACTATGCGCCTCAAAATGGCTAAAAATTGTACTAGTCTTCCCACTCGTCTCACTACGAACCCCTAAGTCCGACAGACTTCTAGCAAAAATGGATCTACACTACACATAATGAAAGCCGTTTATATTACTTCTGTAGCTGCCTTTTTACCTAACGATCCGGTAAATAACGAGCAGATGGAGTCGCTGCTGGGAATCGCGGGAGAAAAACCCTCGCGTGCACGGCGTCTGATTTTGAAAAGCAATGGCATCCGCAGTCGCCACTATGCTATTGACCCGGCCACAGGTACCGCCACCCACACCAACGCCGAGCTGACCGCCCAGGCCATTCGCAAACTTGCACCGCCAGACAGCACACAGGCGATGGATTGCCTGGTATGCGGCACCAGCCTGCCCGACCAGTTACTACCCAATCATGCAGTGATGGTGCAGGGTGAGCTGGGCGGCCCGGCCTGCGAGGTAGTTGCCACCAGCGGTGTATGCCTGGCCGGCATGACAGCACTCAAGTATGCCTGGCTGAGTATTGCCAGCGGCAACCACCAGCATGCTGTGGCAACAGGCTCGGAACTTGCCTCTGCTGTTATGCGCGGTCATTTTTTTGCAGCCGAGGCACAGCACCTGACTGAAACCATGGCAAAGCAGCCTGAAATTGCCTTTGAAAAAGATTTTCTACGCTGGATGCTTTCCGATGGTGCCGGGGCAGTACGCTTGCAAAATCAACCTGCAAACCAGGGACTTTCCCTTAAGATTGAATGGCTGGATATCCGCTCTTTTGCCAATGAGATGCAAACCTGCATGTACGCAGGTGCCCAAAAGTGCGAGAACGGCAGCCTGCAGGGCTGGGCGGCAACAGATCCCAAAGACTGGCTGAATCATTCGGTTTTTGCCATCAAGCAGGATGTAAAATTATTAAATGAAAATATTGTTCATATAACAGTAGAGCGCTTTCTGCCTGAACTCATCACCCGCCATGGTCTTAATGCGGATGATATCGACTTTTTCCTCCCGCATTATTCCTCAAAATTTTTCCGTCAGGCCTTATACGATGGCATGAAACAAAGTGCCTGCGAAATACCTTTTGAAAAGTGGGCAACCAACCTAACCGACAAAGGCAATACTGGTTCGGCCTCTATCTACATTATGCTCGATGAATTATTTCATTCCGGGCATTTACAGGCAGGACAGAAAATTCTCTGCTATGTGCCTGAAAGCGGGCGTTTTTCATCAGCATTTATGCTATTGACGGTTTGCCAGAGAGATGAGGCAGCATGAAAATTGATCAGGTACCTCAGCATTATACGCACTCACTTAATGGCCACCAAAAGAGAGTTTATGCCCAGGATCAACAAGGCCAATATCAACCTGTGCTGACCAGTGGCTGGGATGTTGAAGAAATAGTGCTTGAACAGGCTATCGCTGAATTTGACCAACTCGCCCGACAAGCCCGCAAACGTATAAAACTCGGGCTCAGTTCGCCGCTGGAATACCACATGCATCATCACCGCATGGACGTGGCAATGCTGGCACAGTGTACCGGCTTCTTTAAATGGCAGGTGCGCAGGCATCTGCAACCAAAGTATTTTTTACGCCTATCCCGGCAACAGATACAGCGCTATATGGACGCATTTAATCTAGACATTGCCGAACTACAATCACTGCCGGATGAATTGGCATGACAGAAGTATCTGATTCCACAGCCTCTTTTGACCATCGGCAAACAGCCCATTGCGAGAGTGGCACAGCTGCTGCGCTGCTGCGCCACAATGGATTAGACCTGTCAGAACCTATGGTTTTTGGGCTTTCCTGCGCGCTTACTTTTGCTTACATTCCTCTATTGAAAGTCAGCGGCCAGCCTCTTTTATCGTATCGCATGCCTCCGGGAAGAATTATCAAGGGCTTATCCAAACGCCTGGGTATAGATTTTGAATTCAAACGCTTTAATAACCTACAAGCGGGCCAACAGACACTCGATTTACATCTTCAGGCCCAACGCCCGGTAGGGATGCAGACATCTGTCTACTGGCTACCTTACTTTCCACCCAATATGCGCTTTCATTTCAATGCTCATAATATTGTTGCTTTTGGCCGGGAACAGCAAAATTACCTGATCAGTGATCCGACATTTGAAGATATTCAGCGTATTGACGCACCCGCCCTTTCACGAGCCCGATTTGTAAAGGGTATGCTCGCCCCCAAAGGTTTGCTGTATTATCCAAAAAACATACCTGATCATATTGATTATCCCCGTGTTATCTCCGCCTCCATCCAGTCCACCTGCAATATGATGCTGCGCACACCGGTTCCTTTTTTTGGTGTGCGGGGTATTCGCCATGTTGCCAAAAAAATTGCCCGTATGAGCAGTGAAAAACAGCATGACAATAATCTGTTTCTTGGCCATATCGTTCGCATGCAGGAAGAAATAGGTACTGGGGGTGCCGGTTTTCGTTTTCTTTTTTCCTCATTTTTGCAAGAGTCCTCAAAAGTACTTAATTTCCCGGAGCTAAGCCAGGCGGCAAACAATTTTTCACTGGCTGGCGATGAATGGCGCCGCTTCGCATTGTTTACTGCCAAAATGCTGAAAAACAGAGAAAGCTTTAATTATCAAAAACTGGCAGACCAGTTAGACTTGGTGGCAAACAGAGAAAGTGAGGGCTACAAGAAGCTTGATCAGCTTATAAAAAGGTACAGCAAAAAAGCATTCGGCTGAGGCTCTTTCAGTCAATCATGAATAACAAAGCAACTTATAGTGGACAGGCAAGTGAATGGGTGATCTATTATTAAGCTGACAATCAAGATGCTTCTCCTGAACATCTTGATTGTCACCCCATCGTCTCGCCCACTATCTGAAAGCACACGCTTACAGTTTCCACCATAAAGACCTGCAAGCACAATCCATGAGAGAGACAAGAGGCTCCCACCAACAGCTGGCGGGCCGCCTATTAAGTCGCGGAATTAACCTTTGCCTGCTGACAATACTGCCACAAAGTATTCAGGCGACGCTCAGGTTGTGCAACATAAGGGTTGCCCTCATCCCAGGCATAACCGGCCAGGATGGAACAGATCATACTGCGAATATCCGGGCTGTGACTATCGTGAAAGATCACATCCTGAAAACGTTTGTCATACCAGGCTTCAACAAAGGTCTTGAAGGTGTTCACCCCTTTTGCTAAAGGCTCAGCATAATCCTTTTGCCAATCAACAACCTCACCCTGCAATTGTTTATCCAGCACCGCCACAGCCATGCTGGATGAGCGCATGGCAATAGTGACACCGGAGGAAAATACCGGATCAAGAAATTCACCGGCATTACCCAACAATGCAAAGCGATTACTGCACATCTGACTGACATTACAGGAATAGCCCGTAATCCGGCTGGCCGGTGTATCCCAGCTGGCATCAGCCAGCAAGCGGGACAGCTCTGGATCTTCGGCCACAATCGCACGCAGATTATCCAGCTCATCGGCTCCGGAATAATTCTGATAAAACTCCGGGCGCGCAACTACACCGATGGAACAGCGACCATTGCTGAAGGGTATCAGCCAGAACCAGACCTCTCTGTCATTCGGGTGCACGGTAATAATAATTTTGTCACGATCATAGCCCTCTGCCGAGATATGATCTTCTATATGTGTGAACAAAGAACTACGCACAGGAAAATCAGAAGATTGTTCAAGATCCAGCAAGCGTGGTAACACCCGGCCAAAACCACTGGCATCAAGCAAAAAACGGGCAGTAAAGGTTTTTTCTTCACCACTTTCGGTATTGCGACAATTTACCTGGCATTCAGGTCCGGACAAATCAACCGACACCGTCTCATGACGATAGAGAATATTGGCGCCCATGCGCGCTGCCTCATCCGCCAGCAGCTTGTCAAAATCAGCACGTTGTACCTGGTAGGTTTCATTAAATCCACTGGAAAACTGCTCACCAAAATCAAAGCCACCATAAGTACCCTGATATTGAAACAAGGCACCATTTTTATGCTGAAAAGCAGCTGTCCGCACAGCATCCAGCATACCGGCCTCTTCAATATATTCCATACATTGAGGCAGCAGGCTTTCACCAATGGAAAAACGGGGAAACTGCTCCCGCTCCAGCACAGTAACGGAATAACCCCGCTTTACCAGCAAAGCCGAAGCGATGGCGCCGGAAGGCCCGGCACCGATAATCAGCACATCAGAATGTATTTCACTATTACTCTTGGAATGACTATTAGGCATGGCAGATCTTATGTATTGATAAAAAAATAATTAGTGCTAGCTCTATTAAACCAGCAAACAAGTTGCTTGCTGGTTTAATAGAGCTAGCACTGTAAATCTGCTATTTATAGTATCCCCTTTTATAGGCCTGCCCAAGAGGGGCACTGGTAATTTCCACAGCAACAATAACAATATTTAATCAGGATCAATGATACAGGCTTAAATAATATTAACCTCGTTAATCCGAAGCCCAACACTTGTTGTTTCAATAACGTGTCAAAAGCTCATCAATCTGGCGCAAAGCAACCAGCAGTGGATCACCAGCCAGATTGTTTCCACTGAGATACTCCTCAGCCATCGGCGCAATAGCGCAGCGTTCCGGTAGAGGCTGTTTTTGTTCAAGCAGCTGATACAGGCGGGGTAAAAAAATAAACTGTAACCATTGTGGCAGCGTCAACGTATCAACAGCAAACGGTTCAGTACTGGCCAGTGCTTCAGAGGGTGGCGGCAGAGCTTCCCACAGCCCAAGCTGGCG
Organism: Parahaliea sp.; assembly: GCA_047974765.1. Taxonomy (GTDB): domain Bacteria; phylum Pseudomonadota; class Gammaproteobacteria; order Pseudomonadales; family Halieaceae; genus JBKECP01. The sequence goes on along the minus strand of JBKECP010000022.1, from coordinate 79,940 downwards.
CAGGCGAGCCTCAACATCTATCAAGGCAGATACAAGGTCTGTATTCACAGCCCACTCCCATTATTTATTTCTACTGTAATTGCCGTCTGAAAGGTGGCAATGAATCAAGAATTGCCCGGCCATAACGGCGGCTAAGAATCCGTCTGTCCATCAAGGTTACACGCCCACTGTCTTGCTCTGTACGCAATAGTCGACCACTGGCCTGAACCAGCTTGAGGGCTGCATCCGGCACACTGATTTCCATAAAGGCATTGCCACCTCTACTTTCAATCCATTCAGCCAGAGCAGCCTCTATCGGACTGTCGGGCACAGCAAAAGGAATTTTTGCAATTACCACATGACGGCAATACTGACCAGGCAAGTCCACACCCTCAGCAAAGCTGGCCAAACCAAAAATAATGCTGCCCTTAGCTGCATCAATACGTTCACGGTGCTGGCGCAAAATTTCCTGCTTACTGGCATCACCCTGCATCAATATACGCGCACGCCAACCGGCATCGATACCGGCATAAACATCAAGCATCTGACGACGGGAGGAAAACAATACTAAACTGGCTTCTTTTTCGTCCAACACATCCGGCAGTTGTTTTATCAAGGCATTGGTATGGCGTTCAGCATCACCGGGATCGCAGTCCATTGTCGGCACCTGGAAGATCGCCCGACTGTAATCAAAAGGGCTGGCTACCACTTTAAACCGTGCTTGTCGTGACACTCCCGAATGTAGAATAAATCGCTCAAAAGAACCCAGAGCCATTATTGTGGCCGAGGTAATCACTATGCCAGCAGCGCGGGGCCAGAGATATTCTGCCAGCAGATCAGCGGCCAGTATTGGACTGCAACGAAGCTCAAAGTCACCACCAGCAGCACCGTCGAGCAAGCTGATCCAACGCGCCATCGGCGGCTGCTCTTCAGTGCTGACGGTGCTGACACTGTAGGCTTCCCACAAGGCAAGCGTAGCCTCTGACCGACTCAGCATAGCGCCAATATTCAGATGCCAGATTTCCACCTCAGCGGCAGGCACCTCTGTATACTCATCTTCCAGTGCTTCAGCCAGCACTGTTTCTATGCGCGACAAACTTTGGCTGAGCGTGCGAAACTGCCCCGCCAGCACATTGGCAACAGTTTGCAATTCCTGTGGTACATGACCGTGCTCAAAACGAAGCCTCAACTCATTTCGCGGCCCGACCTCTACATTGTCAAACAGGGTTTCCACTACCTGTTCCACCACTTTCAAAGCATCCACCGCCTCCTCCATCCGGGCGGGCAAATGCTGTACATCGCGCATGGCATGCAGACCTGACAGTAAAGGCAAAGCTGCGGTAACAGACTGGGCACTCTCTTGTAACCAGACAATACTGGTATGCAAACGGCAGAAGGTGGCAAAGTGTGACAGCGCCTTATCTGGCAGATGGTGGCCCTCATCAAAAATATAAATACAGTGTTCAGGCTCAGGCAAAATAGCACCGCCACCGAGCGCCAGATCAGCCAGCACCAGATCGTGATTGGCAACAATTACGTCAGCATGACCAAGCTCATCCCGGGCACGAAAAAAACTGCACTGGGATATATTCGGGCAGCGCCGACCGCTGCACTGACTGTGATCTGTCGTGACGCCATACCAAAGAGACTCAGGCAGAGCTTCGGACCAGTTATCCCGATCACCATCCCATTCACCACGCCCGAGGGCATCGAGCATTGCAATATAAGTGGGCTCGGCATCCGCTGCCTGTAATGGTTCCACCTCATCGGGGTATAAAGGCAGTAAATCACTCTGCCCCTGAGACTGGGCCAGCAGACGATCCAGCTTTGACAGACAGACATAGCGCCGCCGCCCCTTGGCCAGTGCATAGCCAAATTGCAGTCCGCTGTGACGGGCAATATCCGGCAGATCCTTGTTGACAAACTGCTCCTGCAAGGCAACCGTGGCAGTGGCTACCACCAGTCGCTTGCCAAGAGCCTGTGCCATCACAATAGCAGTAACAGCATAGGCAATGGTTTTGCCAGTACCCGTACCGGCTTCAATCACGCAAACCGCAGGCTCTTCAGGACGACTCCCGCCCGTTGGCGCAATACGTGCCAGAGTATTGGCAATCTCGGCTATCATCTGTCGCTGCCCCCAGCGTGCAGTCAGCGATTTGCCTTCGATAACCGCACTGTAGGCAGTGCGGATGGAGTCCTTGAGTTCGTCGCTCAGCAAGAGGAATGCTGGTCAGCCAAAGCCAGCTTGCCAACAACTGCATTGGCATAAATACCAAGGGCATAGGCGCGATGCTCTTCGGGCATGGCTTCTATGCGAGCCACGAAAGCTTTTCGTGACCACTCTCCCGCCTCCTGACAGACATTTGTCGGCAGTTCCGGCTTGTGCCCATTGAGCATCTCATAAGCATAGAGGTTGGTCGGGTGCAGACAGTACAGGCTGATAATCTGCTCATCTACTGCACGCGCAATATCATCGGCGGTTTCATACTCACCTGCCAGCGCTGTACCAAAGGACACATGTACCCGCCCCTTTTGACCACTGATACCACGGCCAATAGAAGACACGTCCTCCTGCTCAGATTTTATATAACTGCCAGTGGTAGCGCGCTGATAAAGCTCACGGGCCTTGAGCGCATCACAGGGGTCCACCTCATAGGCGATGGATACCGGCACAATACCCAGCTCACGAATATGCCGGGATAAAGTGGAGGCCTGCTTGTCACGACTCATCGACAACATTTTCAAAACGGCTGGCTCGGTGCGATCGATGCCATCCTTGGCACGCCCTTCACGCTGGGCAATCCATATAGGTGAGTTTTCCTGCAACAGACTGTGACGAATATACTCCGACAGTTTTTTAGAGGCCGCCAACAGTTCCCGTGGACCACTGACGGAGCGTTTGACAATAAAGCTCTTGTTGAGCCGCATTAAATCAGACACCCAGGGTTTGGTCAGCAGGTTGTCGCCAATAGCAATGCGCACAGTATCACGCCCGCCTTGATTGAGTGCGTAATTAGTAAAGGCCGGATCCATGGCGATATCGCGGTGATTACTCATAAACAGATAAGGCCGCCCCGCATCGAGCTGCTCCAGACCAGACACAGTAAAACCACCAGTACGATCGGCAATCATCCTGTCCATATAGGCTTTGACGACCATCTGCATGCCGTATATATCCTGCACCCCCCGCAACTGTCGGGCAAGATAGAAACGCACCAGGGGGCGGCACAGCCAGGGCACCCACCTGGCCAGACGGCCCATACTCAGGCTTGCCAGTGCATCCAGCAGTTCAGGATTATGCAGCAGTTGCGCCAATACCGCAGGAACTTCGTCGTCACGATAAGGGCGAATATCGGCAAAGGGATCACTCAAGCGCACAGTCCTCATTCATTATAAAAAAAGTAGTCAGCACAGAGCGGCACACGATACCCAAATTAACCACGGTCGTCATCAACACCTGTGACCGAATCCCGCGCGGGTATAACAGGCGAAGAACCGGCATCCAGCAAGTAGCGGTGACGCAGTTCAGCCAGTTCCGGCAACCCCAGCCCCATAACCTCAAACAAATAAGTATCAACACTGGAAAAATCATCACGAATAAGGGTCAATGCTGCACCCAGATAGGCCTCATCAACCTGCAGCATAGGCAATACTGCCTCACTGCTGGAATGGTTCATACCATACTTTTGCTTGACCCGTGCAACCTCCGTCCAGGCATTGTAAAAGCGACCCGTCAGCAGATAGTCCTGCAAAATATGTTCTTCAGAAACCCCCAGTGCCAGCAGTACCACTGCCGCTGCAAAGCCGGTGCGATCCTTGCCGGCTGAGCAATGCACCAGAAAGCGGGCATCATCCCGGGCCAGAATTTCTTCAAACATCTGTCGATAAACAGGCGCCTCCTCCAAAGCCAGTTCCCGATTGACTGTGACCATAAAATCAAACATCGTCTGCGGACTGGCAATGGGGCCAGCCAATTCATTGATAAAACCTGAATGATTGCCCGGCTCAATTGGTAGATGGCATATCCGGGGCTGCCGCCCGACAGGCAACCGCGAAGGGTCCTGCTGCAATTCAAAAGGACGGCGAAAGTCAAACACCAGATCCAGCGCCAAACTATCCACCAAAGCAATATCTGCCGGTGTCAGCTCGGCCAGATGGCCACTGCGAAACAGTGAGCCCCACTTCACCTGCTGACCTGTCTGTGTTTGATAGCCGCCAAAGTCCCGAAAATTGGGGCTGCCATCAAATCCCAGACGCCGTTCACTCACCACTACAGTATTACCGTACTGATCACTGAGGCGAAAATAATGGCGCTTCCCCCTGGCCAGACCGCTGAGCCGGGTAGCATTGCCGTGTTCAGCAAGTTGTTTGCCATCTTCGGCAAGCACTTCCACATTGACATTTGTTCCCGGTTGACTCACCTGCCACTCCAGATGGTAATCACCCTCCCGGGATGCCCGCCAGATAGTTACGGTATTGCCAAGCAACATAATTGTCTCCCATGGTCTGCGGCCAGCAGACGGATAATTGCAGTACAGCTAAGTAAACATGGCTATCTTAACCGCAATTGCACCTACCGGGCCGTATAGTGCTGCAATAATGGCGCAGCAACAGATCCGTAGAATCGAGTATTGACAAGGCAGCATCGAATGTGAATAATCGCGCCTCTTTAAATTTTGACTTCAAGAGGACGATCACCGTGGCCAATTCAGCACAAGCCAAAAAGCGTGCCCGTCAGGCCGAAAAACGTCGCAGCCACAATGCGAGCCTGCGCTCCCTGGTGCGCACACAGATTAAGAAAGTTATCGCAGCCGTTGGCACTGGCGATGCAGAACAGGCCAAAGCTGCCTACGCAGCCGCTGTTCCTGTCATTGATCGCATGGCTGACAAAGGCATTATCCACAAAAACAAGGCCGCTCGTCACAAGAGTCGCCTGAGCAGCAAAATCAAGGCGCTCGCTGCCTGAAGCGGATTCTCATACGACATAAAAAAGCCGGCTCTGTGCCGGTTTTTTTATGTCTGCGTCATTTGAAACATAAAAAGAGCAAGAGACAACAACCGTGGCACCGCAAGCACTTTCCATTTATATGGGCGCCAGCGCCGCCAGGCATATTGCCCGCGAAGGCTGGCAAGCCGATCTGTTCAAAGTGCTTATAGGCGCTTCTGGCGGACCCAAATGGTTTGTACTCAGCCAGCTCGACCGCCTGTTATTTGGTGATTTTCTACAGCGCAGCAATCAAGCTCTGAGCACAATCGGCTCGTCTATTGGCTCCTGGCGCAATATCTGCCTGGCGCTGCCTGATCCGGCAGCCGCTATTACCCGGCTGGAGCAGGGCTACCTGCACCAACATTTTTCACTCCGCCCTGACACCGATGAAATCAGTCGTAGCAGCAAGAGCATCATTAAACAGATGCTGGGCCCAAACGGCGCAGCCGCCGCTGTCGCCAACCACCGGATAAACAGCCATATTGTTACGGCCAGAGGACGTGGCCCGGCGGGTTCGCGCAAACCAGCTGTCCTGGGACCGTCCATGGCGCTTGCCGCACTTGCCAATACCGCACACCGACGACTGCTGGCAAGCGCTTTTCAGCGCAGTGTCTTTCACAGCCACGACAAGCCGGATCGGGCATTACACCTACCAGGCTTTGATACCTGCTACTCCCGTCTAAGTGCAGACAATCTGTCAGCAGTACTGCACGCCAGCGGCGCCATTCCCTTTGTGCTCACTGGCGAACGCAATATCACCGGTGCGGCACCTGGTCAATACTGGGATGGCGGCATCATAGACTATCACTTCAATCTTCAGGAAATTGGTGGTGACGGACTGATACTTTACCCCCACTTTCGCGCAAGCATCACGCCTGGCTGGTTTGATAAATTTCTCCCCTGGCGCAGCCCGCCACTGATCCGGCAGACCACTGAACGCCTGGTTTTACTGTGCCCAAGTGATGACTTCATAGCGAAGCTGCCCTACAGCAAAATTCCTGACCGACAGGACTTCACACAGTTGTCAGAGGATGAACGCATCGCCTGTTGGCAGTGCTGTATACAACGCAGCATGGCACTTGCAGAAGAATTTCATACGCTATTGAACAATACCAATCCGCTGGCAGGAGTCACTATTTTAAGCCAATCTCCGGGTAAATTGCCGGTATAGACAAGTCTGTCCGCACTATCAACCTGGCCATCAAATAGATGAATCCTTCACTATACTATTTGATAGTCGGTCGCCCCTGAAAATCAGCGGAATTTGTGAAATCCCTTGATTTTCATGGACTCGCGCAGACTTACAGCCTGCGGCACATCCATACATCCATGTGCCGCTTATTTATTCGGCTAAAAGCTTGCCGGGTTAATATCAAATTAATATCAGGTGACATGCTCATCAAGATAGCGCTGTACCTCTGCCTTCAACATCCCCTGAAAAGCCGATGCCAGCAAGCCAAGCCGCACAGACACATCAACCACATCATCTTCAATCGATAACTTGCCATCGACACCAGAACCCTTGATGCTCACCGTGTCACCTTGCCAACTCGAACGTACACCGTGCTGTTTTTCCAGTTGCCTTGCCAAACCCTGCGCTGCCTCTCGCAATTCTTCTCGCGGCATTGTGTAGGGCTTGCTCAGTTGAAATCCGGCCACAGACCATTCCTCTTGAATTTTTGGCGAGTATAGATCAAGCAGCCTTATGGCGCACACAATCAGGCCACTAGACAATGCACCACAACTGCCCTGCACAAACCCCGTCAAAAGCTTGAATTTCGCTTGCGCGACCCCACATTCAGTCTGCGCCAGCAGGCATAAACGACATTCATCTTTCGCAAACTATATGGAGATACAGACATAGCAATGAACGGTAATATCCCTGCAAAAGCCACATCAGATGCCACCCAGCGCTTTGTTTTTGAAAACGCCGATTTGCGCGGTGAAATTGTGCAACTGGATAAGGCATACCGCGAGCTGCTGGCACTACATGAATACAGCCCGGGGGTGCGCGCATTGCTGGGCGAGTTTCTGGCAGCAGCCGTTTTGCTCAGCACTACCTTAAAGTTTGATGGCAGGCTGGTACTACAGGCTCGCAGCAATGGGCAGATACCACTTCTAATGGCCGAATGCAGCAGCAATCTCGGCATTCGGGGTATTGCCCGCGGCGCCCAGAATGCCACTGCGGAACAATTTGAACAATTACTTCGGGATGGTCATCTGGCAATCACTATCGAGCCAGACAGTGGGCAGCGCTACCAAGGGGTTGTCCCCCTGGACGGGGATTCACTGGCAAGCTGCCTGGATCATTATTTCGAGCAGTCAGAACAATTATCAACCCGACTCTGGCTTGGCACCGACGAATCCCGTGCGGCAGGCATGCTGCTGCAGCAGCTGCCCCCAAACCGGGTACAAAACCCGCTTGAGCGCACCCGACAATGGGAGCAGGCCTGTGCTCTTGGCCAAACCATCTCAACAAGTGAGCTGCTGGAATTACTGCCGCAGGATATCCTGCAGCGCCTGTTTGCCGAGGAAACCATCCAGCTCTTTGACAGCCAGCCAATACGCTTTGAATGCACCTGCTCCCGGGAAAGAACACTGGCAGCACTCACTTCGATTGGCGCCCAGGAGGTGGCTTCGATCATTGAAGAGCAGGGCTCAGTCATCATGGATTGCGAGTTCTGTAATAACCGCTATCAGTTCCAGGCCGATGAACTGGACCACCTTCTGGACACAGACAACGTGACTGTCCACTAATTTTCGACTTCTTCAGCCCCAATCTGGCAGCAAAATCTGCCAGTTTCGGTAATATATTGAGCCTGCGGTAACTTTCCATCTTTGCCGCTTTTCAGTTCGCATCCCGCCCTGATTCTGACATAATTAGCACCCCTCAAAACGCAATTAGAGAGGCCAGCCAGGCCAGTGCTGGCTCACGCCGTTGACAACAGGACAGACCATGACCGCTGAAGACGATATACAAACCCCTCAGGAATATACAGATCTGAGCGCTTCCCAATTGATTGAAGAATCCCTGCGACGGGGTGAAGGCATTTTGGCCGATACCGGCGCACTGCGGGTCGTAACGGGCAACCGCACCGGCCGCTCACCAGCCGATCGTTTTATTGTTCGTGAAGCCAGTACAGAGGACAGTATTGACTGGGGTGCCGTCAACCGCCCCTTTGACACCGATCAGTTTGACGCCCTGTGGGATCGTGTCGAATCCTATATTGCCGAACGCGACCGTTTTGTCTCCCAACTGCATGTGGGAGAGCACAGTGACCACTACCTGCCGGTTAAAGTCATTACCGAAACAGCCTGGCAGAATCTCTTTGGCCGCAATATGTTCATTCGCCCGAGTCAGTATAATGCTGGCCGCAAACCGGAGTGGACCATTCTCAACTGTGCAGGCTTTGTCTGTGACCCGGAGCGTGACGGTACCCACTCAGATGGCGTGGTTATCCTGAACTTTGCCCGCCGCAGAGTTTTGATTGCCGGTATGCGCTATGCGGGCGAAATGAAAAAAGCCATGTTTTCGGTACAAAATTTCCTGCTGCCGGAAAAAGACGTAATGCCAATGCACTGCTCTGCCAATGTTGGCGACGATGGCGACACCACCCTCTTCTTCGGCCTGTCCGGCACAGGTAAAACCACCCTTTCAGCTGATCCTGAACGCTACCTTATCGGCGATGACGAACACGGCTGGTCCAAGGGGTCCGTCTTCAATATCGAAGGTGGCTGCTATGCTAAAACGATTGACCTGAGCCAGAAAAACGAACCCATTATCTGGGACGCCATCCGCTTTGGCAGTATTATCGAGAATGTTGTTCTGGATGAGCAGCGTCACGCTGATTACTGCGACACCAGCCTGACTGAGAATGGCCGCTGCTGCTATCCACTGGAGCATGTCGACAAGCGCACCGCAACCAACTCCGGCGGCGAACCCCAGTGTGTCATCTTCCTGACCTGTGATGTATCCGGTGTGCTGCCCCCGATCTCCATCCTGAGCAAGGAAGCGGCCGCCTTCCACTTCCTGTCCGGCTACACCGCCCGCGTTGGCTCTACCGAGCTGGGCGCAGAGGCGGGTATTCACCCAACCTTCTCAACCTGCTTCGGCGCCCCTTTCATGCCACGCCCTGCCAGTGATTATGCCGAGCTGCTGATGAAGCGCATCGAGGACTTTGGCAGCCATGTCTATCTGATTAATACCGGCTGGACCGGTGGCTCCGGCGCCCCCGGTGGCAGTGGTGCCCGCTTTCCCATCCCGGTTACCCGCGCGGTGGTGGCAGCAGCCCAAAGTGGTGTCTTGCTGAACGCCCCGACCGGACACTTGGATATTCTCAACCTGGACTTCCCAACAGCAATTCCCGGCGTCGACCCCCAATATATCGATCCGCGCAAAAGCTGGGGAGACAGTGCTGCCTACGATGATCAGGCACGCAAGCTGGCCGCCTTATTCACCGATAATATTGCCAAATTTGATGCCTCCGAGGCGATTCTTGCAGCGGGCCCGAAAATCAACTGAGCCAGATAAAACATCGCACTTAAAGGGTTCGTCAGCTGGCGAACCCTTTTTATTAGATAGTTACAGCCAGGTCGACTGAGCAGCACCACTATTTCATGGCACCGCATTTATTGCATTACACCAATTATCCCAGATTCCGCAGTTGAGCACTTGTTTTCTTCTTGAAAGTCGTAAGGATACTGGCATTTTGGTCTTTGATCGCACTCACCTTCCGGATGAAAACGCTACACACTGGTACTGCACTCGGCGCGTCAGGCAGCGTTGCTCCGCCTTACCTGACACACCAATTACAGCACCATTGGGCACGTCCAACTACGGATTCTGGGATTATTAGCCCGGCACATAAATTGTCGGGCCAATACAGCACACAGGTATTCCTGCGTCGACGAAGTTGACTGTAAGCCCTGTAAAACCCAGGAATCTCGCAAGTTCCGCCAACTTTACAGGGCAATAATCAAGGTGTTCAGAAGGAGCAGCCTAATAGTAGACAGTTTTCTAGTATGTTTATTCTAATTTTCCAGCGTAATCTACTCACACCCTGAAGGGACCACAGTCCCACACAACAACCTAAACCGACTGACTGGAGTAGAAAACATGGCTGAAGCTATCAAGAGCACCACCACCAAAACAAGTGCACCCAAGCGCAAAACAACTACCCGCAAGGCTCCAGCCAAGCGCAAAACAGCTGCCAAGCGCACTACGACTGAAAAATCCACCGTCCGCTCTACCATGCGTTCAGTAGAAAATCGCGCTGCCGCTGTTGAGCGTGACGTGCGCAAAGCTGCTCGTAAAGCTGAAAAATCTTTTGATGAAGCTGAAAAATCTGCCCAAAAAGTTGCCAAGCGCGCCCAGGAAGCAGGCCGCAAAGCATTCCTGGCCAGCCTGGGCTTTTACGGTATGGCTTTCGACCAGGCTCAAGAGCAATTCAGCATTCTAGCCGATAGAGTTGAAGCCCGTCGCAACCAGGCTGCCGATCTGTACGAAGAACTGGTCAAGCGCGGCGAGAAAGTTGAAGCCGAAGCCCGTGACGCCCTGGACGATATCGAACTGCCAACTCTGGACAGCCTGACCGATCGCAAGACGCTGGAAGCCAAGCTGGAAGAAGCCCGTGTACGTTTTGCCGAACTGAAGCAGTCTATCAGCCGTAAAGCCGCCTGAGGCGATTGTTACGCTTATCCCTGACTTTCAGGGAGCTTTGCAAGGGGTCACATTGTGACCCTTTTTTTTATACTTTTAACACCGCCTGCTTACAGTCAAAAACATAGAGCCACAAAGCTCTTCCTCTCATTCATGCTTGTCTGCTTTAATATCATCTGGATATGACAACATTGGTGGACAAATCACCATGACAGACGACAAGAACAAAGTTGCCGACAAGGCAAGTGAATTTGCCAAAAATATCTGGCTGGCTGGTGTCGGCGCTTACGGTCGGGCCGTTGACGAGGCCCAGGACCGCCTTGAGAGGGCCGGTGTAGAAACTCCCAGGCTGTTCAAGGATCTGGTCAAGGCCGGTGCAGCACTTGAAGAAGAGGCCCGCAGTGCGTTTTCAGCCAGTCAGGAAGCCAGACATTCTGTTGAAGAACGTATTAATAGAGTCCGCGAGAACTTCCGTTTACAGCGCTCATCCCACAGTGATGAATTACAAGTACTGCGTGATAAAGTTGACCAGCTAAGCACAGAAGTATCAGAGCTGCGCATTATCGTTAATGACATGACCAAACCTGCCCGGAAAAAACCAGCTGCAAAAAAAACATCCATAAAAAAACGTGCAAACAGCAAAACACCGGTAAAAAAAATACCGGCTCGCAAGAAAGCCACCAAGGCAAAGACACCTGCCAAGAGCCGCTCCCGCAGCAGGCAACCCTGACTGGAAAAACCAGTGAAAACCCGGGATCGCATACTGGTAACCAGCCTCTCTCTCTTTAATGAAGCGGGCGAGGCCCATACCACCACCATTGATATTGCCAATGAACTGGAGATCAGCCCGGGTAATCTCTACTACCACTTCAAGGGCAAAGATGAAATTATCGCTGAGCTTTTTCAGCAATATGAACTGGCCCTGGGCTCAACGCTGGCAGCACCCCTGGAAAAGCCCCTATCGCTTGATCGCATGAATGTGGAGGCAAACTGGTACTACCTCTACGTTGTACTTGAAGAGATGTATCAGTACCGTTTCCTCTATCAAAATCTGGATAACCTGCTACAACGCTACCCGGACATCTCCCGCGGTTTTCGACGCCTGCTCAAACTTAAACGGGCTGCCCTGCTGGCCATCTGCGAAGCACTGCTGGAACAGGCGGTTATTGATGCCCGTGACCAGCAGCTACTGGGACTGGTCGACAACATGGCCCTGACACTCACTTTCTGGCTGAATTATGAACAACTGGTACATGGCCACAGAGAACCGGAAATTATTGTCCATCAGGGCGTCCTGCAATTGATGACCATGATTGCTCCTTACCTCGGCGATGAGGAGCTGACCTTCTATCGGGACTGTGAACAGATTTATACTTCGATGCTGGAGTGCTCAGTGGAGGGTTAAAGGCCTCTAAAATTTTCGTTCGCTATTTTGCGCAATAAAATAACGTCCGTACCTTCAAATACTAATTGCGCTTTTTGCTGTCGTGCCCACCACTGCCAACAATCAATACTGAAAAAGCTGACATGGGTCAGGTCATTCTTATAATGCCAATGAGCGAAGGCCTGCGGATTGCACACCAGTTTGGTCATCACCCCCAGCCAGCCACCAGGGTGCAAACAATCCCACAAGCGTGCCAACTCCCGTCCAGGGCGGTGCAGATGTTCAACCACCTCTGTGGCACTGATAAAATCATAACGCCGCTCAAAAACCCGCAGGGCAGGCTGGTAAAAAATATCGTAGAGAGACATGGTATAACCGGCTTCTTCAAACATCGTCGCCAGTGCCGGGCCGGGGCCACAACCGAAGTCCAGTCCCTGGCTGCCGGGTGCAAGCCGCGTTGACAGGGGCTCGTAAAGCCGCGACAAAAAGCACCGGTAAGCAGGGTCATCAACCTGATTCTGGTGTAAATCGTACTCGGCTTTTTCCTGCTCTATGCTTAAAAAATCCGTTGGCGCTACAAAAACCAGATGGCAATATCGGCATTGAAAATAATTCCGACACCGATCACGGTGATAAAAAACCGTCTGTTCAGCAGCACACAATGGACAGATGTGTTTCATCATGACCGAACACCGATAGACCTCTTCAGGCCAACAGCTCCTTGTCTGTCGAAATCCGGGTAACAGCAGAGGCGGTAATAGAAAACAGGCAATAGGCAAGAAAGTACCAGAAACCCTGCTCAAGCTCAGCATTCATGGTCAACATATCACCCATCTGACCTGACGCTCTGCCCGCCATATAAGACACCAGCAGAGCCATAACAAACACATCCGTCATCGACCATTTGCTCAGCACTGCATTCAATCGTAACAACCGGCGACTGTAATTTGTGGCAATAGGTAGTAGCGCCAGAACCTGCAACAATAATTTGAACAACGGAATAACCACACTAAAACCAACAATCAGCAGGGCCACAGCAAGATTGCCGGTATTGGCCAGCTCATCCACCGTACCCCAGATAGAACGAGTAGTGTTGTAAACTTCGATTTGCCCCTCAACCCTGTCAAGCCCCAGAAACCGGGAAAAGGAAGTCAGCATCTGCCGGGTTTGTCCGTTCGTACTTTCGTCATCGCCACCGGCCAGCATATTGATGCCCAGCCCGGCAATTTCGGATTTATCAATAGTGCCCGTTAACGTCAACACCGGCTGAGTGATTCCCGGATAAAGTAGCGCAATGGCAATGAGCATCAGGATAAGTGCCAGCAATCTGTGTGTATTTGTCATATCACCTCCTTGGCAGCGGCGTATCATACTCAAAAGCAGGCAGCAGCTGTATACGATTTGTACATAAACAAATGCTTAGCACACAAATTTGCAGGCTGGAGACCATCAATACCAACCGTTACACTGCCGCATAAATTATCTTGCGACATGATCCTAGAATCCGCAGTTGAGCGTTTATTTTGTCGTTGAAAGCCGCATAGTCACTGGACTTTTTGTCTTTGGTCGCATTCACCTTGCGGGTGAGCGCGCTACAGTGGCAACTGCCGCTCTTGGTTGCAGTAATAAGGAGGGTCTGAGCAATATCCGCATGTTCATCCAGCGCGGACAGATGCTGGACGCCCTCGGCGAAGAAGTGCTGAGACGGGCGGTGATTGCCCAGGAAAAAACCGACAGCCCTTTGCTGCCTCTGATGCGCCACTACCTTGATCTACTGCGCGAGCAGGTCAGGCAGCAGATTGAGTGGGAGTACCTGCTCAATACACAGGGTTACAACTGGCAGTTTATGAATGCACTGCTGAGTAAAACCCGGATGAGTAATCCCGGACACCACCACATGCACGATGTTTACGAGCCGATCAGGAAGATGGCACACAAGCTGGCTACCCGCCACTCCAGCAGGCAAAAAATACCGCCGGGGCCAACTGGATATAGCCCGCACCCTGCGCCGCGGCATTGCCCACAATGGCATCATGTTCCACACCTGCTGGCGGCAGCAACGCCGCGACAAAGCACAGGTACTGACGGTTTGTGATGTATCCGGCTCGGTCGCTATCTACGCCCGCTTTCTGTCAATGTTTCTGTACAGCCTGCAGGATATATATTACCCAAAATCCGCTCCTTTGCTTTTTCAAGCCATTTGGGAGAAGTCAGCGATATTTTCAAGGAAAATCAGCTGGAAAAAGCTGTTGAAATAGCCAACCGGAACTATGGTGGCGCCACCGACTACGATTTGTAGCCTGCCTGATTTTGCCTGCCTCGCTCTCGACGACATCAATCACAATACCACTGTGATTATCCTCGGTGACGCCCGCAATAATAACGGCGATCCAAAACTGGAGATTATACGCTCCATCTACCAGCGCAGTCGCCGGGTTATCTGGCTCAACCCGGAGCCGCGGCACACCTGGGGCACCGGAAATTCGGAGATGCTGCACTATCTCAGAGATGCTGCATTATCAAAGTGCCTGCAAAGTGCCTGTCATTTTGTTGCTGAGTGCAATACTCTTGTGCAGCTTAAAAAATTTGTTGATCAACTACTGAAAATAACGGATTGAAGTGATGACCTACCAATGCAGGGACTGTAGCTATCAGGGCAAAAAAAGTGGCCCTACAGGGGCCTGCCCGGCCTGCGGTTCATTCAATATAATGCTAAAAAACATTGTCTTTAAAGGTGAAGAAAAAAGCACCCCGGAGAGATCAAGGCTGTTCATCCTGCTTGTTTTGTGGTCCGTTTTTATTATCCTGTTAGTATCAAAATTATTTTGAATAACTGGTCGTCTACAACAAATCCGCTTGAGTAATCTTGAGTAATAATGTGCCACAGTATCACTTTTCGTTCAGTGCCCCCGCTCCCACTGTTCATCCTCCCAGTCCTCACCGACATCCATCTGCAACTCAATCAGGCCCGTTGAACCGGCATCCCGCTCTTCGGCAAAAGACTTGATAATTGGCCTCAGGATGTCCGGCATCTCGGCATTTCGCAAAGCCTCATCCTCAGAAACAAGGCCTTCACAGTAAAGTTCAAACAAAGCCGCATCGAAGGTTTTCATACCAATATCTTCGGATTTTTCCATTTCTTCCCGAAAAGCATCAACTTTACCAGTGAGAATAAGATCGGCTACGGAAGGCGTACCCAGTAAAACTTCAACCAAGGCACAACGCTTGCCATCAATTGTAGATACCAACTGCTGCGACACAATGGCCTGCAAATTAAGGGAAAGCTCCATCAACATCTGTGGACGACGTTGTTCAGGAAAAAAGTTGATAATGCG
The DNA here is from genome assembly GCA_047974765.1 of Parahaliea sp. Taxonomy (GTDB): domain Bacteria; phylum Pseudomonadota; class Gammaproteobacteria; order Pseudomonadales; family Halieaceae; genus JBKECP01. The sequence goes on along the minus strand of JBKECP010000022.1, from coordinate 64,596 downwards.
ATCCATTACCTGAACCGCATTATTGGCCTGCAATGTGGACAGGCACAGGTGGCCGGTTTCGGCAAAAGACAGGGCATGCTCCATCGTTTCCCGGTCGCGTATTTCACCAATAAAAATAACATCCGGTGCCTGTCGCAACGTATTTTTAAGTGCGCTGTGCCAGCTGCGCGTATCCACACCCACCTCACGCTGGTTAACCAGGGAGCGCTTGTGCTTGTGCACATACTCCACCGGGTCTTCGATGGTGACAATATGCCCCGAACTGTTACTATTGCGGTGATCGATCAACGAAGCCAGTGAGGTTGACTTACCCGAACCTGTACCTCCGGCAAACAGGATCAGGCCGCGCTTGCGCATTATAACCTCCGACAATACCGGTGGCAGACGCAGGGATTGCCAGCTGGGAATATCCGCCACGATATTACGGGCAACAATACTCACTTCATTGCGTTGCACAAAAATATTGACCCGAAAACGACCATAACCGGCGATGGATGTTGCCAGATTCATTTCCAGTTCACGCTCAAACTCCCGGCGCTGAGCTTCATCCATAAGCTCGTAGGCAATAGCCCGGATGGCACCCGGTTTCAGCACTTCACTGCCGATAGGCCGCAGTACGCCATCAAACTTGGCACAGGGCGGCGCACCTGTGCTGAGATAAAGATCCGAACCATTTTTACTGGCCAGAAAGATCAACCATTCTGTGAACTGCTGCATATCCCCGTCTCCCTGCCGAGTTTTATTGCTCTGCCAGTATCTTTTGAAACTGCCCACCAGGACCACACCAGGCAAAATGCAGCACCATAGCACTGGCTTTCAAAAGCGTTCTTTTACCGTAATCAACAATTGTACATCGTCAACATCGTCATCCCTGACAAAGGGAAAGGCAAGATCCACATGTACTACGGCACTTTTTTCAGCCCGACTGGAATTCAGCCGCAAGCCAAAGCCCGCATTGGCCAGCACATCACCATTGGAACCATTATCCCGGTTTTCATACCAGGCCCGCCCAATATCAACAAAAGCGGCCACCCCCACCCGCACCAGGCGAAATGGGTGCCAGTTGGAATAATAACGCTCCTCCAGGTTGAGCACGAAAGAACGATCACCTGTCTGATAATTGCGATCATAACCGCGCAAACCATTGTCACCGCCCAATACCAGCTGCCGGTCGGCGGTCAAGCCATCGGTATAATCCAGTCGCAAACCACTATAAAAAGCCCATTGTTCACCGTGCTTCAGGTGATAACGACTTTCAAACTGCCACCAGAGATTTTCAAAAGATTCATCATCGAGCGTCCAGTAGCCAGCAAGTGTAGACGCAATCACCCATAATTGCTGTTGCTCTGCCAGCAGGGTGTTTTCATAGTTTCCCTCAAAAGCAATCTGATCACGGGTGGCATCCATACCCTCGGTAGAATAACCAAAACTCCAGCGATAGCGCTCACCAACAAAAACATCCTCAGTGCGCCCCAGATAATCAAAATTATGCAGCTCGGCAAATTCATCCTCGACCGACTGATAGCCCAGCCAGGGATAGCTGTAAGTGCGGTCCTGCGGCAGCTGTGCCGGTGGCAGGCCGGAATCACTGAAATCAAAATTATGTCGCTCATAGTTATAGCCCAGCAACCAGCGATTGACCCGCCGCCCAGGCTCAGGACTGGCGGCAACACCACCAAACAGGCGATAAACATCCAGCTCGTGATCAAATTCGGCCGTTTCATCCCCGCGCGACCAGAGCTTTTCCTCCAGCTTCAGCTCCCCGACCTCAGCACCTGCCGACCAATTTTCGTAAATCGAAAAAAAAGGCCGTTCGATGCGAAGATTACGATCATAACCATCATCGTTGTCCGTATAACGGGCTCGCAAACGCCAGCGGCTGCCCAACAGGGCCGGATCGGTATAGGCCAGTGTATAGCCTGAGCGCTCATCGTCGCTGTCATATTCCATTAGTACCTGCTTGCCGGTACCGAGGAAGTTGCTATCCCGAAACCCCAAAGACCAGTCATTCTGCCCTCCACTGCGGCCAAGCGACACCGAGGGCAAAAAAGTCCATATATCCCGGGTAACAATCTCCAGATCAACCCGGTCACCACAGCGCCGCCAGGGGCGCACACGGGCATCATAAATAAACTTCAGCTGACGCAGAATCCGTTCAGATTCCTCCAGCCGACGACGTTCATAACGATCACCCTCAGTCACCAGTAACTGCTCGCGCAGCACCCACTCCCGGGTAACTGAGTGAAAATCATTGGCCCAGCGATAAATTGTACTGTTTTCACGGCTATCGCTTTCATCGAAAACTGCTAATCGCCGGAAGCGCAGGGAGTTGATGACCGCATCCTCTGGCATCGCTTCAGCCAGAGCTTCGTGGGCTGCCGATGGCTGAAAACGAAAAACATCGCCCGGCGCCTGTTCAGCCACAAAACAGGCTTCCCGTGCCTGCAAAACGCAGCTGCACAACAAAGCAGACAATACCAGCCATTTGTGCAAGCCTGCCATAACAGCACAACGTACTTGTCGGATCTTCTTATTCATAGGCGAACCATAGCCGCAGCCAAGCTGCGACACAACGCTTCAATAGCGATTCCGTGACCACCTCCTCCAGTTGTATTCACTGACGACACAAGGCTACACTTGGAACCCTTTAATTCTGGGCAGGCTGTCACAAACCCGGTTACAAACCATAGCGGCAGCCAAACAGCCTTTCTTTACACCATCTTTGGCGCCCCCACGCAAGAGGAGCCTCCGTGTCATCCCATTTTGAACACTCTCTCAAAGCCCTGAACCAGCCAGAACAACTGGCCTTGCTACGCCAGATCACCCGCGGTGTGGAAAAAGAAAGCCTGCGGGTAACACCCAAGGGCCACATTGCCCAGACTCCCCATCCGGCTGCCCTGGGTTCAGCCCTGACACATTCATCTATTACCACTGACTACTCAGAAGCATTGCTGGAATTCATTACTCCCGTCGACAGCAATATCGACAATACACTCAAAACACTGACTGACATTCATCACTACACCTACACAAGGCTGGATGATGAGCTGCTCTGGTGTGCCAGTATGCCCTGTGTGGTAGCGGGCGATAACAGTATCCCCGTTGCCCATTACGGCAATTCCAATGTGGCCCGAATGAAAACCGTCTATCGCTATGGTCTTGGCCATCGTTATGGCCGCGCCATGCAAACCATTGCCGGTATTCACTACAATTTTTCGATGCCCAGAGCCTTTTGGGAGCAGGAGTGGCAGAGCGCTGGCGGCAATGGCTCCCTGCAAGACTGGATCAGTAACCGCTATCTCGGCCTGATCCGCAACTTTCATCGTTATTCCTGGCTGCTGATTTATCTCTTTGGTGCTTCGCCCGCTCTCTGCTCCAGCTTTTTACACAAACGCGACCACCAGGGGTTGGCCTCTCTTGATCCCAGGGGGTATACCCTCTATCGCCCCTGGGCTACAGCGCTGCGAATGGGCGATCTGGGCTATAGCAGTGCAGCCCAGCGCGACTTGCGGGTCTGCTATAACTCACTGGATAACTATGTTGAAACACTGCGCCAGGCCATCATGCAGCCCCACCCGCAATACCGCCATATTCCCAGCGGTCACAAGGGTGACTATCAGCAGCTCAATGACAGCCTGCTACAGATTGAAAACGAGTTTTACAGCACTATCCGTCCCAAGCGGGTCGCCTATTCAGGCGAAACCCCACTGCATGCCTTACGCCGGGGCGGCATCGAATACATTGAAGTGCGCTGCATTGATGTTTCACCATTTAACCCGGTTGGTATCGACGCCCAGCAAATGCGCTTTATTGACGCTTTCCTGTTATTTTGCCTGCTTGAGGACAGCCCTGCCTGCGATGATTTAAGTCAGGCCTGTATGGATAACAATCTGCGCGAAGTGGTTAATCGCGGTCGTGAACCCGGCCTGCGCCTGCGCACTACCGAAGGCGAGCGAGATTTACAGGAATGGGCATTGACCTTACTCAAGGCTATTGCCGCTACGGCTTCAGCACTGGATATGGCGCACGGCAGTGAAAACTACCGCAATACCGTTGCCCTCCAACAGGCTAAAGTGGAGGACGCCGAACTGACCCCTTCTGCGCGCCTGCTCAGAGAATTGCGGGAACAGGACATTCCCTATTTCCCGCATGTCCTCAATTACAGCCGTCAGTGGGCACAGCAGTTTCGCGCAGAAGCCCCTGATATAACCGCCGAGGCCCGTCTGGACCGGCAAAGTCATGATTCACTACTGGCTCAACGCGATATTGAAGCGGCTGACAAGATCGGCTTTAAAGACTATCTGGTCCGTTTTTATACCCAGTATCAGACAGTCTGAAACACTGACCGGGGTCGGGGCTGTGAATTTTCTGGCGCACTTTCATCTTGCCTGGCCTGATCGGGGGCTGGTAATTGGCGCACTGGAAGGTGATTATTGCAAAGGATATTTAAAGGGGGATTTCAAACCGGATATCGAGGCCGGCATTGCACTGCATCGTGCCATTGACGCTTTTACCGATGAACACCCGCTCCTGCTTCAATTACGCCAGGCATTTCCAGCCAGTATTCGCCGTTATGCCGGTATTCTCACTGATCTGTCTTTCGACTACTATCTCAGCCATCACTGGGCACAGTTCAGCACCCTTGCCCTGGCTGACTTCAACCGTGAAGTTTACCGGGTACTACAGGCATCCAGGCAAAAACTCAGCCATGACTCACTACGCATGCTGACCCGACTGATCAAGTATGACCTGCTCAACCGCTATCAATACTGGGATACCATCATAACCAGTGCCCGCTATATTATTGGCCAGCGCCTGCGACAGGAACAGGCTGTAATAATGCTCGAGGAACAGCTGCAAGTGCTGCGCACTGACATAGAGAGAACTTTTTTGCAGTTCTATCCACTACTGGCAGATTTTGTTTATCAACGCACTGGTCAATCGAGCATCAATAATGGTTGAATATCGCACAATGACTCCTGGCTGTAATCTTCACTACTGTGGTCCACAATATCAATTCTCAGTTATCCATTTAGCTATTCAGGGACATTCATTATCATGCTGCAATACCTAAGCCCCCGCAGAGTTTTTTCAGGACTGGCCCTGTTATCACTGGTTTCAATGCTGTTTGCCTACTTCTATCTACAGCAGCACCTCGGGCTGCCGCCCTGCCCGCTGTGTATGACCCAGCGAGCAGGTGTAGTTAGCGTTGGCCTGTTCGCCCTGGTTGCAGCCTTGCACAATCCGGGTATCGGCGGTCGGCGCATCTATGCGCTGCTGTGTTTAATCTGTGCAGGCTTTGGCGCCGCTGTGGCCGGACGACATGTCTGGCTGCAACACCTGCCAGCGGACCAGGTACCGGCCTGCGGACCCAGCCTGGAATACATGCTTGAAACCCTGCCATTTTCAGAAACGATTCGCCTGGTGATGATGGGTGACGGCAATTGTGCTGATACTGTCTGGTCCTTTATGGGTATGAGCATTCCAGAACAGACCCTGCTATTGTTTGCTGTGATGCTGCTGCTATGCGTCTGGCAGCTGTTGCGCCACCGCTAGGGTGACACTCAAGTTATTTTGATCTGGCCGACAAAATATAAGGGCTGTTGCAGAGCCTGCTTTGCTTCCGGGGGGGGGGAATAATGAACAACAACGAACAGCTGCGAGAAAGCTTTGATGCGGTAGAAACTCTGCTACCAGACTGGCTGCGCGAACGGCGCGCACTACTGACAGCCTACAATAAACTGATTACCCGGATCTTTAATAATCCACCGTCTTCTGAAGCCTGCCACGAGCAGCAAATCAGGCTCTGTGAACTGCTGATCGACTATGTTTCAGCCGGGCATTTTGAAGTGTTTGTACGCCTGCTTGAAGAAGCCGACAACGCCCATGATGGCAGTACCACACTGGCAGCCGAGCTGCTGCCAGCCATTACCGACACCACAGAAGTCATCCTCGCTTACGAGGAAAAATATATGGCCAATGCATCCGAAGATCTGCGGGAACGGGATATTTCAGTGCTCGGTGAAACACTTGAATCCCGATTTTCACTGGAAGACCGCCTGATTGCCGGGCTTCACAACCGACACCGGCGCCTGATGGCGCCGGTGTAAGGGTTTCCCCGGCCAAGGCCGGAACCGATGCAGGGTAAATGCGCGCTTATTGTGCGCTGTCAGCACCTTCTGTCTCAGGCTTGACGATATCCAGCAGCTCAACCTCAAATACCAAAGTGGCATTGGGACCAATCACACCACCGGCACCACCGGGGCCATAGGCCAGATCGGAGGGGATTACAATCCGCCATTTGGAACCAACCTGCATCAGTTGCAGGGCTTCGGTCCAACCAGGAATCACCTGGCCAACACCAAACTGGATGGACTGGTTGTATTTATGTGAAGAATCAAACTCGGTGCCATCAACCAGGGTTCCGGTATAGTGCACATCAACCGTGTCATCTGCAGTCGGCTTTGCCCCTTCACCCGCTACCAGCACTTCATATTGCAGGCCGGATTCAGTCACAGTAACACCTTCACGGGCAGCGTTTTCAGCTAAAAACTGCTTGCCAGCTTCAAGATTGGCCGCTGCCTCAGCTTCACGGGCAGCCATCGCCTCAGCTTCGGCTTTTTCACGGTAGGCATCCATTTCTGCCTGAATCTCTTCCATGGTCATACGACCTTCCTTGCCATCGAGTCCATCGCGCAGCCCCTCTGCAAAGGCATCGACATTCATTTCAACCGGGTCATCAGCCATGCGCTGGCCCATACCAAAGCCAAGACCATAGCTCAGACGCGAAGCCGTTGATTCAAGCGCAACCTGTTGTTCAGCCGGAGCTGCGGCAACTTGTGATTCTTCAGGTGCCTTTTCCTGTTTACAGGCAGTCAGGGAGGTAGCTGTAACCAGAGCCAGCGGCAATACATACTTCTTCATAAAACGATTCCATTGTCGGGTTTATAGATGATCTTGTCTTTGAACCGAATCAGGTTCTAACGGACAGGACTGCTCAGACGGGGCATGATCATACTACCGCGAACCCCGCTTGGGCCACCCCTACTGGCGCTATCTGTTAACACCTGGGCAATTAGCGCTCATACCAACTGTTTTGCCAGCTCATCTGCCAACATCGCTGCTGTGTGATGGACCAAGCCCTGTGCCAGCAAGACAGCCTGTAAATTGGTGGTCAAGCGAGCACCCAGCGGCAACTCAACACGCTGACTAAACTGCCAGATCTGCTGCTGAAAACGCTTTTCTGCTTCCAGTTCAATGCCTTTGATTTGCCGACGCAGGTCAGTTACATCCAAACGCTGACGCCAGGCGTATCGTAAAGTTCGCAGCGGTATGACCACATCCCGCCGCCAGGGTTCCATGGCTTTTGCCAATGCCTGTATATGTGCTTCATCCACACAGTAACCGACACTGGCCTGCCAGGCGCCGTAAAGCAAATAGTTAATCTCCACGTTGTAACGATCCTGAATGTGCAGGCAAAAGGATTCCACCGCCGGTTTGCGATAGACCGACAGGGAAAACTGCCACAGTGCATTATCCATTGGCAGATGCGTCCTCATACTGGTGGGGATGGGTGAGTACGGGTAGAATGCGCCGCCAAATGATCATACTACGCGATATCAGCCTGCGCCGTGGCAGCCGCCTGTTGCTGTCATCGGCTTCGGTAACCATCCAGCCACAACAGCGTCTGGCCTTAATTGGCGCCAACGGCAGTGGCAAATCCAGCCTGTTTGCCCTGTTGCTGGGTGAACTGGGCGCAGATACCGGCAGCATCGAAGGCCTCGATAATCTGCGCCTGGCTCATATGGCCCAGGAAGTGGATGCCAGCGACACTCTCGCCGGTGAATACGTATTGCGCGGAGACCGCAAGCTGGCCGCTCTTCGTGACAGCATCGCAGAATTTGAAGAACGCGGCGACTTTGCCGCCACCGCAACCCTTCACAGTGAGCTGGAAACCATCGACGGCTATAGTGCCGGACGCCGTGTTCAACGCCTGCTGGACGGCCTCGGTTTTGATACCAACGCCTGCCATCGGGCCGTTTCAGATTTCTCCGGAGGTTGGCGTATTCGTCTGAATCTGGCCCGCGCACTAATGGCCCCCTCGGATTTGCTGTTGCTGGATGAGCCCACCAACCACCTTGACCTGGATGCCACCCTTTGGTTGCAGCAGTGGTTGCAACGCTACACCGGCACCCTGCTGATAATTTCCCACGACCGCGATTTTATCGACGCCACCTGCGAGCGGGTACTGCACATAGAACAGGGTCAACTAATTCCCTACAAAGGCAACTATTCATTATTTGAACAGCAGCGCGCTGAGCGCCTGCTTAATCAACAGGCACAGCACGAGAAACAACAGCAGCGTATCGCCCATATCGAAGATTTTGTACGCCGCTTCCGGGCCAAGGCAACTAAAGCCAGACAAGCCCAAAGCCGTCTCAAGGAGCTGGAACGGATGCAGCGGGTTGCCCCCGCCCATGTTGATTCCGTCTTTAGCTTCACTTTCCCCACCGCCGAGCGTTCCTCTGATCCATTGCTGCGTCTGGATGAAGCCCGGCTGGGCTATCCTGGCCGCATTGTTCTGAGCAAGGTCAACCTGTTATTGCGGCCAGGTAGTCGCTATGGCCTGCTGGGTAAAAACGGGGCCGGCAAATCCACCCTGCTAAAAAGCCTGGTGGGTGAGCTGCCCCTGCTGGAAGGTGAAGTACAACGCGGCGCCCACTGCCATATCGGCTATTTTCATCAGCAGACGCTGGAAGCACTCGACCCGGCAGCCTCAGCTGTTTTGCATTTACAACGTATGTCACCAGACGCCAGGGAGCAGGAGTTGCTTGATTTCCTGGGTGGTTTCAATTTCCGTGGCGATGCCGCCACCAGTTCCATTCAAGCTTTTTCCGGTGGTGAAAAAGCCCGTCTGGCACTGGCACTGGTAGTTTGGCAAAAACCCAATCTGCTGGTGCTCGATGAGCCCACCAACCACCTTGACCTGGATATGCGCAACGCCATTGAAATGGCCTTACAACATTTTGAAGGCGCGATGATACTGGTCAGCCACGACCGCCACATGCTGCGTAATACCTGCGACGAACTACTGCTGGTACACGAAGGGCGCATTGAAGAATACAGCGATGACCTGGCCGCCTATGAGCGCTGGGTACTGTCGAGTTACAGCAGCAGCAACGACAACAACCCCGGACAGCAAAAAGAAAGCGCCACAAATGACAACAGCTCGCGCCGCCAACAGCGCCAGCAGGCTGCCGCCACCCGCGAACAGCTGCGCCCCATTCGCCAGCGGATCAGCCAAATTGAAAAAGAAATGGCCGAAGTGGAATGCGCCATCACCAGCCTGCAAACAGAACTCTCCGATCCGGCCCTCTACAGCGATCGCCAACGGGTTGCCCAATTGAGTCAGCAAGAGGGGCAGTTAACGACTCAACTCAAAGCACTGGAAGCCGACTGGCTGGCACAGCAGGAGGCACTGGAAGCACTTGTCGGAGAAGCCTGAAGCAAGCAGATTCACCGTGAAACAGCACTGTTTCAGGCATCTTCCAGCAAGGCGAGCTTGCGGGTTCGCGGCAGTTTTTTGATCTCGGCCTCCCGCCGCTGGGCACTACTGCGATCAACCGCCATCTCATGCCAACACAACACCACAGGCCTTCGGCTGCGGGTATAGCTGGCCCCACCTGCCAACTCACCATTGTGCTGAGCCAGCCGCCGTATCAGATCGGTGGCAACACCTGTATACAAGCTGCCATCAGCACACTCCAGCATGTAGACATACCAGCTGCCCATTAGCTCTCCCATACATGTATATCCTTTTAAAACAACCTTTTAAAAAACAGATAATAACGCTCAAAGTCTCAACAGCAGAGAAAACCTGTCAACCCGGTTGTGCCCTCTCAGACCGGTGGTATGATACCAACCCTCAACAGAAGCGGACCTGCGCCCCGTCCCTTCCGATACGACCTGGAGAATGTAATGAGCGAGCAAATCGTACACGTCAACGATGCAAATTTTGACGAGCATGTATTGAAATCCGACCTGCCCGTACTGGTGGATTTTTGGGCCGAGTGGTGCGGCCCCTGCAAGATGATTGCGCCGATACTGGATGAACTTGCCCCGGAGTACGAAGGCAAGCTGAAAATCTGCAAAGTTGATGTTGATGCCAACCCGGAAATTCCGGCCAAATTCGGTATTCGCGGCATTCCCACCCTGATCCTGTTCAAGGGCGGCAATGCCGAAGCCACCAAAGTCGGAGCAGTCTCCAAGTCCCAGCTGGTTGAATTTGTTCAGGAAGCCATCTGATTCATACCTGAAACAGACAGGGCTTCCCACGAAGCCCTTCACCCGGTTATAGCACATGAAAAAAGCGGTAGACGCGCTCTATGGAGCATGCTACATTTCTCCGCGCTGCACATTCTGTACGGCAATAATAAAGCCACCACATATTTTTATACGGCCAGTTCAGCCTGATCCTCCATTTTGGAGATCAACAGGCTTATGCTTCAGCTGACAAGGCTTTTCCCTTTCTAAATTTAGTACTCCCAACACCCTATGAATCTGACTGATCTCAAAACCAAATCCACCCAGGAACTGATTGATATTGCCTCTGAAATCGGCCTGGAAAATATGGCCCGTTCACGCAAGCAAGACATTATTTTTGCAATCCTCAAGCGCCACGCCAAAAGCGGCGAAGACATCTACGGTGATGGGGTGCTGGAAATTCTGCAGGACGGCTTTGGCTTTCTGCGTAGTGCCGACAGTTCCTACCTGGCTGGCCCCGACGATATCTATGTATCCCCGAGCCAGATACGCCGTTTCAACCTGCGCACCGGTGACTCCATCTCCGGCAAGATTCGCCCACCCAAGGACTCAGAGCGTTATTTTGCCCTGCTCAAAGTGGGCGAGGTCAACTTCAACAAACCAGAGAATTCCAAGCACAAAATCCTGTTTGAAAATCTTACGCCCCTGTTCCCGGATGAACGCCTGGCACTGGAAAAAGGCAACGGTAGCTCTGAAGACCTGACCGGTCGCGTAATCGATTTGGTGGCGCCCATCGGCAAGGGCCAGCGCGGCCTGCTGGTAGCACCACCCAAGGCCGGCAAGACCATCATGATGCAGAATATCGCCCAGGCCATCATCAGCAATAATCCCGAATGTTACATTATTGTGCTGCTGATCGATGAGCGCCCGGAAGAAGTGACCGAGATGCAGCGGTCAGTGGGAGCTCGCGGCGCGGAAGTCGTAGCCTCCACGTTTGACGAACCGCCGGCCCGGCATGTGCAGGTGGCCGATATGGTGATAGAAAAAGCCAAACGCCTGGTGGAACACAAACGCGATGTGGTTATTCTGCTGGACTCCATTACCCGTCTCGCGCGGGCCTTCAATACGGTAGTACCCAGCTCCGGCAAAGTATTAACCGGTGGCGTCGATGCCCACGCACTGGAGCGCCCCAAACGCTTCTTTGGTGCCGCCCGCAACATTGAAGAAGGTGGCAGCCTGTCCATTATCGCCACAGCCCTGATCGACACTGGTTCAAAAATGGACGAGGTGATCTACGAAGAGTTCAAGGGCACCGGTAATATGGAATTGCACCTGGACCGGAAAATTGCCGAGAAACGGGTTTATCCCGCAATCAATATCCGCCGCTCAGGCACCCGCCGCGAAGAACTGCTCACGGCTGAAGAAGAACTGGCCCGTATGTGGATTCTGCGCAAATTACTGCATGGCATGGAAGATTTGCCCGCGATCGAGTTTCTACTGGACAAGCTCAAGGACACCAAAACCAACGACGAGTTCTTTCTGTCAATGAAGCGTAAATAAACGCGTTATGGCAGGCGGTTCAAGCGTGAATTATTCTGATCTGCGCAGCTTTGTGGACATGCTCGAGCAACGTGGCGAGCTTAAACGCATTACCGTCGAAGTCGATCCTCATCTGGAAATCACTGAAATCGCCGATCGCACTCTGCGCGCCGGCGGTCCAGCCCTGTTGTTTGAAAAAGTAAAAGGTCATCATATCCCGGTTCTGGCCAATCTGTTTGGCACAGAACAGCGGGTAGCACTGGGCATGGGCGCCAACAGCACCGCCGCCCTGCGTGAGATTGGCGAAGTACTGGCCTACCTGCGCCAGCCCGACCCACCCAAGGGTTTGCGCGAAGCCTGGGAGAAAGCACCACTATTGAAGCAGGTGATGAATATGGGCCCCAGGGTAGTGCGCAAACCACCCTGTCAACAACAGATAATCCAGGGAGCCGCCGTCGACCTCCAGCAACTGCCGATACAAACCTGTTGGCCAGAAGATGCGGGTCCGCTCATCACCTGGCCACTGGTTATCACTCGCGGCCCGGAAAAAGAGCGCCAGAATCTGGGTATTTACCGCATGCAGCTGCTCGGCCCCAACAAGCTGATTATGCGCTGGCTGTCCCATCGTGGCGGCGCCCTGGATTACCGGGACTGGCAGCTCAAATACCCGGACAAACGCTATCCGGTGGCGGTCGCACTGGGCGCTGATCCGGCGACTATTCTGGGTGCGGTCACACCGGTTCCCGACAACCTCTCAGAGTATGCCTTTGCCGGCCTGTTGCGTGGCAGCAAGACAGAACTGGCTGCCTGCCACACAGCACTGTGCCGGGAACACGGCCTGCAAGTACCAGCCCGTGCGGAATTTATTCTTGAGGGTTACCTCGAACCTGGCGAACTGGCCGAAGAGGGCCCTTTTGGCGATCACACCGGCTACTATAATGAAGTGGAGCGCTTTCCGGTTTTTACTGTGGAGGCCATCACCCACCGCGAACAACCGATTTATCACAGCACCTATACCGGGCGGCCACCGGATGAACCCGCCGTGCTGGGACTGGCTTTGAACGAAGTTTTTGTACCCATTTTACGCAAGCAATTTCCGGAGATCAGTGATTTCTATCTGCCGGCAGAGGGCTGTTCCTACCGTATGGCCGTTGTCACTATGCGCAAGCAGTACGCCGGCCACGCCAAGCGGGTAATGCTGGGGGTTTGGTCCTTTTTGCGCCAGTTTATGTACACCAAGTTCGTAATCGTAACCGATGATGACATCAATGCCCGCGACTGGAACGATGTGATCTGGGCCATTACCACTCGTATGGATCCCCGCCGCGACTGCACCTTTATTGACGACTCACCAATTGACTACCTGGACTTTGCCTCACCTGTGGCGGGCCTGGGTTCCAAAATTGGCCTTGATGCCACCAACAAGTGGTCGGGAGAAACCCGCCGTGAATGGGGCCGCCCCATCGTTATGGATGAAAAAGTCAAACACCGCATCGATGCCCTGTGGGACTCATTGGGTATTCAGTGAGCCACATTTGCAGGCGGGGAAGCAGCGTCAGTTCTTTTTACACAAAATAGTTAAAACTATATTTTACAGTTATTGCAATCACATTGATTTCAATAGCTTATATAGAATGGCATTTTTATTGCATACGCTACCTAAGATTAAATAACGCCGTCTCTATTACAACAATATTTTTATCAAGGCAGATTCTAATGAAAACCACACTTCGCTCCACAATCTCCGGCTTTGCCCTGTTTGTTGCTGCGTTTTTTTCCGGCAACAGCATGGCCGGCATCCTGGTTCCAAACGCGGGCTGGACATCTTTTTGTTTTGATGGTGTTGGCAGTGGCGCTTATGAATGCGGCCTGATGCCAGGCAGTATTGGCAATTCCATTGAACTGGAAGTTACTGAAGAAACTGAACTTCAAATAACCGATGTATTCTCTGCTGGTGATATCTTTGAGGTTTACATCGACTCGATGCTGGCGTTTACCTCGTCGACGGTCGCTGACGATCAGACACTGTTTGAACTGGATCCCGAACTCACCTTTGCCAGCGCCTATTTTAGCAGCGGCAGCATTCTGCTAAGCGCCGGCATTTACTCTATCGATATTTTTGTAGCTTCCTCTCCCTATCTGGCCGGGGGTGGTTATCTGCGCGCACTGTCTGTTGCAACAGCGGTGCCTGCGCCCTCAGTATTGGGCCTGCTGGTACTGGGTCTGCTGGCCATCGCTGCAAGCAGGCGTATCAGCCACCGCCAAGTTTGATATTCAGCATAAAAAACGCGGGCTGGACCCGCGTTTTTTATGTCTCATACATCCGATCAGTTTGAACTATCCAGAGAGTATCCACTATTGTGTGACAGACGCCGGGAATGGTCAGCTGATTCAGGCATCGGCAGGGTTGGCAAACTGACATCCCGCAGCAGCCCCTCCTCATAATAACGGGCACTGATACTGCTCTCACCAAGAGCGCCCAGCAAACGGCCAAGCTCGGCACAAACCTCTGCCGAGGGTTGCAGATGATAACTGCGCTCCAGATAGTCCCGCGTTTTACCCCAGAGTTCATTGCGAGCGGCCAGACGGCCAAGACACAGCAACAACTGGGCATCCTGGGAGTGCTCGTTCAGCCATGACTCAGCCTGCATCAGCTGCTTGCTGGCATCAGCGGCCTGCACAAAAGCATATAGCCGCACCAGCTCTGCATCCCAGTTATCCTTAAGCATACGGATACATATCTGACCAGCTTCCTCGTGGGCATCCAGGGTAATCAACAGGGCAATGTAGGCGCGCTGTAAATCGTGATCCTGCCGCCAGCTGTTGGTCAGCTCCTGCCAGCGCTGCTGCAATAACGCAACAGCGCCGTCGCCATGGGCCTGGGCCGCCACTTGCAGACGACGCATATAGACCTGCCGTTTCAGGCCATGCAACTGGCCGTCACTTAAAATCCGGTGGCGCTCCAGATCCGGCAACAACTCAGACAAGGCATCCCAGTCTTCCAGACCCATATATGCCCTGTACAGCAGTGCCAACACATAGGGGTGGCGGGCCGCATTGCGCCGCGCTCTTACCAGTGTGGCCGCTGCCTGCTCAAACTGACCGGCATCAAGTTTTATTTCCGCCTGCGTCAGGTCCACCGCAATACCGGTATCAGCCTTAATATTACGCTCAGCTTCACCCAGATATTTGCGCATGCGATCCTGGTCATCCAGCTTATGACTGGCGCGGGCTGCAACCAGATAATTGAGTAAAGGTGCATCGGAATGACGGGCACCGCGCAATAACTGACGGCGTGAGCGACTCCAGTTTCCCTCAATAAAGCTGACCAGACCATTATTGGTCAGCTCGCTGGAACGGCGTCTGCGCTGGCGCTTCAGCGCCTGTCGCCCACCAAGCAAGCGGCGCACCAGTCGAATAATGCTGTAGAACAACAGCGCAAGCACCAGTACCGCCAGTGCGGCAATCCAAAAACTGGTTTCAATGGTGTAATTGCCAAAAGCAACCATGACATAGCCGGGATCATTTTCGATCAGGGCGACAACACCGACACCTGCCAGCAGCGCAAAAAGAGCCAGTATAAATAAAATGCGCATAATCAGTTCCCGTCCCTGTTGGCGGCCATATCACCGCGAATAGCACGGTTGGCAGCCTCCATTGCCTGTAGCGAAGCACTGATATCCGGCGCATTCACCACCACAGCTTCGCTCAGCAGGCTTGACAGCTCGGCGTCCATTGCCTGCACGGCGGCCTCGTCTGCCTCAACAAGCTCACTGAGCCAGCGACGCGCCCGCTCCAGACTCTGTTGATACAGTGGCTCATTAGCCGACAACAATGCCACCTGGGCCTGATTCAGCAGTAAATACAGATTCTGCTGGACCAGCGCTTCCCACTGAGGGTCCATCAACGGCTCTACCGGTTTATCCCGGCGGCGCACGACAACATAGCTTGACAGCTTCTGTACCGCCGAGGCATAACCTTCTCTCAGGCGCTGCTTCCAACTGGCATCATCGCTGCTAACTGACGGTGTATCAGCGGTGTCTGCCGCCGTCATCGACAGGCCACTGACACGCTCTGACAAGGCCACCAGACGCTCATAAATACCGTCAACATCCGGCCTGGGTACAGCCTGCAGGGTAGCAATATCACTGCCCAGGCTTGCACGTACATCGGCCAAACGCTCATCATCGAGTTGCACCAGAATGTTGTCGGCATTGCCCAGCAGAGCTTCAGCAGAAGCCACATCACCGGCAATCAACAAGCGCTGACTGGCTTGTCGTGTCAGATACTGGGCCTCTGCCAACAGCCAGCGCTCCTGGTTGTCGCTGCCAAAACTGGCAAACTGCTCAGTGGTTTGATCAACCACACTTTGCAGAGCCTGCATACGACTGCCGACCAATGTTTCCACTTTCTGCGCTTCGGTACTGACCAGACTTTCAAGCTGCCCTGTGCGCGAGTTGATCAGTTCATCAACTTTTGTCAGCTCCGTATCAAGACGACGATCAAGCTCACCGGTCCGGGCACTGACAAAGGTCTGTACGCTGTCCATCTGTTTGCCGACAAAGTCGTTGACCTTGTCCATCTGGGTGCTGACATAACCTTCAACATCTCCCAGCTGGGTATTGACAAGCCCTCGCACTTTCTGCAACTCATCCGACAGTGCCTGTTGCCGAGCGCCCTGCTCTACAAGCCTGGGCTCAATGGTAGCCAGCCCCTCTTGCAGATTTTGTTGCAGACTGTCTTTCAGGCTATCGCCCAGCGTATCGATACGCTTGTCTGCCTGATCGGCCGTGGTGGCACTGCGAGCACTGGCCGCTTCCAACTCTGCCAAACGAGTCAGTAAAGCCACTTCGCGTTTCTGCGCTTCCAATACAACCCAGCCACTGGCTCCGGCCAAGGTCAACACCAGCAACAGTGCCAAAAATGCAGTAAAAGGAAATACCTGTCGCGGTCGCGGTGCTGCTGCAAGTGGAGGCACCGGAACGGGTTCAGATGCCGACTCCGCAGATGCGGGTTCCTCATCAGGTTCAGGATCTGCTGGCGATGAGAGCGCTGTTTCCCCATCCTGCGCTGACTGCACCGGGTTCTGGTGCTGCTGATCTACGGTCTCATCAAAGACAGTTTCATCAACCAACACCTGTTCAGTGAGGGTATCATCAACGTCATCATCAGGGATGGGGCTATTACCGGGGAGGGTCTTACTGTCCTTGCTATTACTCACTTTCTATCTCCACTTATCTGATGCCACCGCTCCATCGCCTGCAGCATCGCGCCATCGGAGGCATTATCAGCTACCAGCAACCGTTCAAAACCGGCTGCACGAGCCTGTGCGGCAACACGCTGCGATGGCACCAGCAACGTGATTTCCCCTAAGTTAGTGCTTTCTTCCCGGCTAATCAATGTCAGCAGACTATCCAGCCCCTGCCCGCTGCTGAGCAAGATGGCATTTACCTGCCACTGCCGCAATCGGACAGCCAGCTCGCCGGGAGCCAGTACCACCGGCAGGCGCCGATAACAAACCAGTTGATCCACCTGCGCACCAAGCTGTTCCATCTGCTTGCGCAACAGGTCGCGGCCACCCTCACCCTTGACAATCAGCACCCGTTGCCCAGCCAAAACACTCAAAGAAGGCAGACGCAGCAGACCTTCACTGGTCATTTCTCCTGCTGCCGGCGTCAGGGCGGTCACATCCCAATGCGCCAGGGCGCGGGCAGTACCGGAACCAACGCTATACCAATACCCACCCAGCGGCCACTGGGGCCAATAATCGGCCAGATAATCCATGCCAAAACGAACCGCATTGGCACTGATAAAAATAATGTGCTGATAGCGCTCCAGCTGCTCAATCATGCTGCGGGCAGCCGGTCCAATATCATCGAGCGCCTGTAGCTCAATCAGCGGTTGATGACAGACTTTGTACCCCAGCTTTTGCAGCGCTGCACACAAGGGCACTTCCTGCCCCGCAGGCCGGGTAACCAGAACTGTGCTAACGCCCATAAACTGCGGCCAGAATATTGCCAGCGCCCTGAAAAAGCAGATCCTCAGCCACCAGTAAACCCAGAGCTTCAGCCTGCTCAACCGGTGCACTTGCCTCCGCCCGCAGCACCAGCGAACCGTCGGGCCGTCCCACCAGACCGCGCAGCCAAAGCTCACCCCGAACGGTGTATTCAGCAAAACAGGCTATCGGCACCTGACAGCCCCCCTCCAAAGCGCGATTCATGGCGCGCTCAGCAGTAACACAGGCAGCTGTTTTTGGGTCGTGCAAAACCTCTAGCAGTGCGAGGGTGTCAGCATCATCACAACGCAATTCAATACCGATGGCACCCTGGCCGCCTGCCGGCAGCGAAATGGCTGTCGGCAGGCGCTGGCGAATACGCCCGTCCAAACCCAGCCTGACCAAACCGGCACTGGCCAGAATGATGCCGTCATACTCACCCTCATCAAGCCGTCGCAGACGTGTCTGTACATTGCCCCGCAAAAATTTTACCTGTAAATCGGGCCGCCACTCCATCAGCTGGCATTGTCGACGCAGACTGGATGTACCCACTACCGCACTTCCAGGCAAGTCATCAATCACCTCAATATGGGTACTGACAAAAGCATCGGTGGGATCTTCACGCTCGCAGATTACACCCAGAGCAAGCCCTTCGGGGAAACTCATCGGCACGTCTTTCATCGAGTGCACGGCAATATCAGCGCGACCATCCAGTAACGCTGTTTCCAGTTCTTTGACAAACAGCCCCTTGCCACCCACTTTGGCCAACGGTACATCCAGCAACTGATCGCCGCGAGATGTCATGCCCAGCAGTTGAACATTCAGCCCTGGATGCGCCGCCTCCAGAACACTGCGAACATGTTCAGCCTGCCACAAAGCCAGCGGTGACTTCCGGGTAGCGATAGTAAGCGTGCGCGACATAGCCATGAGATCCCATTGCAAAGATACTCATAATACCAGAAGGTGCCTTATCGGCTCAGTAAACGTTCTTTAACACCTGCCAGATGGCGTCGACTGACTACAGGTCGCTGATCAATCTCGTCAAGCTCAACACACCAGCTGCCATCGCCACTGCGGGCCAGGCGCAACACATGTGCTGGCGCCACCAGTGCATTGCGGTGTACGCGCAAAAAGTGATGGCTAAACTCCTGCTCCAGCTCCCTGAGAGAGTCCGGCAGTAACAGCTCCCGTCCGGGAGCTATGGCAGTGACATATTTCTGATCGGCAATGAAGCAGCGCACACTGCTGACATCAATAACCTCCAGCCCCCGGTGCCCCTGGCTGGCAATCTGTCGCCGTCCCGGCTGTTCTTCATTTTCATTTTTCAGACTTGCCACTTGCACCCGGTTAATTCGGCCGGCCCGCACCAGCGTCTGTGCCAGATCCCCCTCTCTGATGGGTTTGAGCAAATAACCGGCAGCATGATGACGCAGGGCGTCCAGGGCATAATGATCATAGGCCGTACAAAAAATCACCGCCGGCGGCTCCGGCATCTCTGCCAGTCGCGCCGCAACGGCCATGCCGTCCATGCCAGGCATTTGTACATCCAGCAACACTAACTGGGCATCAAAATGGGCGAGCATATCCAGTGCTGTCTGCCCGCTCTCTGCCTGCTGACACTCATACATCGGTCTCAGGCGCAGGACCAGACGCTGCAAGCGCTCTCGCGCCAGTGGCTCATCATCCACTATCAGTATTTTCATACGCTCTCCTGCCGCCTGGCCTGCCGGTAGGGATAGTGCAATAACACCCGGTACTCTCCCTCTCTACCCCCCAAACGCAAGCCAGCCGCCTCACCATAGAGCGCCTGCAAACGCAGACGGATATTCTCCAGCGCCATACGCATCCCTCCCACAGAGGCCGTGGCAGGCGCCTGGTTGCGCACCTCGGCCTGCACCTTGCCCGAAGTAACAGCGACGGCAATATGAATTGTGCCCCCTTTTTGCAGGCGTGAAATACCGTGATAAACCGCATTCTCCACCAGCGGCTGCAACAGCAGGCTGGGCATAACCGCACCATAGGCAGCATCAGACACCACCCAGACCGTTTTCAAACGCTCACCCAGACGCAACGATTCAATACTGAGATAGCGTTTGCACAAACGAACCTCATCAGCCACTGAACCCGGCCTGTCATCCTCACTTAAACTGGCCCGAAACAGCGCAGCCAGATCGACAACTGCACTTTCGGCCATTGCCGGACGGGTTTCAATCAGGCTGGCGATACTGTTGAGTGTATTAAACAGAAAATGGGGGCGAATACGGGCCCGCAAAGCATCCAGGTGAGATTGCAAAGCAGCCAGATCACGCTTGCGCAACTCGTGTTGCAAATAAAAATAACGCAGCACAATGGCGGTTATTGCCAGTGCCACCAACACAGCCCGAAGCACACCCCAGACAGTTAAGTCACCGCCAAAAGAAAGAGGGTAAATTTTATGGCCGATCACCGTGCTTAGTGTTGTCACTATCATTACCAGTAACAAACTGGCAACCGTTGTGGTAAAACGGCTCAAACCCAGGGCAAAACGGCGCAACAGACACAATAAAGCGGTACTGAGCAACACAATCCACTGCACAAACACTGACATTTCGGCCAGCAAAGTCCAGCTGTACCGTGGCAGGTTACTCTCAAGCAGCGTATAGATAAGAACCAGCATTTCTGTCAGCAGTACAATAATAATGACCTGCCGCGTAGCGCACAGATCGGGGATAAACAATCCCCCTTCCTGCGGCGCTGCCGTCACTCCCTTTGTGTTGCCCGTCCCCAAGCGCATGCACGCGTTCTCCTGTGCGTTAGCTGCTATACTTGCATCCCTCGTGCGCACGGACAAGTGCAATAAACACAGGAGCCTGTGGGCTTCGTCGCAATATCTGACAGGATACCCATGAACAAGGAACAAAATACCAACAAACTGTGGGGCGGCCGTTTCACAGAGGCCACTGACCACTTTGTACAGCGCTTCACTGCCTCGGTGAATTTTGACCAGCGTATGGCCCGTGAAGATATCAGCGGCTCTCTCGCCCACGCTGATATGCTCTGCGCTGTTGGCGTACTCAGCAAACAGGAATGTGACGATATTCACCGCGGCCTGAAACAGATTGGCCAGGAGATCGACGCAGGCCAGTTTGTCTGGTCAGTGGAGCTGGAAGATGTGCACATGAACATCGAGGCACGACTGATCCAGCTGATCGGTGTAACAGGCAAAAAGCTGCACACAGGCCGCTCGCGCAATGATCAGGTGGCCACCGATATCCGCCTTTACCTGCGCGGCGCTATTGATCTGATTGCAGCCGAACTGAGCCGTTTGCAGCGGGGCACCATTGATTTGGCTGCGCAGCACACCGATACAGTCATGCCGGGCTTTACCCATCTGCAAACTGCTCAGCCAGTGGCTTTTGGCCACCACCTGCTAGCCTGGAATGAAATGCTCGAACGAGACTTTGGCCGCCTGCACGATTGTCGCGCCCGCATGAACCAAAGCCCACTGGGCGCGGCAGCCCTGGCCGGCACCACCTATCCGATTCAACGTGAGCTGACCGCCATCGCCCTGGGTTTCGACAGACCCACCGAAAACTCCCTGGACTCGGTATCGGACCGGGACTTCGCTATCGAATTTTGTGCTTTTGCCGCCACCTTGCTCACACATCTGTCACGGATGAGTGAAGAGCTGGTACTGTGGACTTCCGCCCAGTTCAACTTTATCGAGCTACCGGATCGTTTTTGCACCGGCTCATCTATCATGCCCCAGAAAAAGAATCCGGACGTACCCGAACTGGTGCGCGGCAAAAGTGGTCGCGTCAACGGCCATCTTGTCGCCCTGCTGACGCTGATGAAAAGTCAACCACTGGCTTACAACAAGGACAACCAGGAAGACAAGGAACCACTATTTGACACCGTTGACACGGTACTGGATTGCCTGCGAGCCTTTGCCGACATGGTACCGGCCATTCGCGCCCGCAAGGACAATATGCGCGAAGCTGCCCGCCGCGGCTTCTCCACGGCCACTGATCTGGCAGACTATCTGGTGCGTAAGGGGCTGCCTTTTAGAGACGCCCACGAGGTGGTTGGCAGGGCTGTCGCCCACGGTGTCGACAGTGGCAAGGATCTGGCAGAAATGTCGCTGGACACTCTGCGCAGCTTCAGTAATGACATCAGTGAGGATGTGTTTGAAGTGCTCACACTGGAGGGCTCACTGGCCGCCCGCGATCACATTGGCGGCACTGCACCCAATCAGGTCAGAGCAGCCGCAGAGCGCGCGCGCAAGCGGATAGACGCACGCTGAAAATTCTCAGCGGCCCGGCCGATAACGCAAACTGCCCTGGAAAATTACATCCGGGGCCGTTTCAACGGCAACATCTTCAATAATCAACACATCCAGCAACCAATGTTCCGACAGATGCCGACGCAGCCCCACTGACAGCATCATGGCATTATCACCCAGAGCATCAAGGGCGCTATCCATCGGCGCGGCATGGCTGTCAAACTGACCGATCAAGGCCCAGCTGACATCGAGCGGCCAGACCAGACTGGCTCCGGCAAACCACAAATCACGCTGCTGCCGCATTCCCAGCATAGCAACCTGACCCGCACGCAAATAACCCGCCTGAGCATGCCAATGCAAAGGCCACCGTCCTGCAACACCGGAAAAACGCAGAGCGGCATATACATCCCCCTCACCACTGCCGCTGAAATTTTTCGTATCACCAGTACCAAATTTGTAGCCCAGCACAAAAGCCATATCAAAACCTTCACGAATATAAAAGCCGCGCTGCACAGCCAGGCTGACATCTCCCATACCCCCATGACTTGTCAGATCAAAAATCTGCTGAGCGTGATCAGGGCTATTGCCACGGCTGTCATAATAGCGATAACCGAACAGGTCACGGGACACATCGCTGCGACCATTGTCCGGCATCCCCCAGAGGTCATGCCAGTTATCAATAGTGCCATCCATGAAGCCCCCATTCTGTTCCCGCCAGGGCAGCTCCAGTTGCAGTTGCCATTGATCGGCAAAAACCCAGCGTCCGGCCAGTGTCAACTGGTGTGTCTCACCGTCAAAATTCAGCCATTCCCCCTGTCGCTGATCGACAACGTACTGACTGGCCAGCGATCCATGCAGCGCCCACTGCCACTGTCCAGCCATACCAATCTGCGCTCCGTATTGACCGGGCAGGCCAAACAGCGCTGCTACCGGGCTCAGGTTGCGCACATATAAAGGTGCCACCATGGCAGTATCATCTGCCCGCGCACACGGCATAATTAAAAACACACTTAAGCAAAGAACAGGCAGGTGGATAATTTTGTGTGAAAACATTGCACACAGTCCCGGGCAGAAAAATCGCGCTCATCATACGATCGCCTAGTGCCTGTTTCCAGGCAAGAGTATACTTGCGCGTTTGATCACTGGACGGTTTTCCCATGCATTTACCCAGGGCCGCTCTTTGCGCTGTCACAATACTGTTTTCACTGACTGGCTGCGGACAAGTGGGCCCGCTTTATCTGCCTGCACCGGAACCCATGCCAGAACCGGTAAAAACCTCGACGGAAGAACCGGCCAAAACCGTTTTTGACAGCAAAGAACACAGCACAGACACTGCAACCAACTGACGAATTCAGATAATGAGTAGTTTTAATTACAAAGACGGTCAACTCTATGCCGAAGGTGTAGCTGTACAAACCATTGCCGGGCAATACGGCACTCCCTGCTATATCTATTCCCGACAGGCGCTGGAGAGCGCTTTTGATGCTTACCGGCAAGCACTGGCAGATACGCCTCATCTTATCTGCTATGCCGTCAAAGCCAATTCCAATCTGGCCGTGCTGGATATTCTCGCCCGCCGTGGCGCTGGTTTTGATATTGTCTCGATTGGCGAACTGGAACGGGTATTAGCCGCCGGTGGCGATGCCTCCAAGGTCGTATTTTCAGGGGTTGGCAAACAAGCTGCCGAAATGGCCCGTGCGCTGGCAGTGGGTATTCGCTGCTTCAATCTCGAGTCAGCTGCCGAGCTGGAAGTGCTCAATCGCGTTGCTGGCGAAGCAGGCACCGATGCACCGATTTCTGTACGGGTTAATCCGGATGTGGACGCCCACACCCACCCCTATATTTCCACCGGTCTGAAAGAAAACAAATTTGGCGTTACTATCGATGAAGCCATGCGCATATATCTGCGCGCCGCTGAACTGCCTCATATCCGAATTGAAGGTATGGACTGCCATATTGGTTCTCAACTAGTGGAAATCAGCCCCTTTATTGATGCCTTAAAACACCTGCTGGCACTGATCGACTCACTTGCCAGTGAGGGTATCAAACTGCGCCACATTGATCTGGGCGGAGGTCTGGGTGTGAATTACAGTGGCGAAGAGCCGCCTTCAATTACCAGTTATATTCAGGCTATTCGCAGGGAGTTGGGCGAGCGTCAGCTTGAACTGATACTGGAACCGGGCCGATCCATTGCTGCCAATGCCGGCATCATGCTGACTCGGGTGGAATACATCAAACCTACACCGGATCGCAATTTCGCCCTTGTCGACGGCGCCATGAACGACCTGATCCGTCCTGCGCTCTATCAGGCCTATATGCATATTGATACAGTTATCTGTAACCGGGATGATAAAAAGGAAAAGGTTCATTGGGATATTGTCGGTCCGGTTTGCGAAACCAGTGACTTTCTCGGCAAGGGTCGCGCCCTGACATTGGCAGCAGGAGATTTACTGGCGGTCTTTGGTGCTGGTGCCTATGGTTTTGTGATGAGTTCCAACTACAACACCCGCTGTCGCGCTGCCGAGATTATTGTCGATGGCGAGCAGATTCACCTGGCACGGGAACGCGAAACCCTGGCCGACCTGCTGCGACTTGAGCACCGCCTGCCTGGCGAAGACTGAGCATTTATGCTGCTGAAATTCACCAAAATGCACGGCGCGGGCAACGATTTCGTTGTGATCGATTTAATCACCCAGCGCTACAAGGTTCGCTCACGGGATATCCGTAAACTGGCTGACCGGCACATGGGTATTGGCTGTGATCAGGTATTGCTGGTGGAGGCACCAAATTACCCCGATACGGATTTTCGCTACCGCATATTCAATGCCGATGGCTCTGAAGTGGAGCAGTGCGGCAATGGTGCGCGCTGTTTTGCACGCTTCGTGTATGAAAAAAAACTGACCACCAAACGGGCAATTACGGTTGAAACGGCAGGCGGCATTATCACTTTGCATCTAAAAGACAAGCAGCAAGTGGAGGTCGACATGGGGCCTCCCCGCTTTCAGCCAGCAGATATCCCACTGCGTGTACCATTGGAGGCTGACAGCTATCCCTTGCAGATCGGAGAGCAGACACTGGCCGTCGGCGCGCTGTCGATGGGTAACCCACACGCCATACTGCCCGTAGACAGCGTGGAGCAGACCGCTGTGGAGACACTGGGACCAAAAATCGAAGGCCACGAAGATTTTCCTCAACGGGTCAACGCCGGGTTTATGGAAGTCGTCTCCAGACAGGAAATCCGTCTGCGGGTTTATGAGCGCGGTGCGGGTGAAACACTGGCCTGTGGCAGCGGCGCTTGCGCCGCCGTTGTCTACGGTATCCGCCGGGGCTGGCTGAATGACACGGTGACAGCTCATTTGCCGGGCGGTAAGCTCTCTATTACCTGGCGGGGGCCGGGACATAACGTCCTGATGACAGGCCCAACCGCTGTGGTTTATGAAGGCACAATAAAACTTTAAGTCAATAAGGGGAGATATGAACATGTCCGCCAGCAAGGAAGCCGCCAATTCACGGTCGCCCGGAACACTCGATGAGGAACAGGTTCGGGACTACCTCAAGAATCACCCGGATTTTCTTGAACGCCACCCCGACATGCTGGACTTTCTGCACGTCTCACACTCTTCTGGCAGTGCCGTATCGCTGGTGGAAAAGCAGGTCAGTGTATTGCGCGAACGCAATATGGAAATGCGCCATCGCCTCAACGCACTGACAAATAATGCCCGTGAAAATGACAAACGCTATGATCGCACCCGCCAACTGATTCTAAAATTACTCGACGCCAAAAGTCTGGAGCAGGTCAGCACTGTTTTTGTGAGCAGTATGCGAGAAGACTTCGAGGTTGAGCAGGCCAGCCTGATTCTGTTTGGTAATCCCGGCGACAGCACACCCACATTGCGTTTTGAGAGCACCGAAAAGGTCAAACTGGAGGTTGGCGGCCTGCTCAAGGGTCGCAAACCACTGTGCGGGGCGCTGCGCGAGGAAGAACTGCGCTTTCTGTTTCCAAAAGCCCGGTTCAATGAGGGTTCAGCAGCTCTGATGCCGCTCAAAGAAGCGGACAAAACTGGCCTGATTGCTATTGGCAGTGCCGATGCCAGCCACTATTACTCGGGCATGGGCACACTCTTTTTACGCCATGTTGCCGATGTTCTCGTGCGCCTGCTGGACCGGATGCCAACATCTGCAAACGCGTGAGACCCGCATTGGTATGAGCGGCATAAACAACGGCACCAAAAATACGCAGACGAAACTGCTGACAGAAGATTTTCTTGCCTACCTGCGTGATGTACGCCGGGTGTCACCCCATACCATTGACAATTATCGCCGCGATCTGAACAAGCTGTCTGACTGGTGTGCCAAACGCAACATCTGTGAGGCCAACGCTATCACTGGCGGCGATATTCGCGCCTGGGTTGGCAGCCTGCACCGCAAGGGGCTGGCGGGCAGCAGTATTCAGCGCGCACTATCTGCCAGCCGCAGCTACTTTGAACACCTCTGCCGCATGCAGGACATGGACCACAATCCCGCTGTCGGCATACAGGCACCGCGCTCAACCCGCAAATTACCGGCTACTCTCGATGTCGATCAGATGGCGCAATTTCTCGACAATGATACTGGCAGTAACAGCGAACCACTGGTATTGCGGGACCAGGCCATGGCAGAACTGTTTTATTCTTCGGGTCTGCGGCTGGCAGAGCTGGTTGCTGCCAATACCACTGATATCGACCGCACTTCAGGCTTGATTACTGTCACCGGCAAGGGCAATAAAACCCGCACACTGCCCGTTGGCAAAATGGCTTTAGCAGCTATCGCCCGCTGGTTAACGGTGCGCTCACCAACCCCTGCTGACAACACTGGCGCTGCCCCCCTTTTTACCAGCAATCGAGGCCAGCGTATCAGCGTGCGCAGTGTCCAGGCCAGACTACAGGAACTGGCGCGCCAACGCGGGCTACCCCGGCATGTGCATCCACATATGTTACGCCATTCCTTTGCCAGTCATATACTCGAATCCAGCGGCGACTTACGGGCTGTACAGGAACTGCTTGGCCACGCCAATATCTCAACCACACAGATTTACACCCATCTCGACTTTCAGCATTTATCAAAGGTTTACGACAAAGCTCATCCCCGCGCCCGAAAACGTCGCAACAATACGGAGAATTAAACGCTGAACATCCGCCTTATTACCTTTGATCTCGACAATACCCTGTGGGATGCTCACCCGGTATTACGCCGTGCCGAAACGGCTCAGCGGCAATGGCTGCTGGAGCATCGCCCTGGCACTATCGAACATCACGATCACAACAGCCTGTCAGCTATCAAACAGGCCGTGGTGCAGCAGCAACCACAGCTATGTCACAACGTCAGCGCCCTGCGCCTGACTGTCTTGAAGGCTCTGCAACAGGCGGCAGGCTACAGTGAATTGCAGGCAGCAACCGGAGCTACCGAAGCTTACGCCATTTTTATGCAGGAGCGGCAGCGGGTCGTGCTGTATGACGGGGTTCTTGATGTACTCAGTCAGCTCGCCGGACACTATCGTCTGGGCGCACTGACCAACGGTAATGCGGACATCTACAAAACTGACGCTGCCAGCTATTTTGACTTTGCCCTGCTGGCTGAAAATGTGGGCCGCGCCAAACCTGCCCCGGACATGTTTGAAACAGCCCTTGAACAGGCGGGCGTATCGGCCAGAGAAGCCATTCATGTGGGCGATCATATTGAGCACGATATTGCCGGTGCAAAAGCGGTGGGCATGCATACTATATGGCTAAACCAGGTTGGCGCATGCCTGGATGACAGCCAGCCACCCGATCAGGAAGTTCACTCATTACAGGAGCTGCCCACAGCGGTTGCAGCTATTGCAACCACCGTGGACAACAGGTAGGAACTATACCAGAGAATAAAGAGGGCCGGTCTACAATACCCGGCCAGAGAACGGTTTACTTGCCTTTGAGAATCTGCTTTTTGGTGCGTTCATATTCCTTTTCAGTGATCACACCCTTGTCGTAAGCTTCCTTCAGATCCAGTAATTGCTGTCCCTGGGTCTGAGTGGTTTGTTTGATACTGCTATCGCCACCACTACAGGCACCAAGCGCCATTGCCGAGACAACAATCAAGCTACCTACAAGCGTTTTGTTCAACATACGTTTCTCCTTGATATTAAATATTGAAATAATACCTGCACTAAATCGCATCGGCGCCAGTTTCACCCGTGCGGATACGGATAACCTGCTCCAGGTCGGAAACAAAAATCTTGCCATCACCAATTTTACCGGTGTTGGCCGAGCCGATAATGGCTTCGATTGTGGCATCAACCTGAGCATCCTCAACAGCAATTTCGAGTTTGAGTTTGGGCAAAAAATCAACCACATACTCCGCTCCCCGGTAAAGCTCAGTATGACCGCGCTGACGGCCAAACCCTTTCACCTCAGTCACCGTAATACCCTGTACACCAATTTCTGATAGCGCCAAACGTACATCATCCATTTTAAACGGCTTGATAATAGCGGTAACCAACTTCATACCTGACTCTCCCTGCAAATTGACTGTCTATTATGGTGGGTGGGACAACAATGGCAAGCACCGGGTGCAATCTGCCCAAAGTCGCACAAGGCATTTTTAAACATGAAAGATTATTCATCCTTGTCGGCACGGTAGACCACTTGACCATCAACCAGGGTTTCCAGTATCTGGATGTTGAGAATGTCATCCGGCGCCACTGTCAGCGGGTTGGCATCCAGTACCACCATATCGGCCAGTTTACCAACACTGATCGAACCTCTGCTGTGCTCCTCATAATATTGATAAGCAGCATCAATCGTCAGCGCCCGCAAAGCCTGCTCCACACTTACACGCTGTTCGGGACCCAATACCTGCTCACTGGCCGTTTTACGACTGACAGCCGACCACAGCATACGTAGAGGCGTCATTGGTACAACCGGGGTATCAGCATGAAGTGTATAACGAATACCACGCTCGCCGATGGACTTGAGCGGGCTGATGCGCGCTGCCCGTTCAGGTCCGATAAAGATATCCCGGTGTCGATCGCCCCAGTAGTAGGTGTGCATATTAAACAGGGAAGGAATAACACCCAGTTGTACGATTTTATCCAGCTGATCCTCCCGTACCATCTGGGAGTGGATGATAACAGGCCGTGCATCCTCTCGCGGGCTGGCTTTTTGTGCAACCTCAAAAGCGTGGAGAATATCGTCAATGGCAGCATCGCCATTGCCATGGACCGCAATTTGGCCACCGCTGGCATGCACCTTCTTCACCTGTTCAACAAGCATCTTGCGATCCACCTGCGGATAGCCGTGATTATCAGGGTCATTGGGGTCGCGGGGAATATGGTAACCATGACTTAAATAGCCGGTATACCCCTGAATAGAACCATCGCTAAAGGCCTTGGTTGCACCCACACGCAAAAAATCATCATTTTCAAAAGGCAGTCGGTATTTGCCATCGAGTTGCGCCAGTGTCAGGTCAATATTGGGATAGGCGACAACACGGGTTTTCAACAGTCCCCGTTTACGCGCCATTGCCAACAGGGCCAGTGTTTCTTTAGTGGCAGCGCCATCCTGAGCCGTTGTTATACCTTTACTGGCATAGTCATCAAGCGCAGCGGCAAGTGCCCTGAAGGCCATCCTGGCATCAACGCTGTCAAATATCAGTTCCACCACCGGCCACATGGCTGATTTTTCTTCCAGCAAACCGGAAGGCTCGCCACGGCTATCACGGTGAATAACACCACCTTCAGGCTCAGGTGTGGTTGCATCAATACCCGCCATAGCCAAAGCACGACTGTTGGCCACCCCCATATGGGCAGAGACATGAGTCAGCCAGATGGGATGTTCAGTAGAAATCTCATCCAGCTCCTGACGACTGGGATGGCGCATCTGGCGCAGCAATGTATCGTCATAACCAAAACCCAACACCCAATCCCCTGCCGGAGTCTGTGCGGCACGCTCTTTCAACAGCGCGAATATATCTTCAATGCTGTTCACCACGCCAACAGGTGGACTGTTCAGATCAATAAAACGCGAACGCGTCAGACCGTGGAAAAGCAGATGGCTGTGAGCATCAATAAAGCCGGGAATCAGCGTCTTGCCATTGAGTATCTGTACTTTTGTATCTTTGCCAATAAAGGCCTCAATATCCTCCTCGCTGCCAACGGCAACAATGCGATTGCCATTAATAGCTACCGCTGTCGCCCCGGCAGTGGCATCATCCATCGTTAGTACCGTACCTCCGCGATAGATACGATCAGCCGGTACCGTTTCAGCCAGTACACAGGCACTTGCAAACATCAGCATAATGGCCGACCAATACAGGGCAAATTGCCGAACAGTTATCGCCATACAATTCATGTAAAAGCCTCGACAGTAATTTTGTTATTGCTGAAAGCCAGTATGTGTCAGCTGTGTGGCGCTCTCAAGGCTTCATATTCAGAAATCACCATCTATCTGTATCGACAACGGATAAAAGTCATAACACCACGCTGAAGAAAAAAATCAGTAAACGATACTATTAACCTGGCCATCAAATAGATGAATCCTTCACCATTTAATGGTCGCCCCTGAAAATCAGCGGAATGTGTGAAATCCCTTGATTTTCGCAGGCCTCACGCAGGCTTACAGCCTGCGGCGGCACATCCATGTGCCGCTTATTAATTCGGCTAAAAGCTTGCCAAGTTAAAAAAAGGGCCGTAATGGCCCCTGGGAAAGGTTATAGCTGACTTTGGCAGCTATTTGGCACTAACAAACTCGGGATAAGCTTCCAGACCACATTCGGAAAGATCAACACCTTCGTACTCTTCTTCTTCACCAACGCGCATGCCAATCGTCAGTTTGATGATAAACCACACGACCAGACTGGCCACAAATACCCAGCCAAAAATTACCAGCGCACCGATCAACTGGCCCATAAAGGTGGCTTTGTCATCTGACAGCAATACCGCAAACACGCCCCACAAACCAACCACACCATGCACGGAGATTGCACCGACAGGATCATCAATGCGGATCTTGTCAAAGAGGACAATACTCAGCACCACCAGCAAACCACCTATGGCGCCAATAGTCATAGCCAGCGCCGGTGAAGGATCAGCTGGTTCAGCCGTAATGGCTACCAAACCTGCCAGCGCACCATTGAGCGCCATAGTCAGATCTGCCTTGCCAAACATCAGACGAGCCAGCAGTAAAGCCGCAATCAAGCCACCGGCAGCAGCGGCATTGGTATTAAGAAAGACATTGGCCACTTCGTTGGCTGCGGCAATACCACCCAGTTTAAGAGTAGAACCACCATTAAAGCCAAACCAACCCATCCATAAAATAAAGGTACCCAGCGTAGCCAGTGGCATGTTGGCACCGGGAATCGGGTTAATACTGCCATTGGCGCGATACTTGCCCTTGCGTGGGCCAAGCAGCAATACGCCGGCAAGCGCAGCTGATGCCCCGGCAAGATGGACAATGCCCGAACCGGCATAATCGACAAAACTCAATTCACCAATCAGCGGTACAGGCTTTTCACCCCAGGTCCAGCCACCTTCTATCGGGTAGATAAAACCCGTCATTACCACCGCGAACAACAAAAAAGACCAGAGTTTCATACGCTCTGCCACGGCGCCAGATACAATGGACATGGCCGTAGCAACAAAAACCACCTGGAAGAAAAAATCAGCAGCGCGGGAGTAAACTGAATCACCGGCAAAACCGTTTTCAGCAGACTCAACCAGCGCCTGCGCAATCGCCGCTTCATCCATGCCCGCCACTGTGGTCACACCGGACAGGAAGAAACCACCGTCATACATGAAGTGATAACCACACACCAGGTACATGGTACTGGCAATGGCGAAAAGGGCCACGTTCTTGGTTAGAATTTCTGTGGTGTTTTTGGCGCGAACCATACCTGCTTCAAGCATGGCAAAGCCGGCAGCCATCCACATTACGAGCGCACCGCACACCAGAAAATAAAAGGTGTCCACTGCGTACTGCAATTCAAAAATCTGGTTTTCCATGGGAGTAAACTCTCTTCTTTACAGTTCGGCTTCTATATAAGGCGCCGTCTTTAATTTGGCTATTCGGCTTCAGATTGCATCTTCACCGGTCTCACCAGTGCGGATACGAATCACTTGCTCCAGCCCGGAAACAAAAACCTTGCCGTCACCGATCTTGCCGGTATTGGCAGCGCCGGTAATGGCCTCAATCGTTTGATCTGCAATGCCATCAGCAACCGCCACTTCTATCTTCACCTTGGGCAGAAAATCCACCACATATTCCGCACCGCGATAAAGTTCGGTGTGCCCCTTTTGACGCCCAAAGCCCTTTACTTCTGTCACCGTAATGCCCTGCACACCGATTTCGGACAACGCTTCACGCACATCGTCCAGTTTGAATGGCTTGACTACTGCCGTTATCAGTTTCATGGATGTCTCCTGTTAATTCTCGGACGCGCTCAACCTGCACCCCGATTCTGTCTATAAAAGTGCGCTCAGAATTTTTTTGAAATACTAAATACCGCGGCATCATCAATCAGATCGTCGAGCTCAAAGTACTCCTCCTCATCGAGATCCGTGCCAACCCAGGCCAGACTGAAGTCAACCGCCATATAGGTCGCTGTCAGTGCAATGGAATAGTCAAGGTAAGAATCGGCACCGTCAGAAAGGAAGCCTTCTTCGTCAAAATCGTTGTAACCAATATGAAAATCGAGGGAAATATTATCAGCCAGGCCCAGGCTGTAATCGGCATAGTAGTAAAGAAAATCACCACTTTCGGCGTAGTAGTCATCGGAGTAAGCCAGGCCAAGGGTAATGTCTGCAAAAGATACACTGCCGTAGATTTCCTGGTAATCACCGTCAGCGCTGCCCTCGTCCCCCGGATAGGAATAATAGATATACCCCATATCAAAACCGACGCCACCAGCGGTTTCTTTTTTCCAGCCAAGGTAATAATCCAGTTCCAGCGAGCCGTAATCACCACCGCCAAAATCCACCGATGAGCCCCAGGTGCCAATATAGAGACCGTTGTCAAAAGCCAGATCAAAACCACCCTGAAGAGCAGGATCATCATCAGACTGTGAAATACCACGGAATCGGTAATCGCTGGTTAATGAAACATTGGCACTGATTTCAGGTTCGGCAAAGGCTGTGGACACACCATAGCCAACAGTGGCGGCAAGCAAAGCGGGAAGTACTTTTTTGTACAGCATGTTTCTATTCTCCTGTGTGGTTTCAATACCGTTTTGCATGTATCCGCATTTTCATCGGTATTTTGAAATGTCTTGAAACTGTACAGTGGATTCAGCACGACCTGTGCCAAAGGCTGATTTATTTTTATTAATCAAACTATTATCAGTAATCCTGCATAGCAGTCAGGCTTATAAAGCCCTGTTTTGGTGAACTTTTATGCACCAAAAATGTGCGTTGCTACTGGTCACTGCACCCAAATGATCTGTGCCATTGCGGCAATTTCCACTAGACTGAGGCCCTCTACTTTCAAACATACGAGCAAGACCAATGGCACTGAAACCCCCTCCCTTGAGCACCGTCCTGGAACAGGTCAATTCACTGGTCGGCGGCAGCGGCCTGAAAGAGGAAGTAGACCGGGGCTTTCGCAATCTGGCGCAAGGCGCCCTGTCACGGCTGGACATGGTCAGTCGTGAAGAATTTGACACCCAGGCCGCTATTCTCGAGCGTACTCGTGCCAAGGTAGGCGCACTGGAAGCCGAACTGGAATCACTGACGCAGGAGCTGGCTGCACTGGAAAAAGGAAACTGAAGCAAATGGCATTTGCCTAAACACTGACTTCACCTGACATGAGCTTGCTCACGGATTGAGCGATGGAACTGTCAACCATCTACAGTCGCGCCGGTGCCGGTCTCGATGCACCACTGGTACAGGTGGAAACCCATCTCAGCAATGGTCTGCCTGCATTTAATATTGTCGGCCTGCCCGAAACCACCGTGCGCGAGGCCAAGGACCGGGTGCGCAGTGCCCTGCTGAATTCTCATTTTGACTTTCCCGACCGTCGCATTACGGTCAACCTGGCTCCCGCTGACCTGCCCAAAGAGGGCGGTCGCTTCGACCTGCCCATTGCCCTGGGTATTCTCAGTGCTTCAGGCCAGCTGCCAAAAGAACCACTGCTTGACTATGAATTTGTCAGTGAGCTGGCTCTCGATGGTCGACTGCGTGGCAGTGGTGGCGCCATTCCGGCAGCACAGGCCTGCACCCGGGCCGGGCGCACTCTGGTCACAGCCCCCGACTGCGCCTCACTGGCAGCCAGGGTGCCAGGCAGCCGGATAATTGCCGCCAGTGACCTGCTTCGACTATGCGCCCACCTCAATGGCCGCTCACCACTGCCTGACTGGCAGGTAGATAACGAAGATCTTACGCCAGAGAGCTATCCCGACCTGGCCCAGGTACAGGGACAGGCACTGGCCTGTCGTGCACTGGAAATTGCCGCCAGCGGCGGCCACAATCTGCTGCTGAGTGGTCCGCCAGGTACCGGCAAAACCCTGCTTGCCAGTTGTCTGCCCGGCCTGCTACCAGCCCTCAGTATGGGGGAGGCTCTCACGGTAGCGGCCATTCACAATCTGCAGGACAGCATGCACAACCTGTGTTTACAACGCCCCTTTCGCCAACCTCATCATTCATCCAGCGCCGCGGCCCTGGTTGGCGGCGGTAGCAAACCCAGGCCGGGAGAAATCTCACTGGCTCACGGCGGCGTGCTGTTTCTCGATGAATTACCGGAATTCGGTCGCCATGTGCTGGACATGCTTCGCGAACCCATGGAGTCGGGCGCTATCACCCTGTCCCGGGCCAACTACAAGTTCACCTACCCGGCCCGCTTCCAGCTGGTGGCAGCAATGAATCCCTGCCCCTGCGGTTACTTTGGTGATGCCGAACGACACTGTCGCTGTACGCCCGAGCAGGTACAGCGCTATCATCAGCGCCTGTCCGGCCCCCTGCTTGACCGCATTGATATACAGGTGCGAGTACCC
Organism: Parahaliea sp.; assembly: GCA_047974765.1. Classification (GTDB taxonomy): domain Bacteria; phylum Pseudomonadota; class Gammaproteobacteria; order Pseudomonadales; family Halieaceae; genus JBKECP01. The sequence continues at coordinate 29,545 of JBKECP010000022.1, read as the reverse complement.
CGGGTTGCCGCCGGTGACATCCTCAAAAAAAATGCTACAGCTGAAGCAAGCGCCGTTGTAAGAGCGCGAATACAACAGTGTTGGCAACGACAGATCGACCGTCAACAGACCATCAATGCCACACTTGGCGGCGACAAACTGCTCACTGTCTGCCAGCTCGACAACAGCGCCGAACAACAGCTGCTGCGCGCCGCTGACAGCCTGAAGTTATCTGTACGCGCCCTGCATCGCTGCCTGCGACTGGCGCGCACACTGGCGGATATGGAAGAGGCTCAAACGGTATCGACACATCATATTGCCGAGGCACTGGCATATCGGGGACTGGATATATCCAGCTAAAAACCCGACCGGGTTGCTGCAAATGATTCGCACACCAGGGCGCCAAACCAGCCCCTTTTCAAGCAGCAATTTTTTTGAAGATGAACCGTAAATGCTTTTTTGAATAAAAATCAAAACACGCATTTACAGCGCTCAGGTATTTACAGCAATAAAATAATAAAAATCACTCCAACACTTTTTCCTGCGATCAATATCACAATCAAAAAATATAATTTTTTTGAGGATTTACTTTTTCAAATCGGGTATTGCATTATTGCAAAAAAGCGGCCATTCCACCGAAAAGAACAGACTCACAAATTACCACCCTGGCGAGCACTTAAGCGCCCTCTTTACCATCAAACTCATTCCTATTTACAGGAATCCACCGTGCTGATTATCCCATTGCATCGTCGCCTGACCCGCGAAACTTTTCCTTTTGCTACGGCGGCCCTGATACTGATTAATGTATTCGTTTTTACATTTTTACAGGCCGATGACATGAGTTTTGATGCGTACCAGCGCAAGAATGAAGCAGCTATATTCTATGTCAACTCCGGGCTTGCCGACATTGAACTGCCAGCCTATCGCAATTCGCTGGCCGAACGTGGTTATAGCAAAAATCTCGGGCAACTCGATGCCGCCGATGAGCAATTTCGCCCCCAAATCACCGCCGCCCTGATTGAAAGTGACCCGTATTTCCTGGATGCATTTGATGCCCCTGCCAATTTCGATTCGATTGAGGATCACACCCACTGGCGCGATGTACGCAGCCAGTACGAGGAAAAGCGTGGCGAGGACTTCACTGATCGCTGGATGTTGCGCTATGGCGAATGGAAACCGGGTCGCATGCTCAGTGCCGCTTTTTTACATGGCGACACCGGACACTTACTCGGCAACATGATTTTCCTCGCCTTGCTCGGTCTGCTGGTCGAGCTGGCGCTGGGTCCGTGGCGTTACCTGCTGCTGTATCTGATCGGCGCTCTCGGCTCATCAAGCGGCAGCTTGCTGTGGAACAGCCACGTGGTTGGCGCCGGTCTTGGCGCCTCTGGAGCAATTGCCGCACTGATGGGTGCCTTTGCCGTTATATGGGCCGGACGACAGGTACAGGTGTTCTACTGGTTTTTTATAGTGTTCAACTACGTAAAAGTACCCGCACTGTGGTTACTGCCTTTATGGTTGGGCTGGGAAGTCTGGAATCTGCTATTCAATCACGACGCAGGCATCGGTTTTGATGCCCACGCCAGCGGCATTATCAGCGGCGCTCTCTGCGCCTTCGTCTTTCAACAGCTAGGCTGGGTGCGTGAAGATCAACTGGTTGAGGAAGCACTGATAGTTGATCGCAGTGATCGCATACAGCAGGCACTGACCGACCTCGGTGCCTTGCGACTGGAAACGGCTGAAGCAGCATTTCGTGAACTGCTGGATGAACAGCCTGATGACCATACCGTGCAGCTCGCATTGCTGCGTTGCGCACGCCTTGGTGGCGACCGCCAGCAGGCTCTGACAATGGCAAAAGCACTGCTTGACCACACCGGCAACACCAGTGCCACACTGGATCAACAACTGGATACTCTCCAGGAGCTGCGCCACCTGAAGCTGACCATCAAACCGGCATTGCGCTGCCGACTGGCACGGCGACTGCTTTCCGTACACCGGCTGGCCGACGCTGAAGCCATCATTGACGGCCTGACATCAACTGCCGATACAAGCCTGCCCTTGCTGTGGCTCTCGCTGGGACGAGCCTGGCTTGAACAAAACCACTGCGACAAAGCGCGGGTACAGTTCACACATGTAATCAAACAGGCACCGCAATCACCCGAAGCCGACAAGGCCCGCTTTCTACTGGCAGAAATACCACCCAGTTGCAGCAAGATGCCCCTAACAAGCTGATAACAGCATCAACTGCCCATGCGCTCCAGCAAGACCAGTGTCCTGTCAATCTGAGCACGCTGCTCCGGTGTCGGCCGCCGTTCGCGTGCGGCCAATAATAGCTCTCGCGCTTCGGCATCACGCCCCTGGCGCTCGCTCATCAGCTGAGCGGCACGGATACCAGCACCAACGGCTGCTGCTTCCTTTGAAAAGGTGTTAAAGGCCAGCTCGTTGAGCTGCACAGCCAGCGCACTTTGGCCGGTGCGCTCAGCAGCACCAGCCAGACGTGTCGCATGCTCACAGAGCGCCAGCTTAAACAGAGGGCCGGTTTCCAGCGATTCACGCGCCACTATCAGTGCCGTGCGCTCATCATTATCGGCCAGCAACTGACCGATAAACTGGCGACCGTGTGCTGCCAGTCCTTCATTGTCATCAGCACTCTTTAGCAGTCGGCGGTAAAGCTGATGTACCGCGGGCGACACCAGCCGCGAACGAATCTCCGCATGCAATTGTTTCATCGCAGTATCAGTATCACCTTCCTGCACCTGTTGTTCGACAGCATCCAGTAGTGCCTGATCGTAATCTGGTGGCTGCTTTGATCCGCCACCGATACTGTCCGGGACAAAGCCCAGCATCTCATGGTATTGCAGAATCAAATAGCCCATCAGATGGAAGGTGGCAAACAGACCCCACAATGTCACCGCACACACCAGCAGGCCACCGAGAAACGGCGGCAGAATCGCGGACAACAAGGTATTGGCGTTGGTCGCCGTGCTCTGGAACACAAACAACAACACTACCAGCGCGAGGTAGGGAGCACCCACGCGCGAAATGATGCCCCCCCAGGTACCCGGGTTAAGCGCATGAAGTATCGACCCGTCCATAACCAGCGACATCGTCGCCGCCGGCTGGATGATAATTATCAGCGTCATCGTAATGATGCCCGGCACATTGCCAAGCAATGTGAAACTCCCGGCAACCATCAACAGCATCATGATCTGCATGCCGAGATAGCTCCAGATCTCATCGTTATCGCTCCTCAGCCTCTGTTCTGGCGGATCCATACGCCCGTTTGCCGTAGCGCGAAGAATCTCAAAGGCATACTTGTACGCCGAGATCCAGAACAGCACCGATATTATAAGACCGAGAACCCCCGGCAGATTTATTAGCAGGCTGAAAACCACCAGTGCGATGGTGGTATAAAGTGCAGCGTCACGCAGCGGATAACGGGCGATAACCGGTAGCCGTTGCCAAAATGGTTCAATGGTAGTTTTGCTCAAAATGCCCCCCCACAAAGTAAAAACGCCAGGTGTCACACCCCCACAAAAGAAAGAAATAAAGAAGAAAAACAAGCGCTTCGAAACAATTATTCCTGATCTGGAGTGCCCGTTCATAATTCTGCACGTGGCTATGACCAGTTATGACATAGTTATAATGTCGTCCTGGTCTTCTGATCAAATGATCAAAACAATCAAAATCACAAGACTCCGCAACCGGCGAAAACGGTATGACGATGCAGTATTGCAAGGATGTGAACCCTATTCCATACGCCGATCAGGCGGACATCAAAAATAATGATGCTGGTCACAATAATTGACGATCACCGCCTCCAATCGCCACAACCGGCCTGTCCGGAACACCACCCGAAACACAGGAGCCTGTCGGACTTAGGGGGTTCGTAGCGAGACGATTGGGAAGATAAGTACAATTTTTAGCCCTTTTGAGGCGCATAATGGTGCTACGCAACGAAAAAGGACTGAAAATTGGGCCGACGTCCCACCGCCGCAGCAGAATCAGCCTGAGCCCAACAGGCTCCTGGGATCCCAATAGGGCTTTATACACATTCCTGCTACAATTGCGCCCCGTTTGATGACTACAAGCAAGCCCCAAACCCCGTGAGCCAACTTAATCCACGCCAGCGCGAAGCCGTGCGCTATATCGATGGCCCCCTGCTGGTGCTGGCTGGTGCCGGTAGCGGCAAAACCAGTGTCATCACCCGCAAGATTGCCTATCTGGTACAGCAGTGCGGTATGAGGGCTGAACGTATCGCTGCTGTGACCTTTACCAACAAGGCTGCCCGGGAGATGAAAGAGCGGGTTGGCAAGCTGCTCAAAGGTGCCGCCGAAGGATTGACAGTGAGCACCTTCCACCAACTCGGTCTGCAAATTATTCGCAGCGAGCGCAAGCAACTGGGGCTGAAAAACGGCTTCTCCATCTTCGATACCGAGGACAGCCGTAAACTGATTGCTGATCTTCTGATTCAGGAACACGGTGCCGAAGGCGACCAGGCGGGCCTGATTCAGCAGCGCATTTCCAACTGGAAAAATGACCGCACCCTGCCCGAGGAAGCCGTCGCCCGCGCCACCTCTCCCGCCGACATGCTCTGTGCCCAGGCCTACGCCCGCTATCAAAAGGCACTGCGAGCCTATAACGCCCTCGATTTTGACGATCTCATCCTGCTGCCAACCATTTTGTTTGAGCACCAGCACGACATTCTGGAGAAGTGGCAAAACCGTCTGCACTACCTGCTGGTAGACGAGTATCAGGACACAAACTCCAGTCAGTATCTACTGGTACGACAGCTGGTCGGTGTGCGCGGCGCACTGACCGTAGTGGGCGATGACGACCAGTCCATCTACGCCTGGAGGGGCGCCCGGCCGGAGAATCTGGTGCTGCTACAGGAAGATTTTCCCGGCTTGAAAATCATCAAGCTGGAGCAGAATTATCGTTCCACCGCACGTATTCTGAAGGCGGCCAACACTCTGATCGCCAACAACGAACATGTGTTCAACAAGCAGCTGTGGAGTGAACTCGGTCACGGTGACCCACTGCGCATTATTCAGTGCGCCAACGAACAGGATGAAGCCGACCTGGTGGCGGCAGAAATCCAGGACCACAAGTTGCGCAAGCGCACCCGTTTTGGTGACTACGCCATTCTCTATCGGGGCAACCACCAGTCGCGGCTGATCGAGCTGGCCTTACAACACAACGCGGTACCCTACCACTTAAGTGGCGGCACTTCCTTCTTTGCCCGCAACGAGGTCAAGGACATCATGGCCTACCTCCGCCTGCTGGTGAACCCGGGCGATGACAACGCTTTTTTGCGCATCGCCAATGTGCCCCGGCGCAAGCTCGGCACCAGCACTCTGGAGGCATTGGGCGCCTTTGCCAACGAACAGCGCTGCAATCTCAGCAGTGCCTGCAATCGCATCAGTGAAGGTGTACTGCCAGAGGCGAGCCTGCGACGCCTCAAAACATTTCACCAATGGCTGGACCAGATGCGCCGCCTCAACGAGGGCGAAACCGGTACCGGTGGTCTCCGCCAGCTGATCAAGGATATAGACTATGAAGACTGGCTGTTGCAGATCAGCTCCAGTGAAGAGGTGGCCGAGCGCCGCATGAGTAATGTACATTTTCTCGTTGATAGCATCGAACGTCTGATGCGGGATGAAGGCATTGATTTGTCCGAATCTGTCAACCGGCTGATTCTGCGTGATTTACTGGAACAACAGGACGAAGAAGAAGGCGGTCCGGACCGGGTTCAGCTGATGACTCTGCACGCATCCAAGGGTCTGGAATTCCCCCATGTTTTCATTATCGGTATGGAAGAGGGGCTACTGCCTCACCGGGTCAGTATTGAGGAGGACAATATTGCCGAAGAGCGTCGACTGGCCTATGTCGGTATCACACGCGCCCGCCAGACACTGGCCCTGACACTGGCCAGCAAACGCCGCCAGTTTGGCGACACCGTTAACTGCGAGCCCAGCCGCTTTCTTGCAGAGTTACCCGCCGACGATTTACAGTGGCAGGGCCGTGATGGCGACCAGTCCAGCGAAGCCAATGAACAGCGGGCCAGTGAAACCCTGAGCAGCCTGAAAGCCCTGTTTAATTAGATACCTTTCAACCCACACACCGGGCGACATTACATGCCGCATGAGTGTATTCACCCCATATTTTAACCAGTGGTGCCAAAGACAGAGGCCGGGTAGGATGATGCCCCTAATCAAAAGCCCCTGTAATCAGGACCAATCACACACCCATGATTGATGCCAGCTACCAGTTGATACTGTTATGTGCCTTCCTCGGCCTGATCAGCATCGCCATCACCGGTCTGTCCCAGCGTTTTGGTGCGCCCTCACTGCTATTGTTTCTGGTAGTGGGCATGCTGGCTGGAGAAGACGGCCCTGGCGGCATCCAGTTTGCCAATGTGCCACTGGCCTTTTTGGTTGGCAATATCGCGCTGGCCATCATTTTGCTGGACGGCGGGCTGCGCACCCAGGTCAGCAGTTTTCGTGTAGGCCTCAAACCCGCACTCAGCCTGGCCACCGTCGGCGTCGCCATTACCAGCGGTATCGTCGGCATGGCCGCCGCCTGGGTGCTTGACTGGCCACTGTTGAACGGCCTGTTGCTGGGCGCCATTGTGGGCAGTACCGATGCCGCCGCCGTCTTCGGTCTGCTGCACGGCGCCGGTCTTGAATTGAAACAGCGCAGTGGTGCCACGCTGGAAATTGAATCCGGCACTAATGATCCAATGGCCATATTCCTGACGGTATCGCTGCTGGGCCTGCTGGGTAGTGGCGCTCATACCAACCCGGGCCTCGAACTGCTGATGGAGTTTGTCCGCCAGATGGGATGGGGACTGGCAGCAGGACTGGCCGGTGGCTGGACTTTGCAAAAACTGCTGAACTGGCTGAAACTGCCGCGTGTACTGTATCCCCTGCTGGCCGTCTGTTTTGGCCTGAGCATCTTCGGTGTCACCAACCTCGTCGGCGGCAGTGGTTTTCTCGCTATTTATCTGATTGGTCTGATGCTGGGCAACCGGCCACTGGTCTACCTGCACGACATCCGCTGGTTGCTCGACGGCCTGGCCTGGCTGAGCCAGATCAGCATGTTTTTACTGCTGGGTTTGCTAATCAACCCGTCTACTTTGCTATTGGTAGCCTGGCCTTCACTGGTGGTGGCGGCAACACTGATGCTGGTCGCTCGCCCGGTGGCTGTATTTACCTGCCTGCTGCCCTTTCGTTTTCCTTGGCGGGAACAGCTGTTTATCTCCTGGGTCGGACTGAAAGGTGCGGTACCGATCATTCTGGCACTGTTTCCCTTTCTGCTGGACCTGGATAACAGTGATACCTATTTTGAAGTCACTTTTTTCGTGGTTTTATTATCGCTTTGCTTTCAGGGCTGGACCATTGCGCCGCTGGCCCGTCACCTGCAACTGGACGTACCGCCACAGGCCGGGGATCGTGAACATCTGGCTGTCACTATTCCCAGCCCCGGCAGCGAAGTTGGCCGCGAATTACTGGCCTATCGTATCCATGCCGGCAGCGAGGCCGACGCCTACCTGCTGGGACGGCTGTCGCTACCAGAGACAGTAAAAGTACTGGGTATTTTGCGCGGTCAGGAAGTACTGCAACCCAATGCCGGACTGGCCCTTGAGCCAGAGGATTTTTTGGTTCTGCTGACTCCCGCCGATGAGGGCGAACAACTGGCCGGTCTCTTTGCTACGCTACCCACCCCCGCCCACCTCCTCGGCGGCGCCTTCTTTGGCCAGTTTACCCTGCAAGCCAACATACCCTTTGCCGATCTTTGCTCCGTCTACGGTCTGCCACTGGATGAAGAACTACGTGGCCTCAATCTGGATGCCGTACTGCGCAAGCGCGTGCATCACCAGCCGGTAGTGGGTGATCGCCTGCGGGTAGCCGGCATTGAACTGGTAGTAAAAGAGATGGTTCAGGGAAAAATACTGAAAGTTGGTCTGAAACTGCTGCCCCACGACTAAAGCAGCCTGCTGACAAAACACACCGAAGTCAAAAGCAGACAGAAGAAATGATCAATGGCCTGCGAAGCACAGCTTCCGCGCATCAGATGACACGAAAGCTGTGATTAACAAAAAGCAGGAAATGCTTTACTGACTGCCTTCAACCATATAATCAACAGCGTTGATCACTTCCTCATCGCTACAGGCCATACAACCGCCCTTGGCCATCATGCCCGTACCGGGAACTCCGTGCAGGCCACTGTTGTGCAAAGTGTCAATGCCCTTGGCGATATGGGGCGCCCAGCTATCGGCGTTACCCTGGATCGGAGCACCGGCAGCACCGGTGGCGTGACAGGCAAAACAGGCGGCATCATAAACTTCTTTACCACTGCGAGCGGCCGCCACTGCGGGCTCAGCCGTCGCCGCAACCACTCCGCCACAGCTGTCATCACCCTGCAGACAAACATCGCCTATCGGGGCAATACGTGCCGCGATCTCGGCACGCTCACTTTCAGAAAGCTCAACCGCGGCAGCACCGGCGGCAGCAATCAGCATCACTACACATACAATATTTTTGCGAATCATCACGAATTTTGCCCTAAGTTATTGAAGCACAATGGCAATTCTCTCACAGACGCAGACTTTGGCAGCGTGTCTGTTGAGGCTCCCGACCATGCTACCAGCAGTGCCAGATCAGGTCCAAAAGCCTGCGCGAAATAAACAGTTTGATTACCGGGAGGCAATCCTACTCCTGCCAGCAATATTTTCAATTCCCTCGCGGTACGGGCCTGCCCGACGACAGATCATCGCAACCATAATCCATCACCTTCTGACATCACTGTTGCAGGCAGGTTATTAACCCGGCAACATAGATTGCCAGGTTAATATTAACTCGGCAGGCTTTTAGCCGAATTAATAAGCGGGCATGGATGTGCCGCCGCAGGCTGTAAGCCTGCGCGAGCTCCTGAAAATCAAGGAATTTCACAAATTCCGCCGATTTAAGCGGGCGATAATCAAATAGCGAAGGATTCATCTATTTGATTGTCAGGTTAATAGTATGGGCAACTACACAATAATCACAGCTTGCGGAGATATTCTTGAAACTCTATACCTTTGATCCGGCTCCCAATGCCCAGCGTCTACAGTGGTTCATCAATTACAAAGGCATTGATATAGAAAGTATTCAAATTGACCTGATGAGTCAGCAACAACTCAAACCCGAATACCTGGCCATCAATCCCGCCGCTACAGTGCCCGCTCTGGTGCTGGATGACGGCACTGTACTGAATGAGGTCATTGGTGCCGCAATTTATCTGGAGGCACAGTATCCAGATAAACCCTTACTGGGCCAGTCAGCTCTGGAGCGGGCACAGATCATCAGCTGGGATCACCGTCTGTTCACCAACTGCCTGCTCGCTGTTGCTGAAATCCTGCGCAATAGTCACCCTAATTTTACCAATCGGGGTCTGCCGGGCAGGCTGGATGTTCCACAAATTCCCGAGCTGGCCGAACGGGGCAAATTACGCCTCGGCCCCGGCTTTGAAATAGCCGACGAAGCACTGGCCCGCTCACCCTTTTTAGTCGGCGATCATGTTTCTCTGGCCGATATTGATCTACTGGTTTGTATTGGCTTTGCCAGTTGGGTCAAAGCGAGCGTACCGGCAAGTTGCCAGCATATTCAGGCATGGCTGCCGCGTATCAAGGCGGCACTTGGTCATTGATGATCCTAGAATCCGCCGTTGGACGTGTCCAATGGTGCTGTAATCGGTGTGTCAGGCAAGGTGCGGCAACGCCGCGGGCTGATTGCCCGCAAGGCGGAGCAACGCTGCCTGACGCGCCAAGTGTAGTACCAGTGGGTGCGTAGCGTTTTCACCCGGAAGGTGAGTGCGATCAAAGACCAGTATCCATATGACTTTCAAGAAGAAAACAAGCGCTCGACTGCGGAATCCAGGTGATGTATTGCTGAATATTTGCCGACGCCTCACCGCCTGTATCGCACTGGTGCTGGGCGGTTGCGCACAAGGCGGCCCTGAGGATCGCTTTGACAACTACCTCTCACGCTTATCCAATGCGTTATCTGTCACAGCGGCACCACCTTTGCCGACCGACCTGCCCCGTCTGCCCCGTCCTGCGGTTTTGCAGCTTGCACTGGAATCAGCCAGCCTGGACACGCTGGATTTTCTGGCCTTGAGCGGCTGCGAAGTCCAAATCAATATTGGTCGGCGTAACAGCAGCCTTGGTCGACTGGCCTATCCGTCACAGCTTCTGTTACTGGACCTTGAATATCTGCGCCTGGCACCGGCCTGCATTGAACACCTCAAACACAAGGGCCGACAGCCCCTGGCGCAGACCCTTCAGTCAGCTATCTTGCTGAAGCAGCAGCAACTGCCTGCACGAATATTTATGGCCACCCTTGCCAGTACAGAATTCCGCAGTTTCTGGCAGCCCGCCCCCACACTGGCCGACTACCCCAATCAGACCGGCAGCACAGTGCCTACTGCGCTGGAAAACATGGCTGATAATATCCGCCACTGGCTTGCCGGAGATTATCAGGCTGATAATCTTCAGTTTGAACTGGATTTGGGTGAGGTCGCTAAAGGTGACGGAGGCCGGTTAATGCAGGCGCTGGCACTGCAATCCAGCTGGCTTGAAAATGCCAACCAATTGCTGTCACAACGCCAGCAAAAAGCCCCCCTGTGCACGGATACGCTGCGCTTTGAAGCTGCTGACATTTTGCCCAATATAATGCAACGCTTTTTTATCGGCGATATTCAGCCATGGTCAGCCGCACTATCCCGGCGATACCACAACCTGCTTCCGGCGATAAAAACACTTGAGAGCCTGCTTGAGGATACGCTGCCACCTGCCTATCGCCAGTGGCAGTTACAGCGTAACAGCACCATCGAATACTGGTATCAGGCACCGGTGCGGCATGTGCATGCATTGCAGGACATACTGGAACCCTGCGGCGGCGGATTGGTCCAAGCAAAGCGATAATGCAAGTTTCAGCGAGCCATCAGAGCACAAAATAGCTATACTTCTGTCTCAGTTTTGTGCCTCTTTTACGCTTGAACAGCAGTGCCAGGATATTTGTTCTGTGCACACAAATCGTGCCAGACCAGAGGCTATACCGGCATCAAGGAGAAAAATTAATGACCAGCTTCGTTCAGCCCTGCATCAAGGTTTTTATTGCATTGGCCGCAAGCACTTTACTGGCCGCCTGTGCCAGCAGCCCGCTTAAACCTGACGTTGACTACAAACAGGATTACGACTTTGTCTCTGTCAAACGAATTGCCTTCTACGCCGGCTCGGGTAAAGTTAGCGGCGACAACAAAATGCAGCTCAGCGACATGCAAAAAGACCGGGTAAACAACGCCCTTGCTTATGCATTGGGCCAGAAGGGCTTTACCCTTGTTGACGATGCGAATCAGGCCGATATACTCCTGAGCTGGCACCTCGTCACCCAGTTCAAAACTGATGTCAGCTCATATAGTGACCCTATGATGTACGGCCCCTATTACGGCTATAACCGTTATTCAATGTATAGTTGCTGGAGTTGCGCAGGGGCCACTGAAGTCATATCACGCAACTATACGGATGGTTATTTCATTATCGATATGATTGATCCTGTATTGAAAAAATCCGTCTGGCGCAGCAGCATTCATTCGCGTCTGACGGGTAAGGAAAAGCTGCGAGATGAGGCCAGCGTCAACGCTGCGGCTCTTAATATTTTGTCAGATTTTCCTCCCGGCGCTATCAAACAGTAAACCTAATTGGTAAATGCTAACCGGCAGCGCGCATAATTGTGCGTCGTCGGGCCGTGCGCTCGATGATATCAACCATTCGCGGCACCAGTGCAGTGGGCAAGTCATGCGCCATGCCATCAATGAGTTCCAATTCAGCCTCCGGCGTAACACTGGCAATATCCAGCCCGTGCGCCACCGGCACCAGGCGGTCAGCGTTGCCGTGAATTACGGCACTGGGAATACGCAACCTGGCCAGGCCACAACGCCGGTCATCAGCAACCATAATCGCTGCGATTTGGCGCAACTTCCCCGCAGGATTCACACCGCGAGACACCACCTGTTCAACCCGCTCGCGCAGCTGTTCATCAGTTGATGGATAAGCCGGGCTCATCAGCAGCTTATTGATACGCATGGCATGCTGAACACAGGCCTCAAAATCATTGACATCCGGTGAGGGCATTATAATTTTTCGGGTCAATTCCCGCGCTGCTCTGGGCAGGCACGGATTACCTGTGGAAGACATAATGGAGGTCAGCGACAATACCCGCTCAGGATGGTAAATAGCCATCAACTGTCCGATCATCCCACCCATTGAAGCACCCACAACATGCGCTTCGGGAATACCCAGCGTATCCAGCAAACCAATGGCATCATCGGCCATATCTTCAAGCGTGTAAGGTACAGAACAAGCAAACCCCAGCCGCCTTAATACCGTCAGCCTGATCAGACTGGGCGCTGAGCAACTGTCCAGCCAAGTGGATTCGCCCACATCACGGTTATCAAAACGAATAACACGAAAGCCTCTGCTCGCCAACTCCTCACAAAAAACATCCGGCCACTGCACCATCTGGGCGCCAAGGCCCATAATCAGCAATATCGGAGGTTTTTTTTTGAACCCGAACTCCTGATGAGCCAGTTCAATATGACCTCTGTACGTTCCTCGCATGCGCGAGACCCCCGTTTTCTTATTATTGAGAGTAAAAAAACTGCTCTCTACAGAGACAGCCCACACAGTTACCATCATTACCGCATTGAGAGATTCCGACAAGCACCTCAATTGGGTCAGGCAATGGACTAGCCAGCGTGAACTGGGTATGATTCGCAACCTCTATCCAGGCAGAACTCGCCTGGAGGAGCATTGCAGGATATTTGTATTAAATTAGCTAAACCGCCCGTAGCTCAGCTGGATAGAGCGTTGCCCTCCGGAGGCAAAGGTCAGAGGTTCGAATCCTCTCGGGCGGGCCATTTTTATGAAAAAGCATTCTGCCTGGGTGTTTTACAGGCCTTGGATCATCTTTAAGGTCAATTCGTTCAACTACACTTATCCCTGTCGGTGCCCCCCTGCTCCGCCATCAGCTCCCTGGCGAAATAGACCCCCAGATAGATTGCCAGCAAAATAATGGCTGCGGCCCCGTAAATAAGGGCAGAACTGATAAAGTCTGGCTCTTCACCATTGGCCATACCATAAGCGGCCAGCACAGTGGCAATAAGCCAGGCCAACAGCACAGAGCAGACCTGCCTGCCGGGTTTGTTGCATTTTCTGAAAAGAGTGGCAGCCAACAAACTGGCGATAACAAACAGCCCCAGGACACCACCAAAAACAATAGCCATAACTATATTTCAATACCAGAGGCTTTATCCGTCGGCGGTAGATTTTTCAGCGACCGCCCCAGATTGATTCGCGCCTGCTTATCAAGTGCCTGGCGCATAGCCGCCGTGCTATAGAGTACATCACGGCTGAGAAATGAGGATAAAATTTCACGGCGTTTTGTAGTGAAAAGCACCTCAGGCACAAAGTAGTATTCCTGCCGGATCTGACACTCATACTGCTCATATCGCTGGCTATCGGCACCGAGGATGGCAAGGTCAATATCCACCAGCAATTGTTCATCACTCATCTGCGGCAAAACCGTATGCTGCGTTGCCAGAATATGTGTTTTTATCCTGTCTACACGCTCAGGTGTAACGCCCGCAGCAGTCAACGCTTCTACTGCCCAATCGGCACTGCGCACTTCATTATCATGAGCTTGTGTGTCATAAATAGCATCGTGGAACCACAGTGCCATTTCCAGCTCAGCTGGTGCCTGGGCCAATGATGAATGCTGTTCAAAAAGCTGCAAACATTCCAGTAAGTGCTGTTCACTGTGATAATAGCGATGAGGTTCCCGCCAGGCGCCAAGCAAATGCTGCATAAGCGTCAAACCGGAACCATTGGCGGCAAGCCCCTGCCAGCAACGCCGCCAGGAGTTTTCAAGCAACGAAGTGTTCACTATTACAATCAGCCCTGCTGAACCTCAATCACCACCCGCCCTTTAATCGTACCGGCAAGAATCTGATCACATAGTGCAATCACTTCTGTTAAGGGAGCCAACTGGTAGATTGCAGCGAGTTTATTGGCGTTAAACGTCTCGGCGATACGGTGCCAGGCTCGCTGACGAGTGGCCTGGCTGGCCATGACGGAATCCACACCTTTTAATGCCACATTGCGCAGAATAAAAGGCATGACCGTCGTATTCAGTTCAACACCACCAGCCAGTCCGGTCATGGCGACCACACCACCATATTTCACCTGCGCCAGCGCTGTAGCGACCGTACTACCGCCAACACAATCAACCACAGCAGTCCACTGCTCAGCCTCCAGTGGTTTTGACGGGCGCGCCAATTCATCGCGGGCAATAACACGCTGCGCACCCAGCCCTTTTAAAAAGGCTTCATTGGCCACTACATTGCCCGTCACAGCTGTTACTTCACAACCCATATCGGCCAGCAGGCTGAGCGCCACACTACCAACACCACCCGAGGCACCCGTTACCAATATCGGGCCATCTTCAGGTTTAACACCGTGATCCAATACTGTCAGTACACAGAGCATGGCGGTATAGCCAGCAGTACCAAAGGCCATGGCTTGCTCGTTGGACAAATTATCAGGGATACGCACCAGCCACTCACCCTTCATGCGTGCATACTGACAATAACCGCCCCAGTAATGTTCTGCCAGGCCGTAACCATTAACCAGCACACGATCACCTGACTGCCATTGAGGATCACGGGATTCCACCACCATACCAGCCAGATCAATACCTGCCACCATGGGAAAACGCTGTGCAATACGCACGCTACTGTGTCCGGAGACCGCCAGACCATCCTTGTAATTAACCGTGGAATGGCTCACTTCAATGAGCACATCCTCATCGGGCAGATCTGCCAGTGTCAATTCACCGAGGCGGCTTTTTAGTGTCCCATCTGTCTCTTCAACGACTACCGCCTTAAAGGGTTCTTTCATGATATTTTCCCGTTTTGAATCGTTATTTAACGTACATCAGCATCCGAGCAACAGTGCTTCCAGTGCCATTACATGCTCATCATTATCTTCCAGCTCACGCAGTGCCTGCGCCAGATGCAACACATAATCACGATTGCTGCCACTGGGTCCATGGGCGCGGCTGATATGGCGGGCAATATCCTCAACCGGCGCCTCACCTAAAAAAGCCTCATTGTCAGGTGCAGCAATATAGAACACGCCATCAACCTGTGCTCCGCTATCAGATAGCGCTATCGATGTGCTTATACGGCGATAGCCGTTTTTCTCACGATAATCCAGGTGCTCAATAACCTGGGGCTCCACCCGATAGGCTACACCTTTGCAAATAGTCAGCGGTGAAGGCACCAGCGTAACCACTCGCCCCGGCTGCTGAGGCGTTCCGCGATGATCGTGTGAACCCTGCCAGAAGCGCCGCTGCCAACCCTTAATACTGGCCACCTCCCGGCGCAGGTAGGGGAAATCCACCTTGTAGATCAGTGAACCATAACCAAAAACCCAGTTGTCACCCTGCCCGACAGGCATTGAAACAAGCTCTGATATAAACAAGACTAACCCTTGCTTACAGCAAGCGCCTGTTCAATATCAGCCAGAATATCATCGATATGCTCTATGCCTATCGACAGACGAACCATATCCTCACTTACTCCGGCCGACGCCAACTCCTGTACATTGAGTTGTCGGTGGGTTGTGGTGGCTGGATGACAGGCAAGCGATTTTGCATCACCAATATTTACCAGCCGTAAAATCAGTTGCAGAGCATCAATAAAACGGGCACCTGCATCCTTACCGCCCTTGATACCAAAACTGAGAATACCCGAGGCACGACCACCACAGATTTTCTGACAATTGGCATAGTGAGGGCTGTCCGCCAGACCGGCATAGCTAACCCAGCTCACCTGCTCATGAGTCGCCAGGTATTGGGCTACCTGCTGGGTATTTTCGCAATGTCGCTCCATGCGCAGAGCAAGCGTTTCCAGACCTTGCATCAGTAAAAAGGCACTGTGCGGGGCAAGCGCTGCGCCAGTGTTGCGCAGGGGTACCACACGGCAGCGGGTGATATAAGCAGCCGACCCCATAGCTTCGGTATAAACCACACCGTGATAAGACGGGTCGGGTGTTGACATAATGGAGAAACGCTCAGGGTGGGCCGCCCAGTCAAACTTGCCGGAGTCGACAATAGCCCCACCCAGGGTGGTACCGTGTCCACCAATGTATTTAGTCAAGGAATGAACCACAATATCTGCACCCAGATCAAAAGCCCGGCACAGCAAGGGTGTAGCGACGGTGTTATCGACAATCAACGGTACACCGGCGGCATGGGCAATATCTGCCCAACGGGCAATATCAACCACATTACCCGCCGGATTGCCGATAGATTCACAGTACAGAGCGCGGGTATTACCATCAATCAAGCGGGCGACAGCATCGAAATCATCAGCTCCGGCAAAGCGCACTTCAATGCCCTGTCTCGGAAAAGTGTGAGCAAACAGATTGTAGGTGCCGCCATAAAGTTGAGAAGTACTGACAATATTGCAGCCCACTTCGGCAATGGCTTCAATAGCGTAACGAATGGCAGCAGCGCCTGAGGCCAGTGCCAGCGCACCCACACCGCCTTCAAGCGCAGCCAGCCGCGCCTCTAAAACCGCCGTAGTGGGGTTGGTGATCCGCGTGTAGATATTGCCCGCCACTTTCAGATCAAACAGGTCCGCACCATGCTGGGTATTATCAAAAGTGTAAGATGTTGTCTGGTAAATAGGCGCTGTGGCCGCATGGCTGGCCGGATCACCTTCATAGCCAACATGCAGTGCAATAGTTTCAGCTTTCATTGTTGATTGTGGCTCCCTGTCATTGTCAGTTATCGGGTATAACACCCGCAGCTACAGGTGAGACTATCAGAAGCGGCCCAGCTGGCAAGTATTGCCGGTAATGGCCTGCTCAATAGCTGGCGAAATTTTGTAATGACCGTAATAATGATGCATCAGCATAACGCGCCGCAGGAGGCACCATGCCCGAGCAGTCCAGCATTCTCGATTTAATCGGCAACACCCCGCTGCTGTATTTAAAAGAGGTATCCGAACTGACCGGCTGCCATATCTACGGCAAAGCTGAATTTATGAATCCCGGAGGCTCAATCAAAGATCGTACCGCCCTGGGGATCATCCGTGCGGCGGAGACCGCCGGTGAACTACGCCCGGGCGGCGTTATTGTCGAGGGCACTGTTGGCAATACAGGCATCGGACTGACGCTGGTGGCCAATGCACTCGGTTATCAATCTGTCATTGTTATGCCTCAGACCGCCAGTCAGGAGAAGGTCGATCAGCTGGAGATGCTCGGGGCCGATCTGATTTTAGTACCGGCAACAGCCTACGACAGTCCTCAGCACTATATTCACACCGCTGAAAATGTCGCCCGGGGCCGGGCTCACGAAGAACCAAATGGTGCCACCTGGGCCCGACAGTTCGATAATCAGGCCAACTGGCGTATCCACTACGCTACTACCGGGCGGGAAATCTGGCAACAAACCGATGGTAATATCGATGGTTTTATCTGCTCGGTCGGTACCGGCGGTACCCTCGCGGGCGTGGCAGCCGCTCTACGCGAGAACAAACCCGAAATTAAAATTGGCTTGGCTGATCCTCTGGGTTCCGGTCTTTACAGCCACTTCAGGGCTAGTGATGGTCTGGCTGGCAATTCCATCATCGAAGGTGTTGGTATCTCTTTCGTGCCCGGAAATTTACAGGGTGTGGATGTGGATTTTTGCTGTCAGGTGGATGACGATAACGCCCTGCCCTATATCTTCAACCTGCTCAAAAACGAGGGAATATCAGTGGGTGGTTCCTCCGGCATCAACATCGCCGGCGCGGTTGAACTGGCTCGTGAAATGGGGCCGGGGCATACTATTGTGACGGTACTTTGCGACGCAGGCAGCCGCTACCACAGCAAACTGTTCAACCCGGAATTTCTAATGCGGCACAAGCTGCCCTTCCCGGCCTGGATGGCCAGCTAAATCTGGCCGGGACGCCAGCTCAGTCAGTTGGGGCCAGCAACAAAAAGCCCTCCTCATTGAGCTGCCCCTGACGGCCGGTATCGAGCCAGTGCTGCCCCTGTGCATCCTTAAACACTCGCTCACCAGCCACCTTCGGCGCCGCCTGACCAAGCGACATTCCCACCTGCACGCCACCCAGCCAGACCGAACCACTCACTCCCAGCGGTAACAGTTCACCATCCTTGCCCACAATTTGCAGACGTGTACCGGGCAAAGGCATGCCGACACTACCAGACAGACAGCCCTGTTGAACTTTCCAGTCCTTAAAGTCAATGGTATCGGGAATATTGAGCGTGGCCAGTCCAGCACTGGCAGTACAGCCAAACCCTTCGTAAATATGCACACCAAAGCGCAGTGCAAAAGTGGCTTCATCGGCTTCATTTAACTCGCCATCAGTGCTAACCGCCAGACGCAGGCTATCCAGCATCAACGGATGAATGGTGTCACTATCGGCCAGCGAACACAGCTGTTTAGCCCTGAGCGGCAGCAGCGTTGCACTGAAACGGGCAATAGCCCGGGCCAATGCCGGCATATCCTCCACCCTCTCATGACAAAGCACGGGAATACCCTCCATCAACGGCATCAGCAGACTCATACAAAACCCCGCCATCGATGACAGGGGTTGACTGCATACAATCACATCATCCATTCGCATGTTCAGGACATCCGACAATTGTTTGCTGGCAACAGCAATGTTGCGATGGCTAAGTAAATGCGCAGAACCATTGTCATCCTGCAACAACACCGCCGCATCACTACCATTGACAGATACACCCTGTAAGCGGGCATACCAGCGCACGGGCAACAGATAGAATTGCAATCGACACAGGCTGCGTCGCCACAGGGATTCAGGACTTAAATATTGATCCATACAGATCAGATCAACACCGGCGCCAATACTGTTTATTTCAGACCAAACGGCCTGAGTAGTCAGTACCTGCTGGATATTGGCAGCCTTTATTTGTGCAGCCCACCTGTCCGGCTCTCCATCAGGATCGAGTGGCACAACAGTCAATCCCCGACAAAGTGCAGCCAGAACAGTGACACTACTGCCAACACCAGGACGCATAAAAATACCCACCCGCCCACTCAAGCTCACCGGCAAACCACGGGCCAGGGCACGCACACGCAGTACCAGTGAACCGGCACTACAAGCCCGGCCATCACTGGCGGCAATAGCCATACGCGATGGCTCCCGACGAGCAGTGCGTAACCATGTGAGTGGCAGTGAGTCGAGGCTTTTGCTGTAGGCCTGCCAGGCAATAGCCGACAGCTCGATCACCTGCTGCTTGAGCACCTTGGCTCCCGTATCCAGCGGCAGCGCCTTGCCGAAGGCAACAATCAGGTCACGCCGAAAATCCGGTGTCCGCGACATACGCAAGCCCTCTTCCGCCCGCGACAGACTGCTACCCCATAACCCATGCAGATAAAACGGCACAATGACGCCGTTATCCACACCTTCGAGCGTGCGCTCATAACCTGTGTGAAATTTTCCGAGATGACCGTTGCGGCTGATCGCGCCCTCCGGAAACAGGCAGACACACTCTCCGGCCCTGAGCAGTTCGTTGATACGTTCAAGCGCTATCTCACTATTACCCGGAGCAATGGGCACCACACCAAAAGCCTTGAACAGAGGCTTTAGATACCATGTGTCATAAATGCGTTTCAGCATGACAAAACGAATGGGCCGCGGACAAGCCATCTGCACCAGTGCCCAGTCAATCCAGGAAATATGATTGCCCAACAACAGGGTGGCCCCCGTCTGGGGCAGGTTGTCAAAACCAACCACCTCCAGACGATAGCGACGCTTGAGAATAAAAGTGGCTACGATACGCGCCAGAGAATGCGGCAATTTGCGCACCGTATAACCCGTACCGATCAAGGCCACCAGAGTCAGCAAGCCAAACAAGCCGATACTGGACAGGCCCAGTGAAGCAAAAACCACCGTCAGCAAGAGCGCACTCAGCATGGCGACGTTCTGCACCCAGTTATTGCCCGCCAGCACGGTACCCAACTGATCCTTGTTGGCCAGGAACTGAATCATGGCATTCAAAGGCACAATAAACAGCCCACCCATCACCCCAACCAACAGGAAGGTCACCGCCATTGCCGCCGTACTGCCCAGCGTGGGTAACAGTGCCAGTCCGATAGCGATACCCAGTGCCCCCACCGGCACAAAGCCGGTTTCGATATAGTTTTTTGACGCTTTGCCAGCAATGAGCGAACCAATCATAATGCCGATACCGGAGCAAGCCAGCACGCCCTGAATAATCACCGTATTAGTCTCGCCCAGAGCTTCTTTGGCAAAAGCCGGAAAAGCCGCCAGCATCACCTGAGAGATAGACCAGAAAGTGGCCAAACCGATAATTGACAGCCAGATGGCCTCGCGTTCACCCAGCACCTTCAAATTTTGTCGCAAATAACCCAGACGGAAGTAGCGGCCAATCTCAAAACGCAGCTGCGTCGAACCTTTGCGACGCACAGGCAGCAGACCGGCAATCACCCATTCCAGCAGCGCCAGCGCCAATAGCACCCAGCCAATGGGCGCGATATAACGCAACGTTTCATCCGGGCTGACGGTGCCCGCCGACGGCAGCAGAGATTCGAACAAAATGGAGAAAACAAAAGTACCAAAAAGAATGCCGGAAATGGTTAGTGCCTGCACCATACCGTTGGCAGCCGTCAGTTTTTTAGCACCCACCAGCTCCTTGATATAGCCGTATTTGGCCGGGCTATAAATAGCGCTCTGTACTGCCAGTGCAAAGGTCAGCGCAAAAGCGGCCCAGAACCAGCCCTGGTAATAGCAAAAACAGATAGCCCCGACCGCCACCACGGCAATAGCGGCAGCGTGACGAATAATACGGTGTTTGGGAAAGCGGTCCGCCAGAAAACCTGCCGGTGAGAATAACAGGATGAAAGGCAGCAAAATCAGGCCGTTGACAATGGCGGTGAGAATAATCTGCTGTTGGCCGTCATAGCTTTTAAAGATCGCATTCTGGATAACGATTTTATGGCCCAGGTCGACAAAGGCATTGAGGAAAACCACGCAGAGGTAGGCAAAATAGCTTCGCTTATTTGAGTTGCCCCGCTTATTGCTCATACTCTGCTCCATCCCGTTTCAGCACCAGCAGGCTACACACTACTTTTATTCGTCACCAGCCTTACCGGGCTTGTTCCACTAATCACACCCTCTGGTATTATCTGGCGATACCAAAAACCTTTCAATATATATTAAAGTTATCAACGGAGTTACCATGGCGCAGGTTACCCCCCTTATCGACACTCTCAAGACCAGTCTGAAAGCAGCAGGTATCACCTATGCCCATATTGCCAACGCACTGAATCTGTCTGAATCCTCAATCAAACGCAAATTTTCCAAAGAGGAATTTACACTGGCAGAGGTGGATCGCATCTGTAGTCTGTGCGCTCTGGATATCAGTACACTGGTAAAGCGCATGGACGAGCGCCACGATCGCCTGCAAAGCCTTAGCATCGAGCAGGAACGTGAAATTGCCGATGATCTCGCCCTGCTGGTAGTTACTGTTTGCGTGCTTAACCGCTGGCGTTTTGAGGATATTCTCAAATTTTATATCTTTGAGGAGCACCAGCTGATCCAGATGCTGGCTCGTCTCGACCGTCTGCACCTGATCGAGCTGCAAGTCGGTAACCGGATCAAGCTGCTGGTGGCGCCCAACTTCGGCTGGCAGCCCGGCGGCCCTATTCAAAAGCGTTTTTTAAAAAGCATCCAGAAAGATTTTTTTGCTGCCAACTTCGAACAACAGGAACACTGCCTGATCGTACTCAATGGCATGCTGTCGGCTGAGTCGAACTCGGAACTACGCCGCCGAATGCAGCGTCTGGCCAGGGAATTCGACCAGCTCAACCGCGAAGACAGCAGTCTGGATTTTAACCAGCGCCGCGGCTACACCGCCGTGCTGGCTCTGCGTGACTGGCGCTACGAAGGTTTTGCAGCCTTGCGCAACAAAGCTGAAGCCGGACTTTGAGCAATAAACCTGAAGTCCGGCAAATACCACCATGCAGCCCCGATCTGACAGTGATAGCTTTTCAACACCAAACACCAAAGCGCACCTGTATAAATGATGCGTATCATCTTTGTGAAACTATCAACCTGGCAATCAAATAGATGAACCCCTCACTATTTGATTGTCACCCTTGACAATTATCGGAATGTGCGAAATCCCTTGATTTTCAGTGGCTCGCATAGACTTATAGACTGCGGCGGCACATCCATGTGCCGCTTATTCATTCGGCCCGGTTAACGGCCCTTCAGCTTAAGCAGGGTATCGAGCATACGGGTGGCCACTTTGCCATAGGGTGGACGCAGCAGTTTCATTGCCGTCCGGTTGGCCTGATAAAAAATGGGCCGCATTTTAGAGAAGGCTACAAAGCCCTCATAACCGTGATAATGACCCATACCGGAGGGGCCCACACCACCAAAGGGTAAATCGTGCTGGGCAACATGAAACAACGCATCATTGACAGTAACACCGCCTGACATAATCCGTTTGATATACATGTCTGACAGATCCTGGTCATTGCTAAAGGGATACAAGGCCAATGGACGGTCGTTGGCGTTAATGTAGTCAACCACCTCCGAGGGCTCATTGTAGGTTAATACCATCAACAGGGGACCAAAGGTTTCACGTTGACGGATGATCATCTCGGGATTGGTATCGAGCACCAGATGCAGGGGTAATTTGCGGTTTTCCGGGTTTGGTTCCTGCCCCTCACTGAGATTGATAACCGTGGCCCCCTTTTCACGTGCATCACGCAACGTGCCCTGTAAACGATCAAAGGAGCGGTCATCAATAATTGATGTGTAGTCAGTATGATTGATATCCGGGCAATGCTCCCGAATATAATCTTTGGCCAACCGTACAAAATCATCTCGCTGGCTGTTGTGAACAAAGACATAATCAACATTGGTACAAATTTGACCGGCATTGAACTGTTTGACAAACATGATGCGCTCAACAGCTTTTTGCAACGGATAATTTTTGTCAATGATTGCCGGTGCCTTACCGCCCAGTTCGAGAATCACCGGCGTCAGATTTTTGGCCGCCGAAGCCATGACAGCACGGCCCGTCTGACCGGAACCGGTAAACACAATCAGATCAAAAGGAATCTGCGAAAACTGGATACCGACACCGCCGGTTTCTTCAAAAATCTGCAATTTCCCTGCGGGAAAATACTTGGGTGCAAGCTGTTGTAACAGACGTGTCAGGGCAATGGAGTTTTCCGACATTTTAACCATGGCCCGATTACCCGCAGCAAAAGCAGCTGTCAGCTGGGAAAATGTCAGATTGACCGGAAAATTCCAGGGAACAATCAGACCAACCACACCCAGCGGCTGGGCCATTAGTACATTCCGGGCGCCCAGATACATACTTTTATCAACATGGCGTTTTTCAGGCTTCATCCATTTTTTGAGTTTTTTGATGGTATCGCCAATGCCATCGACAACAGCCACAATCTCGGCAAACTTGCTTTCGTGGGCAGAACGGTTGCCGTAATCCTGGCTGATTGCGCCAATAATATCGTCCAGGTTATCCATGATCATCCGCTTGAGCTTGAGTAGATCATCCCTGCGCTCACGCAGGTCAGGATAGGGATTTTCCAGATAAGCCGCACGCTGGAGTCCAAAGGACGCCATCAATTCATTACGGACAGCTTCAGCATTGTCGGCACCGGCAACGGGATTTACAGCAGCGGGATTGTTCACAGTTATCCTCCTACCCGGATAATCAGGTTAAATTTGGCAAGCCGGTTGGCAGAATTAATCATTGTTCACTCCGGCAGTTCTGTTGGCACACAGATACTACTGGCATGCCTTAAGCAGAACTGACATCAAATTGACATTCCACCTTGCTCTTCAGTAACTGCAAATTCTACTATTTGTACTATGTCTGACACCCATGAACAAAACCTGCGCAAGATCATCCATATTGACATGGATGCTTTTTTTGCCAGTGTAGAGCAACGCGACCATCCGGAGCTTCAAGGCAAGCCGATTGCAGTTGGCGGCGAGGCCGAACGGGGTGTGGTTGCCGCTGCCAGTTATGAAGCACGGCGCTTTGGTGTGCGCTCAGCCATGGCCTCGGTCACTGCCCGCAGGCACTGCCCACAACTGATTTTTGTCAAACCCCGCTTTGATGTTTACCGTGCCGTTTCAAAACAGATCCACACTATCTTTCATCGTTATACCGACAGGATTGAACCTCTTTCTCTGGATGAGGCCTATCTTGATGTCAGCCGGGACAAGCCGGGTATTGGCAGCGCTGTACGTATAGCCCAGTTGATCCGGGCACAGATCCGACAAGAGCTGGCTCTGACGGCCAGCGCAGGAGTCAGTTACAACAAGTTTCTGGCCAAAGTCGCCTCGGACCAGAACAAGCCCGACGGTATCTGCGTAGTGCTACCCGAACAGGGCGCCGACTTTGCAGCCAGCCTGCCCGCTCGCCGTTTTTGGGGGGTTGGCCCAAAAACAGCCGACAAAATGGCTCGCCTGAATATTCACAATGGAGCGGATATCCGCGCCTGTAGCCTGGATTTTCTCAGCGAGCATTTTGGTAAGAGTGCCCATTATCTCTATCACGCCAGCCGCGGTATTGATCAACGGCCCGTCAAATCTGACCGAATTCGCAAGTCGATCGGTGCCGAGCGTACCTACCGCACCGACCTGCTGACAGATAATGCTCTACAGACAGCGCTGGAGAGTATCGCCGAGCTAACCTGGGAGCGTATTAGCCGCCAACAGGCGCGAGGGCGAACGCTCACACTAAAAGTCAAATACAGTGATTTTCGCCAGATCACCCGTTCGCATTCCATCGACGAGGCCATCATCAGCTGTCAACAGCTCAAGTATATGGGACAGGGTCTGCTCAGACCACTGCTGCCGGTGGCAATGGGCGTGCGCCTGCTGGGACTGACGGTATCATCCTTGCAGCAGGGATCATCTGCGACGGCCAGCACACAGCTGAAAAGCCAAACCCGTTTCGAGTTTTATTAAGCCGACAGCATCCGGCAACATAGATTGTCGGATTAACAGGAAACAGACCCGGCAAGCGATAAGCACAGAGCATGCCCCTGATCGAAAACCTTTAGACCTTGGTAGAATTGCTCCTGTATGGACATAGCGTATGATCAACGCTTATAGACTCATAACAGGAATAATCACTATGTCTGACTTTCCGCTTCACAAGGTGCCCGCCAGTTTCAGCGATGCCTGGATTGATGCTGACAAGTACGAGCAAATGTACCGGCAGTCGATAGACGATCCCGATACCTTCTGGGCCGGACAGGCTGAGCAGTTTTTAAGCTGGGACAAACCCTGGGACAGCGTTGTCAACGCCGATCTTACACAGGGCAAGGCTGAATGGTTTGGCGGTGGCAAACTCAATGTCTGCGTCAACTGCGTTGATCGCCACCTGCCCCAGCGTGCCGACCAGACGGCTTTTATCTGGGAAGGAGACGATCCCGCCGACAGCAAGCACATCACATACAGCGAACTTAAAGATGCTGTTAGTCGACTCGGCAACGTGTTGCGCAATCGCGGTGTCAAAAAAGGTGACCGGGTTTGTATTTATATGCCGATGATTCCCGAAGCCGCCGTTGCCATGCTAGCCTGCGCCCGTATTGGCGCCGTCCATTCGGTGGTTTTCGGTGGTTTCTCACCGGAAGCCCTCAAGGATCGCATCCTTGACTCCGACTGCCAGACACTGATTACTGCCGACGAAGGCCTGCGCGGAGGCAAGCGTGTTCCCTTAAAAACCAACGCCGATGCAGCGCTGACCCACTGCCCCAGTGTCAGCACCTGTATTGTCGTCAAACGCACCGGCGGCGAGATCAACTGGCAGGACAATCGAGACATCTGGTACCACGAGGCCACGGAGGCTGTCACCACTGACTGCGAACCTGAATCCATGGATTCAGAAGATCCGCTGTTCATTCTTTACACCTCAGGTTCAACCGGCAAACCCAAGGGTGTGCTTCACACCACCGCTGGCTATCTGCTACAGACAGCAACAAGCTTCAAATACGTTTTTGATTACCGCGAAGGTGAAATCTACTGGTGTACCGCAGATGTTGGCTGGGTTACCGGCCACAGCTACATAGTTTACGGTCCGCTAACCAACGGCGCTATTTCACTCATTTTTGAGGGTGTACCCACCTACCCCGATGCCGGTCGCTGCTGGCAGGTAATCGACAAGCACCAGGTAAATATTTTCTATACCGCACCCACCGCCATTCGCGCACTGAACGCCGTTGGCGATGAACCGGTCAAGCGCACGTCCCGCGCCAGCCTGCGTTTGCTGGGCACAGTAGGTGAACCCATTAACCCGGAAGTCTGGGAGTGGTATTACACCGTTGTGGGCGACGCCCGCTGCCCCGTGGTCGATACCTGGTGGCAAACCGAGACGGGCGGCCATATGATTACGCCCATGCCCGGCGCCACGGACCTCAAACCCGGTTCAGCCACGCGGCCTTTCTTCGGTATTGATCTGGCCCTGCTGAACGAAGACGGCAGTGAAATTGAAGGCCCGGGCGCTGGCTATCTGGTGGTCAAATCTTCCTGGCCCGCCCAGATCCGTTCCGTCTACGGCGATCACCAGCGCCTCATCGACACCTACTTCAGCGCCTATCCCGGCTATTACTTTACAGGTGACGGTGCTTCCCGCGATGAAGATGGCTACTACTGGATTACCGGCCGTGTGGACGATGTACTGAACGTCTCCGGCCACCGCATGGGTACCGCTGAAGTGGAAAGCGCGCTGGTGCTGCACGAAGATATTGCCGAGGCTGCCGTTGTTGGCTTCCCCCACGACATCAAAGGCCAGGGTATTTATTGCTATGTCACACCGATGGACGGCGTGGAACCCTCAGAAGCACTGCGCCAGGAGCTGATAGATCTGTGCGTGAAGGAAATCGGCCCTATTGCCCGGCCCGATGTAATCCAATGGGCACCCGGCCTGCCCAAGACACGCTCCGGTAAAATTATGCGGCGTATTTTGCGTAAAATTGCCGAGAATGAACTGGACAGTCTGGGCGACACCAGCACATTGGCCGATCCCACCGTGGTTGACAGCCTGATCGAAAACCGCCCCGACTGATTATAGGTGGGCAAGTATATGCCCGCCACGCCTTGCGTTCAGCAGATATTTCCCTCGTCCGCTACGGCATCTGCTGTGGCGGTTTTTTTGACAGATTCACATTTAAATAAAAATATTTCTCTGCAAAACCGGCCATACGCTCAGGGCCGTGGATCAGGACCACCTTCAGGTGCGGGGTAAACTGGGCTGCCTCATGTAGCCAGTTGCCGGTCAGACTGGTGGGCGCAATTATCAATGCTGGCCGCTTCAGTGAGCCCGTGTCTTTCATATGCTGGATCAAAGCCAACGTTTGCAGCGTTTTACCCAGCCCTGCTCTGCCAGTGAGGGCAACTCTACCTTCTCAATTGTTGCCAGCCCCCTCTGTCAGGATAGATGTCGCGACCATTTTCAAACCTGAATCCCAATGAGGGGGCGGCGAGTGAGGGTCCAGTGACACGCTATAGTGAAGAGTTCAAAGAGCAGGCGATCAGACGGTTGATGCCACCCAATACGCAGTCGGTAGCACAGGTCAGTCGGGAGATCGGCGTTTCTGATGTCACCCTGTACAATTGGCGGAACCAGTACCGCGATCGAGGTAACATCGTGCCCGCAGACCCGTCCAACCCAGAGAACTGGAGCGGCAAGAACAAACTTGCTGTCGTCATTGAAACTGCTGCGCTGAATGAGGAAGAGCTTTCTGCTTATTGCCGGGAGA
Source organism: Parahaliea sp. (assembly GCA_047974765.1). Classification (GTDB taxonomy): domain Bacteria; phylum Pseudomonadota; class Gammaproteobacteria; order Pseudomonadales; family Halieaceae; genus JBKECP01. The sequence goes on along the minus strand of JBKECP010000022.1, from coordinate 1,661 downwards.
AAGGCCTGTATGTGGAGCAGGTGCGGCGCTGGCGGGAAGCCGCTGAATCCGGTGCCGATGTCGAACGGCCACTGACGGCGGCCGAGCGCCGGGAATGGCAGAAAGAACGCAAGAAAATCCGCAAACTGGAGAAGGAACTCAACCGCAAGGACAAAGCGCTGTCTGAGGCGGCGGCGTTGCTGGTGCTCCCAAAAAAAGCCCGGGAGATCTGGGGGGACAGCGAGGACGACTGATTGCCGAAGCAGATCGCCGGCGGGCGATTAAATTGATAGACGAGGCGGTCGCCGCCGGAGCCCGGAGATGCCGCACCTGCGAGGTATTGGAGATTGATGTGCGAACACTGCAACGATGGAAGCGGGCCCTCAGACTGGCCGTACCGGGTGATCAGCGTAGGGCGGCGGCACAAACCCGTACGCCGGGTAATGCACTGACTCCGGCGGAGCGCGCCGACATCGTGCGCGTGTGCAACCTGCCCGAATACAGCAGCCTGCCCCCCTCCCAGATTGTGCCCCGTCTGGCTGATGAGGGGCGGTATATTGCCTCGGAATCGAGCTTTTACCGGGTGTTACGGGATGTTGGTCAGGTCAACCGTCGCGGTGCTGCGGAGCCACCGCGCACAGTGGCAAAGCCCAAAGGCTTCTGCGCCACAGCGCCCAACCAGGTCTGGACCTGGGATATCACGTTCCTTGCCAGTAGCGTCCGGGGCCAGTTCTATCGTCTGTACATGATTGAGGACATCTTCAGCCGCAAGATCGTCGGCTGGGAGGTCCATGCACAAGAGTCGGCGGAGCATGCCAGCGTGCTGATCAGTAAAGCCTGTCTGGCGGAGGGCGTTCGTCGCGGCCAACTGGCCCTGCACGCGGATAACGGGAGTCCGATGAAGGGAGCCACCATGCTGATCACGCTGCAGCGTCTGGGTGTTGTCCCTTCGTTTAGCCGACCGTCGGTGAGTGACGACAACCCTTACTCCGAAAGTCTGTTCCGGACCTTGAAGTACACGCCAGCCTATCCACGCAAACCGTTCGATAGTCTCGAAGCAGCCCGCCGCTGGGTGTATGAATTTGTGACCTGGTACAACCACGAGCATCGCCACAGCGCGATCAGCTATGTGACGCCGGCACAGCGTCATGCCGGCCTCGACAGCGAGCTGTTGCGACAGCGCAAGGCACTCTACGAGGCGGCAAAGGCCCGGCATCCGCAGCAGTGGTCTGGGTCAATACGAAACTGGGGGAGAGTCGATGAAGTCTGGCTGAACCCCCCGGAGGAATTATGCGCTGAAAAACCATCATCGGCTAAGGCAGCATAATCAATGAACGCAACATCTTTGTTGACAAACACCGATACAGGTGTCTCGGAACAAACGTTATAAAATTGGCGCAATTGATATCGTCAACAAGGAAAAGCGGTGCCTGCAGACTCCCTAAACCCCGGGCGCTGGAGCGGTGACAATAAATGAGCCGAGGTGATTGAGACGTTAGTGCTGAACTAAGAATTTTCATGGTGGTTTTTTTTTATCGTCTGAATTTTATCCCATAAGATAATTGAAGCTGCGTATAACTTCAACGCGCATTACGTCCGGAGATTTTTGGTAGGACAGGTAATAACCCTGGAGTAGATCGCATTTTCTTGCCAGCTGATAATTAAGTTGGCTGGCGCTTTCT
>JBKECP010000021.1:0-1662 GCA_047974765.1 Parahaliea sp. | reverse complement strand
GGCACAACCAACACAAAGAGCACCTACTTCATCTACAGCGAGCAGGGTCTGCTGGGCGAGACTGATCAGGATGGTACCCTCACCAAAGCCTACGGCTTCAACCCGGTGGCGGCTGATCAGGGCCTGTGGAGCACCGATCCCATCTGGCAGGCCAGCATACACAACGGCAGTCTGACGGACGCCCGGACCGAAATGCATTACCTGCATACCGACCATCTGGGCACGCCGATCCTTGCGACCACAAAGGCGGGGCAGACCAGCTGGCAGGCACAGGCAGAGGCCTTTGGGGCGGCGGGCATCTTGCCGGGGAACCGTATCCGGATGAATTTAAGGCTGCCGGGGCAGTATTTTGATGGGGAGACGGGATTACATTACAACTACTTCAGGGATTATGATCCTAGTCTGGGAAGGTATATTCAGTCTGACCCAATCGGGCTTGACGGTGGCTTGAATACCTATGGGTACGCTTATCAGAGTTCCTTGATCTACACCGATCCAACTGGTGAAGCTGCAATTGCGATTCCTGGGATCGCAATTGGTCTTGGTGCGGCTGCAATCTATTGTATTGCCACCAACTGTGGGCAAGATTTTGTGGATGCTTTCGATGGGGTTGGTGGAATGTTTGCTACACCGGGCAATGTCGCAGACACGCAGATTTCCCAAGACTATGGTGAAGCCGCGTCAGATGCGCGACAATGTGGCGGTGAGCCACCTGATAGGTGCAAATGGTTAGAAGAAAATAAACACCGCTATAGAGCTGATCAGGTTAAGAGTACCCAAAAAGCATGGGGTTGCAGAAGAAGGCGTAGGCAGTGACGAACGGTGGTTTTATTTATGATTGATGATGTTGATTTGTCTTCTTCGACTCTTCGATTGCTGGCAAGCGAAGCACTGAAGACTTGGAGCAATGTAGCTGTATTGAAGCTACTGTCAGAAGAAGATCATATTGTTCGAACACTAGCAGCACGTGAGCTGCAAATGCGTGGTGATAAAGATATATTTAATCACGTAGTAGGTTTCGTAGATTCTGATATAATTTTTTTGCGGGAAATATGCGCCTTTACACTGGGTCAATTAGGCACGCCTGATATGCCTTTCAAAAGTTCATCGCTTCCTTTGTTGGAAGTGCTGGTTACTGACCGTGATTCTGAAGTTCGTGCAGCTGCCGCAGCATCTTTAGGACATATCTGTTTTGATGACATGCCATCAAGTGTTGAAAAGTTATTGTACCATGCTGCATCAGATGAAAGTTCAGATGTTCGTTGTTGTGTTGCTGCATCGCTTGGTAGGGCTTCAGATAAAAAGGAAGCCCAGTTTGTACTATCAAAACTTCTTCAGGACCCAAATCCCCAAGTTCAACACTACGCTGAACTTGGATTGGAAATTCTAAACGCAGATATAGATAACGGCCCTTCTCCGGTCCTGTGAGTGAAAAAGGATGCCGATGCCCACGTAATCTGTTGGTATATAAGGCTTCTGACACATTACATAGAACAGGACAATGGGAATCGACATCCAGAGTGATATCTTGGGCCTCAAGGGGCAGTGCGTCAATCAGATAGAGTTGGATGAGCGGGAACAGCAGCTTGTCATTCACTGCCGTCGGGATAAGCGTAGGAACGCAATAGACTCCGTTACCGGACAGAAAGGAACGATCAACCG
>JBKECP010000020.1:0-312597 GCA_047974765.1 Parahaliea sp. | reverse complement strand
GCTCAAGCGTAACTTATCCGCATTCAAGCTCCGTCGAATACCGTGAAAACAGTGCTCGTCTTGTTGTTCAGCCGTTTTGATCGCCACACCACGAATCCGGTTGTGCAAACAGGCCTCGGCAATCGCCAGAGCATCGTTGTAGTCATTCTTCTGGCTCCGCAGATACCCTTTCACGTGCCGGAATGGTTTCCTTCTCGTCTCGTTTCGATAAAACATTCTTCATCTCTATCCTGGCGCATCACAACACCGTTTGGGAGGGGAGGAGCCTATCTCATCGGCAAACTTTTAGCCGAATGAATAAGCGGCACATGGATGTGCCGCCACAGGCTGTAAGCCTGCGCGAGCCACTGAAAATCAAGGAATTCCACAAATTCCGCTGATTTTCAGTGGTAACCATCAAATAGTGAGGGATTCATCTGTTTGATTGCCAGGTTGATAAAACAGTAGTCGGCAATACAGATCAGCTCAGTGCGAACAGATAAAACCACAACACCGGCATACAAAAAAGCCGACATCAAGCCGGCTTTTTTGTACAAACCCAGTGCGCAGAAAATTTACAGCTTGGCTTCCAGCTCCGGCAATACATCAAAGAGGTCAGCCACCAGACCGTAGTCAGCCACCTGGAAGATGGGAGCATCTTCGTCCTTGTTGATGGCCACGATGACTTTGGAATCTTTCATCCCTGCCAAATGCTGAATAGCACCGGAAATGCCAACCGCGATGTAGAGATCAGGCGCAACAATCTTGCCGGTTTGCCCCACCTGCATATCATTGGGTACAAAGCCTGCATCAACAGCAGCCCGGCTGGCACCGATGGCAGCACCCAATTTGTCGGCAATGCCATCGAGCAATTTGAAGTTTTCACCGTTTTGCATGCCGCGACCACCAGAGATAACCACTGCGGCGGAGGTCAGTTCCGGCCGGTCAGACTTGGCCAGTTCTTCACCAACAAACTCAGAAACACCCGCGTCGTGTACAGCAGAAACCGCTTCAACAGTTGCCGCCCCGCCCTCGGCAGCTGCCGCATCAAAACCGGTCGTGCGTACTGTAATCACCTTTTTCTGATCTGTGCTTTGTACGGTGGCAATAACATTGCCGGCATAAATGGGTCGTTTGAAGGTATCGGCAGATACCACCGCTGTAATATCGGAGATCTGAGCCACATCCAACAGGGCGGCCACGCGAGGCATGGTGTTTTTACCATTGCTGGTGGATGGTGCAATAACGTTGTCATAGCTTGCAGCTACTTCAGCAATCAGCAAGGCTGTGTTTTCTGCCAGCTGATGCGCATAAGCGGCGTTATCCGCTACCTGTACTTTATTTACACCGGCAACCTTTGCCGCCTGCTCTCCCACAGCTGCACAATTATGGCCTGCAACAAGAATATCGACATCCGCACCCAAAGCCCGGGCTGCAGTTACCGCATTGAGAGTCGCACCACCGAGGGTGCTGTTGTCATGTTCTGCAATTACCAGAGTGCTCATCAGATTACCTTCGCTTCGTTTTTCAGTTTGTCGATCAGTTGATCCACATTCTCAACCTTGATACCTGCCTGACGCTCGGCTGGCGGCTCAACATTAAGCTGTTTCAAGTGGGAAGTTACTGTCACACCCAGTTCTGTCGGTGTCAGTACATCGAGAGGTTTTTTCTTGGCCTTCATGATATTGGGCAAAGACGCGTAACGGGGCTCATTCAACCGCAGATCGCTGGTGACGATAGCTGGCAGCTTCAGTTTGATGGTTTGCAAACCGCCGTCCACTTCGCGGGTTACGTTGACACTATCACCTTCAACTTTTACTTCAGAAGCGAAGGTACCCTGCCCCATGCCCGTCAGTGCACCAAGCATCTGTCCCGTCTGGTTGTTATCACCGTCAATGGACTGTTTGCCCAGAATAACGAGTTGCGGCTGTTCTTTTTCGACCACGCCCTTGAGCAGTTTGGCGATCACCAGCGGCTCAACAGTGGTTTCGGCCTCTACCTGGATCCCCCGGTCAGCCCCCAGTGCCAAGGCGGTGCGAATTTGCTCCTGACAGGCTTTATCACCCACTGACACCACAACAATCTCAGTTGCAACACCAGCTTCCTTCAGGCGAACAGCTTCTTCAACGGCAATTTCACAAAACGGGTTGATGGCCATCTTGACGTTATTGAGATCAACATCGCTGCCATCGGCTTTGGCGCGGACTTTAACGTTAAAGTCGACAACGCGCTTTACTGCAACAAGAACCTTCATGGATTCTCCAGCTAGACTATTTAAGGGTGAATTGAGGGGCGGTGAATGGGCGGAAAATCCGTCTAAACAAGTGGACCCCGTGTTTTAACGGCCCAATATGTTGCCGCCAAATACACAAGAGGTCAATAGCAGGAAACATTCTCGTTTTATCTCAAACAGACATTTTGCTCAGGGCCGACAATTATTACAGTTATGGTTATATCTCTTTGGAAATTATATACTTGCGCCCGATTTTCCGGTTGATACCCAATACTCCAATGTATTGAGAGTGACAAAACATACAACGAAGAATGCACAACGAGAGGTCAGGTCTGTGGAACGAGAAAGCATGGAGTTCGATGTTGTTGTGGTTGGCGCCGGTCCTGCGGGACTGTCTGCCGCCTGCCGCATCATGCAACTTGCTCAGGAAAAGGGACAGGAAATCACCGTCTGCGTGGTTGAAAAGGGCTCTGAAGTTGGTGCTCATATTCTCTCGGGCGCCGTTTTTGAGCCACGCGCCCTCAATGAGCTCTTCCCCAACTGGCAGGAGCTGGGCGCACCACTGCCCACGCCCGTCACCGAAGATCGCTTCTTCTTTTACACCTCTGCCAAAAAGGCCATAAGGCTGGCCGGTTTTATGATTCCCAAACCCACCCATAACCACGGTAATTACGTTGTCTCCATGGGCAATCTCTGTCGTTGGCTGGCAGAGCAGGCAGAGGGTCTGGGTGTTGAAATTTATCCCGGCTTCAGTGCGGCCGATGTGCTGTACAACGACGACGGCAGCGTCAAAGGTATCGTCACCGGAGACATGGGCATCAGTGCCAGTGGCGAGCATAAAGACGGCTACATGCCAGGCATGGAATTGCACGCCAAATACACCCTGTTTGCAGAGGGCTGTCGAGGCCATCTGGGTAAGCGCCTGATTGAAAAATTCAATCTCGATGAAGGCAAAGATCCCCAACATTACGGTATCGGTTTGAAAGAAATCTGGGAAATTCCGGCAGAAAAACATCAGCCAGGACTGGTTATTCACGGTATTGGCTGGCCGCTGGCCGAAACCGGTGCCAGCGGTGGCGCCTTTCTTTATCACGCCGACAACAACCAGGTTTATCTCGGCCTGATTGCCGATTTGAACTATAGCAATCCTCATATGAGTCCCTTTCAGGAGTTTCAGCGCTGGAAGCATCATCCAGAGACAATCAAATACCTTGAGGGCGGTACCCGCCTGACTTACGGTGCGCGCGCCATCGCCAAGGGAGGTTTGAATTCCCTACCCAAAATGCAATTCCCGGGTGGTCTGTTGATCGGTTGTGATGCGGGCACACTCAACAGCGTCAAAATTAAAGGTAATCACACAGCCATGAAAAGTGGCATGCTGGCAGCTGAAACCGTTGTTGAAGCCCTCGCCCAGGGTGAGAATGCACCCAGAGAACTGGCTGACTTTGAAACTAAAATGAAAAGTTCATGGCTGCATCAGGAACTGTACAGTACCCGCAATTTTTCCGGTTTTATGCATAAACTGGGCTCTTTGCTGGGTGCGGCCATGGTCTGGATCGACCAGAATATTTTCGGCGGCAAACTGCCCTTCACGCTGCACGATACCATGCCGGACTACGCCACACTCAAGCAGGCTTCTGAGTGCAAGCAGCCGGATTACCCCAAACCGGACAATGTCATCAGCTTTGACCGGCTATCGTCTGTCTTTTTGTCCAACACCAATCACGAAGAGGATCAACCCTGCCATCTGCATCTGAAAGATCCGGATATTCCACTGGCCCAGAATCTGCCCATGTACGACGAACCTGCCCAGCGCTATTGTCCGGCCGGTGTTTATGAAATTGTCGAGGACGAAGGCGGCAAGCGCTTCCAAATCAATTCACAAAACTGTGTACACTGCAAAACCTGTGATATCAAAGATCCGGCGCAAAACATTACCTGGGTCACGCCAGAGGGTTTTGGCGGCCCCAACTACCCTAATATGTAAGTGCGACGAGAACGTCGCGTTTGCTAGGTAAGCTACTGATTTATAAGTAGTTTATCGAACGAGGAAAAATGTGCAAGAGAAATTTTGCTTGCGTAAAACATTTTTTCAAAACCCAGCTGGAATGCAAAGTTTTGTGTTATTAAAACGAGCAGGAAAGCGGCAATAAATGGGTTCGTCCAGTGAAAGGTTCATCAGCAAGCTGCATTGCTGAGGAGTCTGGGAGGGGCGCGCGGGATTAGCCATCCCGCACCACGCCTGAAGGGGTAAACTCCACCCCGGAAGGGGTGCGTGTTGCATCGAGTTCGCAGCGCAAGCTGCATGCGCAGCGGCAAGTCCGCACGATGAAAAGCAGCCAGTCTGCACACAACAGCATGGAGTGAACCAAACGGTTAGTGACTTAGCGCCCCGGCAAGATGGGGCATGCAAACGGCACAAGCCAATTCGACAGGTGTAAGCAAGCGTCAAGCTGCTTGAGTAATTGTCCGAGTACCGCAGCATCATTGCGGTATAGCCGGACCCACCGTGCAGCCGGTGGACGGCCCAATGGGGTAGTGCGTTACGAGTAATCATTTCGTGCGAAGCACCCCGGCAATGTACCCCCCGCAAGGGTGTCTCGCGCCGTGAGGCAAGGGGTAGACAGTCTCCAACCACGGAGGCTTAGGGGCTAGGCCAGTGACTATGATGAACGTAAGTGAATGACTGATAAACACCGTTATAGGGAAGAAGCGAAACGTGGTTGATCACGCTTTAACTAAAAAGTGTGTAGTCGGATATCCCTCTTTACATTGGGGATACACTGCCAATGCGCTACCGGTGGACAGGTCACATCTAAGGTCACATTGCTTTACTCAAGTGGAACTCGGTAAGCCCATCACTGTGCCCTCGGGCAGGAGCGCCGCAAGGCAATCTGTTGCAGTGGCGGGTAAAGGAGGATGAAAAAAGCGAATATTTGGCTGTAATGATCAAAATACCGGGATGGAACATGCCCGGCAGCGAAAGCTGTGCCCACTTCCATCTGGTCTTTCATCGCAAGATGACAGGCTTAACCTCGCTAGTATGCCTGCCGGGGCTCGCCCCGGCAGGCTGCTGCTATCTACCGTTAGGGGAACGGAACGTTGTACCGCCCTCCCCTTCGGGGGTGGCGGGTTCCGGTCTCCCCTATCATTTGCACATGATAGTAAGGAGAACAGCATGAAAGAGTGTAACACACCCAGTGATGCACCTGCATTCTCCGGCTGTCCCGAACACTGGCACCAGATCGATTGGCGTCATGTGAACAGGACGGTCAGAGGCATGCAGGTTCGCATTGCGAAGGCAGCTCGGGACAACAAACCGCGCAGGGTTTCGGCCTTGCAACGGATGTTAACCCGGTCTTTTTGCGGCAAGGCGTTGGCCGTAAGGAGAGTTACCGAAAATCAGGGCAAGCGGACGGCGGGCGTCGACTGTGAACTCTGGGGTACGCCAACATCCAAGCGCAAAGCGATAGACCGTCTGGTTGTACGCGGTTATCACCCCAAGCCATTGCGGCGGGTGCATATACCAAAGGCCAACGGGAAATTGCGGGCGCTGGGCATACCAACGATGACAGACAGGGCCATGCAGGCGTTATTTTTGCTGGCCCTTGAACCTGTGTCAGAGAGCAAGGCAGATGAGAGTTCCTACGGTTTCCGTCAGGGGCGATCAACGGCTGATGCGATCATGCGCTGTTACATGATGCTGTCCCGCAAGGGTTCGGCAAAATGGGTGCTGGATGCAGACATTGAAGGATGCTTTGATCACGGGTGGTTAATCGATCATATCCCTATGGATAAGGTCGTGTTGCGCAAGTGGCTGAAAGCCGGTGTCGTGGACATGGGCCGGTTGCAAGCCACCGAGGAGGGAACGCCACAGGGAGGTATCATTTCTCCCACACTGGCAAATATGGCCCTCGACGGGTTGGAGGCGGAGCTGGCGCAGCACTTCGGTGCGGCTGGTTCCAAACACCCGCCCGGCGGCACAAGGTGTATATGGCAAGGTATGCAGACGACTTCATTGTATCCGGTATCTCGAAAGAGCTGCTGGAGACCGAGGTCAAGCCAACGATAGTCGCGTTTCTCACTGAGCGGGGATTGCGGCTGTCCGAGAGCAAGACGCAGATCGTGCCGATGCACCAGGGTTTGATTTTCTGGGGTGGACTGTTCGCCTGTACGGGGGCAAATACCTCTGCAAATCATCAAAAGACAACGTGAAAGCGTTTCTAGCGAAAGTGCGCGGGATCATCAACGCCAACAAGGGCGCCAAGCAGGAAAATCTGATCAGGCAGCTGAATCCGGTCATTCGTGGCTGGACGAACTACCACAAGCATCAGGTGGCCAGTGAGGTGTTCGCGTATGTCGATGCGCAACTGTTCAGAGCCTTATGGCGCTGGGCAAAACGGCGGCACCCTAAAAAGGGTAGAAAATGGGTAGCCAAGCGGTACTGGCGGCCTGTAGAAGGACGGCAATGGACGTTCGCCGCAACTTGGTTAAACGGAAAGGGCGAGGAGCGCTTGATCACGATGGTGCATCCATCGAGTGTCAAGATCCAGCGGCACACAAAGGTGAAAGAGGGTTACAACCCCTTTGATCCGGCGTGGGAAGCCTATGGCGAGAAGCGGCTGCAAGACAGGCTATGCGACAAGCTGGCCTATCGTACGCAGATCGTGTCTTTGTACCGGCAGCAAGCGGGCCGGTGCAGGCTCTGTCAGGAAGCCATAACACTTGAAAGCGGATGGCACGACCATCACATTGTTTACCGCAGCCACGGCGGTGACGATACCCTCAGCAATAGAGTGTTGTTACATCCCACCTGTCACACCCAATTCCACCACCAAGGGCTTTCGGTAGCAAAGCCGGCTCCTTTGGGAGTTTCGTAAAGGCTTGAGCCGTATGCGGGAAAACTCGCACGTACGGTTCTTAGGGGAGGGGCAGCCAGTAATAGCTGCCTCTTACCCAACAACTTTAAATATCATCTATTATTGGTTGAATTATAAAGTTTTTAAAACGTACAAGAGATTATTTTCCTGTGCGTTTTTTTATAGCTTTTATTTGAAACGAGACCTTAAAAAGCAGGCAAAACATCCCAAACCTACATCAGTGGCCAGATTTGTCCGTCACTGTGAATGGCCAGTTTGCCATTAATTTCCCTGGCCTCGGCCACCAGACGGTACCAGGCCGAACGGCTGCACAGCGCACTCAGGCCATTATCGAGACGGACAGCGGCAACGCCTTCACAATATGGGTCACAATACAGGGGATAGTTTGTATTAAGCGGGTACTGCCTGCCGGTATTGAGCGTTATTAACCACTGGGGCTTGTCCGCACTGCCAAGCGATTCAAGCCGGGTAATAATAAATGCATGAGATTCGACACAAATCCGCCACTTTTCAACCGGAGTTACCAGGTAGTATTGGCCATCGCCCTCCCGCCGTAAAATTGCTGCAAAGAGTTGGACAATGGTTGTGCGCTTAATCTCAACCCCTTCATGCCACCAGCGGCCATCTGCACGAATAACAAGGTCCATCTCACCACTGAGAGGTGGATGCCATAAATGCAGTGGCGGATTGTCAAAGTTACGCACATTGCCGACTTGCCCGGCAAGTGTGCCCAAGGTCGAAGTATGGATTCGATTTTCTGGCATAGCGTCCCCCGCTACGTTATAACAGCAAAGTATAGCCTTAACTGATGGATTGTATGTGTTTAGCTTGTTGCGCAAAGGAGTCATTCGGTGGTTACAGCACAAGCGTCCACTACCGACAACACCGTTGAGTGATTTTGAACGAATCCGACACGAACTCAAACCCTGCGACATTGTTCTGGTTGAAGGCCGCTCCCGGGTCAGTGAAGTCATCAAGCTAATTACACAAAGCAGCTGGTCACATGCAGCTTTGTACATTGGCCGCATGCATGATATTGAGAATCCCCTGCTCAAAGACATGCTGCGTAAACACTATATTGGCACCGCCGACAAACAGCTGATTATTGAAAGCGAGCTTGGCACCGGTACGGTTGTACGCGCACTGACACAGTATGAAAAAGAGCATCTTCGCATCTGTCGGCCACGCAACCTGGGTTTTCATGACAGCCAGCAGGTGATCGCCTATGCCATTGGGCGACTGGGTACAGCCTATGATGTTCGCCAGATTTTTGATCTGGCCCGTTTTCTGTTTCCCTGGTGGATTCTGCCTCGACGCTGGCGCTCCAGCCTGTTCAAAACCAACCCCGGGCATAATACGCACACCGTTTGCTCAACAATGATCGCCGAGGCTTTTGGCAGTATCCACTTCCCTATTCTGCCACTGGTTAAAAAACTTGAAGGCGATCGCTATCGCCTCTATATGCGCAACCCGAAACTGTGTACGCCGAGCGATTTCGACTATTCACCCTACTTTGACATTATTAAATATCCTTTTCTTGATTTTCAGCAATACGCTGACCAACGCATGGCGCTGTGGACAGGCGCAGGCGCGGGAGAGCTCAGTGAAAAGGAACAGGATATGTATGTCAGTGTGGATGAAATAGCCGCACCGCAGGTAGACGAGGCTTGAGCTACGCTTTCCAGGCAAATCAGGCCGTATTTTCAATCATACGAACTCCCACCACCCCCTCAAGCGCCAACATCTGTTGCAGCAATGCCTGTGAAGGCAGTGTATCGGTATCTATCAGGTTATAGGCGATATCATCACGGCTTTTATTGAGCATATCCAGCACGTTGATATTCTGCTCAGCCAGCAGGGCCAGCACACTGGTCAGTACCTTCGGTACATTGGTATTGGTGACAGCCAGACGGCAGGCGCCACCACGCTCCAGCTGCAAGGCGGGAAAGTTAACCGAGTGACGAATATTGCCGTTTTCCAAAAAATCCCGAAGCTGATCCGCAGCCATAATGGCACAATTATCCTCTGCCTCATCTGTGCTGGCACCGATATGCGGCGTCAAAATAACATCGTTGCGGCCGATCAAAGCGGGCGATGGAAAATCAGCAATATAGTAACGCAGACTGCCGACTTCGAGTGCCGACAGCAGTGCAGCTTCATCGACAATTTCTTCGCGGGCAAAATTCAACAGGCAGGCATGTGGCTGCATTTGCTTAAGCAGTTCAGTGCCAATCAGATTGCGTGTTGAATCAAGAACCGGCAAATGCAGGCTGATGTAATCACAGCGGGCAAAGAGACTCGACAAAGCCTCCGCCTTGCGCACATCACTGGGCAATCGCCAGGCGGCATCTACCGATAAGGCTGGATCATAACCCATCACTTCCATGCCCAGTGTCAGGGCCATTTCAGCCACCAGCGAACCAATTGCACCCAGGCCAACAACACCCAGGCGCTTACCCATCAGCTCACTGCCTTTATAGTGTTTTTTATTGGCTTCCAGGGTGCGGTTCAATTGTGCTTTATCACTGATACCCGCCAGAGAGGAAACGTAGTCATTGCCGCCTAAAATACCCCGTGAACCAAGTAACAGCGCCGCAGCTACCAATTCTTTAACCGCGTTAGCATTGGCGCCAGGTGTATTGAAAACCGGGATACCCCGATGGGTGCACACATCCACCGGAATGTTATTCACCCCGGCACCCGCTCTGGCAATAGCAATGACTGAAGGTGCGATATCCTCCGCCGTCAGCTTATGACTGCGCAGCAGTATCGCATCAGGATTTGAGAACTCGCTGGCAATCTCATAGTGATCACGTGGCAGACGGTCGAGCCCTTTCAGAGAAATCTGGTTAAGCGTAAGAATCCGTTTAGCCATTTTTTATGCCCTTGTTGTCTATCACTATTGCCTATCAGTAAATTGTAATATCTGCTTGCGCGCGCAGTTCCTGCTGATACTCCTGCTGCAACAATTGGCTGTACTCAAGACCGACCTGCTGCTTGATCATCTGCTGTCTGGGCGCTGCCAGGTTGCTGTAGGAGCCCGGTGTGACTTTACTGACCTCCAGCACATAGGCATCACCGGCGGGAGAAATTGTGTAATCAGAAGCTGATGAGCCTTCAGCCGGTGCCGGAAGAGCAAAGGCAGCCGCCGATACCGCCGCCGGTATCATTGCACTGCGCCGTTCTGCACCCAGTTCAAGTTGCCAGTCATAACCCTGTGCCTTGGCAGCGGCCTCCATTGACTGACCTTCACGAATGGCTGCCAATATGTCTTGCGCCGCAGCTGTCAGTGCTTTTTGAACTTCATCGTGCTGCACCGCAGCCACAATAATCTCACGCACATCCGATAATGGCTGTAACGCCGGTTGGTTGTGTTTATTAACACGCAACACCACGAACTGATCCGGACTCAACTCAATAACTTCACTGTTGTGCCCCAGCTCAAGCACATCCTCTGAATAAGCCGCAGACACCAGTGCAGGTGCCAAAAACAAACCGCTGTTACCCTCACGCAAAACAGCTTCACTGGACTTCACCTCCAGCGCCAGTTCACGGGCCGGTTCACTGAGATCCAGGGCGTTAAATGCAAGGTCACGCAATGTTTCAACTTTAGCCAGCAGTATCTGCCTGGCATCGCTCTCCCGAATACGGCGCTCCAGTTCAGGGCGCATCTCATCCAGAGTGGGCGCGTCCCCTTCACGACGATCAGTCACCAGCCAAAAGTGATTGCCGGCATTGGTTTCTACCGGTCCAGAAGGGCTGTTCACCTCAAGACCAGCAATGGCATCCTCCATTTCCTGGGGAAAAGCATCACCCTGACTGTAACCAAGATCGCCACCGCCAGTGGCGGTGGCGATATCATCAGAGTACTGCCTGGCCAGTTCAGCAAAATCAGCGCCGCCATCAAGGGCGCTTTTTACTTCAGCGATACGCGCCAGATAGGCCGGGGACGCCTCATCATCGCCCTGGGTCAACAGAATATGAGAGACCCGGTTCTCATTCTGGTACTGATAGCCTGCTTTTTCCTGTTCATACATTGACAGCACATCGCTCTCTTTTGGCGGCTGCTCAAAGTCTTTGGCGCGCAGCTCAATATAGTCAAGCACGACACTTTCCTGACTGTAAAACTGAGCCTCATGTGCGCTGTAGTAAGCCTGTATCTGCTCATCACTAACAACTACAGCTGCATCAAACTTACTCTGGGGAATCGTCGCATAACGGATATCACGCTGCTCAGAAGCAATACGCGCACTCAACTCCAGTTCTGCCGGTGTGGCAAACTCCGAATCAACCAGACCACTGCGCGCCTGGCCAATCAGCAAATCCTCACGCAAACCGGCCTTGAAACCTGCCGGTGTAAAACCCGCTTCAGCAATACGATTTTTGTACATTTCAGCATTGAACTTGCCATCAATCTGAAAAGCCTCCATAGCCCCGATAATACGACCCAGTTCTGCCTCGGATATCGACAGTTTCATCTCATCGGCAGCCTGAGCCAACAGACGTCGGTTAATAATGGTCTGAATAGATTGGCTTTCCAACTGTGCATCATCCAGCAAAGCCGGATCCAGATTGTCGCCAAGCATCGCAATCAGCCGACGCTTCTGAGTCATCGCCATCTGTTGTACTTCCTGCTGGCTGATATTTTCACCATTGACTTCAGCAACGCCGGAGCTACCACCACCAAGCAGTATGGATTCAATGCCGAAACCGGCGAAAGCAATAACAATCACCCAGACAATAATCTTGATAGCCGGGCTCTGGGTATTTTTGCGAATATCTTGGAGCATGGTTGTTAATTCCTCAGGTGCCGGGAAAAGTCCCGGACAATCTGCCAGTTCAGCACTTACTTACAAATACGACATTTAAAACACAAAAAAGCGCACTAAAAGTGCGCTTTTTATTCATTGAGTACAGGGCGCTAGACGGGCCGCAGACATCAATACCTGACAATACTCAGGAATTAACAGCGTCTTTAAGCGCTTTACCCGCTTTAAAACCGGGTACATTGGTGGCGGCAATCTGAATAGTGTCGCCAGTTCGGGGATTGCGGCCTTCGCGCGCTGCACGATGTTTAACAGAAAAGGTACCAAATCCAACCAGCGACACCTGATCGCCCTTGGCAAGAGCCTCGGTAATACTGTCAACAACGGCATCCAGAGCGCGGCTGGCTGAGGCTTTGGGAAGATCGGCAGCCGCCGCGATGGCATCAATCAGTTCGGTTTTGTTCACACGTATCCCCTTGGAAGTTATAGGTGAAAAGTTGCTACAACCTGTAAAACCACTCACAGGTCTGTTCGGAATATAAAGTTACTGCTTCGTTTCATTCACTACAGTAACAGCCGTTTTCTGTTGGGCTGTACTGGTCGTCAGTATCATTTTCAACAATGCGCGCAGGGCTGTATTCACACCGCCACACTGTAAATACAGGGGCTAAAGCTACACCAGCCCGGATTCAGTCGGCAGACTTTATACCACAGCGCAGATGAGGGTCAACCACGACACACTGCTTAATGTGTATTTATACGATTAACATCCCCCGGTTCCTCATCAGGTGATGCTGACAGTGTTCCCGCGAGGTATTCCTCATCAGAAAGGGATTCGGGCATGGCCTCCAGCGCAATCGTGAGCACTTCATCAATCCACTTGACGGCGCAAATATCGAGATCCTCTTTAATATTATCGGGAATCTCTTTCAAATCACGTTCATTCTCTTTGGGAATAATCACTGTTTTAACACCACCGCGCCGCGCCGCCAGCAGTTTTTCCTTGAGACCACCTATCGGCAATACCTCGCCACGCAAGGTAATTTCACCGGTCATGGCAACATTGGCCCGCACCGCAATGCCCGTGCAAACAGAAACCAGTGCCGTACACATGGCGATACCTGCACTGGGACCATCCTTGGGTGTTGCGCCTTCAGGGACATGAATATGTACATCGTGCTTCTCATGATAACGGGCACTGATGCCGAGCATCTGGGAGCGACTGCGCACTACCGTGGTGGCTGCCTGAATTGATTCCTGCATGACATCGCCAAGAGAACCGGTTTTTACATGCTGCCCCTTACCGACAACTGATACAGCTTCAATTGTCAGCAGTTCACCACCGACTGAGGTCCAGGCCAGACCAGTAACCTGACCGATCTTGTTTTCTTCCTCAGCAATGCCGTAATTGTATTTGCGCACGCCGAGCAGATCAGCCAGCATCTCGCAACTGACCGCCCCTCCCTGGCTTTCATCCAGAGCAATAGCTTTGACCATTTTGCGACACACCTTGGCAATTTCACGTTCCAGAGCACGCACGCCTGCTTCGCGGGTATAGTAGCGGATGATATCGACCAATGTTTCGTCAGGCAGTTCAATTTCACCCCGTTTCAAACCATTGCGCTTGATTTGTTTGGGGCTGAGATAAGAGCGTGCAATATTGACCTTTTCATCCTCGGTATAACCGGGAATACGGATAACTTCCATCCGGTCGAGCAAGGGGCCGGGAATATTCATGGTGTTGGAAGTACAAACGAACATCACGTCCGACAAGTCATAATCAACTTCCAGATAGTGGTCGTTAAAGGCGTGATTTTGTTCGGGGTCGAGCACTTCCAGCATGGCAGAAGCGGGATCGCCACGGTGATCCATACCCATCTTGTCAATTTCATCCAGCAAAAACAGAGGGTTGCGCACGCCGGCTTTAGCCATTTTTTGCAGGAGTTTACCCGGCATGGAGCCAATATATGTCCGGCGGTGGCCGCGAATCTCGGCTTCATCACGCACACCACCCAAGGCCATACGTACAAACTTGCGATTAGTGGCGCGAGCCAGTGATTCACCCAGAGAGGTCTTGCCCACACCCGGCGGTCCCACCAGACACAGTACCGGCCCCTTTACCTTGCGGACCCGCTTCTGCACAGCCAGATACTCAAGAATACGCTCCTTGACCTCATCCAGGCCGTAGTGATCCTCATTCAGTATCTGACTGGCAGCTGCCAGATTATGCTTAATCTTGCTGCGTTTGGACCAGGGGACCGTCACCATCCAGTCAATATAACTACGCACAACAGAGGCTTCTGCCGACATCGGCGACATCATTTTCAGTTTGGACAGTTCCGACTGTGTCTTGTCGCGTGCTTCTGAGGGCATTTTGGCCGCATCAATACGCGATTGCAGTTCATCCAGCTCATTCGGTGCTTCATCCATCTCACCCAGCTCTTTCTGGATGGCTTTCATCTGCTCGTTGAGATAGTACTCCCGCTGGCTCTTTTCCATTTGCTTCTTGACGCGCCCACGGATACGTTTTTCAACCTGAAAGAGGTCAATTTCAGCTTCCATCAGTCCCATCAGATGCTCAATTCGGCTACGCACATCAGCCATTTCAAGAATCTTCTGTTTTTCATCCAGATCGACACTCATATGGGCGGCAATGGTGTCGGCCAAACGACCAGCCTCATCAATGCCCGTCAGAGAGGTCAGAACTTCTGCCGGTACTTTCTTGCTCAGATTGACGTATTTTTCAAACTGGCTGACAGCTGAACGCAGCAGCCCCTCGTCCCCTTCTTTTGGATCATCGTCGGTGAGCACTTCGCGTATGCGGGCAACACTAAAACTGCCACCGTCATCGACGCTCTCAATATAAGCGCGACAACTGCCTTCAACCAGCACTTTAATCGTGCCATCAGGCAGTTTCAGCAGCTGCAAGATATTGGAGACTGTGCCAATTTCATAAAGGTCATCAACACCGGGGTTATCATCAGTTGCATTGCGTTGGGCAACCAGCAATACCTGTTTGCTGTCAGCCATTGCCTGTTCAAGTGCCTCAATAGACTTTTCCCGGCCAACAAACAGCGGCAATACCATGTGGGGATAAACCACAACATCGCGCAGGGGCAATAAAGGAAGTTCAGTTTCAGAGGGGAAACCCATATCACTCTCCGGGTGGGAATTCGGACTATTGCCCCTATATGGGGATGATTCGGAGCATCACAAGAAACGCCCCATTACTCTTTCAGGGCAAAGAACACCGGAGCCTGCGCGGCCCCGATGATACACAATATGCTGTGCTTTATTCGTCAGTCGAGGCGACGCGGGCTGCCGGTTCGCTGTTCTGATAAACCAGTAGAGGCTCGGAATCGCCACGAATCACAGATTCATCGATTACCACCTTACTGACATCATCCCGGGAAGGCACGTTGTACATGGAATCCAGCAAAACACCTTCAAGTATGGAGCGCAAGCCACGGGCTCCTGTTTTGCGCTCCATCGCACGTTCTGCAATAGCCCGCAGACCATCCTCACGAAAATCAATTTCAACGTTTTCCATTTCAAACAGTTTGCTGTACTGCCTGGTCAGCGAGTTCTTTGGTTCTGTCAGGATTTTGACCAGCGCATTGACGTCCAGTTCCTCAAGCGTGGCAATGACCGGCAAACGACCGACAAACTCAGGAATCAGGCCGTACTGCACCAGATCATCCGGCTCCAGCTCAAACAACAACTCACCGACATTACGGCTTTCATCCTTGCTTTTGACTTCAGCACTGAAGCCAATACCGCCTTTTTCGGAACGATTGCGAATCACCTTGTCGAGACCGGCAAAGGCGCCGCCACAGATAAACAGGATATTGGAGGTGTCAACCTGCAAAAACTCCTGCTGGGGATGTTTGCGCCCACCCTGGGGAGGCACGGAAGCTACCGTACCCTCGATCAGTTTCAACAGTGCCTGCTGCACACCTTCGCCGGATACATCCCGGGTAATGGATGGGTTGTCAGACTTGCGGGAGATTTTATCGATCTCATCAATGTAGACAATGCCCACCTGGGCTTTTTCAACATCGTAGTCACATTTTTGCAGCAGCTTCTGGATGATGTTTTCAACATCCTCCCCCACATAACCGGCTTCTGTGAGTGTGGTCGCATCGGCAATAGTAAACGGGACATCCAGCAGGCGAGCCAGTGTTTCGGCCAGCAGGGTCTTGCCGCTGCCGGTTGGGCCAACCAGTAAAATATTACTTTTGCCCAGCTCGACATCATCTCCGCGTCCGCTGCTGTGGCGCAAACGCTTGTAATGATTATAGACCGCCACCGAGAGCACTTTTTTGGCCCGTTGCTGACCAATCACATATTCATCGAGGATGGCTTTGATTTCTTTGGGTACCGGCAGGTGGTCGCTTTTGGCCTCACCACTGCTTTCCTGCACTTCTTCACGGATGATGTCATTGCATAAATCAACACATTCATCACAAATAAAGACGGAAGGACCGGCTATCAGCTTGCGAACTTCGTGCTGACTTTTGCCGCAAAAAGAGCAATACAGCAGCTTGCCGCTATCGTCACCGGATTTTGTGGTTTCGTCACTCATTCAATCGACCTGTATACTTCTTGTCGGTTTTGAAGCCAATGGCCCCCTAAGATGGAGATTTTTAAGCCGTTTTGCAAGTACGGTTCAATCAGGCAGCTGACCTGCACGGCTTGACACCACAGCGTCGATCAGGCCGTATTCCTGGCTCTGTTCAGCGCTCATAAAGCGATCGCGCTCGGTATCACGCTCAATTGTCTCCAGATCCTGACCGGTGTGTTCAGCCATGAGCTGGTTCAGACGCTCACGGATAATCAGTATTTCACGGGCATGGATATCAATATCTGTCGCTTGCCCCTGGGCTCCACCACTGGGCTGGTGAATCATAGTGCGGGCATTGGGCAGGCAGAAGCGTTTACCCTTGGCACCACCAGAGAGCAAAAAAGCACCCATAGAGGCCGCCTGGCCAATACACATAGTACTCACATCGGGTTTGATAAACTGCATCGTGTCATAGATAGACAGGCCCGCCGTTACCGAACCTCCCGGGCTGTTGATATACAGGTGAATATCTTTGTCCGGGTTTTCAGATTCCAGAAACAGTAACTGTGCCACAATCAGGTTGGCCATATGATCCTCAACCGGGCCAACCACAAACACCACCCGCTCCTTTAGCAGGCGGGAGTAGATATCATAGGAGCGCTCTCCGCGGGAGGTCTGCTCGACCACCATCGGGATCAGTCCCAGATTTTTGATTGTGTTGCTGTTATAGCCGTCAAACTGCTGTGGCATAAGAAGCCTCTTTATTGAAAATTGTTGATTCGGGTGGTCTCACCTGCAACAGACCGCCCGTTACTGCCTCAGCTTTCAGGCTGGTTCTGCCCGATGGCTTCCTGATAACTGCAGGGCTTGTCTGTGATCTGGGCATTATCAAGCAGTTTTTCAACCACAGCGTCTTCAAGTACCTTGGATTCAACAGAGGCCAGTTGCTCCTGGTTGCCGTAATACCAGTTAATCACCTCTTCCGGATCCTGGTAGGTGGAAGCCAGCTCTTCGATAGTCGCACGCACTTTGTCGGCATCGGCCTTGAGTTCGAACTTGCTGATCATCTCCGCCAGAATCAGGCCTAGTTTGACGCGTTTTTCAGCATTTTCGGCAAACATATCATCAGGCAGCAATGACTTCAGGTCCAGGTCCTGCTGACTCATACCCCCAAACTGCTGGAAGGTCTGCTGGCGCAGGGCATCAATTTCACGACTGATCAGCGCCCTGGGTACTTCCAGTGAAGTGTGGGCATCAATAACAGCATCCATTACCTGCTGTTTAACCTTGCCCTGAATGGCGTTTTTCAGCTCACGAGCCATATTTTCACTGACTTCCTGACGAAACCGGGCTTCACCACCCTCTTCCACACCATAGAGCTTGAACAGGTCTTCATTAAGTTCAGCCAGCTTTTGTTCACTGACCGTGTTGAGTTTGATGGCAAATTCAACCGCTGCACCTTTTAGTTCTTCAGCGTGATAGTCATCGGGAAAGGTTAGCGACAGCGTTTTTTCATCACCGGCTTTCATGCCGACGATACCATCTTCAAAGCCCGCAATCATACGACCAGAACCCAGTTCCAGATCACTGCCTTCAGCGCTGCCACCATCAAAAGTTTCACCTTCGCGTGTGCCCCTGTAGTCAATATTGACCCGATCACCCTCTTGCGCGGCCCGCTCAACGCCTTCCCAGCTACCCTGTTGCTTGCGAAAAACCTCGATAATGCGCTCAACATCGTCCTCAGTTACCTCTGATACCGGACGCTCAACGGCAAAATCCTTCAGCTCTACAACATCGATATCAGGAAATACTTCAAAGGTGGCCACATACTCCAGATCCTTGCCTGCCTCGACAGTTTTTGCCTCAATGCTGGGCTGACCTGCCGGGCGCAATTTTTCCTGAACAACAGCCTCCTGGAAAGACTGGCTCATCACCTCGCCCAATACTTCCTGACGAACACCGGCACCAAAGCGCTGGCGCATTACCTTCATCGGGACTTTACCGGGGCGAAAGCCCGGAATACGCACATTGCCAACGGCCTTTTGCAGCCGTGAATCGACTTCACTGTCGACGCGTTCAGCGGGCACGCCTACCGTCAGACGGCGCTCCAGTTTTGAAGTCGTTTCAATAGACACCTGCATGGTAGCTCCTCACAATCGAAATAAGCGGTGGGCGCCTGCGCCCTCAATAGATCCTGAAACCAGATCTTCAGAATCTGGCCCCTTGTTTATTCGTTGCCTGTACCTTGATATTTGGTGCGGAAGGGGGGACTTGAACCCCCACACATTGCTGCACTAGAACCTAAATCTAGCGTGTCTACCAATTCCACCACTTCCGCAAACGCTTTTCACTCCACACCCTGCCAACAATCAAACTTGAAGAAGCCTTATAAAGAATCTCCAATTATTTGATTTATCTAATATTATCGACTGATAAAAATATGGCAGGGAGCAGGTACAAGGGCGCAAATTCTGCCACAAAGGTATTGCCGATTCAACCGCTGAAGATACCCAAAAATGTAAACTATCAATCCGTCAGGCAAGCCGGGTCAAAGCTGTAGCCTCCCTTTAACCAGGCGGCAATTTCAACACCCGCCGGGCCACCAGCAGCAAGGTATGCCTGAGCCAGCCCTGCCCTTTCGCCCTCTGTCATACCCTCCAGCCCCACTTCCTGAAAGCGCTTGCGATCACGTCGCAGTAAATGCCAGCAATCATGGCCGAGGTGATGAGCCTCCCAGTCAGCGGCCGGTGTCACACCGTACAGTTCAGCCAGGCCACGCAACGCCGGCAAGGAGGCATAAGCCTGGTTCATCGGATTGCAAAAATGTGCCGAGACCCGACTGCGTATCGCCGGTGCCCGATCTGCCAGTGGCTGGCAATAGAGCCGCTTGCTACGAATGGCGCCATCATTGACCGGGTAGTTATCCCACAGGGCAAGCCGCTCACGCCCCAGCTGTTGACAGATCCAGTTGAGATCCTGCCGCGTGATACTCTCGGAACAAACCTGGTTGCCGGTCCAGAAAATATCAACACCTGCGGGTAACAAGCGACCCAGCTCAGGCCAGTAATCTTCAGGCATATGACCAAAGTACTGCTCCAGTACCGGATCTGTCGAATAATAAGTGGGGCAGACAAACAACCGCAATTCAGGCGCCCAATGAGCAATATCATGAACAATTTCCGCCTGCCGCTGAGCCAGGTCCGGTATATCACCGGGCATATCATCAAATAAAACAGCCAGCAAAGGCGCCTTCAATGTCTGTAAGCGGACAATTTTTTCTTTAAGGGCATGGCGCTCGGTGTCACCGTACCGGCGATAGAGGGCAAAAGGTGATAAACCAAGGCCAAAGTAAAGTCCCCGCCGGGCATAAATATCTGCCAGTGCAAGCAACTGAGACCATGCCTGAGCGGGCCAGTGCTGCCGCCAGTGTCGACGCAGGCAGGGGTCGGCCTTCGGGCAGTAAAGATAAGCATTGAGCCCCAGCATTGGCAGAATATCCGCATAGCCCCGACGATCCTCATCAGACCAGGGTCTACCATAGAATCCCTCTACAATTCCACGTATAACTGTTTGATTTATTGGGTTTTTGCTGACCATAAATGTCATCGGGAGATGTTCTTCATATAATAAAAAGTTATTTATTTATGAATTACTATTTTAAAAGAGCTTAAAAATAGTGCTTTCAATTGTGGAAAATTGTTGCCATTTAGCGATACTAGAGCTGTGACCAACTGTCCCCTAGCGCAAACAGGTGGTTACAGGGACAAACCCAATGTTCCTGAGGGAAGTAATTCCTTTATTGTTTCACTCCTAATGGTTTTTATGGGCTCCGGTTCGGGGCCCATTTTTTTGAAAAAAAGCCAGTAAAATCAATATTCTTTTCGAGCACCTTAACAGTAAATCCTGACTTCACTCCAATATTATAGAGTATGCGTAGGCCGCTCTGAACTCAGCGAGCCTGCCAGGTGATTTTCAATTTTGGTGTTGGCAGCGGCATCTTGTTCTGAAAATTGAACGCCAATACCCGCTGTTCGATTACCTTGCGCACCCCGTGGGGTAACCCAGACCACTTTACCGGCAATCGGAATTTTCTCGGGCTCATCAATCAGTGTCAGCAACATAAAGACTTCATCCCCCACCTTGTAGCTCTTGTTGGTGGGTACAAAGATACCGCCATATTTGAGAAAAGGCATATAGGCAGAATACAGAACTGCCTTGTCCTTGATAGTCAAAGACAAAATGCCATTGCGTCCGCCAGAAGCATGCTCGCTCATACGGTCTTCCTGATTGGCCTATAACATTAATGGCGGCATCTTAGCACTGCCATCGTTGTGACCCAACAAACAGGCTTTCAAATTGAGCAGTAGGTACTCTCCCAATAACTGCCGGTTGGGATTGGAGCCCGCTGCTACGGCCAACTGCATGTGGCGTAAGTCATCGAGATAGCAAAAAGCCTGCTGCCCCGTTGTTGCCAGCTCGTATCCACTCATGGTGCGAATGCGCTGCTGCACAAAATCCTCCAGATGGGCGATCAAAGCTGTTGCCGACAGGGACTCCAGCAAGGCAAGCGCCTGAGACAGCGTCAACTCCCCTGTCAGTACTGTGCTAAAACTGCGCTGCACAGCCTGTAGCGTCTCGACTCCTGAGTGCGTATACAGTTGTCGCGCCAGTAGCGGCCGTCCCTGTGCCAACTGCAACAGCTCACGGCTTTGTTCACGCTTGCCAGTGACGCTGTCGAGCCAGTTGAGGCTTTGTGATGTATCCGGCAGAGGTAGTCTGAGCAACTGACAACGAGAGCGAATGGTTGCCGGCAGTGAACTCAACTGCTGACAGACCAATATCAGATGGGTATTGGCTGGCGGCTCTTCCAGTGATTTGAGCAGCGCATTGGCTGCATTGGTATTCATCGCATCCGCAGGTGCAATTACCAGCACCTTGCGGGCACCAAAGCCCGCTGTTTGATTGGCAAATTCAATCAGCGCCCGGACCTGATCAATTTTAATAACCCTGCTGTCCACCTGTGGCTGCAACCAGTAAAAATCACCGTGGCTACCCTTGCTGCTGTACTGACAGGCCGCACATTGACCACAATTGAGTCCGGCATTGGGCTTATGACAAAGCAGCAGCCGAGCTAATGCCAACGCCAGACGCGTCTTGCCAATACCGCCCACACCCGCAAGCAATAAGGCATGAGGCAGGCGTGCCTGTTCCCGTTGCTGTTGCAGATTCTGCCAGCATGATAACTGCCAGGGCAGAGGCGCCGATATTGCCGGTAGTTCACTCAGGTTCACGCCTGACGCGCCTCCCAACAGGCGATCAGCTTTTGGCTGATCTCATGTAATTGAGCGTGTACCTGCTCCAGTGGCAAACTGGCATCAATCAAATGGATACGGCCACTGCTTTGACGAGCCCGTTGCAGATAGTTTTGGCGTACGCGCTCGAAAAAAATCAGTGCTTCCCGCTCGAAGCGATCAAGCTCTCCCCTCCCTCTGGCCCGCTCCATACCCAGCTCAACCGGCGCATCCAGCAACAGGGTTATATCGGGGCGCAATTCACCCTGCACCAGAGCTTCCAGGCGCCGGACATGCTGTACCGGCAAGCCGCGGCCACCGGCCTGATAAGCATAGGTGGCATCGGTAAAGCGATCGCAAAGTACCCACCGCCCCGCCGCCAGCGCAGGCCGGATGACCTGTTGCAAATGTTGTGCGCGGGCGGCAAAAACCAGCAGCAGTTCAGCGGTGGCATCCATGGTCTCATCACGCTGGGCAATCAGCAGCTCACGCACCTGCTCGCCCAGGTGTGTGCCTCCCGGTTCGCGGGTCAACAACAGCTTCACACCACGGGTTTCAAGATGGTCTTTCAGATAATCAATATTGGTCGACTTGCCGACACC
Source organism: Parahaliea sp. (assembly GCA_047974765.1). Taxonomy (GTDB): domain Bacteria; phylum Pseudomonadota; class Gammaproteobacteria; order Pseudomonadales; family Halieaceae; genus JBKECP01. Next base: position 290,282 of record JBKECP010000020.1, on the reverse strand, counting down.
CTCACCGCCTTCCACGGTGATAAACAAGCCTCGTGTCAGCACAGAATTCATTGATTTTTTTTCGGACTGGATCGGTAATCGCTGCGACGGCGCAACTGGTATTTACGCACGGCGCGCTCATGCTCAGCAAGAGTAATACTAAATTCATGGCTGCCATCACCCCTGGCAACAAAGAATAAAGTCTGGCCATCATCGGGGTGCAAGGCTGCATGTATAGCCGCCCGGCCAGGCAATGCAATCGGTGTCGGCGGCAGGCCGTGGTGACGGTAAGTATTGTACGGACTGCTCTCATCACGCAGGTGGCTGCGGCGCAGGTTGCCATCAAAATCTGCACCCAGACCGTAAATAATGGTCGGATCTGTCTGTAAACGTATACCTTTTTGCAGGCGCCGGATAAATACACCGGCAATCTGCGCACGTTCCCGGGGCACACCGGTTTCACGTTCAATAATGGAGGCCAGGATCAAGGCTTCATAGGGTGTCTCCAAAGGCAGATTATCCATTCGCTGTGCCCACTCCTCCATCAGCACCTGCTGCATTTGGGCAAAGGCCCGCTGCACAATATCCCAGTCGCTGTCACCACTTACAAAACGGTAGGTCTCGGGCAAAAACAGTCCTTCAGCCGAAGGGTAGTCTGTACTCAATTGCACAATGCGCGCATCATCTGTTCCACTCAGTTCGGTCACAAGTTCGGATTGCTCACCAAGCCGGGTGAGCGCTTGTGACAAGGTCAGACCTTCGGGTATCGTAACCTGATAGGACAAAACCTCTCCGCCTTGTAACAACTGTAGAAATGCCTCCGGCAAAATACCTGGCGGCACCAAGTACTGGCCGCGTTTAAGCTGACTGTCCACACCCGTAATACGGCCATAGGCAATCAGCAGCATCGCATCGGCATAGATACCTTCACTTTGCAGCCGACGGGCAATACTGCGCAGGCTGTCACCGGTTTTTACCTCAAATTTCAGACCCGCCCGGGGTATTTGCAGTGGTGTCTGCCAGCGTTTTTGCAGCTCGGTTGCAGCAGCTACAGCCAACACGGTGAGCAGCAGCAATAACAGGAAAAATTTCTTCAACAAAGGTCTCCGCTACAATCCTTGTAATACTGCGCCTGTAACTGTTCTGTTAGCGGGTATTGCTGCCAACACCGTCCAGCCAGTTCAGCAACGGCTCTGGGGCCCGTCAGTGCATTACAGATCAACAGCTCTTCAGCCGATAACAAGTCATCAAACGCTATATCGACTTCTTCTACGACAAGGCCGATGGCCGGCGCCCAGCGTTCAATAATGGCACGTCGCCGGGTACCGGCAACACCACAGCGGGCCAGGGAGGGGGTCAGCAGACGATCATCATGCCGTGCAAAAATATTACCGGCGATAACTGATATCACTCTCCCCTGGGCATCCAGCATCAGAGCCTCGTCAAAACCCTTTTCACAGCGCTGCGCGGCCAGTATCTGCTCCAATCGGTTCAGGTGTTTCAATCCAGCCAACAGCGGTTGCTGTGACCAGTGAACCGGTGACAAGCTCAATTTGACAGGTGTGGAGGGTTTAAAGGGGTCGCGGGCCAGCCTGTCCAGTTGCAATACGATCCGGGGCGGCACCTGTGGTGGTGCATAACCCCGCAGTCCCACGCCTCTGCTGATACTCAGACGCAGTGCACAGACATCATCCGGCACCGCCTGTAATGGCAGTTTTAACTGTACTTCAAGTTCACTGAACAGGCCTGAAAGATCAGAAAATCCAAGCCTGACCAAACCCTGCTGCAAACGCTCAAGATGGTCATTGAGGAACAGATAACGACCGCGACACTGCAACAGGGTTTCAAATAAGCCATCGCCGAAGGCAAAACCTCTATCGGGCAACGGTAAATGGGCTGATGATTCACCATCAACCCATATCAAAGTCTCACAAGAAGGCACAAGAAGACAGATCAGTCAACTTTGCAAAACAACAGTGACCCGTTAGTTCCACCAAAGCCAAAGGAATTAGACAGAACATTGCGGATGCTTCGTTCCTGGGCTGTATGCGGCACATAATTAAGATCACAGCCTTCATCAGGATTGTCCAGATTGATCGTTGGTGGAGCCACCTGGTCACGCAGAGCCAACACTGAAAAAATTGCTTCTACTGCACCGGCCGCACCCAGCAGGTGGCCAATCATTGATTTGGTTGAACTGACAGCCACCGTATCTGCCGCACTGCCCAGTACAGATTTAACCGCCTGGCTTTCAGCCACATCACCGGCATTAGTGGAGGTGCCGTGGGCATTGATATAGTCGATCTGATCAAGGGGCAGCTGTGCGTCGGCAATGGCATTGCGCATGGCAGCGGCGGCACCGCGACCATCCGCCGGTGGCAGGGTCATATGATAGGCGTCGCCACTCATGCCAAAACCTGTGATTTCGGCATAAATTCTGGCACCACGAGCCCTGGCACTTTCATAGTCTTCAATCATCAGTACACCGGCACCATCGCCGAGCACAAAGCCATCGCGGTCTTTGTCCCAGGGACGGGAGGCTGCTGCTGGATCATCATTGCGGGTCGACAGTGCCCGGGCAGCGGCAAAACCACCCAGACCAACCGGCGTGGTAGCCATTTCAGCCCCCCCTACCAGCATGGCATCGACATCGCCCTGAGCGATCAAACGCGCACCCATGCCAATATTGTGAGTGCCACTGGTGCAGGCGGTAACGATTGCCAGATTGGGCCCTTGAAGATTGTATTTAACCGACAGATTGCCGGAAATCATGTTGATAATGGATCCAGGCACAAAAAAGGGTGAAATTTTGCGTGGCCCGGGGCCATTCACAATTTCAGTATTTTTTTCAATCTGCCCGATACCTCCAATGCCTGAACCAATGGCACAGCCTATCCGGGAAGCGTTCTCGTCAGTGATTTCAAGGCCACAATCCTCCATCGCCTGCACCCCGGCGACCATGCCGTACTGGACAAAAATATCCATTTTGCGGGCATCTTTGGCCGGGATATAAGGAGTGGGATCAAAGTTGCGCACGCTGGCGCTGAAACGTGTCGTATAGGCGGAAACATCAAAAGCTTCAATGGGCGCTGCGCCACTTTTGCCAGCCAGGATGCTTCTCCAGGTATCTTCAACGGTGAGCCCCACCGGGCTGACCATGCCCAGACCAGTCACCACGACTCTTCTGCCTTTCACAGCGCAAACTCCTTTATTGAACCCGGACGTGCTCTACCGGGAAAATGTTCCACCGGGGAAATTCTTTCGATACTGAAACAAAAAAAGCCGTTCTATGGGATAGAAACGGCTTTCTTGTACAGATTGTCAGTGTCAGGCGAGATTGTCGTTGATGTAATCAATCGCCAGTTTGACCGTAGTGATTTTCTCGGCTTCCTCATCAGGAATTTCGGTCTCAAACTCTTCTTCCAGAGCCATAACCAGTTCTACAGTATCGAGTGAGTCGGCACCCAGATCCTCTACAAAGGAGGCCTCGGTTTGAACCTCTTCTTCTTTAACGCCAAGTTGCTCTGCAACGATTTTCTTAACGCGTTCTTCAATGCTGCTCATGATATAGGGTTACTCCTGAATTTTTTGCTGAATCAAACCACAGAATCGGCCTGAAGACCGCATATTACTCTGAATTCGAGACCAGTTAATAATATTTTTTCGACGCACTTCATCAACGCATCATGCCTCGACAGCGCGATTGTACAAAGGTTGGCCGCATTACGCCATATACATTCCACCATTGATGTGTAGTGTCTCGCCAGTGATATAGGCTGCCGCCTCACCACACAGAAAACCCACCAGAGCGGCAATCTCTGCCGGTTGACCCAAACGGCCCAGAGGAATCTGGCCCAGCATCAGCTCACGCTGCTCATCACCGAGCTCCCGGGTCATGTCCGTATCAATGAAACCGGGTGCAACACTATTCACCGTAACCGCCCGCGAACCCAGCTCCCGGGCCAGTGCACGGGCAAAGCCCTCGGCACCGGCTTTAGTGGCGGCATAGTTGCTCTGGCCGATATTGCCCATGGCACCTACCACCGAAGTAATGTTGACAATGCGCCCCCAGCGGGCCTTGGTCATGCCGCGCAGGCAAGCCTTACTGACGCGATAAAGGGCATTGAGGTTGGTATTGATAACATCGCTCCACTCATCAGATTTCATCCGCATCAGAATATTATCGCGTGTAATACCGGCATTATTAATCAGCACCAGCGGGGCGGTATATTGATCACCAATATCTTTGAGTACCTCACTCACACTGTCATCACTGCCAACATCAAGTTTCATGCCGCAGCCTTCATTGCCAGCAGCTTGCAGATAGGTGCTGATGGCATCTGCACCGTTATCACTGGTTGCCGTACCGATCACAGTAAAACCGTCACTGGCCAGCTGTTCGGCAATCGCACGGCCAATACCGCGGCTTGCACCGGTCACCAGGGCCACCTTTTTATCTGTCATTAGTTATCCTCTTTGATTTTGTTGAGAGCCACTGAGCCTTGACACTGTGCGGCCAGCGCCACTTCAAGTGACTCAGGCTCTTCCAGTAAATAGCTGGACAGAGACTTATCAATACGACGATTGAGCCCGCTGAGCACTTTGCCAGGGCCACACTCAATCATGTTATTTACACCCATGGCGGCAATTGTCTGTACGCAACCGGTCCAAAGTACAGGGCTATAAATTTGTTTGACCATCAGTGTGCGAATCTGATCGGGGTCACGCTCGCTGCGGCAGTGAACATTGTGAACAACCGGAATGTCGGGGCTGGTAATGTGAATATCCGCCATTGCTTCAGCCAGTTTTTCACCGGCCGGTTGCATCAGGGAGGTATGGAAAGGCGCGCTTACTGGCAACGGCATGGCCCGCTTGGCACCTGCGGCTTTAAGTTTGGCAATGGCCACATCAACAGCGTCCGTATGACCGGCAATCACGACCTGCCCCGGTGAATTAAAATTAACAGCAGCCACCTCACCTGCGCCACCATCGACCACTTGCGCACAGATATCGATAATGAGCTCATCATCAACGCCGATAATAGCTGCCATTGCGCCCTCACCCACCGGTACTGCGCTCTGCATGAATTCTCCACGACTGCGCACCAGACACACAGCATCGGCAAAATCCAGCGAACCTGCACAGACCAGTGCAGAAAATTCGCCCAGGCTGTGACCGGCCATTACCGCCGGTGCCGTGCCGCCACACTCACGCCAGGCTCGCCAGAGTGCAACACTGGAGCTAAGCAGAACAGGCTGGGTGATTGCTGTCATATTGAGATCTGACTGATCACCATTGCAGATCAAATCCCACATGTCATAACCCAGGGCCGCCGACGCCTCTTCAAAGGTTGCACGTACAGGTGCATAAGCGGCATGGGCAGCTGCCAACATGCCCACTTTTTGCGAACCCTGGCCGGGAAAAATAAAAGCACTGGCCGCAGCTGTCATAAATGTTTCCTTTATATAGAGAGGACTGCCCACGCCTGCTACAGGCACAACATTACCGATACACCGTCGGTATATAATTGTGACCAGCCAGGCAGTTCAGGGGAATAGTAACAGTCAGACACTGTCAGTGGGAGAGGAAGTTGCAGGGGCTGTCGCCCCCGCATTGTAAACTACGGCAAGAGTGCCGCTGCATACCTGGCGCTTCTTTTAATCGCGTCAGGGACGGGCAGTTACTCGTCGTTACCGCTATCGACGACTTTTTTGCCGCGGTAGAAGCCATCGTCACTGACATGATGACGACGACGGGTTTCGCCAGAAGTCTGATCCACAGTCAGGGTTGAACCGGACAGCGAGTCGTGGGAACGACGCATGCCGCGACGGGAACGGGTTTTCTTGTTCTGCTGAACAGCCATGTCTTACTCCTGGTTTTTCTCGCCGGGCTTCAATTGCGCCAGCACATCAAAGGGGTTGGGCTTGTCTTTTCGCTGTTTTGGTACGGGCTCAGAAGCCACCAGATCCGTCAATATCCTGTTACAGTCCGTCTGCTTGTGATAACTGAACGATGGCATCGCCAAAATCAGCTCATCTTCCACCACCTGCCACAACGAAACGTCTTCTTCTGTCAACAACAGCGGATCGATATCTTTGGGAAGGTGCTTTGCCTGCTCATCATTCCACACAGCCACCAGTTGATTGATGGTGACAAGCTCAATGGCAAGCGGCTCCAGACAACGCTGGCAGCTGACAGACACACAGGCCTCACAGCTGACAGCTATCCGGTAGCGACCTTCCTCATCTTTCGAGAACGCCAAATACGCCTGAATCAGCCCATCATTCCCGGCTAGCATAGCCAGTAAACGCGGCAAATCAAGCGCTTTTAAAACCCCTGCAACACGCACACCACGGCTCGCAGCCCTGCGGATATCCACGGTGGTTGGAAGGGGCTCAGTCAACATAGGCGCGCATCATAGGCAGGGAATGGGTCATTGTCAAAAAAATCTATAAAATACAGGCAGTTCGTAAATTGCTCTTCTCTTGTCATTAACAGGCAGCCTCCACAACATGATGAAACTGATCCTTGCCTCAACTTCACCCTACCGCAAACAACTACTGCAACGACTGGGTGTTCCCTTTGAATGTGTGTCCCCGGCAGTGGAAGAATTCACCCTGCCGGGCGAATCAGCTCCGGCCACCGCCATCCGCCTTGCTTTGGCCAAAGCGCAGGCTGTCGCACTTTGGCACCCGCAGGCACTGATCATTGGCGCCGATCAGGTCGCCACTCTTGATGATATTCAACTCGGCAAACCAGGCAACCATGCGCGAGCCGCAGCACAGTTGGCCGCCTGCAGTGGCCGCAGCCTTACCTTCCACACTGCCCTGACACTGATGGGGGGTGGCCATGAGCTGGTTCATGTCGAGCCTTTTCATGTCACCTTCCGGCACCTGAGCACACAGGAAATTGAACACTACCTGCAACGGGATAAACCCTGGGACTGTGCTGGCAGCTTTAAATGGGAAAGCCTCGGCATCGCCCTGTTCGAGAAACTCAGTGGCCGCGACCCCACCAGCCTGCAAGGTTTGCCATTGATTGCCCTGACCCGCCTGCTGGCCCAGGCGGGACAACCGGTGCTGTAGGAGCCAGGCCGTAAATTATAGAAAAAGTCTCTTACAGAAGCAGATCCGGCAGCTCACTCAAATGGCTGATAATCTGTCGGGGGCCATGCCGCAACAACCGGTCCGGACTGTGTACACCGTAGCTGACACCAATTGAGCTCATGCCAACACTGGCGGCCATCTCCAGGTCATATTCACTATCGCCTATCATGATCGCCTCAGTCACGTACCTGCCCCGCTCCGCCAGAATTTGCAGCAACATCAGCGGATCTGGCTTGGAGCGGGTTTCATCAGCACAGCGGCTGCTATCAAAATAATCTGACATACCCAGCCCGGACAGCACACGATCCAGCCCCCGTCGGCTTTTGCCTGTAGCAACTGCCAGCTCACAGCCTGCCGTGCGCAGCTGTGCCAACATCTCGCGGGCACCTTCAAACAGTATCGCAGGCCCAGCGGCCACTTTGACATACTGCCGTGAATAAGCTTCAGCTACTTTTTCCCGGTCGGACCCACTCAGTTCTGGAAACAACTGGCCGATGGCCTGTGGCAAACCCAGGCCAACGATATCGCGCACTGCCGCTGCATCAGGCGTCACGGTCCCAAGCTCTTGTGCTGCGGCCCGCATCGCCTGCACAATATCATCAACGGAGTCACACAGTGTTCCATCCCAATCAAAAATAACAAGCATTATCTATACCTTACGAAGTATTTTTAATGTTTTTTCAAGATCATTATCCAGTGCGGCATTAACATGTACCAAACCCGATGAACTGAGCCTGAAGCGCAGTGCCCACGCATGCAGAAAAAGCCGCCTGAGACCGATGACCCGAGTCAACGCCTCACTGTGCGGATTTGAATATTTACTGTCACCAAGCAGAGGAAAACCCGCATGCAGCGCATGTACACGAATCTGGTGAGTGCGCCCGGTGACAGGCCTGGCCTCCACTAAAGTGGCTCCATCAAAGCGTTCAACTACAGCAAATTCAGTGACCGAGGCCTTTCCCTCCCGACTGACCCTCACCATGCGCTCCCCGGATTGCAGTATGTTCCTGGCCAGTGGCGCCTCTACCCTTTTCAGGCTGCGCGGCCATTTGCCCGCCACCAGCGCCAGATAACGCTTATCGACGCCATCGCCGCGCAGTAACTGGTGCAGCTCCCTCAATACCGCCGGCTTGCGGGCCACCATCACCAGGCCGGAGGTATCCCTGTCCAGACGATGAACCAGCTCCAGTCGTCTGTCCTGGGGGCGCAGCTGGCGCAGGCATTCAATCAGACCAAAATTCAAACCGCTGCCACCGTGCACGGCCAGCCCTGAGGGCTTATCGATGATCAACAGCCCCTCATCCTCATAGCTGGTTCTGATTGCCAGACTATCCCGCCAGTGTACGGGGATCACTGGCATATCACCGGGCTGAGGCGTTCGAATAGGCGGTACTCGCAGCCTGTCACCGGCCGCCAGTCGATAATCGGCTCTCGTTCGCCCCCGGTTAATACGAAACTCACCTTTGCGCAAACCACGATAAATGCGGGTTTTGGGCACACCTTTTAGTGTTCTCAACAGAAAATTATCCAGCCGCTGGCCCGCATCCTCTGCGGTAATGGTTAACACTTGCACCGCCGTGTTATCGGCACTTTTCTTTTCAGTCATATCGGGAAATCTTATAGAATTGAAGCACTTGAGTTTTGCTGCTATAGTCGCGGCCGTGTGGCCGCCAGTGTTGGCTGATTTGTTGCGTCACTTTACTGCATTTGCATCGCACTTTATTGCATTTGTATTGAAAGTTGACCCGAATTCAGCACTGGCACAGCAAAAATGCCTGACGATGGTAGGGTCTGCCGGGAAAATGCACGACTGCGTCAGTCGCCTCACACAATAAACTGGTTGTTAGGTCTGCCTTCTTTAGATATTCGCCCCCTTTGTGGATCATGGCGTACAAACCGGCAGATCGGAACACAAATATAAACCGCGCAGTATCTGCCGGGATACAGAATCAGTTGACGGAATACCTCAGCGAGTAGTGATGCAGAATTCAGGTACTGCGACACTACCAAAAAGGCTGTCTGCACGCCACTGGCGTCAGAGCCTGACGCTGACCGCCCTCGGCCAACGCCGGGGTTTACAGCAAACCTGAACGTATTGAGCAGTGCCCGAAAGGCCGCCTATAACGGGAATTTCTCCGTTTTAAGCCCTGCTTCGGACCTATCGTATGATGAGTTGTGGCCCGCCGTATATTACGCCATATTATATAGGCTGTATGCTGTATAGAGTGGCCCACAGCCAGCTGTAGCACTGACGGCTATCCCGCCAGACCTGTGTGAAACAGGTAATGGCACTATGAAGAAAATGCTTATCAATGCAACTCAGCCAGAAGAGTTGCGCGTTGCGCTGGTTGATGGCCAACGTCTTTATGATCTGGATATTGAAAACCGCACCCGCCTGCAAAAAAAAGCCAATGTTTATAAGGGCAAGATCACCCGGGTTGAACCGAGTCTGGAAGCTGCCTTTGTCGAGTTTGGCGCTGAGCGCCACGGCTTTTTACCCCTTAAAGAAATTGCCCGCGAATACTTCTACCGAGACCCGGGTGCTCTCGACAGCAAGATGAAAATCAAGGATGTCGTTAAGGAAGGCACCGAGATCATCATTCAGGTCGACAAGGAAGAGCGCGGCAATAAAGGCGCGGCTCTGACCACCTTTATCAGCCTCGCCGGACGTTACATTGTACTGATGCCGAACAACCCCCGCGCTGGTGGTATATCCCGTCGCATCGAGGGTGATGAGCGCAGTGAGCTGCGTGAAGCCCTGTCGGGTCTCGACATTCCCAATGGTATGGGTGTGATTACCCGTACCGCTGCCGTAGGTCGCAACGGTGAGGAACTGCAATGGGATCTCAACTACCTGTTGCAACTGTGGCAGTCCATCACTGAAGCCAGCAGCAGTGCCAAAGCGCCAGTGCTGTTGTACCAGGAAAGTAACGTTATCATCCGCGCCATCCGCGACTATCTGCGCGATGACATGGATCAGGTGTTGATCGATTCTCCCGAGGCCCATACACAGGCCCAGGAGTTTGTCAGCATGGTAATGCCGCAGTTCAAAAACCGGATTCGTCGCTATGACGACTCCATACCCATGTTCAACCGCTTTCAGATAGAAAGCCAGATTGAGACCGCCTTCCAGCGAGAAGTGCGCCTGCCCTCCGGTGGCTCCATTGTGATCGACCCGACCGAAGCACTGGTGTCCATCGACATCAACTCCGCCCGTGCCACCAAGGGTTCGGATATCGAAGACACTGCCTTACAAACCAACCTCGAAGCAGCTGATGAAATTGCCCGCCAGCTGCGCCTGCGGGATATGGGCGGCCTGGTTGTGATCGACTTTATCGATATGATGGCCTCGCGTAACCAGCGGGCTGTTGAAAATCGTATGCGCGACGCCCTTGGCCTGGATCGCGCCCGGGTTCAAGTGGGCCGCATCTCCCGCTTTGGTCTGCTGGAGATGTCGCGCCAACGCCTACGCCCTTCCCTCGACGAAACCAGTGCCATTGTCTGCCCCCGCTGCACCGGCCAGGGCACCATTCGTGATACCAAATCACTGGCTCTGTCCATCCTGCGCCTGCTGGAGGAAGAAGCGATCAAGGAACGCAGCGCTGAGATTCGCGGCATCGTGCCAGTAGACGTTGCCGCCTACCTGCTCAACGAGAAGCGCCAGGCTCTGTCCGACATTGAACAAGTCACCAAATCCCGTATTCTGGTGATTCCCAACCCGAACCTCGAAACCCCGCACTTTGAAGTCAAACGTTTGCGCGATGACGAAGTATCCGGTGAGGCCGTCAGCTACAAAATTGATATCACTGTACCTGAGGATGAACTTATCTCCGACAGCCACACCACCGTGGCAACACAACCTGAAGCGCTGGTTAAAGGCGTTAAGCGCAGTACTCCTGCCCCCAAAGCCCAGGACAAACCGGCTGGCGACAAGCCAAAGGCAAAGAAAAAGCCAGGTAAAAAGGCCAAGGTGGGCTTTTTTGCCGGACTGATGGCGGCAATCTTTGGCGACAGCGCAGCCACTGACAGCAACGAATCAAAAAAAGCCCGGCAGGGCGACAAAAAAAATACCAGATCCGGCAACAAACAGACGCGCAACGACAAAGACGAAGAGCAGCAAAATCGCTCCCAGGGCAATCGCAATCGTCGTCGCGGTGGTCGTGGGCGCAACCGCAATGGCAACAACAGTAATGAAGGCCGCGATCAACGCAGTAATACTCAACAGCGCAATGATGCCCGCGATAATTCCCGCAGCACTTCCGATAGCAGTAAAACCCGGGAACAAAGCGACAACAAGCACAGGAATAACAAGCACAACGACAATCCCCGTGCAGAGGGGCAGTCACCACGACAACGCCCCGAGCGCGATGCACCTTCTGCCAGGAGTGACGGCAAAGCGGCAGCCCGGCAAGAAGACAATAGTGGCAACCAACAACAGGATAAACCCCGTCACCGACCCAGTGATCAGCGCAATGAACCCCGTCGTCGCCGCAACCGTGGGCCGCGCCCGGATACAGCGATAAATGAAGCTGTCAGTAGCGACAAAGCCATCAATACTGAGGTGGAAAATCCAGTAAAAGCTACTAAAGAAATAGCTGTAAGCCCGGCTGAGAGCGTGCACAATGAACCTGTTGAAGCCACTAAGTCGAAGCAGACAGCCAGTGAACGGGTACCGGCATCCACCAATCAGCTTCCTGTCAGACCACAGTCCACAGCAGATCAGCCGCAGACCAAAACCGGGGTCAAAACTGACCGCACCACTGAGGCCATTGCAGCCACACTGACCGCGGCAGCGGCAGCGGCCACAGCGGCCAGTGCTCTGACTGGTGATATTGCCAAGCAGGCTGCACCGGCAGAACAACCAGCGGCCAAAAAACTGAAAGACCGCGTGAATGAGATTGTGGCTGAGGCTGAAGCGTCGACACCCAAACAGGCTTTTGCCAGGCCACACCAGGCTGAAAACAACGTACACAAAAGTGTTACCCGTGAAAATACGGTGCAAAAGGAGGAGGCTCTGCCTGTTCAGGAAGCTGCCAGTGAGGATACAGCTCAAAGCAGTGCCAGTATCACACACCGGGGACTGACGGTAGGTGGCCGGGCTGTTAACGATCCAAGGATCTCACCCAGTCCCGTCACCGATGTTACCATCACGACCGCTCACCCGGACCTGTTCAGTACCAATGTGGCTCCTGCTGCGGTATCGAGCGGGCGCGTAGCACCTCGCGCTGCCAATGACCCCCGTGGTCCATTGGCAGACGGCAGCATCGATGCAATGGTGAATTCTGATGAGCTGAACGAAGCAGCTTTTCAAAGCTGATCACCAATTACCGGGCACAAGTTGCACAGAGCACTTGTGCCCGTCAAAGAGGACTGTATAATCCCGCCTTCGCTGCACAGTATACTGGCAGCAAAGTAACAATTCGGTTTTTCGGTGGGCTGGCTGAGTGGTCGAAAGCGGCGGTCTTGAAAACCGTTGAGGGGAGACCCTCCCGGGGTTCGAATCCCTGGCCCACCGCCATTTACAACTTATTGGGTGTCCACCATGACAGCCTTTCATAAAAATACCTGATCGCAGGATCAGGTATTTTTATGTCCAATGCTACCTCCTTCAACGTTTCGTCCTGTAATCCGCAGTTGAACGTGTCGATTACAGTACCAGTGGGTGCATAGCGTTTTCATCCGGAAGTATCCATACGACGTTCAAGAAGAAAACAAGCGCTCAACTGCGGAATCTGGATTCATTCAATGTTGCAGCGTCCAGCGCCATAGATGGCGTGTTACCCGCCATAACAACAACATAAATAACAATGGAATCAACACAGCCTTCAGCATCACTGACGTTAACAGCGTGATCACATTTTGGGAAAAACGAGCCGCTTTTTCATCCAGCGCATCCAGCTGACGTCTGAGCTCGACGGTATCCGGCAGTGTGGGAATCAGATCCAAAACCCCGCAACGCTGCCCCCGGTGACGTTTCTGCAGACAGTCTATTTGTCGCATGACATCCCGATTTTCAACGCCGAGCTGACGCTGTTTAAGGCTATAGCTCTCCTGTTTGGCCCTGAGCCCCTCAAGCAGCTGCTGAGCCTGCTGCACCGCCTGTGAACAATGAGCCAATCCCAATACCGGCAAACGGCACATCGCTCCCTCTTGCTGGCGCAGTGTATTGACGCGATCAGCTGCCTCGATTATTGCCCTCTCCTCCGCCTCAACCTGTTGATCCAGTATGGCTATGGCCTGTACTTGTTGTGTCTGCAGGATCTCCAGGGCAGCAATATCATCAGACAAGTCCGTAGTGGCCTGATTCATTTCCTGGATAGTTTCCAGCTCCTGTTGAAATGACTGCATGGCCTCATGCCGGTGCCTGTCATCTTCAGCCAGAAACGCACTGTCCACCCAGTGATTGGCAATTATCATCAAGGCAAAAGCAAACCTGATAAACACCGCCAATATAAAAAATCTGAGCAGGCGATAAAACAAAGATTGATTGCGCAGAACCAGCGCAGCAACAGCCAGTGCGCTGAGCGCCGTCAGCATCATATTGAAAACACTATGGGACACCAGCAACATCAGAATCTGCTGCAATGCCAGTGAGGCAATGGCGAACAGAATAATGCCGGAAAAACGCTCGATCAGATCATTAATGGGGTCGAGTATCTCACCCACTGAAAAGGTAATAAAGGGTAGACTGATTTCAGTACCTTGCAACATCGACACCAGAGCATTGATGCCACGGGCGGTCGCATAGAATATACCGGCATCGCTCATGGCCTCAGTGATCTGTAATTGTGAGGTAGTGTCAAGCAACTGCGTCCACGCCAGTACAGGTACCACAATCAGTGCAACAAGACAAGGCACCCGGTATTTCACAGCTGATAAATAGGTCACTACCTCTCCCTTATTCCAGACAGGTTCCAGATAAATATAGTAAAAGTGCCTGCCATCAATAGCTTACTATTAACCCGTCAATAATTATTGACGGGTTAATAACTACAGGGCTGATCAACTGTACCGCTTTTGCAAACTGGCATGCAGAGCATGCATATAATCCAGATTTCCATGAAACCCGACTAATAAGCCCTTGGAATTTGAACTTTACAACCCTATCATGCATCTAAAAGAAAGCGCGCTTTTGCGTCATTTAACTGTGGAGTCAAGTATGCAGACCCAACCGCATTATTCTACCAAGAGCACGAACCTGGACTCGGTTCTCAGCACTAACAAGGTACTTAAAAATACCTATCTGTTGCTGGGTGCCACATTGGCTTTCAGTGCTGTTACCGCCACCCTTTCAATGTGGTTGAATCCGCCACCCATAACAGGCCTGATTCTGACACTGGTCGGTTGTGGCCTGGGGTTTGTTGTTCATCAAATGGCTGATAGCGCCAAAGGCCTGCCGGCCATTTTTGCCTTTACCGGCGTACTGGGTGCGGCTTTGGGACCCATGCTGGCCGTTTATGCCCGTATTCCGGGCGGCCCGGCCCTGGTTATGCAGGCACTGGCTGGAACGGCAATTGTTTTCTTTGCCCTGTCGGCCTACGCCCTGAATACCCGCAAGGACTTTTCCTACATGGGTGGCTTTTTGATGGTGGGTCTGATTATTGCTATCGTAGCGATGATTGCCAACCTCTTTCTCCAGATTCCGGCCATGTCTTTGATGATCTCCTCTGTCGTGGTGCTGATTATGTCTGGTTTGATTCTGTTTGACACCAGCCGGATTATTCACGGTGGTGAAACCAACTATATCCGGGCGACCGTCAGCCTTTATCTGAATATCTACAATCTATTTATTCATTTGCTGCACCTGCTTACCGCCCTGAGTGGTGAAGACTGAAAGATGAACACTATACCGGAGCAGCCCCCGGTCAAACCCCGGACAGTATGACCGGGGTTTTTTATTTATGATGGAGCACGCCTTAACACATCCGCCTCAAAAGCTGAGCTACACATTACTGGTACTGGCCTCACCCCACAATGGCAGCAGTAATCTCAATGCTCTGCGCTTTACCGAGGCCACCCTGCGGGCAGGTCATCGTATTGAACGTATTTTTTTTATGGGCGCCGCTGTTGATACCGGTCTGATTTCCAACACTCCCGCCCAGGATGAACTCAACCTGCTTCGGGACTGGAGCGCACTAGCTAAAAAGTATCCATTGGAATTGATCGTATGTATCAGTTCCGCTCTGCGTCACGGTGTACTTGACGATACGGAAAGCAGGCGACACGAACGCCCGGCCACCTTACATCCGGCCTTCAGTATGGGCGGTCTTGGCCTGTTGGTAGAAGCAACCGGTCAGGCTGACCGGCTGCTGACTTTTGGTCCGGAAACTGCGTGAATAATATAGAAAAGCCGCTAAAACGCATCCTGCTGATCAGCCGTCAGCCACCCTATGCCGGCAATCTGGCCCGGGCGGCACTGGATACGACATTGGCAGCGGCAGCTTTTGATCAGGCTCCCAGTCTGCTTTTTATTGGTGACGGCGTTTTGCAACTGTTGGCACAGCAGGACAGCTCAGGCATTGGCAGCCGCAATCATGCCAAAGTACTGGCCTCTTTACCCCTGTATGATATTGAGCATTATTATGTGGAAGCTAAGGCACTTGTTGACTACCACATACGTGCCGATCAATTACCACCACAGGCACAGATATTGACCCGTGAAGAAATTCACCAGCTATTTGATGAGCACGATCATGTGCTGAGCTTTTAAAATATGCTGCATATTCTCAATGCTTCCCCCTCCCGCCCCGCTTTCGAGCAGTGCCTGCGCTATCTTCGCAACGGTGATGCCCTGCTGTTGTGCGGCAGTGCTGTTTACGGTGCGATTGTCGGCTCACAGGCTGCAGAACGTTTGCAAACCTGTGGCGCACACGTCTATGTTTTGGCCAGTGACGCCAGCGCCTGTGGTATAAAGAACCAACTGGCTGAAGGCTTGATTCTCGCTGATTACACTGACTTTGTTGCACTAAGTGCACACTTCAAAAACAGCCAAAGCTGGTATTGAGCGGCCATAATATGGACCTGCCACTACTGCCAGAGAGTGCATTCGACAAAGAAGGTTTTTTGCGCAACCTTCAGGACTGGAGCCCGGCGGTTGCAGAGCAACTTGCTGCCGCTGAAGGAGTTATGCTCAATGAGGCTCACTGGGAACTGATTCATCTGCTTAGGGACTATTACCAACGTTTTGACTCTTCGCCCGCTATGCGGCCACTGGTAAAATACTGCCGCCAGCAACTGGGGCCAGATAAAGCCAGCAGCCTCTACCTGATGCGCCTGTTTCCAGGCTCACCTGCCAAAATTGGCAGTAAAATTGCCGGCCTGCCCAAGCCTGATAACTGTCTGTAAAGCAGAGGCCATACATAACAGTCTCCTGAATTAATTGAGCAAATCGCAAGCATGTCAGCCCAGCATTTTGATGAACACCCACAGCATCCTTTTGCCACTTTTGTACGTATTCTCGGCAAGGGTAAAAAGGGTACCCGTTCACTGACACAGAGCGAGGCCAACGAAGCCTTTGGCATGATACTGCAAGGCAAAGTTGAGCCACTTCAACTCGGTGCTTTCCTGATGCTGTTGCGAGTCAAGGAAACATCTGCCGAAGAACTGGCAGGCTTTGTTGAAGCCTGCCGTAAACACATTGCTGCACCGCTACTCAGGATTGATCTTGACTGGTCCTCCTATGCCGGCAAAAAACACCAGCATCCCTGGTATATTCTGAGTATTTTACTGTTGGCACAAGCCGGGTGGCGCATCTTTATTCACGGTGCTGAAGGCCATACGGCAAACCGTCTTTACACCGAACAAGCCATGCAGGGACTGGGACTACCCCTTGCCAGTCACTGGCAGGATGTTGCCACGCAGCTCGACAACAATGGCTTTGCTTATCTTTCACTTGGACACTTTTGCCCCGAACTCCACCGCATTATGCAATTACAACCCATTTTGGGTCTGCGCTCACCGGTCAATACCTTTACTCGCATGCTCAACCCACTGGCGGCACCTGCAGCTGTTCAGAGTATTTTTCATCCAGCTTATGCCGAACTACACCGCGACACAGATGCCTTGCTGGCGCAACCCCGCTCACTAGTATTCAAAGGCGACAGTGGCGAGGTGGAAATTAAACCACCGGCCAGAACCCGGCTAATAATGCTGGTGGATGGACAGCGCCAGGAAAGAGTACTACCTGCAACTCTGCCCGGACGCACCACTCGTGTTGAACAACTCTCAGTGGAACCTTTGCGTCAGCTCTGGTGCAAAAAATGTGACGGCATGAGCAAAGATCATTACGGTGAACTGGCCACTCTGGCAACAACCAGTGCAGTTCTGCAAGTGCTCGAACCACAGCTGACACCCGCACAGGCTTATGAATATACACTGTCACTGTGGCAGCAACGTGATCGGAGCCGACTCAAGTCATGCCTTTAAGTCAATTTAAACCCGCTTGTTACGATGCTTTGCTGACAGCCAAGATCAGAACTGTTCGGACACTGCTGTCTGATTTTGATACACCTGAACCTGAGGTATTTTGCAGCAAAGTAGAGGCTTTTCGGATGCGGGCGGAGTTTCGCATCTGGCATGAAGGTGATGAACTTAATTACGTTATGTTCCGCCCTGAAGATCGAAAAACACCCGTGCCTGTCAAATACTTTCCCATTGCCTGCCAACGTATACAGGACCTGATGGAGCCGTTGCGCAATGTATTGCGTAACGAGGATGTTTTACGGCGCAAATTATTCCAGGTGGAATTTTTAAGTACACAGACAGGCGATACACTGATCACCCTTGTTTATCATCGCAAGTTAGATGATGTCTGGACTGCGCGCGCCAAAGCTCTGGCACAGGAATTTGACGTTGCACTGGTTGGCCGCAGCCGCAAGCAAAAAATCGTTATCGGGCGGGACTATGTTACCGAATGCCTGGACGTTGCCGGTCGAAGCTATTACTACCGCCAGTACGAACAAGCGTTTAGCCAACCCAACGCACAGGTCAATATCCAAATGCTGGAATGGGCGCTGGCTTGCGCTGATATCCATTCAAATAAATCTGTTAAAGACACCAACAACGGCGACCTGCTGGAATTATATTGTGGCAATGGTAATTTCAGCCTGCCCTTATCAACACGTTTTAATCAGCTTATCGCCACTGAACTATCCAAAAGCGCCATCCAGGCTGCGCAATGGGGGCTGCAATATAACGGTATTGAAAATGTACAAATGATCCGCCTGTCCGCCGAAGAAATAAGCCAGGCTATCAGTGGTGAACGCGTCTTCAGACGCCTGGCCAAATTACCCAAACCCTTGCAGGACTATCATTTAAAAACTGTTTTTGTCGACCCACCCAGAGCTGGCCTTGATTCGGAGACTGAAAACATGGTCAGTACTTTTGAGCGAATTTTGTATATCTCCTGCAATCCACAGACGCTGGCAAACAATCTCACACAACTGTCCAGGAGCCATCGTATTAGTCGATTTGCCCTCTTCGATCAGTTTCCTTATACGCAGCATATGGAGTGCGGTGTATTACTGGAGAAGCACTGAGGTTTAGCAGCGAATACCAAATGCCAATAGTCCCCGGCCCAGCACTTCATCGAGGCGCTCACCATCATCGGCACTGATTTCAATAAAATGCAGTTTCATCTGATGGTAAATTTCACGACGACGCAAACGGGCAGACAATTCACCGGGAGCCACATTCTCTTGCCAGCAATCAATATAAACCGCTCCCTGAGGCAGATAAAAATCTGCATATAGCCGCTCTTCACAAGGCAGTGCCCGCCGCCAGGCATGGGCCAATTGAGCCAGATAGAGCCAATCGCAAACCTGTCGCTCAAGCAAGGATACAAGCTGGTGACCATCAATACCCTGGCACGAATCCAGTCTTTTCACATCGCCGGCGCCTGCAAACAGGTCCGGCTCGGTATCTTCAGGTAGTTCAATTTGCTCCACCACCACCTCAGCCAACCGGGACAGATCCCGCTGCACAACCGGATGATCAACAATTTCGTGGGGCCAGGTCACATAGAAAGCGCCACTATTGCCACTCTCAGCCTGCTGACCACCCCACTGTTTGCCCAGTTCCGTCAGCTCCCAACCGAGAATACTGTGCTGTTGCAAACCGATTTCCGCCAGCGCACGGTTAATCTGAC
Source organism: Parahaliea sp. (assembly GCA_047974765.1). Taxonomy (GTDB): domain Bacteria; phylum Pseudomonadota; class Gammaproteobacteria; order Pseudomonadales; family Halieaceae; genus JBKECP01. The sequence continues at coordinate 271,052 of JBKECP010000020.1, read as the reverse complement.
GCGGGTGCAGGGCCGGATAGAAGTGCCGCAAAGAGGCAGCGGTAATCCTCTGGCTGGATTCAATAGCCTGCAACAAGGGGTGCTCAAGTAGTTTGCCAGGCCAGACAATATAGCGGCCATAGCGACGACTTTCACGATAGCTGCCCCCTTCATACTCACCTTTGGCTGTCAGTAGCCATTGCTCTGAACGGCGTTCTATCCAGCCGTAATCACGCAGGGTGACAAACAACTGTTGCGCAGGTAGTTCCAAGGCCTTCGCCATTGCTGTCGTGGACAGTTTGTCATCATCAGACATACCTCATTTCTCCCTGCTTTTTGGCGCCTGCCTTTTAGTCCCATTCAGTCCGCCAGTGCCCGTTGGTATCGCTGTTCCAGAGCACGATAAACCTGAGCGGCAAAATCAGTTGCGCTGCGATCGAGAGATTCAATCAATTCCACCAAGTGTTCATTATCCTCCCGACCCTGCCAGATTTTATGGTAGCTGCCATCTTTATAGCCATTGTCCTGACGAAAAAAATTCAGTACGTTCTTGCCAACGTAGGACGAGTACAAATCGTCGAAGCCGAGTTCGACTGCATGCATCAGCTCCCAGAAACAGACCGGTGAAAAACTCTTGCGCTGTAATGCGTCCAGAGCCAGTGCTTCAGTGGCCTCACGTACATCAAGGCCAGCGGCCTGAAAGTTCTCAACCTCAGCCACAATTTCTGCCGCCATGATGTCGATAGTCTTACCTTCCCTGAACAGCGCCGACATACCAAAGTGCTAAATATCGATCACCTCCAGCCGCACCTGATTCATCTCTGGCGTCTGTTTTTTCCACCATTTATAGCCGTAATGATCTATCAGCTCACCGCACTCGATCCAGATCGCCCGGTACCAGGCATTGTTCTGCCCGATCCATTGCGGATGCACCCGGGTATTCATGTTGTCCTGCATGACCAGCATATTATTAAGCGCCTGTAACAAGTATTCGCCCTCTTGTTTGTGTTTTAAATCAATATCCCTGAAAAAACAGGAGTTTTTACAAGCTATTCAGACTTTTAAACTTTGGATCATCTATTTTCCAATACTTAGCAAAGGCCGATATAGTTCAAAAGATCTTTCAACTCCAGTTAAGGTTAAATGACCTTAACTGGAGTTGAAAGGTAAACACGAGAAAGAAATATTTGAAAGTACTTAAACTATTAGCTCGACAAGTTTTTGGCCGAATGAATAAGCCGCACATGGACGTGCTGCCGCAGGTTGTAAGCCTGCGCGAGCCCTGCGAAAATCAAGGGATTTCACAAATTTCGCTGATTTCCAGGGGCGACAATCAAATAGTGAAGGATTCACCTATTTGATTGCCAGGTTAATATTATAGGTAGCCAGCTCAGCAGCTGAACAAAATTTATACACATCAACCGCTTCACCTTTCCTGTGGCGCAGGTATCCGTTGACAATCAGGGAGTAATACGGGCTTTACCGAAGCGTGCGTGAAAACCCTCCAGAAAAATTATAAAGTCATCACCAGACAAGTACTCCTTTACCGATTCTTTTGGCTTTTCCTGTTCCCGATACCAGCTGGCATATTCAGCAAGATCACTACTGTGCGCATCATAGTGGGTAGAGTAAGTACGTACATGGATACGGGGTTTATCGCTGCTCATATCAAACTCCATAAAGCGCATCCAGCCATCACCAATACCCACCGGAAACTGTCCAAACTCGTAGTTTACATCCACCAGAGTTTGATGCCGGTCCTGATAGTCTGACAGTAACTGCCAAACCGGATTACCAGCAACATTATAATCTACCCGCCGGGACTGAGCATGCTGGTGACCGCATAACACCAAGAATATCTGATCATGCTGGCTGATAAATTTCAGCCACACCATCTCCGGATTGTTGTGGATCGGATCTACCTTCTGACCATCAATCAGTGCATTGGCTTTGCGCTCACCCTCAGTGTCCATATAGTCATGGGTGGAAATAATAGTAGGCAAGCCTGGATAACGCTTAACAATCTTTGCTGCCCAGGCCAGGCTCTCATTTGGTGCATCAAATTGCAGGCCGATATGCAAAAACCGGTAACCACCAGCTGTAAATATCTGGGCGCTATCAGCTCCGCCATCGTGAGAAGCCACATACCAGGGCTTGTCCTTAAAGAAGGCCGTATTGGCACCAAAAACCGAGCGAAAATTATCCAGTCCCCCCGGATGCAATACGCCAAAACTCGCCAAATTGTCAGGATCTACAGGTTCAGACGGTGGAAATTTGGCGTCTGTCCACATAGCATCATAGTCGTGATTACCCGGCACAACGGAGAATGGGACTTTACCGGCAATGAGAGAAAACCCCTCATGTGCTTTTGGCATTTCGACAGATTTTACCTTCTCTGTCGGCTTGAAATACTGATCAAAAACCGGATTGGGTGCCCGCTTGAAGCCACGCTCGACATGCCCTTTGTCAATACGCTCACTCTGATGCTGCCATACATCACCCAGTGAAGTGACAAAGGCGATTTCCCCGCCAACACTTGCCAGATTATCAGCAATGTACTGCATTTGTTCGATAAACATTACATTGGCATCAAAGGGAAAACCTTCGGCTACCTGGTGAGTATAATCCAGATAGTTTTGAGTATCCGGTATCACTGCGATAGTAAAGGTATCATCATCTGCAACAGTCAGTGACGACAGGCCAGATAACAGGCAGGTCGTTACCATAGAAAAACAGAGTGTTTTAGCGGGTATCATTGCTATTTCTCCTTGGATATTTACTGGATATTAAAACTGAATTCGACACGCACATTGCGACGGCTGCCACCGATAAAAGTTGGTATACCAAAGTAATCACCGGTGTTACCGGCATCTACCAAATATTTTTCATCAGTCAAATTATCTCCCGCCAGGGTAATGGACCAATTGCTGCCGTAGTAAGACAAACGCGCACCAATAAGACCAAAACTGCCCTGATACTCATCTACTTTGGTATCGGAGAAAGCAGCGGGAATACGCTGCTGTAATTCAAGCCTGTCATTATCATCAAAGAAGAATATTTCTGACTGCCAGCTGTATAGCGGTGAAAATTCCAGGGAGCCACCAAATAGAGGCAGAGTCAGGTTTGCTCCCAGTGAAAACTTATGATCCGGACTATTGCGAAATTGGTTACCGTCATAAGCACCAGAGCGCAGGCGCGCTTTGTTGTAACCATAGCTGGCAAAAAGATTAACTGAGGTCAAAGCAAGATAATTAAACTGTGCTTCAAAACCAGCAGCATCTGCTTCACCCGCATTCACAGTTGTAAGGCGACCGTCCACTGCCGCCTGTGTCTGAAAATTCTCATATTCGTAGTAGTAGATGGAGGCATCGCCCAGCAGGCGTTTATTTAGCAACTGGAATTTGATCCCTGTTTCTATCGAAACCAATTCCTCAGTTGAAATTATTTCCGAACTCCCATCCACATTGACATTCAGAATTTCTGGTCGCTTGCCAATACCGTACACAACATACCCATTCAGGTCGTCATTGAAGCTGTAGCGCACACCAACGCGACCTGTTGTTGTGGTCGAACTATTATCATCACTGACAGTTTTTCCATTGATAGTGGGATTGAACAAGATGCCACCACCGGTCAGGTTACTGGCCCCAAAGGGAGTGGTACCGCGCAAGTAGACTGTTTTGTCATCCCAGGTGATACGGGTGCCAGCAAATACTTCCAATTGATCGTCAAGATGCCAGGTAGCATCGAAAAACAGATCATAAGTACGGACATCAGCATTGGTTTGCGTGCGATCCAGGTGAAAAGGTTTGAGTGTGTCGGCCACCTCTCCCAGCAGGATATTGATCTCATCATTGGTCAAGCCATCAGGCGTAAGCGACTGTAATACACCATTGAACAACAGGGCCATAGCACGTTCATCATACCCAAGCTCCATATCCATATCATTGCTGGCATCAAAAGCGCTAATGCCGACAAAGCCATCCAGGTTACCAAAACCCGTAAAGTTCAAACGAACTTCTTCAGATATTTGCTCACCACCATTGCACTGGTGACCAGCAATCATGTTGGTGGAAGTACCATCACTATCGAAGGACTCACAAGCATCAAACCAGCGATAGCCTGTGATAGAAGTTAAACTTAGATAGTCACCAATGTAGTACTCACCAATACCACTAAGCCCACGAATTTCGCGCTGAAAATAAGGTTTTGGAATAGCACCAAAAGTATCGAGATGCAGGGGAGACCAAAAATCCAGGTCACCAACAATCTCACCGCTTTGCTGATCCAGTGGCACGAATGTGCCAGATTTGAATGGCACCGTACTGTTGGTGTCATCTTTGTCATAAGTGGCTACCAGATTGAAGCTAAATTTATCATCAGGTTCCCAGCGGGCACTGAAACGGTAAGCCTGAGCATCAATATTGTTATAACTGTCATCACCGTCGATATCTTCAACAAAACCATCCCGCTTACGCATCAGAGCACCAATACGTAGAGCAAAAGTATCTCTCACCGGCACATTAATCACAGCCTGTAAATGACGGTAATCGTAATCCCCCGCTCCCCCCTGAATTTCAAAATCCAGCTTATCTGTCGGTGTCTTGTGGAAAATGGACACACCGCCATTGAGGGCTGAACGACCATGAAGCGTGGACTGAGGCCCCTTCTCCACCTCAATGCGGTCAACATCGAACAACTCTCCGTAGGAAGATGCCGCCTGAGTAACCGCCACACTGTCCTGGAATACAGCTACCCGCAGCTCACTCTGGGGGCTAAAATCATTGGAGGTAATGCCGCGAATAGAAAAACCAGGAGCAAATTTATCCTGTAGCTGAATCACAAAACCGGGAGTAATAGCGGCAACACGATCAAGCTCAGTACCGCCAATCTGTTGCAGAAACTCATCATCATAGGCGCTCATGGACATCGGCACATCAGTGATGCGCTGTTCACGCTTTTGTGCTGTTACGGTAATCACCTCAAGTGCATTATCTGTTATCTCACCAGCCATCGTGGCTGATGCTGCCGTCAATAGAGCAAGCGTGCAGTAATACAAGGGTTTTTGTACCATTCCTAACGCCTCACGGGGGTTGGGCAATCAATTAAGGAATGGAAAAATATCGTAATTAAATGACAAGGAAATGACGTATATTGACTAAAAATATGAATAAAAAACGGTTCAGGCCCGCCCTCAAAAGAACAGAGCAATTACCCTCAGCTAACCCGCATCGCTCACCAGATTTTGATCTGGCTGCGCTTTTCGAGTCATTTCAGTCGGCCTGTCTGCGATTTTCCCGGTGGCTACCTTGTCGGTGTGGCATCGGGGCGCTACAACAGCCCGATTATTGGCAGTTCGGAGTCACCCGAGGCGTCTTGTGCGACTTCAAGGCAAAGAAATCCCCAGCCAGAGACTATCTGACCGAGGTTTTTGAGCAGTGAGATCTATCCAGATGGCGCTCAGGCCGGGTGTCGGCGCACGTTGGCCGGGATCCGGGCAAAGTCACTGGCGTAAGGGTAGGCCTCCGAGAAGGACAGCCAGACCTTGCGCACCGTGTGGCATCCAGGTCCAGCCGGATCTCTCGTAATGCTTTTTCGCAAGACTCGATAAACAGATCCACCAACTGCCGATCCAGTGCCGCCGGGTTCGCCGCGATCTTTTTGTAGCGGTCAGTCGTCGCCGAAACAGAATCACTGAGTTCCAGCCGGTTGAGGGTGGAGGAACCGGCCAGGGGGTTGCCGCGATCCTGCTCCCGTTCGCGGTGTTCACCCGTCAGATCCTGTTTGGCGACCAGCAGCGCCAGCACACTGTCCGCTCGCAGCACATCGTGGTCGTTGAGATCCCCATAGCCCAGAGCCAGGCCATAGACGCGTTGAGCAACCAGAGAATGGACACTGTGTTCAATACTGTTGGGATTGCGGTGATCGGTGAAGCCATTGGCCATCCGGTTCAGCAAGCCTATACGATGATCGACCTCCCGCAGCAGCAACCCACCGCCATCGGAGGTAATCCGGCCGCCATCGAAGTGACCTACCACATCCCGCCGTCCCAAAGCGGGAAATTCAAGTTGTGCGGGATTACACTGTGTATCCATAGACCTCCGCTTTTTGTGCTTTGTAAGTGCCTGTCAGTTCTTTCTTTATGCACCAGACAGAGGCCTGTTTCAATTATACGGTGAGATTTGCAGGCTAAATGTCGGCCAAAAATTGACGCACAGCAACAAATGATAATGCCCTGGTTTTTGCCGAGGCCACCTAAGACAAAGACACCTAAGAAGGCTCATATTTTGAAGGCAGTGAATCAAGTAGCAACAGTGTTTGTAGATAATTGACGTAGTGAACACTGCAAGCAGATGACAGTTGTTGCATACGCGCCAGAGTCTGGGTGGCCAGCATCTGTGGGTTAAGGGGGCCGGATTCTGGTGGGGCTTCAGCGATAGTGCGAGCTACCAGCTGGTTTGCGCCCAGTCGCCTGATACTTTCGCGGTAGGCGCAGACTGAACGCAGTTCACGATGCGACTCAGTGTGTTGTTGGCCATACTGTCCGGGCAGATTCTGAATGTGCGCCGCCACCAGCTCGCTTTCCTGGCTACGCAAAGTATTGGCCAATGTGCTGTCTGTGTTGTACTCAGGCTCTATGGCCAAGGCCTGATTCAGACTTGTCACCAGGGCCGCCAACGGGCGGCCCTGGCTGCGTCCGACCCGGTTGGCCAGGCGTTCAAGGGCATCAAAATCACTGCGCGCCAACAGGCGCTCGCACTGCTTAACCAACAAAGGCTGTCGCTCACTTAATTCTGCGGCCTTTGCCAGCACCTGTGGCAGACGCCCGCGCAGCTCATCAAGTAGTTGTATCAGTGCCTGCACAGCCTGTTGCAATGGCGGCCGGGCACGCTCAGGGCGCAGCTTTGCAGCTTTTTTATACAGTGCCTGGATATAGCGCCAGCGAGCAGGCCGAAAACCACCAAAGCCCTTTTTTTCCAGTGTTTTCATGTGCTCAGCCAGTGTGTCAACGCTGATTATCTCAGCCGACGGCAGACTGGCAAAGTGTGCCGGCCAGTCGTAATCATCTACATCATTTATCTGTGCAGATTCTATTGGGATCTGCACTGAACCGCGTATTGTTTTGTCTGCCGTTTTGTCAGTCACTGACTTCACTCGCTGTCGCCCGTGGTACCGGCGCCATTTCCACCCGCCGATTGCGGGCACGACCTTCAGCATCGCTATTGCTGGCTACCGGTTGCTGTTCACCAAAAGCAGAGGCAAATACACGATTAGCACTCATACCTGCCGCCACCAGTGCACGGGTTACCGTCAGTGCCCGCTGGGCCGATAATTCCCAGTTATCCTGAAAATGCAGATTGCCCTGCCAAATGGCAAGATCATCGGTAAAACCGCTTACCATCAGCAGCTCATCCCTGTCTGCCAGATAAACCTGTAACGGGCCAATCAGGCTGTTCAGCAATTCGCGTCCCTCGGGCTGCAAATCGGCAGAGTTGAGATTGAACAAAACACTGCCACTGATACCGATACGGCCATCGCGCAGGGAAATACGGCCACTGGCCAGTGGTCCGGCCAGAGCATCCTCAAGCGCAACCCGACGTTGCTGTTCCTCCTGCCGCCGTTCAGTTTCCTCAGCCAGAGAACTGGCCAACTCCACCTGATAGGCCACCACCCAGACCAGTATCAGTACAAAAACACCCGTCAGACCAGCCATTAAATCACCAAAGACAGCCCATACAGGTGTTTCATCCATGTGACTTTGCTCCAGCTCGGCCATCAGATGCTCTCTGCCTTTTCAGTGTCAAACAGATTTTCCTGCTTACCCAATTGACGCAGACCCTCGATCAATTCTTTCTGTGACAATACGCTGTGATCAATAATTTCACGCGCCTGGGCAACGTAATAAGCCAACTGTTCATCACTGCGGGTACTGCCCTGCTCCAGAGCCTGCTCAATGCGCTCCAGAGCGCTTATCAAGGCACCATTGGCTTCACCAAAGCCGTTTACAGCCACCTCTAGCGATTCACCCAGGCTGGAAATCTCAATAGCGCCACTGGAAACGTCAGCCAACAATTCATCCATACGTTGCAGGCGTTGTGCCAACTGTTCATCAAAGCGTTCACCAATTTGGTGAAGCACATTGGCAGAACGATCTGCAGCACCAGCCAAACCCTCGCGCTGGGCGCTGGCATTTTCATCCATGCTCTGCATTAACTGCATTAACTGCTCCAGTAGCAGTTGTCGCTCCTGTAGCAGATGATTGTCACGTTCAATGCCATTACCAAGCTCTTCACGCAAGCGCGATATTACCTCTGCCGCCGCCCGCGGTGTCTCAGAAGCACTTTCAATTAATTGCAGCATCGGCGTCTCCAGTTCAGCCCCAAGGCGTGCCAGGTGGTCGGCAACGCTGTCTTCAAGTGCAGCCAGACGTTGCAAAGCCGCTTCGCTGCGCTGTTCCTCAGCTACATGCAACTGCTCCAGCGCAGTGCCAGTGGTACTGGCGATGGCTTCCATGCGCTGCTGGTGAGAGGCCAGCCACTGCTGTTCTGCCTGTACACGTTCTGTTAGCAGATCAGCATTGCTGGCTATTAACTCACCTGAGCGGCTGAGTAATTGCGACATCGCCTCATGCTGCTGCGTTGCCAGTTCACTGGCTTTTTGCTGATATTGCACGCTTAACTGCTCAAGCAGCACTTGCTGTTGCTCACCAAGACTGGCAAAAGTACTTTGCTGGCGCCCGATAAGTTCAGCGGCACTGTGTTGTAGTGTTTCAGCAAAATGCTGGCTGAGTTCATGCTGCGCTTCGCGCTGTGCCTGTGCGTTATCGTGCAAACTTGTGCGCAGATTATCAGTGGTACTGTCCAGGCGCTCAGCCAGATAACCCAGTTTTTCATCACTAATATCAATCAGCCGTTTTTGACTGCGCTCACTGTGATCAACCACACTGCGCATAGCCTGCTCGACAAGCGGCTGGAGGTTTTCTCCCACCAGTCGGCCACTGCCGGCAAGGTGAGCCTCAAGTGCCGCACCGATAGATGTAGCCAGAGTGCCAAAATCCTCTTCAAGTCGTATTTGGAGCTGGCTCTGGTTATCACTCAGGTTATCGGCAAGCTTGCCGAGCATCGCTGTTAAGCGTTCAACCAGTGCACCTGTGTCACTGCGGTGTTGATCCAGAAAAGCCTGTTGCCGCTTGAGAATAGTAGCGTTAACCTCGGCCCCAGCCTGGGTCAGGCTATTGGCGAGAACCTGGCTGCTGTCACTGTGCTGCTCAAGAAAACCACGTTGACTATCCAGCAGTGTATCTTTGAGCTGTGTTGCCATACCGGTGATAGTGTCGGCCAGCACTTTGCTGTCAGTGCTGTGCTGTTCAAAAAAACGCGCCTGATTATCCAGCAGTGTTTGGTGGAGTTCACTGCCCAATGTATTGATGTCACTGGTCAGTGAAAGCAATTGCCGGGCTATCTGTGGCAACACTTCAGCCTGCGCCTGCATGGCATCAAAGGCCTGCAACTGACGATAAGCCCTGTCGTGTCCGGAAAAATAACGGGCAGAAATCTCATCGAGGGCCGCCACTGCCAATGCCCGTTCCCGGCGTACCAGCACCGAGCACAACCCCAGTGCGGCCGAGGCAGCAATACCGGCAACGGAAGTGCCAAAAGCCACACCCAGGCCGGCAATAGGTGCTGCCAACCCACTGCGAATAGCCTCCAGATCAGCATTGGCATCCAGCGCTACCCGTGCACCGGAAAGGGTGTCAACCATGCCAAAAAAAGTGCCCAGCAGACCGAGCATTACCAGCAAACCAACCAGATAAGCGCTAAACACGGGCACGGGCAAGCCACTGCGCTCCCCTTCGATACGCGCCTGTACAGCGCGACGCAATGTTTTAGGCAAGGTATTTAACCAGTCGGGCATAGATAGAGCTGATTCACTATCGTCGGCGCAGGTACTTTCAATAACATGCTGTAATACCACTGTATCTGTGCGATAGCGTAGTAATTCCAGCAGACCCAGCAAATAAACACCGGCAATCACCAATATCACCGCCAAAGCCAGCCACTGCCCCTGCGTACCGGCCAGGAAAGTCAGTCCCATCCAGAATATGGCTATTGCTCCAGTCAGTGCTGCAGTGGGGAATAAAAGTGTCTTCATAGTAATTCGCTATCTTTGTGTACTTTAATTTTGTGTACTTTAATGAGCACCGGAACTGGCGACAGGCGCCTGAGCACCAGCCTGTTCCGCCGCGGCTTCAACCAAACCCTGTGCAGGCAGCAACCTCACCTCGGCCTCGGCCAGCAACAAACCCTGCAAGTCTGCTTGCAGTTGCTGTTCGATGGATTCATCGTCTATCGCACTTGCGCGCAATGCCTGTACCCGGGCAATAACCTGTACCGGAATGGAGGCCAACAGGCGGCGACTGTCCACAGCCAGTGCATCACTCAATGCCGCATCCAGCTGAGCTAACTCCGCCAGCATCGGGCTGATACCGCTCAGGTTATCTCGCACCCGCTCCTGTAAGCCGCGAACACGGGCATCCATTTCCCGCTGATGGGCACTGTAGAATTTGCCGTAACTTTCCGCAGCCGCTTGTCCGCCCTCTTCGGGCGACCGGGGCCATTTGATACGTGAGGGACCGCTGCCAGGCACCAGCGAGCGCATAATGGCTGCCACCATAGCGCCATGCACCTTGATAAAATCTTCCCGGGCACGCCGGACACCACCGGGAATGGCCTCAAAGGGGCACCGCTTTAAGCCCGCCAATGTGACAGAAAGAGAAACCGAGCTGGACAGATCAATCAGCCGCCCCAGGCGTTCGGCAAACTGGCCTGGTGGCTGCTGTGTCACAGGGGCAGCTATCCGTGCCAGTTGGCTGGCAAGGCGGGATTGGGTCAGTGTGGAAGCAGGCGGTGTTCGAATCATCTCTCATCACCGTCAAAACTCAGGAGAGTTTACTGTAGAAACAATGCCTAAATCATTGACGTATATTGATTTATTAAAGTGGCCTTATAAGTAAGCCAAGGCGGCATTATACGTGCGCGACAAACTGAAACAAGCGCCTGAAACAGGCCTGCAAGCTGCCTCACAGGCCACAGATACTCATTCTCTAAAACCCGCTTGAACAGGTGCTTTCAACCAGACACTGGTTCGATAACCCTGGATTCCGCAGTCGAGCGCTTGTTTTCTTCTTGAAAGCCGTATGAATACTGAGCTTCTGGTCTTTGATCGCACTCACCTTCCGGGTGAAACCGCTACGCACCCCACTGGAACTGCACCCGGCGCGTCAGGCAGCGTTGTTCCGCTTTGCCTGACACACCCATTACAGCACCACTGGACACGTCCAACTGCGGATCCCAGGATAATGCAACTGTCTGGTTTTTGGCTTTTGTGTGATTACAGCTTTCGCAGTTTGGACACAATATAAAAACGGGCAAACGGACTGGACACGCCGTGTTCAGCACTCAGTGTCAACTCGACTTTGCCGGTGTAATCATTGTTGATATCAATACCTGCCTGACTGGCCACAGACTCACTCACTGTAATGAGCACCTCCTCTTCACCCTGATAGAAGCTGCCAAAGGCCTCAATACCCTCTTCCACCTGCGAATCCAGTTCAATATCAGCCACTACTGTCAATGGTAGTTGTGACAGATCCAGCGCAACTGAATGATCACCGGAATTGCCACAAGCGACCAAAAACACCGTCAATATCAAGATGGATAAAATTTTCACCAGATGCCCCTACTTCAGTTGAATATTGGAATAATTTATCAAACCAACAGGTATTCAGACTGGTTTACATATATTCCTTTTTAATTTTGTTTGTCCGGTTACAACCCATCCACAACCAGGCCATTTATCTCTCTGGTAATAATGATATTTTTTTATGGGTATCAGAACCGCCCTGAAAATGGTGCCCGGAGCCGGAATCGAACCGGCACGCCTGCAATAGGCGGGAGATTTTAAGTCTCCTGTGTCTACCAATTTCACCATCCGGGCATGATAAATATTACTGAACAAAAATGTTGGACATGTGTCTACCAACTAGCGGCGGCATCATAGCACAGACGCCGGGCACTGGCGCAATGTCAGTGTGCCAGTGCTAGAATTCGCCTTTTCCTTTGGACCTGCCCGGAGACCCGATGCGCCGTTTCATCATCCTGTCTGTCCTGCTGTTGATACTGATAAGCAGCACTTGCCTTGCAACCGCTTACCTGCTGCTGCAATCTCCGGAAAAAGCCCTGCAAATAGCCCAGTGGGCCGTTGATCGATTTACTCCGCTGCAATTAAAGCTAAATGGCATCTCCAGCACAGACGATGGTGAAGTAATCACTATCAAGGGAGTTTATCTCACACAACAAGGCAGTAAAGAGGCACCATTGGTATCGGTCATTAATTTACAGGCGCGTACCAGTCTCAGCTCGATCCTGTTCAATCAGCTGCGCGGATCGAATCTGAAGGCCGATAATGTCACAGTGTATATCGCAGGCCAGGACAGTACAGAAGATCCAAGTCCGCAAGCCTGGATGCGCCATTTACGCTGGCTGCCGGACCAGCTTGAGATCGATGCGGCGCAGATTATCTCCCAGAGCAAAGATATCCGGATCATACCGCTGAAGTCGCTGCAGGGTATACGTATAGATGATGATCACTATGAAATTCACGGCAGTAGTGATTACCACGGCGAAGCGATAGCCCTGCAACTGTCCCTGAGCGCCTTGCACAGTGAACAGGGCTTTGCCGGTCTTGAGGTTCGCGGTGAATTTAAAGGTGTTCGTCACACCCGTCTGGCCAGTATTGACGGCGAAGTTCGCGGTGGTAGCGAATCCTTCCGTTATGACCTCAACCTCAACGCATCCTTTCCCGATATCTACCCCCTATTACAACCGCTGGCCACCCCGCCGGACATTGCCGGGCAATTGACTGTTGAGGGCCGTTTACAGGGAGATCTGCAGGCCTTTAGTCTCAGCGATGCCCGTTTTCATCTATTGAATCAGCCCGATTACGAATTCAATGCCCAGGGTGACTTTCATTACCAGAGTAACCGCGGTGCAGATATTGACCTTATCGCACGGGGACAAATGGCAGATCTCAGGCATCTGATCAACTGGATCGGGTTAGATCTTCGCGGGCTGGGCGAGGCGGATGCCACCATCGAACTGACCGGACCGCTGGAGCGTGTACTTATCAATCATTTTGAAGTTCACACGCAACACCAGGACGGATTACAGGTTGATATCAGTGGCGCACTGGATGGTGACACCTCTGACCTGAGCAATCTCAGCCGGGAACTGAACATCAAACTGCAAGGGCCACAACTGGCCGTACTCGAACCCTGGCTGGGTAAATTGCCTGTCGAGCCTGGCCCCTGGCAAATGTCCGGCATCATTCGGGGCGACACCCACCAGCTGCGCGCCTCGGGGATTATTGCCGAATTTGGTGAACACGATGGTTTGCGCCTCTACGCCACAGGAAAGATTGACAAGATCAGCCTGCAACGCCCCATAAATCCATCCTCAGTAAGCGGTGTGGATCTGCAACTGAACCTCAATGCCGCCAATTTTGCAGCGCTCAATCAATGGCTGGAACTGTCATTGCCCGAGGCCCAAAACCTGGCAATAACAGCCTCTTTACAGGGCAGTGGAGACCAGCTGCTGGTGCAAAAAGGCCGTGGTGAATTACTGACACAGGCATTAACCCTGCACCTTAATAATTTTAGTACGACGATATTCCCCGGCCATGATCTGCGCTTTGAAAAAACCCTTGGTCAACTGACGCTCAATAGTGATGACACCGCCGCCCTTGCCCGTTATTTCAATGGCAGTGCACCGGCCTATGGTCCTGTGCGTATAAAGGCTGAACTGGCGCAAAAAAATGAACACTACCAGCTTAAAAAAATTCAGGGAACCATTGACGCCAAAGCACTCAAACTGCAACTGGCAGGTTCTGTTTCTTCCCTTGTGCCACTGTCTGGCACTCAATTGCAATTTGACATTGAACACCTGGACAACCGCACGTTACTGGAGCACTACCTGTTAACTGTCGCACCGGGGCAGCCTCTTGGGCAAACCCAGGCAAACATGCACTTAAAGCAACTGAAGAATGGCTGGACTATCGATCACTTCAACGCCAAAAATCTACAGAATGAAAACAACATTGCACTGCAAGTCAGCGGCGAGATTACCGGTCTGCCACATAAACCTGAAGGACTGATCAACTCAGTTTTGAGTATTAACAATCAGGCACTGTTGAAAGAGCTGTCCGGCCTGCCGCTGGCGGCCTTTCACAGCGAACTGGATATCAACGTTCAGCCGGGCACACTGACGCTCAAAGGCCTGTCGCGTCTGGGTGAAACACAGTGGACGAGCAAGGCAGCCGTTGACTGGACAGAGAACGGGCTCAGCGGGCTCAGCGTTCAGGTTGAATCACCCGGCGTGCAGCTGAAGGATATTGGCTTGCAGGCTTCGACGAACACAGCAGCCATCCAGCCGCCTGACAAAAATGTTAAAACAGACGAAACAGAGGCACATCCGCTGGAAACACTGATAGCACACCTGCCGACATTCCCCATTGCATTGAATGTCCATCTCGACGAAGTCCGGGGCGAGCATACACATATCGACAAATTACAACTTGATATCGATGGCCGCGATCATCTTTATCTGCTGCGTACACTGAATATAGATTATGAACAGGCCGCCGCCGAACTTCGTGGCGTTATCGATTTGAAAGCCAGACCACCGGCTATTTCAATGGGTGGGCAGGCACTTGATATTGACATGACCCACCTGATCCGGGATCTGGGCCTGGACAGCGATATTGAAGGCGTACTCAATATTCGGGGCGGACTCAGTGCCCGAGGCACCAACAGTGAGCAGTGGCTGCATTCACTCGATGGCAATATCGCACTGGCACTGGAAGATGCCATTATCGAAGGTGCCGCCTACGATGTGCTGGCTACCGACCTGCTGGCCTGGCTTTATTCAGGCGCGGCCTTGCATAAATCCACTTATGTCGATTGCAGCATGGCACAGTTTGTCTTCAAATCCGGTATTGCCACCACCGATACCATCTACCTTGAATCGCCCCGAATGATTGCCAGTGGAGAGGGCAACTTCGACCTGGTCAAACAGGAAATGTACCTGAAGCTGACGCCCCGCTCCAAAAACCGGGTGGTACAAATTCCCTCAGCTATTACTCTCAAGGGAAAAATGTCAGCACCCAAAGCCCATATATCGCCAATCAAGACCACAGTTAACGCCTCTGCCGAAGCACTGTTGTTGATACCGAGGCTGACCATGAATATTTTTGGCATCAAACCCGGCAAAAAACATGAAACACGCCCCTGCGAAGCTTCACTGCAACACCATTAAACCATGCTGACCCAATAGCGGCTCGTGCTACACTCGCCGCCAGCATAAGAACCGGCAATGGGAAAATACAATGGCATCAACTCGGGGTGAGTTCAGCTCACGCTTTGGTTTTATTATGGCTGCCGCCGGCAGTGCCGTCGGTTTGGGCAATATCTGGGGCTTTCCCACCCAGGCGGCCAGTAACGGTGGGGCTGCTTTTTTGCTGGTTTATTTGTTGCTGGCCTTTTGCCTGGCGTACCCGGCACTCATGGCCGAGCTGGTAATTGGCCGCCATGCTCACGCCAACGCCGTCAGTGCACTCAAACTGATCTCCCCCAATGCACTGTGCCGTCGTATCGGTGCCACAACAGGCATAGTGGGTTTTGTTGTGGCCAGCCTGATTCTGAGCTTCTACGCTATTGTCGCTGGCTGGATGATGGCCTATGCCTTTGCTGCGGTCGCCGAATTGCTGGGTATGAATGCCGCTTCACACTGGCTGAGTGAGTTCGCATTTATACGCAACCTGCTGTTTATGCTGTTTTTTATGTTACTGACCGTCAGCATTATCTGTAGAGGAGTACAACAGGGTATCGAACGCTGGTCCAGCCGTTTAATGCCCCTGTTGCTGATAACCCTGCTGTCATTGGTGATTTATGTACTGACACTGGACGGTGCCATAGATGGATTGAAAGTGTATCTGCTGCCGGATTTTGAACGCGCACTTAGCCCAAACCTGATTATCAATGCACTGGGAGCGGCCTTTTTTTCCTTGTCGCTGGGCGTAGGCACGATGTTGATTTACGGCTCTTATGTATCTGACAGAGAAAATCTGCCGGTTTTAGGAGGGTTGGTCACACTGGTGGATATTCTGATTGCCGTATTGGCAGGTTTTTTGGTATTACCGGCCATGTATGTCGCCCTGCACAACGGCGTTGAGATATTTAATGCCTCTGGCGCATTGTTGTCTGAAGACACACTCATTTTTACCGTATTGCCAGAACTGTTCAACACAATGGGAGCACCGGGTACCGTTGTATCATTGCTGTTTTTCTTCCTGATGAGCATCGCTGCCCTCACCTCTTCCATTTCCATGCTGGAAGTACCCGTTGCCTACACGATTGAAGAACACGGCGCAGGACGCCAAAAAGCCGTATGTGTTATCGGCCTGCTGATTGCCTGTATCAGTACTGTAATTTTGCTGAATTTTTCTGACCTGTTTACTCTGATCATCACCCTGACCACTCGCTACAGCCAGCCTTTACTGGGCTTTATGTTCTGTATTTATACCGGCTGGCTTTGGCATCGTGACAATTTGCTACAGGAATTGCGCAAGGGTTACCCAGAATTAGAGCAGGGTCTATTTTGGGCCATCTGGCCCTGGTACGTACGCATGGTTTGCCCACTGATCATCCTGGCTATATTTACCCAGACCCTGTTTGGATAAGCCTAGATTCCGCAGTCAAGCGCTTGTTTTCTTCTTGAAAGCCGTATGAATATGAGCTTCTGGTCTTTGATCGCACTCACCTTGCGGGTGAGCGCGCTACGCACCCACGGGTACTGCACTCGACACGTCAGGCAGTGTTGCTCCGCCTTGCGGGCAATCAGTCCACGGCATTGTCGCGCCTTGCCTGATACACCGATTACCGCACCATTGGACACGTCCAGCTGCAGATTCCAGGATAAACAAAAGTCTCACTGGCGCAGTTTGAAACTGCCCTCTTCCACAACGCGCTGGGTTGGCACCAGACCACGAAAATCAATTTTGGCTGAAAAGCGATAATCCAGAGCCTGCTGCTGACTGATACCCATGTCTGCCAGCAGGCGCAGCATCTGCAACAGATTGACACCGGTCACCAGTTTCACCGTTTCTTCTGAGTAGGCCTCAATACGGGGAATATCGGCACTCACACCTGAAACCAGTGAACGACCCAGAACGTCAACGGTATAACTGATACCGGCAATATCCAGTGCAATATCATTGGGATTACTGATGCGCAGACTCACTTCAAAGCGTGGACCGGCATCCGGTGACGGTAAAGCCCGCACGTTATCCACACTGACCATGGGTGGATCCAGTTGTGGCACCAGTGAAGCACAGGCAGATAACAGTAACAGTGCAGCAGTGAACAGAATTTGCCGGACATATAAGGTAGTTATTATAAATATTTTGCACACTTGCGATACAGTCCACTTTTCAGGTTTGGTTTGCTCGGCCATAATAGCACCGCTATGACTAAATTCGTTTCGCTATTTCTCGCCACGCTCATCGGCCTGTTTACACTGGAAATGTTGGCACCGGTGCAGGCTCATGTTATCCAGCCTTTTACCATGGCGCTGGCCAAAATCAGTGCCGCACTGGTAACGCCCTTTGACAGTGAAGTGATCGCCTATGGTCGGATACTGGAGCATACCGGCAATCATTTTGCCGTTTCCATTGAAGCAGGTTGTAACGGTGTGGAAGCAGCCATTGTGCTGATTGCCGGTATTATTGCCTTTCCAGCCAGCTGGCGTGATCGTTTGCTGGCGGCGATAATTGGTTTTTTCACCATCCAGGTTCTGAATATTATCCGTATTATCAGCCTGTTTTATCTCGGTCAGTGGAGTGAAAATGTCTTCAGCTTTTTCCACCTCTATCTGTGGCCGGTACTGATAATGCTGGATGTGCTGATCGTATTCCTGATTTATCTGCGCTACCTCAACCGAAAAAATAAAGGGCCGAATGACGACAGCGACCACAACGCCAGCGGGACGGTTCCCGTATGAAGGTTAATTCGCCCTACCGCTATATGGGCTGGGTATTGTTGCTGATGATCCCCCTGTTCGGCCTGTGGTATGCCGGCGGGACACTCAGTGCCGCTCCGGCCTTTTATCTGGCAAAAATCATTCTGCAATGGTGGATACCGGAGATAGTTGACCAGGTGACGCTCGACGGCACCCGCATGCTCGTAGTGACCCTGTTTGATGATCAAAACGGCCAGATTGTAGCCGCCACCGAAACCGGCGGCCAGATGGCCTTCCCGGTTGAAACCCGTTTGCAGTCTTTTTCTATTCCTTTTTTTGCCGCTTTGTTATTTGCATCGCGGGTCAGTCAGCCATTTGAGCGCTTCTCACGCGGCCTGCTGATACTATGGTTATTGATGGCCTTCAGCTTCGTCTTTGTAACCTTCAAAAATCTGATGCTTGGCCTTGGTCAAACATTCTTTGATTCGGCCTCGCTGCCGCTGCCGCCGCCAACCCTGATTGCCCTGCTGTATCAGCTAAGTGTATTAATTGTGCCCACACTGGTGCCGGTTATTCTCTGGCTGTGGATGGCCAAGGACTCACCCATGCTGCAACAGATCTGGTCCCGCTACGGCACTCGCATTTCATCCTGAACTGACCTGTCTGCAAAGCAGATAAAAACTGAACTTCCACAGAACCTATTTCTCTAAACAGAACCCCTAACCACAGAATTATCTGCTGGTATTGGCAGGCATTTACAAGGATACTTTGCAGCCTTTACCGGATTACTTTCTCCGCCTCACGGCGGCCTTTGCAAGGAGCGATCAATGCACAAGCGTTCGACACTTTTTCTGGCCTCACTGGCACTGGCTGGCAACACTGTAATCAGCAGCTATGCCCTGGCTGACAAGGCACAGGTGATAACAGCTGAGGGCGATACCATGGTCTTTGAATATGAGGCCGACAAGCTGCGTATCGACATGCCGGGCAATCAGCAGGGCTATATGCTGATGCGCGACAACAAACTCTATGTGGTAGCCGAAAACAACGGGCAAATCATGGTTTTTGATATGGCATCGGCCATCCAGATGTTTGGCAATATGGCCCAGGGTGCCACGCCGGAAGTGCTCAGTGCCAAAATTGTTTCACTGGACGCCACGGGCACCAAAGAATCTGTTGCCGGTATTGATGGTGAGATCTACCAGCTCACATTTATCGACAATAAAGGCGTGGAGCGCAGTGAAAGCCTGGTATTGTCATCCAATGCACTGGCTATTGCCTTTCGGGATATCATCCAGGCTATGTCCAGCGCAGCAACTGCTGCCTTGCAAGACTCTGCCTATCAGAATTCCCTGGACGCTGCCGATCAGATTCACACTCGTTTGAGCCATCTTAATATGGGTGTTTTACGCTATGGCAGGGATATTAAAATCCAGTCAATCGAAGACACCACTGTCGCTGATGAGCGTTTTATTTTACCGGCACCACCGACAGATCTGGGTGCGCTGATTGGTGCTGCCATGAAAAACAGCGGCAATACAGCAGACGCTCTTGGCACATTGCTTGGTGGTGCCCAATCATCTGGCGGCAGTCCTGATAATGACATGACTCCCGAACAGATGGCCGAATCGCTTGGCAAGATGCTGGGTAACTGATAGTCCCGGCATTTACCGGTGGTCACTATTGACCTGACAATCAGGATGCCCCTTCCGGGCATCCTGATTGTCGCCCTGTAAAATTGGCGGGGTTTTCAAAAGTCCTTGATTTGACAGGGCTTGCGATCAACTTCGTCGATGGCGGCTCTCAGTGAGGTCACATGTCAACACAAGCTTTTCACCTGCGGCGTAAAAGCCCTCTGATTCCAATGTGGGCATTGATACTGGCAGCACTGGCGACAACGACAGCGGCACAGCCTGCCAAACAGAATCCTGACAGCTGGCATTACAGCGATGCACACCTGCATACGGTCAATTTTTTTCAGCAGGGTGAAACCCTCGACAGTCTGATTACCGCAATGAATGCCGCCGGTGTTGGCAATGCCATGGTGTCCGGCATGGGGCTAATGAAAAAGTGGCATGAAAATGAGCCCAGGCGGCCCGATACCTACGCTGACGATGACGCGCCAGTGTACTGGTTCAGTGCAACTGACGCCTATCTGGCCGAAGCACTATTAAAACTCCCACCGACACAACGCCAACGGCTACACCCCTTCCTCAGCGGCTTCAACCCGACAGATAAAAACGCCACCATACATTTACAACGCATGGTAGAGCTGTACCCAGGTCTGTGGCAGGGTATTGGCGAAGTCATCACTCGTCACGACGATCTCACCGCCCTGACCGAAGGTGAAACGCCACGGGCTAACAGTGAAGCCATGTATCGAATTTACAGCTTTGCCCACCGCCACCGGCTACCTGTACTATTGCACAGTAATATCACCTCCAAGCGCGAACGCAATCCGCTGTATATCAAAGAGATAGAGGATGCACTGAAGCAATACCCACAGGTGCAATTTATCTGGGCCCATGCCGGCACCAGCATGACCTTGCATCGTTTCCAGAAGCACTTGTCCTTCCTGCACGATGAAGTGGCACGTATGTTGGCGACATACGACAATCTTACGGTTGATTTGTCATGGACGGTATTACAGCCCTATCTGCTTGACAGTAAGGGCCGACCCGCTCAGGAATGGGTGGCACTGGTATCGCGCTATCCACAGCGCTTTGTGCTGGGTTCTGACCTGCTTGGCCGCTATCAGAAACTGGGTGAAAAGCTGGATGCTTTCAAACCTTTTCTGGAGGCCTTGCCCGAAAGCAGTGCCCAGGCTGTAGCACGGGATAATTTTCTGAAACTGTTACCCGATACGGGTGCCAGTTTCCAGTAAAAAAGTACTGAAATGATAAATGGAGGCTCGGGTCGGAATCGAACCGGCGTACACGGAGTTGCAGTCCGCTGCATGACCACTCTGCCACCGAGCCTTGGGGGTTGGAGCAAACACACGGGGCGCTGTCACTCCGGGTATCAGTGCATTGCATCACCGAAACTGGAGCGGGAAACCGGGTTCGAACCGGCGACCTCAACCTTGGCAAGGTTGCGCTCTACCAACTGAGCTATTCCCGCATAATCACACATTTATACCGTTGCCACGGTCGCCATTACCGGCGAGGCTGCCCATTGTATGAATTGCAGAGCCGGAGTCAATAACTTTGCTGAAAAATCCATTAAGCCACTGAAATAGCGGGTTTTATTGATCTTTAATAATGCCCCATGCTGCACGCAGATAGACCAGCATCGACCACAGTGTCAGCGCAGCTGCGCTATACAGCAAAACATAACACAGCGCCAACAGCCAGCCTTGTGTAGTGCCGGGGTCAATTGCCAACAAGCCGATAATAGCCAGCATCTGAAAAGCCGTTTTCACCTTGCCGATATAAGACACTGCCACTGACGTACGCTGGCCCAGCTCAGCCATCCATTCGCGCAGAGCCGAAATAACAATTTCCCGACCGATAATAACGCAGGCAGCCAATGTGAACAGTATGGTGTTATGGCGCTCAACCAGCAGCACCAGGGCAATAGAAACCATCAGTTTATCCGCTACCGGGTCAAGAAAAGCACCAAATTTGGTCATCTGACCCAAGCGGCGGGCAAGATAACCATCAAACCAGTCAGTTACTGCCGCAAAACCGAAGATGCCCGCCGCAACCAGCAAATGGTGTTCAAACGGCAGATAAAACACCGCCACCATGACAGGTATCAGCGCAATGCGCATAATGGTCAGTGCATTGGGAATATTAATCTGCAAAATGGCTCCTAATCCGTGATCACATGCAGGTGATCGTATATCTGCTGTGCCAGCCTGGCATTGATGCCAGACACCTTGCGCAATTCATCCACACTGGCATTACCCACACCCTGAGCACTGCCAAAATGCCGTAATAACTCGCGCCTGCGTTTGGCACCAACCCCCGCAATACCCTCCAGCTGAGAGCGCTTGCGGGCTTTATCCCGCCGGGCGCGATGACCGGTAATGGCAAAGCGGTGGGCTTCATCCCGAACATACTGTATCAGGTGCAGGGCCGCATTATCACCCGGTAATTGCCGCTCAGTCCCGTCACTGGCCATAATCAGCGTTTCAAAACCTGCCTTGCGGGTAGTGCCTTTGGCGACACCAATGACAGTGATCGTATCAATATGCAAGGCTGACAACACTCCTGTAGCTTGTGCCACCTGGCCTTTGCCACCATCAATAAAGAGAATATCGGGCATTACACCCTCTCCGCTCCGAAGACGCTTGTAACGCCGCTCCAGCGCCTGTTGCATGGCTGCGTAGTCATCACCGGCGACGATGCCCTCAATATTGAATTTGCGATAATCTGATTTGCGCGGGCCGTTCTGATCAAAAACTACACAGGAGGCGACAGTCGCCTCACCAGCGCTGTGACTGATGTCAAAGCACTCCATGCGTTCAGGCAAAACATCAAGGCCAAGCAATTGTCGCAAAGCCTCCATTCGCTCCAGCGTGGTCTGACGAGACGCAATATGGGCCTGCAGATTGGTCTGGGCCGTCTGACCGGCCAGCTGCAACCAGCGCGCACGGACGTCACGAACACGATGACGAACTGTCACCTTGCGCCCCGCCGCCACGCTCAAAGCTTCACACAAGGTAGTCACCTCAAGCGGCTCGGCATTAACAACAATATCGGCTGGAATCGACCGGTTATCACTCAAATAATACTGAGGCAAAAAAGCCGTCAGCACCTGTGCCGGAGTTTCTTCCAGTTTGAGTGGTGGGTAATAACTTTTGCTGCCAAGTACCCGCGCCGAACGCACAAAAAGCACCTGTACACAGCAGCGTCCACCCTCGATCGCCGCCGCTACAATATCCAGATCACCACTGCTGCCTTCAATACTCTGACTTGCCTGTACCTGTTGTAGCTGAGCAAGCTGATCGCGCAATACAGCAGCTTTTTCATAGGCCATAACGGCGGCAGCCTGCTCCATCTCATCAGCCAGCTGCATCATTAGTTGCTGTGATTTGCCACTGAGAAAGAGTCGTGAATGTTCAACCTGTGCGGCGTAATCCTCCTCACTGACCAGCTTCACACAGGGCGCTGTACAGCGACCAATCTGATATTGCAGACAGGGTCGCGAGCGGTTGCTGAAATAACTGTCTTCACACTGGCGCACCTTGAACACTTTTTGCATCAGATGCAGTGATTCGCGCACGGCGCCGGCACCGGGATAGGGACCAAAGTATTCGCCTTTGTGGCGGCGCGCACCCCGATGCAAAGCCAGCCTGGGATAAGGATCACGGCTGGACAGAAAAATATAGGGGTAGCTTTTGTCATCCCGCAACAGAATGTTATAAGGCGGTCGGTGAGATTTAATCAGGTTGTGTTCCAGCAACAGTGCGTCCACCTCAGTGGAGGTTACCGTTACCTGGATATTGTCAATACGACTGACCAGGGCCATGGTTTTTTCCGACAAGCCACTGGCGCGGAAATAACTGCTGACACGATTGCGCAGATGCTTTGCCTTGCCGACATAAAGCAGTTTGCCTGCCGCATCATACATCTGATACACACCAGGCCGTGTCGTCAGCCGCTTGAGGAAGGAGGCGCTGTCAAAGCCGCTCATTCATCCCACCGTAGATGCGCGGTTCAATGTCCAGATCAATGCCAAAGCGTATCTGCACTGAAGTCTGTATCTGATCCGCCAGTGTCAGTAACTCACTGCCGTGGCGGCTGCCGTAATTCACCAGCACCAGGGCATGATCCGGATGAACACCGACCTGCCCCAGCCTGCGCCCCTTCCAGCCACACTGCTCGATCAGCCAGGCGGCGGGTACTTTGACAAGGTCGTCGGCCACACGATAACGGGGCAGCCGGGGATAGTCGCCGACGAGCACCTCTGCCTGCGCCAAAGGCAATACCGGATTTTTGAAGAAACTGCCCGCATTGGGTTCAATCGTACTATCTGGCAAACGGGCACGCCGAATGGCGACAACAGCATCAAAGACCTGCTCTGGAGAGGGTTTGTCAATACCCTGTTGTTGCAGGAAATCAGCCAGCGCAGGATAAGCCAGCTGGATATTTGGATGAGTGGATAAGGTCAAATCCACCTGATAAATTACCACCTGATCCCGCAGCGCCTGCTTGAAAACAGAATCACGATAACCAAGCTGGCAATCGGCGGCAGACAGTATCAACGTTTGTCCGCTGGCAATATCCAGAGCGTGTACACGGTGCAAGACACTGGCCAGCTCAACACCATAGGCACCGATATTCTGGATAGGGGCCGCACCCACACAACCGGGAATCAAAGCCAGATTTTCCAGGCCGTAAAAACCCTGTGCCAGAGTCCAGGCAACCAGTTCATGCCAGTTTTCACCGGCTGCAACGGCCACTTCAACAGACTCAGACCCACGTTTCAGGACCTTTCGCCCCTTGAGTTCCACCGACAATACGGCCTGTGGCAGATCACCCGCCAGTACAATGTTACTGCCACCCCCGAGAGGGATCAGGTCATGACCGCCCTTGTGCGTACCACCTTGCGCCCAGACCAGCACCTCTTTCAGGGTGCTCATTGAGCTGGCCCGAATCAGTGCTGCACTGGTGGCCTCAAAAGCAAGTGTATTGTATTGGGCAAGTGCGGCGTCAGTCTCGATGTGCACGCACTATCTCCGCCAACAAAGCTGCACTGGCCTGCTCTACCAGATCAAGCACATAACTGAAGCCGTCGTTATTGCCATAATAGGGGTCGGGTACTTCCTGCAGCTCAACCTCTGGAACATAATCGAGAAACAAGCCCAGGTGCCCACTGAAACTTTCCGGTTTCATCATTTCCAGGTCAGCCAGATTGGAGTCATCCATAGCCAGAATATAGTGATACTTTTTAAAATCAGCTGCTTTTATTTGCCGTGAACGCAGCAAGGACAAATCATAACCACGTTCTATCGCCACTGCCTGTGCGCGCCTGTCCGGCGGATAGCCCAGGTGCCAGTCGCCCGTGCCGCAGGAGTCCACCTTGATCCAGTCGCTGTGCCCCTGCTCAACCACCATTGCTTCAAAGACACCCTCGGCAGTTGGCGAACGGCAGATATTGCCGAGGCAAACAAAAAGAATTCGCACGGATCTATCATCTTTCAGAAAGTTCCACATAGCTTTCCTTAGCTAAAATATGTTCTCAAACGCTCAAGATCAGCCGGTGTATCAACCCCGCCAGGCACCCTTTCACAAGCTTCGCTGACATGGATTTTAACGCCATTATAGAGCGCCCGTAACTGTTCAAGTTGCTCAAGCTGTTCAGCGGGTGCAGCCTGCCAGCCAACATAGCGATGCAAAAAGCGGGTGCGATAAGCATAAATGCCAATATGCCGGAACCAGTTCTGCCCCGATGGCAGAGCGTTTGGTTCGCCGACAAAGGCATCCCGCGGCCAGGGGATAGGCGCCCGACTGAAATAATGGGCAAACCCCTTGCTATCGCTCACCACTTTCACCACATTGGGATCCTTCAGTACAGCTACTTCCTGGACAGACTCACACAGCGTAGCGATATCCGCCGTCGGCTCAGCAGCCAGGTTCGCCGCTACCTGATCGATCACCACCGGTGGAATCAAGGGTTCATCACCCTGCACATTAACAACGATCGAATCATCGTCAAAACCGAGTACACAGGCAACTTCCTGCAAACGGTCAGTGCCTGAAGGATGCTGCGAATTCGTCATACAGACCTGGGCGCCAAAACCCTGCGCCACCGATTCAATCCGCTGATCATCTGTTGCAATCACAACCTGTGCGGCCGCACTTTTACCTGCCTGCTCCCAGACACGCTGCAACATCGGCTTGCCACCAATATCCTGCAGGGGCTTGCCCGGCAAACGGGTGGAGGCATAACGGGCGGGAATGACAACAATAAAGGACATACAGATCTCTCGGAATTTAAAGCGGGTCTTATAGCACGAGGGGCGATCTTCGGGTAAAACTATCCTGAAGCGGCCGATCCAACCGTGTAAAACATCAATGGCTGCTCAGGCGGGCTTTACCAATGCCGTCACACGTTCAATCAGGACCGCTGGCAGCACGGCATCAATACGCAAATACCACAGTCGCCCAACATCCCGGGGCGTTAGCAGTGTCCGACATTTTACCGCGTCTTTTTCGGTGATAATAACCGGACCATCACCGAAAGCCTCGATATCCACCTTAGTATAGGCGTAATGATCGGGAAAAACCTGTTCCTGCGCTTTAAAACCTGCTGCACGCAGGCTGGCAAAAAACTGTTCGGGCTGACCG
This sequence comes from Parahaliea sp., assembly GCA_047974765.1. Classification (GTDB taxonomy): domain Bacteria; phylum Pseudomonadota; class Gammaproteobacteria; order Pseudomonadales; family Halieaceae; genus JBKECP01. The sequence continues at coordinate 244,705 of JBKECP010000020.1, read as the reverse complement.
ATACCGGTTACCGCCAGCACGCTGGCACCAAATTGCTGCTTATCAAAGGGCAGCGACTTGCCACTCACTACATCCACCAGCGCAGTGGGCTGGTAGCGCACGCTGTCATGTTCACCCTCCCCGCCCCGATAAAGCAGGCAGTCAACGCTGTCCAGCCGGGATGGGGGTTCTCGTAACGGCCCTGCCGGCAGACAAAAACCATTGCCGATACCGCGCTGCTGATCCAGCAGGGCAATTTCAAAATCCCGCGCCAGAGCATAGTGTTGCAGGCCGTCATCACTGATCAGGATATCAACCGGGTGTCGTGCAAGCAGACTTTGAGCCGCCCTCGCCCGTTGCGGATCCACCACACAGGGCGCACCAGTGCGCTGGTAGATCAATAGTGGCTCATCACCCACCTCTGAGGCCCGGCTGTTAGCTGACAACTCCCGGGGAAATCCGCCTACACTGGCACCGTAACCCCGACTGATTACGCCCGGCCGCAAGCCCGCCGCCTGCAATGCCTCCACCAGTGCAATCACAACCGGCGTCTTGCCAGTGCCTCCGACGGTGATATTGCCAACCACCACCACCGGTACTGGCGCACGGTAACTATCACAACGCCCGCTGGCATAGAGCCAGCGCCGGGTTGCAGCAATAGAGCGAAAGGGAATTTCAAGCGGGCGTAACAGCCACAACCAGGAGGCACCGCGATACCAGGCCTGCTCCATACCTGAGGCGAACGACATATCAGTCGCTGAAGGACTGGTGGTAGAGCTGGGCATAGAGCCCGTCCTGAGCCAGCAATTGACTGTGACTGCCCTGGGCAACAATACGTCCCTGATCCATAACCACAATACAGTCAGCGTGTTCAACCGTGGACAGACGGTGAGCAATAACAATGGTTGTGCGGCCACTCATCACCTGCTCCAGTGCCCGCTGGATGCGGTGTTCACTTTCATTGTCAAGCGCCGAGGTGGCCTCATCGAGAATCAGTACCGGCGCATCCTTTAAAATAGCGCGCGCAATCGCAATTCTCTGACGCTGACCGCCGCTTAAACCGCCGCCGTCGTCACCCAGCACGGTACCAAAACCCTGGGGCAGTGCATCAATAAAATCCAGGGCAAAAGCCGCCCCGGCAGCAGCGCGCACAGCCTCATCACTGGCATTGGCCAGTGCGCCATAAGCAATATTGTTGCGCACGCTATCGTGAAACAAAGTCACATTCTGAGACACCATCGCCAGCTGCGAACGCAGGTTTGCCAGCTCGTAGTCCTGAATATCAACACCGTCGAGAGTAATCGAGCCCTGCCCGATATCGTAAAACCGTGCCAACAGCTGCACCAGTGTGCTCTTACCACTGCCAGAACGCCCCACCAGCGCTACGGTTTTACCGGCATTTACCTCAAGATTGATATCCTGCAACACCGGTTCATCAGCACCGGGGTAGGTAAAGCTCAGCTTATGAAGCTGCAAATGGCCTTTGGCTCGCGTTAAGTTAAAACTGCCAGTATCACGCTCTTTATCTTCATCGATCTGGGCAAAAATATCCTCCGCCGCCGCCAGTGCCCGCTGAATCGTACTCTGGATGCCACTGAGCTGGCGCACCGGCTTACCCAGCAGGCCCGCCGCCGTTAAAAAAGCTACCAGTCCACCTTCGGTAAATTCCGCCAACATATCCGGGTCGAGGGCAATCCAGACCAGAACAGCAAGAGAAACAGCCAGCAATGACTGAATAACCGGTGTTGACAGGGCGTCAGCAAAGGCGAGCTTCAGACTTTGCTCCCGGTTGTAATTACTGGCCGCACCAAAGCGCTCACTCTGTTGCTGCTGTCCGCCAAAGATGCGAATTTCCTTGTAGCCACCAACACTTTCGTTACTGACCTGGGTCACATCCCCCATGGAATCCTGAATACGGCGGCTGTAGCGGCGAAAGTATTTGCCCACTATTGACACGACCAGAGCAATAATCGGCGTAACAGCAAAAAACACCAGGCTGAGCCGCCAATTCTGATAAAGCATGTAACTGATCAGACCAATCACTGTCAGCCCTTCACCAATAATCACCTTCAATGCTTTAGTGGCTGCACCGGAGACCTGCTCAACATTAAACGTAATTTTGGAGATCAAAGAACCCTGGCTGTGGTGATCATAGTAGCTGCACGGCGCCGCCAGGATACTGTCAAAAAGCTCACAGCGCAGATTGTGAATAAGGTTGCGGGCCACATTGGTCATAAAGAAAGTGCCGGCAAAATAGCCGGTGGCACGGGTAAAGGCCAGTATCACAGCAGCAACCGGCACGGCAATACGTGCAAATTCCATCTCCGTCAATTGCTGTGGGTCCCAGAAACGATAGGCAAGGCTGGCCACCACACCTTCATCTTTCAGGTCTGCATCGCCTATGGCATCAAGCAGGAACTGCATCAGATCTGCCAGCAATACATTACCGGCCGAATAAAGCAAAAAACCCACAATACTGAGCGCAAAGAGCTTCCAGTAAGGCAGTGCATAGCCGATCAGTCGACGATAGAGCTGCCAGTCACTCATGCGCCCCTGACGGGGAACGTAACGGGCGGCTTTAGCCATCACTATGATCGTTAGGCTGCTGTGTGGTAATACTCAGGTGAACAAAGCCCATTTGGCCGGCAGCATCCATAGCGCGAACTACGCTTTGGTGTGCGGTCTGGGCATCGGCAGTAATAATCATCGGCAAAGTGGTATCTCCCGCGGATATTTTATAGATGGCAGCTTGTAATGTGCGCATCCGCGTATCCACAAGTTTCTCACCATTTACCCGGTAGTTACCAGCTTCATCGATAAGAATTTCCACCTGCCGCTCAACCGCATCAGCCACTTCGCCACTGGCCTCAGGCAAATCAATACTGAGCTGGGTCTCACGGTCAAAAGTGGTTGATACCATAAAAAAGATCAGCAACAGGAAAACAATATCAATCAGCGGTGTCAGATTGACGCTGACCTCATCCCGACTCTGACGGCGAAATTTCACCGGCTACTCGCCCCCTGTTGATCCTCAGCGTGCATTGCATCGACCAGCTTGATGGTTTCCTGCTCCAGTTCAACCACAATGCCATCGATACGGCCGGTAAAATAGCGGTGCATTACCAAGGCAGGAATCGCCACCGCCAACCCGGCTGCGGTAGTAATTAAAGCCTCGGAAATACCGCCTGCCAGTGCGCTCGCATTGCCGGTCCCCTGGGCCATAATTTCAGCAAAAACCTTGATCATGCCAACCACCGTACCCAACAGCCCCAGCAAGGGGGCAATGGCCGCAATGGTCCCCAGTGTGTTGAGATAGCGTTCAAGGTCGTGAATCACATGACTGGCCGCTTCCTGAATACTCTCTTTCATAACATCACGACCGTGAGCAGCATTACTCAGCCCGGCCGCCAGAATACGACCCAGCGGTGACGACTGACGCAGGGTTTTAATTCGTTCGGCATTGATTTCACCGGCCTTGATCTGTTTCCACACAGTAGCCAGCAGGTGTGGCGGTGCAATTTTTTTGGGGTTAAGTGTATAAAGTCGCTCAATACAAATTGCAACCGCCACTACTGAGCAGATCAGGATCAGCACCATCAGCCAACCCCCAGCCGTTACCAGTTCAAGCACTGCCATATCCTGTCACAAGAAAACCGGTCGCTATTATACGCACAGCTTTTGCTGGCGGAAACTGAACCAGGTCTCACTTCCAGTAGCGCTTATTGCGCTTGCGATAACTAATGAGTATCGGCTCTTCACCCGGTTGCAACTGCACCTCAATAGCGCCCAGCCGGGCTGTATCAAGCAGGTTTGCACCCATAATTTGTGCCCGCTCACGCACCGCCGGGTGCGGGTGATGAAAGCGGTTGCCATAGCTTCGGCTGAACACCAGCCATTCAGGGTCAACGGCCTTCAGCCAGGCCCAGCCACTGGAGCCGCCACTGCCATGGTGAGCGGCCAATAGCCAGTTACTGGCCAGCTCCCGCCCCCAGTAACGAATCAGTTCACGTTCACGCACCTGATCAATATCGCCACTTAACAGTAAACGCCGGGAGTCTATATTCACCTGCAAAACACAGGAGCCGGCATTGGCAGACAGTTGCTCTGCCGGTGTTGGTGATAAAAAGCGAAAGAGCGGCCCCTGTGTGCCCCAGCGCCAGGTTCTGCCTGCACGACAACTTTGAATGGATAAATCAGCGGTTTTAAACTGTTCCGACTCTGCCCGCATATCAGGCCCAACTATTAGCTCACCAATATCAACACCCGCCAGTAGAGCAGGCAGGCCAGCGCTGTGATCGGTATCACCATGGCTGATGACCAGAGTATCGAGCCGGTACAGTGCCCGCTGTCGCAGCAGCGGTAAAATTACAGTTTCTGCTTTTAACTGACCACCGGCAATGCCACCACCGGTATCATAGAGCAAGGCATACTGCCGATTGTAAATCAGCACCGCCGTACCCTGTCCCACATCCATAAACAAAATATGAACAGCCTCAGGTGTTGCCGTTCTGGGCCAGCGTGGTGGCAGTAACAATGGCAGTAACATCAGCACAGCCAGCACACGAAAACGAAGACTTACCGGTAAAACAAAAAGGCCAACAGCGAGTGCTGCCAGCAACAGTGCTGGCACGGTGACTGACAATTGCCACAAAAGCCAGTTCGGCCGGGACGCAAGCAGCGCCTGTCCCTGTGGAATCAGCCATTCCAACGGCAGCGCCGAGTATTGCCACAGGCTGATGGCCACCTCCTCCAGACCAAATACAAAGGCACAGGCAGCCAACAGCGCAAGCGGTACCAGATAAAATCCCAGCAGGGGTACCAGTAGCAAATTGGCTACAGCTGCCACCTGACTAAAACTGCCAAACCACCAACCCCCCAGTGGCACCATGACCAGACACATATAAATATGACACCCGATGACATGCCGCCAACGGGCTTTAGCGGTGCCTTTATCACCCTTCTTATAACTGCGCCCAGGTCCTCGCCAAAGCCCCAGCCACAACAGTGCAGCCACTGCAGCAAAAGATAACCAGAAACCGCCACCCAGTGCTGCCAGTGGGTTAAACAGCAGTATCAACACTGCCGCCAGCAGAAGGTTCTGCCAGGCAAGGGGGCGTCGCCAGCACAAACTGGCAATCGCCATACAGCACAGCATAATCATTGCCCGCTGTGTTGCCACACTAAAGCCGGACAACAGCGTATAGATAAATGCAAACAGCAATGCCAGCCATATTGGCAGGCGCGCCGGACCTGTACCACCTCGCAACAGGCCCGGCAATGCCAACAGGCGACCCAGGCCATAACCCAGCCCAGCTACCAGACCTACATGCAAACCGGAAATCACCAGCAGATGATTGACACCAAAGTACTGACACAAACGCCACAACCGATGTTCGAGCAAACTGCGATCACCAACGGTAATTGCCAACAAAACAGCACGGGCATCACGGCTTAAAGGCAGCGCCGCAATCTGTTGGCGGATACGGTGACGCAACCGGTGATGCCACTGACTGACTGCCAGAGGCGTATCAAGTAGTTGGGCCTGCCCTTTACGAACAGAACCAACAGCATCAATGCCCTGCTGGGCGTACCAGGCCTGATGATTAAAAGAACCCGGATTTTCCAGACCTGATGGTCGCCGCAACCGAACACCCAGTTGCCAGCGCTGGCCCGGAAGCAGCTCGTGTTGGTCGTGGTGACTCAACAACAGTTGTTTCGGCCCCTGGCAGTGAGCGGGCTGCAAGTATTCAACCTGCAATTCAAAGCGTACCTGTGTTGCATCTTGCTCTTTTTCTTCAGTCTCCACTTCACGTACCTGTACCGGCAGCCGCTGAGGTAAAGAGGCGATTGTCCCGGTCACTGTCAACGGTTGATGCAGACAGTACTCAGGCAGGCGCTGTGCCAAAAGATTCTGCCCGTAAATACAGGCCAGCAGAACACCACATCCAAAAGCCGCCAGCCAGTACGCAGGCATCCGGCGGCTGGTCGCGGCAACAGCAATGGCCACCATCAATAAGCATTGCAACCAGGGACCTGGCAACTGCGGCAGACAGGCCACCAGCATCAAACCGCCGACAAAGGCACAGAGAATGCTATTCATGTGTAGGAATGGCAGACATTTGAAGGCATAATTAAAATCATGTCAGCGAGTGGCTTCCATCGTTTTGAAATAACAGAAACTTAAAATGACCGTGTCTTGAAACGATTCAGTCGACCACAACTAAAACATGTTTTACACATCCAATAAGACCAGCCGTTCATGCCAAAACGCACGCTAAAGCGCTTCGTGCCCTCACCCGCCCGCCTGCGGGAAATCAAAGCACTACGCTTTCTCGGAGAAGTTATTTACGAACCTAACCTCTGGCATTTCAGCCGTTATTCAACAGCAATGGCATTTTTTATTGGCCTGTTCACAGCCTTTATTCCAGTGCCCGGACAAATGCTTATTACCACTTTGCTGGCCATGCTGGTGCGCTGTAATCTGCCATTGGCCATTACGCTGACCTGGGTAACAAACCCGGTAACCATGCCGGCTATTTTTTATCTTGCCTATCGCGTGGGCGCACTATTGATTAATGAACCGGTGCAGTTGATTCATTTTCAATTGAGCTGGGAATGGGTCAGCAGCAGCCTGCAACATGTCTGGCGCCCCTTTTTGCTGGGCTGTCTGGTCTGCGGTTTGTTCTTTGGTTCAGTCAGTTATTTTATTATCAGTATGGTCTGGCGTTGGCGGGTATCCAGACAGTGGCGGGCCCGCAAAGCCAAACGCCGAGGCAGAGCAATGAATACAAAAACACGTCTCAAGCCGATTGTTCATGAAGAATAGCTGCCGGAGCCAGTCTGGCAGCTCGCAATGCCGGATAAACAGCTGCCAAAACACACATGGCAAAAGCGATGGCAGCAACTGTCAGTACATCACTCATACGCACATCAACAGGTAAAAATGAGACCGGATAAACATCCGTATTCAGAAAACGGTAATTGAGCAGTCCTTCAAGCGCCGCCACCAGATTTGGAATAAGCAGGCTGAAAACCACTCCCACCAGACAGCCCAATACAACACCCACCAACCCAATCAACGCCCCCTGCAACATAAAGACCTTGGCCACATCCATCTGTGAAGCCCCCATGGTGCGCAAAATGGCAATATCACCCTGTTTGTCAAAAACCACCAACACCAGTGAAGACACGACATTAAAGGCGGCAACCACAATAATGGAAAACAACAAAATAGATACCAGATTGCGCGACATCTGAATGGCCGCATAAAGATTGCCATGTGTCTGCATCCAGGTAGTACTGTATAAACCAGGTTGCAGATCCTTTACCAGTTCCCATGCCACCCGGTTGGCATTAAAAATATCCTGTAATTCCACTTGCAGACCACTGATGCGGCCATCCAGGCCAGCCAGCCTTGAAGCCACAGGCAAACTGACCAGCGCAAGGGCTTCATCGAGTTCTGTGCCGGTGTCAACAATACCCTTGAGCACAAGCTGCTCAAAACGCGCAGCCCCCCTGCTACCGGTTTCCAGTATAGGCGCAATCAGCGTGAGCGTATCACCCACAGTGACGCCAAGACGCTGCGCCAGTGGTTTGCCAAGCAGCAGTCCATTTTGTGCATCGGCAAAATGTTGATAGGCATCGTCCTGTACAAAAGGTTTAAGAGGGTCCTTGTCAGCCTGCGTGGTAATACCCAACCCGCGAGCCGTTTCAATGGCTTCACCGTGAACAAACATGGCGTCAAAATGAACAAAGGGGCGCACTGAAGCAACATGGGTATTGGTCTGAATTTGCTGCGCCAGTAACGGCCACTCCGTCAAACCACTATGGGACAGGATTGAAACATGAGGTACCAGCGACAGGATGCGTTGACGCATTTCCTTGTCAAAACCATTCATTACTGACAACACGCTAATCAACAAGCCAATGGCCAGTACCAGACCGACCGTAGATAAAGATGACAAAAAAGTCGACAGATAACCTCGCCCAAAAGCAAAAGTATAACGTCGGGCAAGATGGAATAGCTCTGCTGATGTCACAGTGTCAGCTCCCTGAGCCTGCCTTCACTCAACTCTAGAGTCCTGTGCATGCGGGCCGCAATAGCCGGATCGTGAGTCACCACGACAAAGGCAGCCTGCTTGCGCCCCAGTTCATCAATTAATGCCAGTAAATTGGCGGCGGTATGTGGATCAAGGTTACCTGTCGGCTCATCCATTAAGACGCAACCTGGCGAAGTAACCAGCGCACGGGCAATGGCAACCCGCTGGCGCTCACCACCGGATAACTGCCCTGGCCGGTGATGCAGACGATGCCCCATGCCCACCTGTTCAAGCATGGCAGCAGCCCGTTTTTTAGCCAAAGCTCTGGTAGAAGCACCAATTAACAAAGGCATGGCAACATTTTCCTGCGCATCAAACTCTGCCAGCAGATGATGAAACTGATAGACAAAACCCAGGCTTTCGTTACGTAAACGGCAACGCCGGGCTTCACTGAGTGCAAACATATCCTGCCCCGCCATCAATACCCGCCCACGGCTGGGCTCATCCAGCCCACCCAACAGGTTTAACAAGGTAGACTTGCCTGAACCGGAAGCCCCTACAATTGCCACCAGCTCACCCGCCGAAAGTGAAAACTCCACCTGGTCCAACACCTTGATGATACGATCACCATCGCGGTAATCACGGCACAGCTGCTCACAGCGCAACACCGGTTCACTCATAACGCAACACCTCAGCAGGTGCTATCTGTGTCGCCCGCCAGGCTGGATATAAAGCAGCAACGAGACTCAATATCAGCGATGCCAAAAGTACCGCCAGTACATCAATCCACCGCAGGTCAGAGGGCAGCTCACTGATAAAAAAAACGGCCGGATCGAAGAGTTTTACGCCGATCATGTTCTCCACAAATACTGTCACTTTATCAATATAACTGGCCAACAAAATACCCAGCACAGCACCCACGCCAATACCGACACAGGCCAACCCCAGGCCATGGGCGACAAAGATTGCCATAATATCGCCGGCCCGGGCACCCATAGTGCGCAGGACGGCAATATCCCGGCGCTTTTCCACAACCGACATCACCAGTGTGGAGACAATGTTAAATGCTGCCACACCCACTACACTCAGCAACAGCAAACTAACCATCAGTTTTTCCATTTTTACCGCCCGAAACAGTGAACCCTGTGTCTGACTCCAGTCACGAACACGCAGATTATCCGGCAGATTGGCAGCCAGAGATGCGAGTATTTCAGGTGCCTGATAAAGATCATGGGTTTTTATCTGCAGGCCATCCACTTGCCCCGGTTCAGAGAAAAGTCTCTGGCCGGTATACAGACTGACGTAAGCCTGATAACCATCGGCCTGTGCACCAATTTGAAAAATACCGGCAACCCTCAGACGCTTGCTGCGAGGAAATGCCCCCAAAGGGGTAATTGTAATACGCGCAAGCGTCACATCAATATAATCACCCTTGCGCACACCGAGCAGCTCAGCCAGTGTCGAACCGAGAATAACGGAGAAAGGCTCTTCATTAAGTGCCTCAACTGAGCCGGATACCATTGATTGAGGCATGCGTGAAACCGAGCCTTCAGTGGCGGGATCTATAGCGGTCAATACGGCTGCGCGAAGCAGGTGTCGACCGCTAAAAATAACTTTGTCGGTCAGATAGGGCGATAGTGCAATAACACCTGCCTGCTGCTCAAGATCAGCCGCCACTGTCTGCCAATTGTCGATACCCCCTGTACGGGCCTCCACAAAACCGTGTGGCACCAGTGACAGAATGCGCTGGCGCAACTCACCGGTAAAACCATTCATAATGGACAACACGGTAATCAGGCTGGCCACGCCAATGATCATGCCCAGCATGGAGATCATCGCAATCAGACTGGTAAAACGATGTCGCTTGCGGCTGAAACTGTAACGCAGGCCAACAAACAGGGCGTAATGATTAAAAAAACAACAATTCAAGCGCAAAATACCGACATCCCTACTGCTGTTGTTTGAGGTATTTAAACTGACTTGTATCCATTTTCGGGTTTGTCTGTACCATCACCTTCATGCAGGTGGCTTTGTGTATCTGCGTTGTAAAACAAGGCCTCGCTGGCAGTTCCAGCCTGTGTACTTTTGGGCTTGCGGGTTTCAGTTTCACAGCGTACAGGGTCACCACCACAAATACCGCATTCGCGGTCAATACCCAGAGCGCCAATTCCACCACAGGAACCTTTAATAGGCTCCCGCCCAGCCATGACGCCAACAGCCATGGCAGCCATAACCAGGGCAAAAACCATTGTGGAAACCAGGAATGTTGTCATATTTCCTCCAGACTGTTTCAGGCCTATTGCTGCATCTGTACGCTGGGGCTTTGTGCCAGAAAGGGCTCAAAAGCAGAACTGTGTGTGGCGATAAAATTATCACCTTTTGACTGAATCAAATAAACAGCCAGACCTTCGGCATTGGCTATGGCCATGGCTTTTTCATGTCCGAGCACCTCCAGCGCCGTTGCCCAGGCATCGGCAAGCATTGCATTATCGGCCACAACCGTTACTGACACCAGATCATGCGCCACCGGATAACCTGTACGTGGATCAATACTGTGTGAATAGCGTTTGCCATCCATTTCAAAGAAGTTACGGTAATCGCCGGAGGTGGCCACAGCCACATCACTTATACTGAGAACCCTGGCAATGGCACGGGTTCCTTCAGCTTGCGGCTGCTCAATGGCAATACGCCAGGCATCCCCCCGGGGGCTGTTACCGGCAAGACGCATTTCCCCTCCCACTTCAACCAGATAGTTAACGATATCTGATGCAGCCAGTGCATCGGCAACACGATCAACACCGTAACCTTTGGCAATAGAGGAGAAATCCAGTGCCAGTGAACGCAGTTTGCGCACCTGCGAATTATCCCGGTCAATCTCCAGATATTGCTGACCCACTCGCTGCAAGCGTTCGTCAATAAGTGTTTTTTGTGGCACACCTTTGACAGGCCCGTCAGGACCAAAACCCCACAGATCCACCAGTGGCCCTACCGACACATCATAGGCGCCATCGCTGAGTTTACCGATAGCAAGCGCCGTCGTCAGAATATCAATAAAAGCCGGTGATACAGTTTGCCATTGTCCAAGGGGCGCACGGTTGAAGCGGCTGATTTCAGAGTCTTCACGATAGGTGGACATAGTCGCATCCACAGTATTTAGCGCTATCTCTATTGTACTTTGCACACTGTCTTTATCCGGTGTCTGCTGAGCCGGAATATAACTTACCGTCCAGGTAGTACCCATCGTGCCACCAGACACAGTGACACTTTGCGGATCAGATTGATCACAGGCGCCGAGCAGCAGCGGCAAAACAAGCACCGCCATGTAAAAAAGCCACTCGTATGAGTGGCTTTTCTGTTTAACCGCCGAAGTCATCAAGGAGAATATTCTCCGGTTCGACACCCAGCTCAGTAAGCATCTGAATAACGGCGGCATTCATCATCGGCGGCCCACACATATAGTATTCACAGTCCTCAGGAGCCGGGTGGTCCTTGAGATACTCTTCATACAGCACATTATGAATAAAGCCAGTCAGCCCTTCCCAGTTATCCTCGGGTTGAGGGTCAGACAGAGCCACGTGCCAGTTGAAGTTATCATTTTCTGCCGCCAGCGCATCGTACTCATCCTGGTAGAACATCTCGCGCAAAGAGCGGGCACCATACCAGAAGGACATCTTTCGCTTGCTGCCAAGACGTTTGAGCTGGTCAAAGATATGCGAGCGCATTGGCGCCATTCCCGCACCACCACCGATAAAGATCATCTCTGCATCGGTATCCTTGGCAAAGAACTCACCAAAGGGACCATAAACCGTTACCTTGTCGCCAGGCTTGAGATTGAACACCCAGGACGACATCTGACCACAGGGAATACCCTCGGAACCCGGGGGTGGAGTGGCGATACGGATATTGAATTTAACAACGCCCTTCTCTTCAGGATAATTGGCCATCGAGTAGGCGCGAATTACTGTCTCTTTAACTTCCGAGTGCAATTTGAAGAAGCCAAAACGCTCCCAATCACCGCGATACTCTGTGTCGATATCAAAATTTTCATATTTGACCAGATGAGGTGGACACTCCAGCTGGACATAACCACCGGCGCGAAAATCAACACTTTCACCCTCGGGCAGACGCAGGGTCAGTTCCTTGATAAACGTCGCCACATTAGGGTTTGATTCAACCGTACACTCCCACTGCTTGACCCCGAAGACCTCTTCGGGCACTTGAATCTTCATATCCTGCTTGACCGGAGTCTGGCAGGACAGACGCCAGCCTTCGGCAGCATCACGGCGGGTGAAGTGGGATTCCTCTGTTGGCAGCATGGAACCGCCACCCTCATTGACGATGCACTTGCACTGGGCACAGGTGCCACCACCACCACAGGCAGAGGGTAAAAACAAACCAGTTTCAGACAGCGTCTGCAACAACTTGCCACCTGCTGGCACGGTAATGGTTTTTTCTCCGTTGATGTCGATATTGACATCACCACTGCTGACCAGGCGCGAACGGGCGAACAGGATGATAAGAACCAGCGCCAGCACAATCGCGGTGAACATACCAACGCCAAGAATAATAGTAATATCCATTGCTATAGCCCGCCCTTAAATATCGATACCGCCGAAGGACATAAAGCCCAGCGACATCAGACCAGCGGTAATGAAGGTGATGCCCAGACCCCGCAGGCCAGCCGGTACATCAGAGTACTTCATCTTCTCCCGAACACCTGCCAGCGCAACAATAGCCAGGGCCCAGCCAACACCGGCACCAGAACCAAAAGCCACACTCTCACCAAAGGTATAATCCCGCTCTACCATAAATAAAGAAGCACCCAAAATGGCACAGTTCACGGTGATCAGTGGCAGAAACACACCCAGCGCGTTGTACAACGCAGGAACATATTTATCGAGAAACATCTCCATAATCTGCACGATAGCGGCAATAACACCGATGTAGGACAACAGTCCGAGGAAACTCAGATTGACATTGGGTAAACCGGCCCAGGCCAGTGCGCCATCATTGAGTAGATAGTGATAAATCAGGTTGTTGACCGGTACGGTAATTGTCAATACCACGATCACCGCGATCCCCAGCCCCAGTGCCGCCTGTACTTTTTTGGAGATAGCCAGAAAAGTACACATACCCAAAAAGAAGGCAAGTGCCATGTTCTCAACGAACACGGCCCGAATAAACAAGCTCAGATAATGTTCCATTTACACGCCCTCCTCTGCGACAACATGTTTGGCCAGCTGATACTCAGGTTCTTCAACCTGGGTTTTATCCCAGCTGCGCAGTACCCAGATAAACAGGCCGATCAGGAAAAAAGCACTTGGTGCCAGCAACATCAAGCCATTGGGCTGATACCAGCCACCCTCAGTTACCACCGGCAATACCTGATGACCAAAGAGCTTGCCCGCACCCAGCAGTTCGCGGAAGAAAGCCACCACCAGCAACACCACGCTATAACCCAGGCCATTACCGATACCATCAATAAAACTCGGCAATGGCGGGTTTTTCATAGCGAAGGCTTCAGCGCGCCCCATCACAATACAGTTGGTAATAATCAGGCCGGTAAAAACCGACAACTGCTTGCTGATACCGTAGGCATAGGCCTTGAGCACCTGGTCAACCACAATCACCAGCGAGGCAATAATGACCATCTGCACGATAATGCGGATAGAACCGGGAATTTGCTTGCGGATCAGTGAAATAAACAGGTTGGAAAAAGCGGTAACACTGGTCAGAGCGATACACATGACCACCGTAACCTGCAGTGAAGTAGTTACCGCCAGGGCAGAACAGATACCCAGAATCTGCAATGCAATCGGATTATTGCGCAGAATCGGCTGGGTGAGGGTTTCTTTTAACTCTGACATTTCAGGCCTCCCCGGCTTTCAGGTTTTCAATAAAGGGCTGAAAGCCCTGCTCACCGAGCCAGAACTGAATCAGATTACTCACACCTCTGGAGGTTAGCGAGGCACCAGACAGTCCATCGACTTCCCAGGCGGCATTGGCAGCGGCAGGATCAACCACACCCTTGATCAGGTGCAGTGCCACCTTGCCATCCTTGTAAACTGCTTTACCGGGCCATTTGGCTTTCCAGTTAGGGTTGTCTACCTCACCACCCAGGCCGGGTGTTTCAGCGTGTTCAGCAAAGCCAAGTCCAACCACTGTATTGAGATCCGCCTCCAGCGCCATAAAACCATAGAGCGTAGACCACAGGCCATAACCATGAACCGGCAAAATGATTTTTTGCAGATTGCCATCGCTGTCATTGACCAGATAAATCTCAGCATAGTCCGAACGACGCTTGATCTTGGCTATATCCTGTTCACCATCGAGCACCTGCGACGTCGCAGGATTTTTGGCTGACTTGCGCTGGTCAAAACTGGCAAGATCCACCTCGTCAGTGAACTTGCCACTACGCAGATCGACAATTCGCGGCTCCACCTGAGAGAACTGTTCTTCTACCGGTACACCTTCTTGCAACATACCCGCCGTAGCCAGAATGCTGCGCTTGCGGTCCAGTGTTTTATTAACTTCCTGAGCGGGCTTGAGCACCACTGCTGCCGCTGATACAACCAGCGAACAGACAATACACAGTGTAAAGGCAACGATCAGGGTTTTCTTGATGCCATCATTACTGGACACGGGCGAGCCTCCGTTTGATGTTGGCTTGAACGACAAAGTAGTCAATCAGCGGAGCAAACATATTGCCAAACAAAATGGCGAGCATAATGCCCTCCGGAAATGCCGGGTTGAGTACCCTGATCAGCACGGCCATCAGACCGATCAGCACACCGTAAACAAACTTGCCTTTTGTTGTCATCGCCGCCGATACCGGATCGGTCGCCATAAACATCATGCCAAAGGCAAAGCCACCCGTGACCAGGTGCCAATACCAGGGCATGGCGAAGGCCAGATTGTTGTCTGAACCGACGAAATTGAGCAGTGTTGACAACGCAACCATGCCGGTGAAAACCCCGGCTACAATCTGCCAGCTGGCAATGCGCATCAGCAACAGCACACCGCCACCGATCAAAATTGCCAGCGTCGAGGTTTCACCGATGGAACCGGGAATGGCACCAAAGAAGGCATCCTGCCAGCTCCACATCTCCTGTAATCGAGTCATACCCTCAGCAGCAACCACTGACAGCGGTGTGGCGCCGGTATGGCCATCGACAGCCACCCAGACTGCATCACCAGACATGGCCGCCGGGTAAGCAAAATAAAGAAAAGCACGCCCCGTCAGGGCCGGGTTGAGGAAATTTTTGCCCGTACCGCCAAAAACTTCCTTGCCAATCACCACACCAAAGCTGATACCCAGAGCCGCCTGCCACAAAGGCAGATCAGGCGGACAGGTTAAAGCGAACAGGATAGAGGTAACAAAAAAGCCCTCATTAACCTCGTGGCCGCGCTTCATTGCAAACAGCACTTCCCAGAAGCCGCCAACAATAAAGGTCACCATGTAAATTGGTACAAAATAGAGCGCACCAAACCACAGGCAGTCCCATATGCTACCGGCATCGTAACCACCAAAGGTGTTAATCAGCGCACCGCGCCAACCGGCTACTTCGCCACTGGTCAAGGCCAGCGCTTCATTGGCCTGAAAGCCCAGGTTATACATACCGTAGAACATGGCCGGAAAGGCACAAAACCAGACCGTAATCATAATGCGCTTGAGGTCAACACCGTCGCGCACATGGGCATTGGCCCGGGTTACCGAGCCGGGTGAATAGAAAATGGTATCGACCGCTTCAAAAAGGGCGTACCAGCTCTGAAAACGACCACCTTCCTGAAAGTGGTGTTCCATATTGTCCAGGATCTTGCGCAGTCCCACGGCTTAACCCTCCTTCTCAATGCGTGTCAGGTTGTCCCGCAGGATGGGACCGTATTCATACTTACCGGGGCAGACATAGGTACACAGCGCCAGATCCTCCTCATCAAGATCAAGGCAACCCAGTGCCTGAGCCTGCTCGGTATCACCCACAATCAATGCGCGCAGCAGCTGGGTCGGCAGCATATCCATTGGCACCACCCGCTCATAAGTACCCACCGGTACCATCGCACGTTCACTACCATTGGTATTGGTGGTCATGGCCAGCGGCTTGCTGCCAAAGAGGCTGCTGAGGTAGATGCCCAATGCAGAATGGCGGGAACCACCCGGCGACAGGTAACGTAAAAACTCACGCTGACGCCCTTCCAGCAGTACGCTCACCTGGTTGTGATAGCGACCCAGGTAGGCAATGGCGGCATTGGTACTGCGACCACCAAGAACAGAGCCGGAAATAATGCGGTTCTCCCCTTCTTTTAGCTGTCCGGCACATAGAGCCTGCAAATCCACCCCTGAACGGGTGCGCAACAAGCGCGGTTGTTCAACCTGTGGTCCACAGAGCGCAATGACCCGGGAGGTGTAAAGCCTGCCGTCGAGCAAAGTGCGGCCAATGGCAATCACATCCTGATAACCGATGGTCCATACCGGCCTGTCCAGAGTGGCACCGCCACGCAGAAAATGAATATGGGTACCGGCCAACCCGGCCGGATGTGGTCCGCCAAACTCGCTGACCTGAACATTGTTGCCAATACCGGTGGGAATATCTGCACCAGCGGCTTTGCACAAATGTACAGTACCAGCCGTCAGTTTGCTGATGGCGTCCATACCCAGTTCAAAGGCTGCACGCTGTTCAGCGATAACGACCACAGGATCAGCGGCCAGTGGGTGTGTATCAATAGCTGTGACAAAGATAGCATCCGCTTCACTATCCGGTGCGGGCACCTTGCTATAAGGGCGGGTGCGAAAAGCTGCCCACAGGCCGCTGTTGAGCAGTTGCTTGCGCACGGCACCATTATCGAGTGCACGGGCACCAGCAGCGTCAAACGCCGTCAGCGCCTCAAAGGGCTCATCGGCAGCCACTTCAATAACCACGGACTGCAACACACGTTTGGCACCGCGGTTAATGGCCACAACGGTACCACCGGCCGGTGAAGTATAACGCACACCGACCGTTTTTTTGTCAGTGAATAAAACCTGCCCTGCTTTCACGCTATCGCCTACAGCCACGTCCATCGTGGGCTTCATTCCGATGTAATCGAATCCGACAAGTGCGACAGTGCGTGCGACAGGTGCTTCTTCTATGATTTGCTGGGGTGTGCCCTGGATAGGAATATCCAGACCCCGCTTGATTTTGATCATACGATCTGCCTACAGATTAAGAGCAAAAACATTATTCTGGGGGCATGACCGATTTACAAAGCCACAGACCCAGCGACAATTGAACCCCAGTTAATAAGTTTATTTTGACCAGAATAACAGACAAAATCTGCTGGTCTGGCCCGGGCCGCGCGCATTATAACGGAACCCCGACCTGCTTGACCACTACTACTCATAGGGTAGCTATTTGATTTAGAACAACTTTAAAGCTTAAAAAAACCGGGGGCTTGAAAACCCCGGTTTTTAACGCAAACCTTTGAGGATCAAGCCTCTTCAGGATAGACGCGGTAATGAATACCTGCCATCTGCTCAAGAATTCGGTACACCTGACAGCTGTAACCGTATTCGTTGTCATACCACAGATAAACCACCGCCTGGGTGCCGTTGACAATAGTTGCCTGGGCATCATAAATGCAGGCATGGCGGGAACCGACAAAATCAGTCGACACAACTTCCGGCGAATTTGAATAGTCGATCTGCTTGCGCATGGATGAATGCAAGGCCATGTGCCGCATAAAGTTATTCAGGCTGTCTCTGTCAGTTGCGCGTGACAGTGTCAGGTTGAGAATAGCCATTGACACATTGGGTGTGGGCACCCGGATGGCATTGCCGGTCAGCTTACCTTCCAGTTGTGGCAGCACCTTGCCAACCGCTTTGGCCGCACCTGTTTCGGTCAATACCATGTTCAGAGGGGCACTGCGACCACGACGCTCAGCTTTGTGATAGTTATCAATCAAATTTTGATCGTTGGTAAAGGCGTGTACAGTTTCAACATGGCCGCCAAGAATGCCAAATTCATCATCGATGGCCTTCAGCGGCGGCACGATGGCATTGGTGGTACAGGAAGCGGCAGAAATAATTGTATCGCCGCCCTCGATGATAGCGTTGTTAATGCCGGCAACGACATTCTTCATATCACCCTTGCCGGGGGCTGTCAGGATAACTTTGGCCACACCTGGACACTTCAAGTGCTGGGCCAGACCTTCCTGATCACGCCAGACACCGGTGTTATCAACGACAATAGCCTTGTTGATACCGTATTTTGTGTAGTCAATACTGTCGGGCGAATCAGCGTAGATCACCTTCACTTCGTTACCATTGGCCACAAAGGATTCGCGCTCTTCATCCACCCGGATAGTGCCCTCAAAGGCACCGTGAACTGAGTCCCGGCGCAGCAGGCTGGCTCGTTTAACCAGGTCGTTGGGAGCCTTGCCTTTGCGCACAACCACTGCCCGCAGACGCAAGCTGTCACCGCCGTCAGCCTTGTCAATCAGGATGCGGGCCATCAGGCGACCAATACGGCCAAAACCGTAAAGCACCACGTCACGGGGTTCTTCGACAGGCTTGTCTGTTGAGCCAATCAGATCAACCATCTGTTCGCGGACGTATTCCTCGATGCTTTTGCCCGCACCCTGGCCGCGATCAAAATAGTTGACGGCCAGGCGGCCGACATCAATATGAGCAGGTCCCAGATCAAGCTTGGAGAGTTCACGCAAAATGGGGAAGGTTTCGAATTCAGAGAGTTCGTTTTCTTCCATCTGGCGCACATAGCGGTGGATCTTCATCATTTCCAGTACGGAACGGTTAACCAGTGACTTACCGTAGATATAGCACTTGACGTTGCGTTCACGGGACAGGCTGCCAACTACCGGAATCATGCCTTCAGCCAATGCCTCGCGCTGCTTCCAGTCCTTGAAATAGTCGTCTGGGCGTTCTCTTTTTCTCTCACTCACTCAGGGAACCTCTACGCTAATATTGAGTAGATTTTTGGGGTGCCCATTATCGGCTGGCACTCACACAAGGGCAAGACGTGGCCGACATTTTTACACCTCAGGCAAGTACCCGATCACAAAACAGGCCGTCAGAGCAGAGGCACCAGGCAGTAACAAGAACAACACTGGAGAGCCGCCGCGCCAGCGCATACAATAAGCACTTTATTTATATGGTTTCAGCCACCCATCAAACAGGCAGGCATGTTCAAAGCACTTCTTAACCACAGCCCCTGGCCTCACAAGACAGGTACACGCACAGCTTTTGGCCCGCTCTACGGAGCAGCTCAGGCCCGCTGCATTGCCGAACTGGCCAGCACCGAACAATTATTGCTGGTGGTGACAGCCGAGCCAGCTGCTGCTCTTGCACTGGAACGGGAACTGCCCTTCTTCCTGGCCGAGGGTATTGAACTACGGACCTTTCCCGATTGGGAAACACTGCCCTACGACAATTTCTCGCCTCACCAGGACATCATTTCAGAGCGCCTGAGCACCCTCTATCATCTGCCCCGCTTACGTGGCGGTGTACTGGTAGTTCCCATGGCAACACTGATGCACCGATTGGCACCGCCGGATTATGTTGTTGGCAACAGCCTGTTGTTGACCCGGGGCCAGACTCTGGATGTGGACAGTTTTCGCGGCACACTGCAACGCAATGGCTATCGCGCCGTCGATACTGTCTTTGAACACGGTGAATTTGCCTTGCGCGGCTCCCTGTTCGATATTTTCCCGATGGGCTCCAATGTCCCCTATCGCATTGATCTGCTGGACGATGAAGTCGATAGCCTGCGCACCTTTGACCCTGAGAATCAGCGCACGATTGATCAGGTTGAGCAAATCGATTTGCTGCCCGCCAGGGAATACCCTCTCAATACGGTGGCCATTAAATACTTTCAGATGAACTGGTTCGAGGCTTTTGACGTTGATCATGACGCCTGCCCGGTTTTTTCCGAAGTGAGCGCAGGCCGCTCTCCAGGTGGTTGTGAATACTATTTGCCCCTGTTCTTTGAGCAGACGGCCACCTTGCTTGACTACCTGCCTGAAGGCAGCCCGGTCATTACAGTTGGCGATCACCACGGTGCTGCCCGACGCTTTTGGGAAGAAGCTCAACAGCGGTGGCAGGAATACGGAATCGATCCACGTCGACCGCTGTTACCACCAGCTCGCTGTTTTACGCCAGTGGAAGAACTGTACCAGCGCTTTGGCCAGTATCCGCTGCTGGAATTACGCCAGCAGGCTGATGCCCCCGTACATATAAGCAGCCCCAGCCAAATGCCGCCGCAGCTGGCTGACGAGGGCGACAGGGAAGCTCCCGCCGTCCGTCTGGCACGCTTTATCGGGCAGCACCAGGGGCCGGTACTACTGTGTGCCGAGTCAGCCGGTCGGCGGCAGATGCTACTGGAAAGTCTGGCCCAGCAGGGTTTGCAACCCGAGCCAACGGTCAACTGGGACAGCTTCCTGGCGACGAATCTCACCTTTGCCATCACCACTGCACCACTTGACCGGGGCATGTATTTTGGCCCCGCTCAGCCGACACTTATCTGCGAGGCCCAGCTGTTCGGCAAACGTGTGGCCCAGCGCCGTCGCCGACGCAAAAGTGATGACGCTAATAACGCCAATATTTTCCGGGATATCAACGAACTGCGTGAGGGTGTGCCGGTGGTGCATCTTGAACACGGCGTAGGTCGTTATATCGGCCTGCAAACACTGGCTGTCGACGGTCAGCTCAATGAATTTTTGTGTCTGGACTACGCTCAGGATTCACGACTGTATGTTCCGGTATCTTCGCTGCATCTGATCAGCCGCTATGCCGGTGCCGACCCGGAACTGGCCCCCCTGCATAAACTGGGCTCAGAGCAGTGGGACAAAGCCCGCCGCAAAGCCAGCGAACGCGCCTCCGATGTGGCGGCCCAGTTGCTGGAAGTTTACGCCCGCCGTGAAGCCCGCGAAGGCTTCAGCTTCACCATTCCAGCCGTGGACTACGCACAGTTTGCCGCCAGCTTTCCCTTTGAAGAAACCGCTGATCAGGCCACAGCTATCGAGGCAGTGCTGACGGATATGGCCCGCCCGCAGGTCATGGACCGTCTAGTCTGTGGCGATGTCGGTTTTGGCAAGACCGAAGTCGCCATGCGGGCTGCCTTTATCGCCGCCGCCAACCGCAAGCAAGTAGCTGTACTGGTGCCAACCACCCTTCTTGCCCAACAGCACTTCAGTTCTTTTTCCGACCGTTTTGCCGACTGGCCGGTGACTGTTGAAGTTGTTTCACGCTTCAAATCCGGCAAGGCATTGAATGAAGTCAGCAAACGAGTGGTCAGTGGCGATATTGATATTCTTGTGGGCACTCACAAACTCTTGCAGCAGGATTTTGCCTTTAAAGACCTGGGACTGCTGATTATTGATGAAGAACACCGCTTCGGCGTCAAGCAAAAAGAGGCTATCAAGGCCATGCGGGCGGAAGTTGATATTCTGACCCTGACTGCCACACCTATTCCGCGCACGCTGAATATGGCATTGGGCGGCCTGCGGGATCTATCCATCATCGCTACACCACCCGCTCGGCGCCTGTCCATCAAAACCTTTGTACGCGAGCACAACATCGCTCTGATCAAGGAAGCAGTGTTGCGCGAAACTCTGCGTGGCGGTCAGGTCTACTACCTGCACAATGAGGTCAGGAGCATCGAACAAAGTGCCCGCAAATTGCGTGAATTGCTGCCGGAGCTATCCATTGGCGTAGCCCACGGCCAGATGCGTGAGCACGAGCTGGAACAGGTCATGTCAGCCTTTTATCACCAGCAGCACCACATATTGCTGTGTACCACTATTATCGAGACCGGTATCGACATCCCCAACGCCAACACCATTATTATCGAGCGCGCCGACAGGTTTGGCCTTGCCCAGCTGCACCAGCTGCGGGGCCGGGTCGGTCGCTCCCACCATCAGGCCTACGCCTATCTACTGTGCCCGCCCCAGTCAGCCATTACACCGGATGCGCAAAAACGCCTGGAAGCCATCGAAGCCGCCGGTGATCTCGGTGCAGGCTATCTGCTAGCCACTCACGACCTAGAAATTCGCGGCGCTGGCGAGCTGCTCGGTGATGAACAGAGTGGACAGATTCATTCAGTTGGTTTCAGTCTGTATATGCAGATGCTGGAACGTGCAGTAGCGGCTCTGCGCCGGGGCGAGATTCCCGATATCGACTCACCGCTGGATGCCGGTACCGAAGTCAATCTGCACACCGCTGCCCTGATCCCCGAGGATTATCTGCCGGATATCAACACTCGTCTGATACTGTACAAGCGCATCGCCGCCGCCGATAGCGAGGAGGCACTGCGAGATATTCAGGTAGAGATGATTGATCGTTTCGGGCTGCTGCCACCACAGGTTGACAACCTGGTACAGGTATCGCGCCTGCGCATTTGTGCCCAGGGTCTGGGTATTCGCGCCATTGAGGTCGGCGCTGGCGGTGGTACTATCGACTTTAATGAAAATACCCGGGTTAATCCGCTGTCACTGGTGAAACTGGTCCAGAATGATCCCAAAACCTGGCAGCTGGCGGGAGCAACACGCCTGCGCTTTCAGCGCCCGCTCGAACAAGCCACTGAACGCCAGCGCTTTATTGAAGAGCTGCTGGCATCCTTTGTCACTGATATCAAAAAAGATGCCGCCTGATGATGCCACGCCGACTGCTTATCTCAATCACACTGCTGGGCTGTTTGCTCAGCACCCAGGTTCTTGCTGAAAAAGGACAGTGGTACCGCGTGGAACTGATGATTTTCACCCAAGGGGGCAGTACTGCGCTTAATCAGGAAAGCTGGGAACTTGCACCGCAACTCAACTATCCCGAGCGCTACCGTTTTCTGATTGATCCCGGACAGATACGCCAGCGCCGCAACCAGTACCCAGACAGCCTCAGTAAAATCGACAGTATGGGCCGCCAGATTATTGAAGCGCCAACACAGCATCTGCCTGCACGAACCGATCCAAATATACCTGTATCCACTTCACCGCCAGAAGAAACAAAACCACTGCGTCAACCATCTGCTTTTGTACTGCGCCCTCACAGTGAGCGGAGTTTCCCCGGCAGTTATATGCAACGCCAGGGCGGCTACCAGATACTTTTTCACGAAAGCTGGTTGCAAACACTTAGCCATCTCTCGGCCAGTCGAAGTATCGTGATCGATAACTCCGGCAACGATCAACGCTACCCGCAATTGCAGGGCAGCGTGCACCTTTACAACAATCGCTTTGTGCAACTAAAAACCAATATCTGGCTAAATACCCAAGGCCGTTATCTGCCAGAGAGTTGGCAGATGCCAGCGCCACCGCTGGCACCGGCATCGCTGATTGACCAGACAGCAACTGACCCGGCAGCGGCAACAGAAGATGCGCCCCAAACTGCCCCACCCTATCCTTTTGGCCATGCCATTGCACTGAAAGAAAATCAGCGCATACGCACAGGCGAAGTACACTATATCGATCACCCGGTACTGGGTGTGGCCATCAAACTTACTGCGTTGACAGCACAGGATCTGGACAGTCTCGCCTCAGCCACAGAAGCAGAACTGGCAGAACTGGGCTTGTAATTTATGCTCATATCTTTTCAGACAACCTAAGTGCCCGGGCTATTCTGATAGGGAATTTGCAATAGACGGTTACCGGCAAAAGAACCAATGTACAGATAATCACCCACCTGCTGGGCCACCGTCGCCGCCCCCATTGGCACACCGGTATGGCTGAATATCAGTTCTGCCTGCATAGTCCGGGGGTTGATGCGATTTATCTCAAAGCTGCCACCGCAATTGATATTTCTGCGTGCATCCTCCTGACAGCCAATGGCCACTGGCAACGACACAGGCATACCGACTACCAGGATATTACCTTCGGCATCCCAGCGCAGATTATCAGGGTGAACAATATCCACGCTGCCCAACCGCTCGCCGCTGTTGCGATCAATCTTGACCACCCGACCACCGGTACTGGCCGCCATATATAAATAACGGCCTGAAGGGTCAACCAGTATTCCATTGGGAAAGCCATCAGCAGAACCTGGCACCACACGATATTCCTGACCGGAACCCGGCCACTCCCAGATATGGCCACTGGGGCTTCCAAAAACACTTTTGATCACCGCCCACGCAGTGGTACCGATTGTAAAACTGTCTCTGGGGTACATATGTGTAAACACCACGCCACCTTCGGGCGTCGCTGCAACACTGTTCACATAAGCATTATCCGGCGCCATCAGGCAACCCCGCCAGTGTGCCCGATAACCCTGTGGCCCCATGGCCAGCTCAACAAACTCAATGCGCTCTGCACCACCATGATTGACCACCAACAGCTGTAGCTCGCCACTGCTACGGCGGGATAAATGAATACCGTGGGGGGACAGGCTGGCTCCCGGTGGCCCCGGACAGCCGACATCAGCCCACAGTGGCAGTTTGGGCTGATCCAGTGTTGCAAGGCGCTCAATAAGACCCGTTTCAGTATCCAGTAAAGCCAGTGATCCCGGGTTGGCATCGTAGTAAACCCCGTACTCACTGACCACCAGTGTACGTTCATCAGGCAGCAGCGCCAGATCCTCAGGATTGGTGAACCCACAGACAGGTACTTTGTCTGCCACGGCTTCGCAAATATCAGGGTCAATGCGGTGTTCATCACCACTACAGGCAGCAAGCCCCGTCAACAGCAAAAGTAAAAGCAGTCTATCAAGCACCTGTTGCATATTATTTTCCTTGTAAAAGCGGTTCTGATTCATCTGTTTATCATTATAGCTATAGCTGCCTATCAATCCGCATATTGCTATAAAAATCTGTCCTGTTATTGACTATTGTTGAGTTCAGGAATCCATCAGACTTGAAGCCCAAGAAATATTATTCAACAAAACTGTGACGCACGCCTGAAGCCCGATCCGGACCGCTGGTGAATCTCATTCGGTCAGGTTCACCTGATCCGTATTCTGCGAACCAGGAAAACGGCTCACCAAATAATAAAGAATATTTTTATTCACTTGATTTTTAAGAAAAACTGAGGGCCTGCTGAGATGGTCACCTTACGACCGGCATCGCACTGTGCCAATGCTTGATTTGAAAGCCATCAAGTAACGTAAGATGACCGCTATGAACCATAAGCTCATCGCTATCGATTTGGAAAAACACCTTTTCAAAGGTGGCCATATATGTCCTTTTTAGCTAAGAGAAACATTATAAGTTCAGATTATCCAGCTCCTGCAATAGTTGTTCATGGTGGGTGCCTGTCCTGAAGTTATCCATCACCTTCAGCAAGCGACCATCTTTAGCGACAATAAAGGTGGTACGAATCAGACCCATAAATTCACGCCCCATGAATTTCTTCATACCCCAACAGCCATATTTTTCAGCAATGTTATGACACTCATCTGACAACAGAGAAAAATCAAGATTCTGCTTGTCAATAAACCTTGGCAACCTCTCCACCGGATCCGGACTGATGCCAAAAATTATCACGCCCCGCCTGTCCAGTTCGGATTGAATATCACGAATGCCACAGGCCTGGGTGGTACACCCCGGCGTCATTGCCTTTGGATAAAAATACAATACAACAGTCTGTTTGCCTCTAAAATCTTTCAGGCTAACTTTGTTGCCATTTTGATCGGGCAGACTAAAGGCCGGTGCCATATTGCCAATTTTCGGATAAGCCATAGTGTCTCCTTACCGTAATAATAGAGGATCCAGTAATCCAGCGGACAAGTCAGTGATCAGGTTTTACAAGCCGGTGATAACAGATGTCCGCAACGCATAGCTGCCAATACGCACATCTTCCAAAAACTCCCTGAGTGCAGTTTTTACTACCGCAAAGGCGATTTTATCCCAGGGAATCTCATCTTCATCAAACAGGCGGGTCTCCAGACTTTCAGGGCCGACTCCATATTCACCATCGGCAATACCACAGCGGTAAAACATATAAACCTGATTGATATGGGGCACATCAAAAATACGGTAGAGCGACAGGTCAACCACCTGTGCTCTCGCTTCTTCCCAGGTTTCACGAGCAGCACCCTGACCGGTAGTTTCACCGTTTTCCATAAAACCAGCCGGCAAAGTCCAGTAGTTCATACGCGGTTCAATTGCCCGTTTACAGAGCAGAACCTTATCCTCATGGACAGGCAGGCAACCCACAATGATCCTCGGGTTGCTGTAGTGGACAGCACCACAATTGTCACAAACATAACGCTCACGATCATCGCCTTCAGGGATGCGCAGGTTAACTTTATGAGCACAATTGCTACAAAAATTCATATTGACGGTTCACTGCCTGCACACGGTTTGAAAGTGCAAACAGTATAGACAAGAGCCACCCCCGCGGACAATTCAGAGAACGGCATGTGTTAGCGCAATTCACCATACATACCACTGTAGAACAGCAGTGGCTTGCCACTTGGCCGATGGGTCATGCTTCGCACCTGGCCAACAATAATCAGGTGATCACCACCGGCGTGAGTGGCATCAAGTTCACACTCAAAGGTCACCAGCGCGTTGCGGATCACCGGCGCCCCGTATTTACCCAGACGGTAATGTTCGGGTCGCACCATTCGCCTGCCTGCCTGCGCATACTCCAGTGAGAGCGACTGCTGCTCAAAAGACAACACATTGACATTGAAATAGCGGGCTGTAGCAAATTCAGTATAGGTGTGGGCAAAACTGCGGATGCTCCAAAGCACTAACGGAGGATCCAGAGAAACAGCAGCAAAGGAATTAACCGTCATACCGATGGCCTGCTGCTGACGGGTCGTAGTTGTCACCACACAAACCCCCGTTGCAAAACGACCCAGCGCCTCTCTGAGTTCCCGCCCTTCAATATCCAAAACCGGCTCCCTTATACCCACCCGGTAGACATCCGGTTATTTCTGCCCGGTACATCTGCCGCCATATGAGTGCAAGGCTACTGGAATCCGGCCTGTGAAGCTATACAGCAAACAGTGCGCCGGGCAAACCACCCGCAGTGAATAAAATTTCAATATAAAAAAACAAACGAAGAAAAAGCAGATTAATTGGCGGTGAGGGAGAGATTCGAACTCTCGAACGGTTGCCCGTTACACACTTTCCAGGCGTGCGCCTTCGACCACTCGGCCACCTCACCAGAGGGCGCGCATAATAACACAAGTGCCCTAAAGGTCCAGCACTGCAATCTGGCAGCTTACTGCCGGTTCATTCGCGGCAGGGGCTGGCGCTGGCCGGTACTGCGAAAGGGGGTGATATCCAGCCCACCCCGGCGGGTATAAAAAGCCTGCACATGAAGTTCAGAGGGTTCGCAAACCTGCTGAATATCCCGAAAAATACGCTCTACACACTGCTCGTGGAACTCCTGATGATTGCGATAGCAAAGCAAATAATGTAGCAAGGAGCATTTATCCAGCACACCTCCGCGCATGTCAATCCATACACTGGCCCAGTCCGGCTGCCCGGTCACCGGGCAAAGAGAACGCAGTAGATGAGTGTGAACACTCATCCCTCGTCTTTGTGTACGCTCATCCTGTCCGGGAACCAACATCGACGCTACTGGCGCCTCATCCTTATAACAGGCATGAAGATGATCAAGGCATTGCCCTGGCAGTGGCTGGCCAGTCAGCCCGGAAGCCTCGACAGATAACAACTCAAGGCTCACCGGAGCACCTGCACAGTGGCTTACATCAGCACAAATTAATTCCCGGGCAGCCTCTGCCGATGCCAACCGCTCATTATTCAGCGAATTCAGGTAGAGCTTGAAAGATTTGGACTCCACCAGATAACGGCTGTTGGCCGGAATATAAAAGCGCCCTACCCAGCTGACAGGCCGGCCATTTTCATCCAGCCAGGATAGCTCATAGGCGTGCCATATATCCATACCGGTAAAAGGTAATGCCTGACCATCAAGACCCAGCTGATCCCTCGCCTGTGAACGGGAAATGGGAAACAACAATTGCGGTGAGTAGCGTTCACTGACGGGCACCTGCCTGCCCAGTAGCAGGCCTTCTCCGGTTTTATCAACGATCATTGTTACTGCCTCAACCGGGTACCGCGTTCAAGCAGATGCAGACAAAAAATAAAGGCTGCCAGTGTAAACAATGCAATCATCCCCAGCGCAAAGGGGAGACTGACGTCAGAAACACCCAGCACACCGTAACGAAAGGCATTCACCACATAAACCAGCGGATTCAGGCGTGATACATTGGCCCAGAATTGGGGTAACAGTTCCATGGAATAAAATACGCCACCCAGGTAAATCAATGGTGTCAGTACAAAAGTCGGGATAATGGATACATCATCAAAGCTGTTGGCATAGACGGCATTGATAAAGCCTGCCAAAGAGAACAGCATCGACGTTAGCAGCACGATACTTATCACCACGCCCCAGCTATGCACCTGCAAGCGGGTAAAAGCCAGTGATACCAGCGTAACAATGATCGCCACGGCAATTCCCCGAGCCACACCACCCAGAACATAACCCAGCAAAATAACGTAGCTGGGCGTCGGCGACACCAGCAACTCCTCAACCGCATGGCTGAACTTGGCGCCGTAAAAGGATGACACCACATTAGAATAAGCGTTGTTGATGATAGCCATCATAATCAGGCCAGGTACCACGAACTGCATATAGCTAAAGCCACCCATTTCACCGATACGCGAACCGATCAAAGAGCCAAAAATCACAAAATACAGCGACATGGTAATAGCCGAGGGCAGCAGTGTCTGGGTCCAGATACGCAACCAGCGCTTTACTTCCTTGCGCAGGATAGTGAGAAAGGCAATCCACTGCTCTTTTGGATTCATACCGCACTCTCCACCAATGATACAAACATCTCCTCAAGGCGGTTGGCCCGGTTGCGCATACTCTGTACTTCAATACCCTGCTTTTGCAGCTCAACAAAAACCGTATTGAGCGGCTGCCCCTTTTCAATTTCCACTTCGATGGTGTGATCATCCACCCGACACACAGCGTAGCCGGGTATATCAACGGCAGCGGGTAACAGCTGTGTGCAATCGAGAATAAATACCTCCTTATGCAACCGACGCAGCAAATCGCGCATGGAAGTATTTTCAACAATTTTACCCTGGCTGATAATGGCAATATTGCGACACAGCGCCTCGGCTTCTTCCAGATAATGGGTGGTTAGTATAATCGTTGTACCCGCCGTATTGATCTTTTTGAGAAACGCCCACATGGAACGGCGCAGTTCAATATCCACTCCCGCTGTTGGTTCATCAAGAATTAGCAGGCGGGGTTCGTGAACCAGTGCGCGAGCAATCATCAACCGTCGTTTCATGCCACCTGAAAGCATACGCGAAGCCGTATCGCGCTTGTCCCAAAGCCCCAACTCCTTTAAATAATGCTGAGCGCGCTCTTTAGCCTGTTTTAGTGGCAGCCCATACAAACCTGCCTGATTAACGACAATATCGTAAACTGTTTCAAACTGGTTAAAGTTAAATTCCTGGGGAACAACACCCAGGTGTTTTTTTGCCAGCGGGAAATTATCATCGATATTAATGCCATGCACATGCACCTCACCCGCTGTTTTGGCAACCAGCGAACAGACTATACCGATAGTGGTCGACTTGCCTGCCCCGTTTGGACCCAACAGTGCAAAAAAATCACCCTGTTCAACTTGCAGGCTGATGCCTTTAAGGGCTTCAAAGCCACCCTCATAGATTTTGCCAAGAT
This sequence comes from Parahaliea sp., assembly GCA_047974765.1. Lineage (GTDB taxonomy): Bacteria > Pseudomonadota > Gammaproteobacteria > Pseudomonadales > Halieaceae > JBKECP01. The sequence continues at coordinate 215,042 of JBKECP010000020.1, read as the reverse complement.
TTTCGATAGTAAGAGCTGGTATCATTTTCCGTTGTACAGATTTTGCCATTGACAGGCGCGCCATTGTACCCATATTCCAATAGCTGCACGACTGACAACATAGTAATCTGCTTACAACCCCCTTCGCATAAATAATCAGACGTAAATAAACAAATATGAACGACTCTCAATACCTGCAGCATTGCCTGCATAGCTGGCAGCACTTTGCCGACACCTTCGTCCAACGCACCCAAGCACTTGACGAAGAAGCGCCATTGCGCCTGCTGGCCCTTGGTTGTCAACAGGCAGGTAACAATGCCCACACCTTGCATGATGAAGGCGCTTTACTGGTAACGCGCCTGTTTACTCACTTTCCCGAATTTGCTCCCACTTTTCCACGGGCATTGCTCTGGTTTTTGGGCAGCGACTGCCTGCACTACCTCACTGATGAGGAAATTATCCTCTATCAACAGCTCGATAAAGCACGGGAACAGGCGGCTGAACGAGGCGAAATCATTGATTTTGACGCTGCCCGCACCCGTTTACAGGCTGCATCTGGAAACTGAACTGCTCTTCTTCCTCTCTTCCTCCAGCCGGACTTTCAGGCTAAAGTTTCCGGGCAGACTTGACGAGGCCTGCGCCTATCCCTAAAATGCGCGCCTCTTGATTGAGACCTATTGCGTCCCCTTCGTCTAGTGGCCTAGGACACTGCCCTTTCACGGCGGTAACAGGGGTTCGAACCCCCTAGGGGACGCCACTCAATCAAACTGCGGGAATAGCTCAGTTGGTAGAGCGCAACCTTGCCAAGGTTGAGGTCGCCGGTTCGAACCCGGTTTCCCGCTCCAATGTCTTACCTTTAGTCCTTTGTTATCTGTTTTTTGTTAAAGCTTGTGACCCTGGCAGCAGATAAATCAGGCCCCGTGGTTTGTATAGCTGGTATCACATACACTGTGTCCACATTGACTTTCCAGTCACCTGCTTATTATGGCTGATTTACATATAGATGATTTTTATCGGGATGTCGCAACTGTTTTACTGCGGCTCTACGCTGTTTTCCCCCGCAAGGTAACACTGTACGTTGAGGATATTGCCGGCCCTGACGAACCCGATGAATTCGGTCTGCATCATCCACGTTTCCAGGCAGCCTTCAGTGCAGCCATCTGGCTGGCAGATCAGGGTTATATCTACTTCGCTGACACTATCCGTCAGGAAGCGCTCGATCAGGTAACGCTGACCCGGCAAACATTTCTGCTACTTGCCAGTGCCGCCTGTGAGCCGCTGACAAAACCACCGGCAGATGATACACCGCCCAGTTTGATTGCCGAGTCAATGCGCAGTATCAACCAGCTGCGACACGCCCTCAGGCAGGGTCTGGGACCGCAGATCAGACAGGTGGTAAGTGAACTGCTGTCACGACCATCCATTGGTACTTAAGCAGTATTTAAGAGCCTACAGAGATAGTGTAGAAGTAGAAGAAGCCGCAATCCGGTAAAGAATTTCATCCTCATAACCGGTAATAACAGGATGATAGCCCGCCAGCGCCTTATCCAGCGCTGGATCATTTGTATCCACGACTAGAGGCCGCCCCTGCAAGGCGGCAATTTTTGATTTGGCCGCGATGATGGTGATATGACCAAGACCAACGGCACGAATGACCTCTGGTGAAAACTGTTGATTGCCACGGCCAAATACATGGCCCTGACCACCGATAGCGGTCACGATAATCTGTGCCGGTCCCTGATGAGAAGCCAGCAGGGACAGCAAGGTTTTTTCATCGGCATCAGCGGCCACAACCTGCCCTGCCTTCAGCACATCAACTCCGAGCAAAGTAGCACTCAGGTCAAGCTCAGCCAATAAGGCAGCCGTGGTTGAACCGGGGCCAATCAGATAGAGGGTTTCTTCATTGAGGGATTCGCTCAGCCAGGCCGCAATATCCGCCGCTACCAATGCCTGATCTTCACGCCCACCCACTTTGGTATGTTGCAAAAAACGCCCCTCTCCCGGTACACGCATTTCACCGTAAAAACGGGTGCGTACCCGTCCCTGCCGAAAAGCTGCTTCATCAATGTCACGCACCTCCTGTCTGCGCAAACCGACCAAACCACCACCAGCCAGCTCGATCAACAACTCCCCTGCCGCTTCCGGCGAAAGCGCAAATACTGATGAGTGCATTTTGACCCCGGCTGGCACACCAAGCACGGGAAAGTCTTCACCAACGGCATCATAAACATCCCGCGCCGTACCATCACCGCCGACAAACACCAGTAAATCACAGTATGTTTTCAATGTAGCCGCTGCTTCACGTGAGTCCTGCGCACAACTCAAGGCCATATCGGGCTTACCGATAACATCACAGTGCCAACCCAAAGATTGCAGTGCGTATTCACCCATCAGCCCTCCCCAGGTAAACCAATTTATTCGCTCAAGCTCACTGGCACGGAGCATCCTCAGCGCCCGCAAAGCCCGGCCGACCGCACGCTCACCCATACCCTGCTCGCGCACCAGCTCGCGCACCTGCTCACCATCACTACCCTTGAACGCAAGACTGCCACCAATACCTGCCAGAGGATTCAATAAAAAACCAATGCGCAATATTGTCATCACCGCAAACCCTTTTAGCCGTCAGCCCGAACCACACCCAGAGCCTGCAGCCAGCTCATCGGCAGCTTATCGACGCCCACCACTTTGCTGTTGCGCAATTCGCGGCGTTCAGGGTAATGCCGACGCAGAGCGTCAAAGGCAGGCCCGGCAGCAGCCTTATCTGCCTGTGCCAGCGCCTGACGCAGGGCATGATCATCACGGCGAATATCATACCGGGCTGTTAACAGCTGTCTGAGAATATCTATGGCTTCAGTATTGCCGTCAGCAACAGCCAGTCTGATGGTTGCCGCCATCTCAATATCATCATCCCTTTTTGTCTGCGGGGCGGCAGGCTCGATACCCAGGGCCGCTGGCAATGTATCAGCCAGCATCCGGGTTGCCATCAATTTGGAATCAAGGCTGTAACCGGCAATATGCGGTGTCGCCAGATCCACATATTCAAGCAGCTGACGATCAATCAGGGGTTCACCCTCCCAGACATCAAGCACACAACATATGTCGGGCCGGACTTTCAGCATGGCCAGCAGCGCACAGTTATCAACAACCGCACCGCGACTGGCATTGATCAGCAAAGTGTTCTCAGGTAGTTGCGCCAACGTCGCACAAGACAGTAAATGATAGCTCGGCCAGGGTGCCTGTCGGGTCAGCTCCGGGTGCAGGCAAAGTACCCGGCACTTGAGCACTTCATCAAGACCAGTGCTATCGCTGAAGCCTTCCAGCCAGGGATCATAAATGCATACGCCAATACCCAAACCCCGAAAACAATCTGCCAGTCGGCGGCCAACATGGCCGTGACCAACAATGCCAACCTCTGCACCACACAGTAATTGCTCCAGATAATCACCACTGCATGCGATAGCCGACAACACGTATTCAAGCACTGAATTGGCATTGGCGCCTTGAGCATGAGCAAAGGCAATATTTGCGCTGCTGAGGTATCTGCGATCAATATGTTCAAGGCCGCTGGTTGCTGTTCCGACAAAACGCACCGCAGTACCATCCAGCAATGTTTTATCAACGGTTGTAATAGAGCGCACCAGCAATACATCCGCTGCCAGCAGCTGTTCACGGCACAGGTTTCGACCATCGACCAGAACAACCTGGCCATAGCCTGAAAACAGAGCTGACACACCGCGCATATTTTCATCGGCAACAATGTTCAGACCAGCCTGCCGCCGATGTTGTCTGGCTTGACTGACAATCATGCTCTACAGGTACTTTGTAAAATAGTCATTAAATGAAAGACCGGCTTCAGTCAGGCCTGTGTGAAAAGCCTGTGCCAGTGCGGCAAAAAAACGGGCGGCACGCAGTGGCAGCCCCTGCGCCTGCAAACGAAGCCCTTCCTTGCAGACCTGCTCAATAAAGTGTCTTTCATTACAACGTGCGGCCTCACCACCGGCAAGATTGTCAAGACTTACCTGAAACCGGAAACCGCAGGCTTGGGCAAAACACCACTCCAGAGCCTGGGGTCTGACCTCTACGGTCTGAAAAGCCTGTTGTTGCTGCGGGCTGCGCCCATCAGGTGCATACCAATAACCAAAATCCCGCTGCTGGCGACGCTCAGGCCCGGCAATGCACCAGTGAGAAATTTCATGCAGCGCACTGGCAAAATAATCTTCACGAAAATACAGGCGATGATATTGGCTCACTTCTCCCTCATGCCATTCACCAGCGGGCACATACAACGGTTCACTCGCACCACCAATCAACCGGGTTTGTTCTAAGTCGGCAAAACAGTGCGCAAATACGGCAACCAGCTCCTCACTGGCAAAGCGCTTTTGCCCCGTTGCACAAGCATTCATCAAACAGCCACCTTTTGCAGGTAGTAACGAAATTCACCATCAGCTGCCTCCCGGGCCAATAGTGAATGTCCGAGAAAAGAGCAGAATTTGGGAATATCACGCTGGGTGGAAGGATCTGTAGCCAGCACTTCCACCACCTCACCAACCGCTATATCACGGATGATATTGTGCAACATCATTACCGGCTCCGGGCAATACAGACCACGGGTGTCGAGCTGGTGATCCGGCACGGGCAAGTCCGGACTCACTGGCATTGCTGTGCCAATAAATTTTGAGCCTGTTCCTGATCGAGTAAATCCCAGTGTTCAGAATCGCTGTCATAGAGCAGTTTCATCTGCCCCGAGCGCAAGCTGTAGCCGAGTTGCTCAACCTTTTCCTTAAGGCTGATTTCGCGCAGACCGTAATCAGTACCGTCACGACTGGCAAATTCTTCCAGCAAAGCGGTCAGGGTTTCACTGGCCAGCTGCGCTATAGGGATTTCAATCAACGAAGTCATTAAACATTCATCGCTCTATATTTAAGTTACCGCTATCTGTATTCACCACCATCTGTCAGCACTATCCATCAATCAGTCACCCAGTCAGGTTTTGGGGCGCGCAAACAATAAAGTCATGCGATCACTCTCACCAATGGCCTGATACTCCTCCCGACGGTTCTCATCACCTCTAAGTGAAGGTGGCAAACGCCAGACCAGATCGTCTGCCGGATCTTTTGGATTGGCATTAATCGACGAGCGCTCAACCAGCTCAAAACCGGCTTTTTGGGCAGCATCAATAACATATTGCTCGGTCACGTAGCCGTTTTTCTTCATCTGTTCAACAGAAATACTCATCTTTGAGCGATGCTGAACCACCCCCAGGTGACCACCGGGTTTGAGTGCCTTAAAGCTGGCCTCAAGCACAGCATCAAGCGCATCAGCACGCATCCAGCTGTGGATATTGCGAAAGGCCAGCACCAGATCAGCCGTACCTTCAGGCGCTACGGTCACTTGTACTGGTGGCCGCAGCGGGGTCACTATCACTTTGTTGTAGGTCGCCTCATCCGAACCCAGCTTGAGCAAAAAATTACCCAGTGAGCGACGATAGTAGGCGCCGGATTCGCTCAGTGAGCTATGGGCCGCATAATAATGACCTTCAGCCTGTAGCAGGGGGGCCAGTATTTCGGTGTACCAGCCACCACCTGGCGATAACTCAACGACTGTCATATCCGGCTTGAAGCCAAAAAACTCAAGGGTTTGCCGGGGATGGCGAAATCCATCACGGGCCTTGTTCTGTGCCGAGCGCTGTTCGCCCTGTAATGCTGTATCCCAATCCGGCACAGCCTGAATTTGCTTACTCACAGTTCGTGCATCCACAAGCTGTGTACCCATAAACAATACAGTCATAAACAGTACAGCCAGGTATTTCATTGCAAGCTCCTTATTTGAGGCTTATCTTCATCCACTTGAGCGCGTTAATATACGGCTTCAGTCTGTGAATGTGGAGTCCGATCAATGCAAATCTCCTATATCATTACTTTTATTGGCGATGATCGCCCTGGCCTGGTTGAACAACTATCCACTGTCATTGAGGCCAATGGCGGCAATTGGCAGGAAAGTCGGCTCTCCCAGCTGGGTGGAAAATTTGCCGGCCTGTTACTCGTCTCCCTGTCCGAGGGCACGGGTCACGCTCTGGAAGAACAACTCAAGACACTGTCCGCCAGCGGACTCAGTGTGCGCGTTACCCCTACCGAGGCTCACTTTGCACTGGAGAAGGTTCGCTGCATCAAACTCAGTCTGCTTGGCCCGGATCGCCCCGGTATCGTGCTGGAAGTCTCACGCGCCCTTGCTGCCCGTCAATTCAATGTGGTTGAAATGGACAGCGAAGTCATCAGTGCACCGATGACGGCAGAGCCATTGTTTCAGGCCATGATCGAAGCACAGATTGCACCGCAGGCCCGCCTGGAAGAATTGTCGGATGCACTCGATAGCATTGGTGAGCAAATGGGACTGGAAATTGACCTGGAGCAGATTCAGTCCTGAACCTGTCAGCCTTCTTTGCGCTGTCCCGACAGACGGCGCAGCAATTGTAGTGACACAACCAGCAAACCTGCAGCAAAAATAATCCCCACAGCCCCTATAGCCGTGCCCGCAGCCAGTTTCAGCAGTGTTGCAGGTGCCACATCAAACTGGTCGACAGCAGCCCAGACAAGCGTCGCCAGACACAAGACACCAAGAATAAGTGTGCGCAAAAAACGGCGACGACTACGCAAATTTTGGCTCAAGCGCTGTGCTCCGGCGCCTGTGCGGCAATGATGGGAGTCGCACACTCAACGTCCATATTCTGGGCTCGATGACGCAATACATGATCCATCAGCACCAGCGCCAGCATAGCCTCGGCAATGGGTGTTGCCCGAATGCCGACACAGGGGTCGTGACGACCGTGAGTTACCATTTCCACCGCCTGTCCGCGAGTGTCAATACTCGCTCCTGGCTGGCGGATACTGGAGGTCGGTTTGAGGGCAATACTGACCGTAATATCCTGACCACTGGAAATACCTCCAAGTACCCCACCGGCATTGTTACCTATAAAACCCGCCGGTGTCAGCAAGTCTCTGTGCTCACTGCCATGCTGTTCAACACTGGCAAAACCGGCGCCAATTTCAACCCCCTTGACCGCATTAATACTCATCATGGCACTGGCAATATCGGCATCGAGACGGTCAAAAACCGGTTCTCCCAACCCCGGCATGACACCACTGGCGACTACATTGATACGCGCACCAATGGAATCACCACGTTTGTTCAGAGCAGCCATAAAAGCCTCCATCTCCAATACTTTGCTGGCATCCGGGCAGAAGAAGGGATTGTTTTCAACAGTATTCCAGTCCAGTGTTTCAGCCCGGACAGGACCGAGCTGGCTGAGATAACCGCGCACCTCAATACCATAGCACTCGCGCAAATATTTTTTGGCAATGGCACCAGCGGCAACCCGCATGGCCGTTTCACGGGCCGATGAGCGGCCACCACCGCGATAATCCCGAAAACCGTATTTCTGGTTGTAGCTGTAATCGGCATGGGCAGGCCGAAAAGTATCCTTGATATCAGAATAATCCCTGGAGCGTTGGTCGGTATTTTCAATCAACAGACCAATCGGGGTACCCGTGGTTTTACCCTCAAATACACCCGATAGAATTTTAACCGCATCGTCTTCCCGTCGCTGGGTGGTAAAACGCGAAGTGCCCGGCTTGCGGCGATCAAGATCGCGCTGTAAATCCGCTGCCGACAGGCTCAAGCCCGGCGGACAACCATCCACAATACAGCCCAGCGCGGGCCCGTGGCTCTCACCAAAGCTGGTGAGTGTAAAAAGTTTGCCAAAGCTGTTACCGGCCATAAATAAAGACTGCCCTGTGAAAAAGGCATCTATTATAGGCCTATTGGCCCAGGCTTGCCCCGTGCTCGCGCAATTCTTTTGCTGTCAGCGCAAAGACACCGTGTCCGCCGTGTTCAAAATCGATCCAGGTAAAGGGCACATCCGGATAAACGGCCTCCAGCGACTCCCAGCTGTTACCTACCTCCACCACCAGCAGGCCGTCCTGGTGCAGGTGATTTGCGGCCTCAGCGAGGATACGACGGGTAATATCAAGGCCGTCAGAACCAGAACCCAGAGCCAGCTCCGGTTCGTGATGGTACTCACCCGGCATAGCTGCCAGGTCTGTGGCATCTACATAGGGCGGATTGGACAGAATCAGATCATAACGGCGCCCTGCCACAGCCTCAAAAAGGTCTGAACAGTGAAAACTGACTCGTTCCTGCATGGCCAGCAAGCGGGCATTTTCATAAGCCAGTTCCAGCGCTGCCGGATCCATATCAAGCATATCAACATGGCAATGGGGAAAATAATGGGCCGTCGCCAAACCAATAGCCCCACCACCACAGCACAGATCCAGCACCTGAACGGGTGTATCACCGATATACCAGGGTCTGAACGCATTTAAAATCAATTCGGCAATAGGTGAACGCGGGATAATGGCGCGCTCATCACAGCGTAATTCCAGCCCGGCAAACCAGGCCCGCCCCAGCAGGTAGGGCAACGGCACCCGTTGATCAATACGCCGGGTTAACAAGGCATCCAGGCAGTTCTGCTGCATCCGGTTAACGGGCAGCGTAAGCACGGTTTCATCCGAGTCCAGCGGCAGATCAACTACACTCAGTACCAGTTGCACGGCCTCATCCCAGGCATTATCCGAGCCATGGCCAAAAAAAACACCAGCATCTTCCAGCTGTTCCGAACAATATTCGAGTGCATCCCCTACGGTTTCCATACCCCCCTCCCGGGTCTTTCCGTCCTGCCTCTAGTTTACCTCTCACTTTTGTGAATTACCGCATTTCAAAATGCTATTTGTATCTTGCTATCAGTAATAAAAAATGTTGGCATTAAGGTACTGTGTTAAATAATGCTTAGCACAAATATTTATAAACCTTATTGCTGCATTTTCCATCCCTTATCTAAAATTGCGATAACTCACAATGCTATCTGTAACCAGACAAACAAAAGTGACCAACAGCCGATCGTCGGGGCGGTGGTCGGAACAACTGCCAAAACAACTGTTAGCCGGGCTGCTTTTTTTCACACTTTGGCTGGCAGGCTGCAGCAAGCAAAACCAGCACTTTGCCGGTCCGCAAGCTGATGCCCAGGGCCATTTGCGTTACGGGCAAATTACCTTTACACCCTGTTCCCTGAAAGGTACTGCCCAGCAGGGTGTGCAGGCCCAATGTGCCAATGTAGAAGTAGCAGAAAATCCGACCGACCCCGATGGCCGCAAAATTACTCTGGCGCTGGCAATGATCAGCGCCGAGGGCATTGCCGAAGCTGATCCGGTCTTTATGCTTGCCGGTGGCCCGGGTCAATCAGCATTGGAGAGCTACCCTTCGATACAGACCGCCTTTGCCAATGTACTGCGCAACCGCAATATTTTACTACTGGATGCCCGTGGTACCGGCGGCTCCAACCTCCTGCAATGCGATATGCCTGCTGATGATGACTCTCTTTTTGACGCCAGGTACCAGACACCTGAAGCCATTCTGGCCCAAACCACAAGCTGTCGTGACAAACTCGCGCAAACCGCAGATTTACGCTATTACACAACAGCTGAACATATTGCCGACCTTGACTTTATCCGCAGTCAGCTGGGTGTTGAGCGCGTCAATCTGGTCGGTATTTCCTACGGCACGCGGGTAGCCCAGCAGTATGCCGCCACCTACCCGACCCATGTCCGCGCTCTGGTACTGGATTCAGTTGTACCCAACACACTGGTACTTGGCAGTGAACATGCCCGCAACCTGGAAGATGCACTGAACCGGCAATTTGAACGCTGTCGTACAGACAGTGCCTGCCAAAACCAGCTGGGCAACCCCGCTGAACAGCTCGTACGGGTACGCAGGCATCTGCAAACACAGAATTTATCCGCTGTTCGTTACCGCGACCCGGTAAACGGTAGCTGGCGCAAAGAAGTGCCCAGTTTTGCTCATCTGTCGGGATTGTTGCGCATGTACGCCTACCAGCCAGCAATGGCCGCCACACTTCCTTTGTTGTTGCATGAAGCCGCACAGGAGCGCTATCAGAGTCTGCTGGCTCAATCGCGGCTATTGGCACAGGATCTTGGCAACAGTATTGCCATGGGAATGAGCCTGTCTGTCACTTGTACGGAAGATGGCGATGAATTTGATCCTGACAGTCATAGCGAAAACACTATTTTAGGTACTGAATTTATCGACAATATCCAGATCAGCTGCTCTGTCTGGCCCAGAGGTAAGCGCAGTGCCAACTTCCGCACACCGCTGAGCGGCAACATACCGGTACTGGCCATCAGTGGTGAATTTGATCCGGTAACACCACCTCGCTACGGCGATGAAGTCATTGCACACCTGTCGGCAGGGCTCCATCTGGTACTGCCTGGTCAGGGCCACAGCGTACTGGGCACAGGCTGTATGCCCCGGCTCTTTGCCCAGTTTATAGAAACAGCCGATGTCGGCACACTTGACGCCAGCTGCCTGCAACGCCTGTCGGCACAGGCACCTTTTGCCGGTAACTATGGCTGGGAGCCTTAAGATGATACGTGCCAACACACTTTGTAAATCCTTTGTCGACAAGGGCGGGTCTGTCGCTGCGGTCAAGGGCGTCAGTTTTGAAGCCAATGACGGTGAGATCACCGGCCTGCTCGGTCCCAACGGGGCCGGTAAAACCACCACATTACGCATGCTCTATACACTGATGCAACCCGACAGCGGCCATATTGAAATTGATCATATCAATACCCGGCAGGCGCCTACAGCTGCCCGTAAACGCCTGGGCGTACTGCCCGATGCACGCGGGATTTATAAACGTCTCACCGCTCGTGAAAACATTGCCTACTTTGGCCGTCTGCATGGTTTGAATGAGGCAGTAATTACTGAGCGGATACAGGCTCTGGCACACACTCTGGTAATGGAGGATTTTCTCGATCGACGCTGTGAAGGTTTTTCACAGGGGCAACGTACTAAAACGGCCATTGCCCGCGCACTCATCCACCAACCACGCAATATTATTCTGGATGAACCCACCAATGGTCTGGATGTGATGACAACCCGTCGTCTGCGCTATTTTTTACAGGCGCTGCGTGCAGACGGACACTGTATCATTTTGTCCAGCCATATCATGCAGGAAGTTGCTGCGCTTTGTGACCGCATTGTGATCATGGCCAAAGGTGAAATACGCGCCAGTGGCAGCCCCGATGAGCTGCGCCAACAAACCGGACTCAATGATCTTGAAGAGGTCTTTATCTGCCTGGCTGAACTGGAGGAAAAAAACGCATGAAGACCCTCTGGGTGGTTACTTGCAAGGAGCTGGTCGATCTCTTTCGTGATCACAAAACCATTGCCCTGGCTTTATTATTGGGGCCGATCATCATTCCAACACTGATTTTAAGTATCAGTACACTGACTGAAAGCCGTATGCGCACACAGCTGGAATCAACTCTTGAACTGCCGGTGATCGGTGCTGAACATGCACCTAATTTAATGCGCTACCTGAAGGGCTACAATATCGAGGTTCAGCCAGCACCTGAGGAACCCGACAGAGCTGTACGTGAACAGCAGCACGAGGTCATACTGGCCATTGATGCGACCTTCGCCGAACAGTGGCGAAGCAGCAAGCCCGCCCGGGCAGAGCTGATCTATGACAGTTCGCGCCAGGATTCTCATATCCCTGTCGAGCGTTTGCGCACTGTACTGGCCCAGTACAGTGCGACAGTTGGCGCCCTGCGCACCATCAACCGGGGTGTCAGTCCTCAGACCAGCCAGGCGCTACAACTGGCCCAACGGGATGTGGCCACCCCCGAAGCACGGCGCGGTATGCTGTTGGCTTTCTTACCCTATTTATTGATTATCTCCAGCTTTCTTGGTGGAGCGGCACTGGTAATTGATGTAACAGCTGGCGAGCGTGAACGGCAATCACTGGAACCGCTACTGGCCACACCAGCCGGGCGAAATCTGATTATGAGCGGCAAAATTCTGGCTGCCTGCCTGTTTGGCATGTTGGCTCTTGTATTGATTTTGCTGGCTTTTAAACTGAGTTTTCACCTGGCCTCTGGCCCTCTGCAACGCGTGGATGTATCGGTGTCCGTAATGGCCAGACTTTTGTTGGCGCTATTGCCTATGGTACTGATTGGCTGCACCTTACTGACCCTGATTGCCGCTGCTGTAAAATCAGTCAAAGAGGCCCAGAGTTATTTCAGTCTGCTGACGATTTTACCCATCATTCCGACAATTTTGCTGATGGTGAACCCCATTAAAAATCAGCTCTGGCAATTTAGCGTACCTTTCCTGGCTCAAAACCAGATTATTCTGAAACTGGTGCGCAGCGAAACCATCACAGTACAGGAATGGTCTATCTATCTGGGCAGTGGTTTCGGACTGGGCTTGCTGCTTTGGTTGCTGGCTGCCCGTCTTTATCACCGCGAAAATCTGGCAATTTCCAGCTAGATGAAGGGTGAGCAGATCCACCAGGCGGATCAGCAGACCGTCTCTGTCTGATAGATATTAACTCGGCAAGCTTTTAGCCCAATTAATAAGCGGCACATGAATGTGCCGCCGCAGGCTGTAAACCTGCGCAAACCCCTGAAAATAAAGGGATTTCACAAATTTCGCTGATTTTCATGGGCGACAATCAAATAATGAAGGATTCATCTATTTGATTGTCAGGTTGATAATGCAAACGGTTTGCCATGCCATAGGCATGGTTGATAATATCGCGGGCTTTGCAGACTCCGCCAAGGAATACTGACGTGGAAGATAACTGGGCACGCATTATTGAAGCCATCGGCGAAGACCTCAGTCGTCCGGGACTGATCGATACGCCCAAACGTGCGGCCAAGGCCTTTGAATTTTTGACACGTGGCTATCAGCAGTCGGTAGAAACCGTAGTCAATAATGCTCTGTTTCCCTCCGATTCCAGCGAGATGGTACTGGTACAGGATGTGGAGCTGTACTCACTGTGTGAGCACCACCTGCTGCCTTTTATTGGCAAGTGCCACGTTGCCTACATTCCCACAGGAAAGGTACTGGGATTATCAAAAGTGGCACGGTTGGTGGATGTTTTTGCCCGCCGTCTGCAAATTCAGGAGTCACTGACATCGCAGATTGCCAATACCGTCATGGAGGTCACTGGAGCCGAGGGTGTTGGCGTTATTATTGAAGCCCAGCACATGTGCATGATGATGCGCGGCGTAGAAAAGCAGAACTCGCTGATGAAAACGTCCGCCATGCTGGGCACCTTTCGCAGCTCCCAGAAAACCCGTGAGGAGTTTCTTTCACTACTTCAGTTACGACGTTAGTTACGACATTAGTTGCAACGTTAACTGCCCTGCTTGCAGTTAGGATTTACGGCGTTAACGCAATCACCTCTGCGTGCAGGTACTGACGCTCAGAGCTGCGCACACCGGCATAGACAAGCAGATAGTGCTCGCCTTCACCACCCGTATTGGCAATACGATAGATCCGGTAGCGTTGATCTTCCGCTCTGCCGTACAGCAGACGTTCACCAAATACCCGGTTAGCCCATTGTGCAGCATGTCCACAGGCTCTGCCCTGGCAGGTATACAACACTTCGCTGCCATCGAGGCTTTCAACCTCATTGGCCAGCTCATCAAACACCTCCGACGAAGAGTAGCCATCAACAATCTGCCAGTTATAGCGCACACGTTCACCATTGATTCGCCGACTGTGCTTAAAGCTCCAGTCACCAAACTGCTTGCGCATGGCCCCCAGACCCACCTCGTAGTCCTCTACCTGATCACGAAACCTGCCAATACGACGGGCGTGAGGGAATTCATCCAAAGACTGTAGCAACAACTCAGGCTGCGAGGGGGCACTCTGGGCAAAACCACAGGCAGGCCACAAAAGTACCAACAGCAGCACTGCTTGAGCAGAAGAAAAAACCAAGGTCATTTATTTACACCCAAAAAATCCAAAATGGTCGCCACCCACTGATCCACTACCGGTTCCATATGAAAATGATGGCCGCCTTCAACCACCTGTATCTGCAACTGTGAATTACTGCTTAGCAAATGCCCCAACGACAACGTTTTCATGGCACCCTCACTGGCTTTGAGAATCAGGGTTGGCGCTTTGACAGCTGCCACAATGGCATTTAACTGGACATGGCTCAACTTGATAGCTGAAGAACCCCGCAAACGCGGGTCAATCTGCCAGACCCATCCCTGCTCATCATCACCGGCCAAACCTCGACTGGCCAGACCATGCGCTGAAGCCAATGGTAAACCACGGCGGGCACGGGCAGATACAGCTTCATCATACGTGGCATAACGCCGTTGTTTTGCAGTCAGCGCCAACCGGCGATCATGCAGAAATTTGGCAAACTGTTCAGGAAAATCCTCCTCCCGCTCAGCAGCCGGAATAACGGCATCAAGCAGCACCAGACGCTCAAAGCGTTCCGGCAGTGCTGAAGCCAGCAAGGTGGACATAATTGCACCACGCGAATGCCCCAATAGTGAGCAACGCTGCCAACCAAGCTGATCAAGCAAAGTTATTATCTGCGGAGCATCATCCCAGATATTATAAGTGGCATCCATGGAGCGCGAAGCACTTTTGCCCTGCCCACTCAGATCCGGTGCGACAATATGACATCCATCCAGTTGCGGAGCAAGATGAGCAAAACTGGCGGCATTATCCTGCCAGCCATGCAGAGCCAATACCGGACAGGCATCTTCATCACCCCACTGCAAACCCCGCAAGGCAAGCCCATCGATCTGCCAACTGCATTCACGAGGCTGTTTGAGCACACTCACACACCGGCCTCATAGGCTGGAGGAAAAGACCAGAACAATAGCCCGGCACCCACCGCCGCAGGCGCGTCCACTGACAAGGTAGCAAACCCCCCCGGTGGCATAAAAGGAACAACACCCCGCTGACCACAGAGAAAGTCTGCCAATGCAGAGACCAGGGGCTGGTGTGAAACCAGGACAAGGTGCTCAGGTCGCAGCGGTGAATACCAAATACGCTCCAGTACCGGTTCAAGCTGCGCAGGGGTTCGCCCTGGAATCAGCGCATTTTCAGGGCAGGAAGAAATATTGGTAAATTGATCTTTGATTAGTTGGGCTGTTTGTGTCGTGCGCTGCCAGCGACTATGCCAGAGGCGCTCAGGTAAAGGCAGCATTTTCCGAGCACAGATTTCTGACAATCTGTGTGCACCGTGCTCTATATTTTTTATACCTGTCGGTGTCAGCTCCCGCAGGCAATCATCGCTTGCCTGAGCCGCCTCACCATGACGCCATATTGTTAGAATCATACTGGCTATCCTGTAAAATCATCAGGGCCAATTTCAAGGCCAGTTGCCAGGATCAGACACTGTCGTATTGATATAACCGTGTACGACAGTGCCCGATAAACAACAATAACTGTATTGTTTATGTACCTGTCAGCACTGACTCATCTGCAATAGCAACCGGTTTAAACGCGCCACATAACTGGCCGGATCATCCAGCTGACCACCTTCAGCCAGCAAGGCCTGATCGAACACAATATTGGCCAACTCACCAAAACGGTCTTCGTCGCTTTCTGCATCGAGCATCGCCAGCAAGGGGTGCTGGGGATTGATCTCAAGAATGGGCTTGGTGTCGGGAACTGACTGCCCCGCCGCTTCCATAATACGACGCATCTGGGCACCCATATCAAAATCCCCCACGACCAGGCAGGCAGCGGATTCTGTCAAACGGCTGGTAGCGCGCACCTCAGCCACCTTTTCATCCAGCACTTTGGCCAGGCGTTCAATCAGGCCTTCGCTATCTTTTTGCAGTTTTTCCTGCTCAGCCTTTTCCTCTTCAGAATCACTGTTTAAATCAAGTGCACCACGGGCAACATCCTGGAAGCTCTTGCCATCAAATTCCTGCAAATGATTCATCAGCCAGTCATCAACACGATCAGACAGTAGTAAAACCTCAATACCCTTCTTGCGGAAAACCTCCAGATGGGGACTGTGGCGGGCAGTGTTGAAGTTCTCTGCTACCACATAGTAAATCTTGTCCTGACCTTCGTTCATACGTGCAATATAACTATCCAGCGACTGATCCTGTTCTGGCTTATCTGTATGTGTGGTGGCAAAACGCAGCAGTTTGGCGATTTTTTCCTTATTGGCAAAATCTTCTGCTGGACCTTCTTTGAGTACCTGACCAAACTCCTGCCAGAAGGTGGCGTAGTCATCACCCTCTTTTTTGGCCAGCTTGGCCAGCATATCCAGCACCCGCTTGGTCAGCGCATTGCGCATGGATTCTACATTGCCATCCTGCTGCAAAATTTCACGCGATACATTCAGCGGCAAATCATTGGAATCCAGTACACCCTTCACAAAACGCAGATACAGCGGCAAGAACTGTTCTGCCTCGTCCATGATAAAGGTGCGCTGTACATAAAGTTTAAGACCGCGATTCATATCGCGGTTCCACAAATCAAAGGGTGCCCGCCGCGGCAAGTATAGCAAGCTGGTATATTCGAGCTTGCCTTCAACCTTGTTATGGCTCCAGCTTAAAGGCTCCTCGAAGTCGTGGGAAACATGGCGATAAAAGCCCTGATATTCTTCATCACTGATATCAGTACGCGTGCGTGTCCACAGGGCGGTTGCTTCATTGACAGCTTCATATTCAGGTGTGGCAATCTCCGCCACCACGTCCTCTTTCAGCTCGTCATCTTCTTCATTATGGGCAGGTGGCACCGGAGGCTTTTCCATCAGCACCGGCACAGAGATATGATCAGAGTATTTTTTGATGACACTGCGCACGCGAAAAGCATCAGCAAATTCCTTGCAGTCATCCTTCAAGAACAGCGTAATGCAGCTACCTCGTTCAGCTTTGTCACGCGATTCAATGGTAAATTCAGCCTCACCGGCAGAAGACCACACAATACCTTCATCGGCTGACTCACCCGCTTTGCGGCTGTGTACCTCAACTCTGTCAGCCACAATAAAAGCTGAATAAAAACCAACCCCAAACTGGCCAATCAGCTGGGAATCTTTCTTCTGGTCACCACTCAAATTCTCCAGAAAAGCCGCAGTGCCGGATTTGGCAATCGTGCCGAGGTTATCGATGATATCGGCGCGGTTCATACCGATTCCATTGTCACTGATGCTGATCGTACCGGCTTCACTGTCGATATCCACCTGAATCTGATATTCACCCGAGCCTTCCAGCAAGGTGCTGTCAGACAGTGCGGCAAAGCGCAGTTTGTCGATAGCATCAGAGGCGTTGGAGATCAGCTCCCGAAGGAAGATTTCCCGGTTGCTGTACAAAGAGTGGATCATCAGTTGCAGTAACTGTCGGGCCTCGGTCTGAAAGCCCAGCGTTTCTTTTTTTACATCAGCAGTCATAGGGTCCTCTTGTAAATGCCTGACTATAAACAATGGATCGAAATCAATACGAACAGGCAACAGATGGGGGCGCAACGCCAGAATTCAAGGTGTATTTTAGAAAGGGGCAGATACCAAAAAGCAGCTATGAACTCTTCACAAGAAATAGAATTAACTTATAAATAAAATTATAACTCAATGTTTTTATTGTTATTTTTAATCAAATATGACTCAAGTCTATTATATGCACCTGTAGGTCTTATCGCTGTTCTCATTGCCTGCGCATCAAGCAGCTCATTCAGCTGGTCGAGGTTAGCCTGCCCGGTCATTTTGTGTCGACACTGTAGAGTACAGCAGCTCCGGACATAGGCTTCAACTCAGACATCGCTTCGCTTGCCCTGCTTAAAAGGCAATAAAAAACCCCGAACAGCCAAAACCGCTCGGGGTTTTATTTATTTTGCAGTGATGAATTACCAACCGGTCACTTCCGCCAAAGCACTGCCGATTTCAGCCAGAGATCGCACGGTTTTTACACCGGCATCTTCCAGTGCTGCAAACTTTTCATCAGCCGTACCCTTACCGCCAGAAATGATGGCACCGGCATGGCCCATGCGTTTGCCCTTGGGGGCCGTCACACCGGCAATATAGGAAACTACCGGCTTACTGACATTGGCCTTGATATAAGCTGCGGCCTCTTCCTCGGCAGTGCCACCAATTTCGCCAATCATTACGATGGCCTCAGTAGCGGCGTCTTTCTCAAACATTGCCAGAATATCAATAAAGTTAGAACCTGGAATCGGATCACCGCCAATACCAACACAGGTGGACTGACCAAAACCGGCATCAGTGGTCTGTTTGACCGCTTCATACGTCAAAGTACCGGAGCGGGACACGATGCCCACCTTGCCCGGCAGGTGAATATGACCAGGCATAATGCCAATTTTGCACTCGCCGGGTGTGATTACACCAGGGCAGTTCGGACCGATCAAGCGCACACCCAGCTCATCACAACGCACTTTTGCATCCAGCATATCCAGCGTAGGAATACCCTCTGTAATACATACAATCAGTCTAAGGCCGCTATTTGCCGCCTCCAGGATAGAGTCCTTGCAAAATGGCGCTGGCACATAAATTACAGAAGCATCGGCGCCGGTTTCGGCAACGGCATCAGCAACAGTATTAAATACCGGCAGGCCCAGGTGCTGCTGACCACCCTTGCCGGGGGTAACACCACCAACCATTTTGGTGCCGTATTCGATGGCCTGTTCAGAGTGAAAAGTACCCTGGGAACCGGTAAAACCCTGACAGATAACCTTGGTATTCTTGTCGATTAAAATGCTCATTATGCTGCACCTCCCGCTGCTTTTACTGCCTGCTGAGCAGCATCTGTGAGGCTGGTGGCAGCAATAATGTTCAATCCGCTTTCAGCCAGAACCTTCCGGCCCAGTTCTGCATTGTTACCTTCCAGACGCACCACGACCGGTACTTTCACACCGATCTCTTCAACAGCGCCAATAACACCTTCAGCAATCAGATCGCAGCGCACAATACCGCCAAAAATATTGATCAGTACAGCTTTTACCTTGTCATCTGACAGAATAATTTTAAAGGCCTCGGAAACACGCTCTTTGGTCGCACCGCCGCCCACATCCAGGAAGTTGGCCGGTGCACCACCGTGCAGTTTGACGATATCCATTGTGCCCATAGCCAGACCGGCACCGTTGACCATGCAGCCGATGTTGCCATCGAGGGCAACGTAATTGAGCTCCCATTTGGCCGCATGGGCTTCACGCTCATCTTCCTGGGAGGGGTCGTGCATTTCAGACAACCGGGGCTGGCGATAGATGGCATTGCCATCGACACCAATTTTGGCGTCCAGGCAGTGCAGATTGCCCTGCTCCGTAATTACCAGCGGATTGATCTCAATCAGGGCCAGATCTTTTTCCTGAAACAACCTGGCCAGACCCAGAAAAATTTTAACAAATTGCTTGATTTGATCGCCCTTCAGGCCCAGCTTGAAGGCGAGTTCACGACCCTGGTAAGGCTGCGCACCCACCAGTGGATCGATAGTGGCCCGCAGAATTTTCTCCGGAGTTTCCTCTGCCACCTTTTCAATTTCCACACCACCTTCAGTGGAAGCCATAAATACGATGCGGCGACTGGAACGATCAACGACCGCTCCAAGATATAGCTCTTCGGCAATATCGGTACAGGTTTCCACCAGAATCTTGCTGACCGGCTGACCGTTTTCGTCAGTCTGGTAAGTCACCAGGTTCTTGCCCAGCCAATTGGCGGCAAAATCACGCGCCTCATCAGCACTCTTAACCAGCTTGACACCACCGGCTTTGCCGCGTCCACCAGCATGTACCTGAGCTTTAACCACCCACATATCACCGCCAATTTCTTCTGTTGCTTTGGCTGCGGCGTCTGGTGTATCCACCGCAAACCCTTTGGATACCGGCAATCCGTAGTCGGCAAAGAGCTGTTTGCCCTGATATTCATGAAGATTCATGCTTTATCCTGTCTTGGTTACTGTTACCTTGTTCCAGTGCGGAGTGTTCCCCCCACCCTATTCAACATCCCGGCTGGCCATACTTGTGGCAAAGCCTCCAGGATATTCCCTGCTAGCGCTTCTTGCGGTTGGCAATATGGATGGCGTGTCCATCCACCGCCAGTGCTGCCTCATGCACAGCCTCTGACAGAGTTGGATGACCGAATACCATCAGCGCAAGATCTTCCGAGGAAGCACCAAATTCCATGGCGATCACTGCCTGCTGAATCAGATCCGAGGCAGAAGGGCCGACAATATGACAACCCAGAATACGATCCGTGTCAGCATCAGCCAGAATCTTGACCATTCCTTCCGGTGAATCAGCAGCCAGCGCACGACCGTTGGCCACAAAGGGGAAAGTCCCCGCCTTGTAATTGACGCCATCGGCCTTTAATTGCTGTTCGGTACGGCCCACGGCAGCCACCTCCGGGTGGGTGTAGATAACCGAGGGGATGGTGTCGTAATTCATTTGAACAGGCTTGCCAGCGATACGCTCGGCAACCATAACACCCTCTTCTGAGCCCTTGTGGGCCAGCATCGGGCCACGAACAACATCACCCACCGCATAAACATGAGGTGCTTCTGTTGCACAGTGATCGTTGACGTAAATAAAACCACGTTCATCCAGTGATACGCCACTGTCCGTGGCCAACAGCTCCTCCGAGCGTGGCCGGCGACCGACGGCAACTATCAGTTTATCGAAGGTTTCCGTGTGTTCGCCTTCGCTGTCACTATAGGAGACTTCGACTTTTTTGCCTTTTACCTGTGCTTTGGTAACCCGCGAGCCAAGGCGGATATCCAGCCCCTGTTTTTTAAGAATCTTGCCGGTTTCTTTGGCAATCTGGACATCCATCATCGGCAGAAAGTCATCGAGCGCTTCCAGCACCACCACTTCGGCACCCAGACGCCCCCAGACACTGCCCAGTTCAAGCCCAATCACACCCGCACCAATGACACCCAAACGAGCCGGTACCCGGGTAAATTCAAGAGCACCGGTGGAGTCAACAATATATTCATCGTCAATGGGCGCAGGCGGAATCTCAACCGGCACAGACCCCGCCGCAATAATAATATTGCCAGCTGCCAGTACAGATACCTCACCTTTGGCATTGGTTACTTCCACTCTGGTGCCGGCCAATACCTTGCCGCGCCCCTGAATGGTCGTTACACCATTGTGCTTGAACAGACCGGCCACCCCACCCGTCAGCTGACCAACTATTTTGCGCTTGCGCTCAATCATGGCGCCAACATCGATGGGTGAAAGTTTGACGTTGATGCCATGATCAGCAAAGTGATCACGCGCTTCGACATATTTGTGGCTGGAATCCAGCAGGGCTTTGGATGGGATGCAGCCCACATTCAGACAAGTACCGCCGAGCAGCGTATTGCCCTTGTCGTCAATCCATTCCTCGACACAGGCCGTATTCAGGCCCAATTGTGCTGCTTTGATAGCCGCAACGTATCCGGCAGGACCGGAACCAATGACTACTACATCAAACTTGTCAGACATTATTTCATTTCACCTGAATTTATAGGTGCGCGAACCCGTCGCGCAGAATTTACTTACAGCTGCAACAGAATACGGGCCGGATCTTCAATCAGATCCTTAACCGCCACCAGAAACTGTACAGCCGTCTTGCCGTCGATCAGCCGATGATCGTAAGACAGCGCCAGATACATCATTGGCAAAATCTGTACCTGACCATTGACCGCCATCGGCCGCTCCTGAATTTTGTGCATACCCAAAATACCGGTCTGTGGCGGATTCAGAATTGGGGTTGACATCAGCGAACCAAATACACCGCCATTGGTCACTGTAAAGGTACCACCGGTCATGTCTTCAATGGTCAATTTACCATCGCGGGCACGCAGACCAAGATCACGAATAGCCGCCTCCACATCGGCCAGACTCATAAAGTCGGCATCACGCAGTACCGGTACTACCAAGCCATTTTCAGTGGATACGGCCACGCCAACATCCTGATAGCCGTGGTACACCACGTCGTTACCGTCGATAGAGGCATTGACTTCGGGGAAGCGTTTGAGTGCTTCACAACAGGCTTTTACAAAAAAGCCCATAAAGCCCAGCCGGGTGCCATTGTGAGTCTTTTCAAACTGATCCTTGTATTTGCTGCGCAAGGCCATTACCGGTGCCATGTTGACTTCATTGAAGGTGGTCAGCATGGCCGTTTGCTGACTAGCTTCGAGCAGGCGCTCGGCAATACGGGCACGCATACGGGTCATAGCCACCCGCTTTTCAACCCGCTCACCAGAAAGTGTTGACGGTACCGCAGTTACCGGCACCGCAGTGCTGGCAGACGGGGCAGTTGTCGCGGCGGGTCTGGCTGCACCATCTTTGATGTGTTTCAGCACATCTTCCTTGGTGATGCGGCCACCCTTGCCAGTACCGGTAATCAGGCCAGCATCAAGTTTGTGCTCGGCCACCAGCTGACGCGCAGCTGGTCCCAGCAGCGCATCGGCAGAAGTCTCATTTGACGGAGTATTGTCGGCCCCTGCACTATCAGCTACAGGTGTACTGGTGTCAGTGGTAACCGCTCCCGGCTCCAGACTGGCCAGCAATTGCTCACTCTCGATAGTCTCACCTTCGGGCGCGTGAATCCTGACTATCACGCCATCCTCAGGAGCGAGAACCTCCATAACCACTTTGTCTGTTTCAACTTCCGCGATCAGCTCATCGCGGTTAACCGAATCACCTTCCTTTTTATGCCATACGGCGATTTCGCCATCGGCGATCGATTCGGGAAAAGCTGGTGCTTTGATTTCAATTGCCATTTCGCTTCCTTGTTACTGCGATCGCTATACGTTGGGACCCAACGCATCGTTGATAAACTCTTCCATCTGCGCCACATGCAGTGCCATATAACCCGCCGCCGGTGCGGCTGAAGATTCACGCCCGACATAGCGCAAGTCCACATCTTTATAGACGATATCGAGCGTGCGCCGCATATGATGCTGGCTGGAATACCAGGCACCCTGATTCATGGGCTCTTCCTGGCACCAGATAGCATCTGTAACTGCCGGATAGGACTCAAGAATGGTTTGCAGCTCGGCTTCCGGGAAAGGGTAAAGCTGCTCCAGACGGATAATGGCAATGTCATCAATTTCCCGTTCACGGCGCGCAGCTCTCAAATCATAGAACACCTTGCCCGAACACAAAATCACCCGACGTACTTTTGATGCATCAAGATCGTCAGTTTCATCCAGTACATTATGAAAATGACCGTAAGCCAGATCTTCCAGCGAAGAAATAGCCTCCTTGTGGCGCAGCAGACTCTTGGGCGACATCACAATCAATGGCTTGCGCAGGGGGCGGATAGCCTGACGGCGCAGCATATGAAAAACCTGTGCCGGTGTTGTCGGTACGCAAACCTGAATATTGTGCTCAGCGCACAGCTGCATAAAACGCTCCAGGCGAGCTGAAGAGTGCTCCGGCCCCTGCCCTTCATAACCGTGCGGCAACAACATGGTCAAACCGCACAGGCGGGACCATTTGTGTTCACCTGAGGTGATAAACTGGTCAATAACCACCTGCGCACCGTTGGCAAAATCACCAAACTGGGCTTCCCATATCACCAGTCCGGTCGGCGCTGTAGTGGCATAGCCATATTCAAAAGCCAGTACAGCCTCCTCCGACAGTAATGAGTCGTGAATGGTAAAATCAGCCTGGTTTTCACTGATGTGCTCAAGCGGAATGTAAAGACTGGCATCTTTTTGATTGTGCAGCACCGCATGCCGATGAGAGAAGGTGCCACGGCCAACATCCTGCCCGGTCAGACGAACCGGATAACCCGCCTGTAACAGGGAGGCATAGGCCAGTGTTTCAGCAGCACCCCAGTTCAGAGGCATGGCACCTGCGGCCATTTTGCGACGGTCTTCAAGAATTTTGTTGACCTGACGCTGTACTGGAAAACCATCAGGCACAGAGTTGATTTCTGTCGTTAGTGCCTGCAATTCAGCCAGATCCATACCGGTATCAGCTGACAGTGTCCACTCGTGGTTGAGATAGGGAGTCCAGTCAACAAACATACTTTTGTTGGGCTCAGATACCAGACTGCTGACCAGGTATTCGCCGCGATCAAGAAACTCACGGTAGATATCCATCAGGCGCTGATCTTCCTCGGCGCTAATGACACCTTGTGCAATCAGATGCTGGGCGTATAAATCGCGCGTGGTTTTCTGTTTGCGGATTTTGTCATACATCAACGGCTGGGTGACCGACGGTTCATCGGCCTCATTGTGACCACGACGACGGTAGCAGATCAAATCAACCACAACATCCTTGTTGAACTGATTGCGAAAATCAATCGCCATTTGTGTGACAAAAAGAACGGCTTCGGGGTCATCAGCGTTAACATGAAAAATAGGTGCCTGCACCATTTTGGCAACATCGGTACAGTATTCAGTGGAGCGGGCATCCTCACGCAGGGAAGTGGTAAAACCCACCTGATTGTTAAGCACAATATGCACGGTACCACCGGTTTTATAGGCCCGCGTCTGTGACATCTGGAAGGTTTCCATCACCACGCCCTGACCGGCAAAGGCGGCATCACCATGAATGACGATGGGCACTACCTGAGAGCCAATTTCATCATGGCGGCGATCCTGGCGGGCACGCACAGAACCCTCCACGACCGGTGAAACAATTTCCAGGTGAGAGGGATTGAAAGCCAGTGCCAGGTGAACCTCACCACCAGGTGTCATTACGTTGGATGAGAAGCCCTGGTGATATTTGACATCGCCAGAACTTTGGTAGGTCACCCTGCCCTCAAACTCGGCAAACAATTCACTCGGGTTTTTACCAAAAATATTGACCAGAACATTCAAACGACCCCGGTGCGCCATGCCGATTACAATTTCTTTGGCACCATAGGAACCAATGCGCTGGATCATTTCCGAGAGCATCGGAATCAGGCTCTCTCCGCCTTCCAGGCCAAAGCGCTTGGTACCGGGATATTTTGAACCGAGGGATTTTTCCAGACCTTCGGCCTTAATCAGGCGTTTGAGCAAAGCCAGCCGCACACGCTCACCCAGCTCCGGTGCCGAGCGCACCGATTCCATCCGCTGCATAACCCAGTGCCGTTCTTGCGTGTTCACAATATGCATGAACTCGGCCCCAATGGTATTACAGTAGGTTTGCTCCAGCGCGTTGACAATCTCACCGAGACTGGCATCGGCCTTGCCGATATAAAGGCTGGCCGTTTGGAAAACCGTATCCAGATCAGCTGCCGAGAGTTCGTGAAAACCCAGATCAAGATCCGGCACCGGCTCACGCAAATGCAAGTGCAGTGGATCAAGCGAAGCCTTTTGGTGACCGCGCTGGCGATAGGCAGATATCAACTGAACTACTTTAACCTGTTTGCGCTCGTACTCAGTGGCCTGTGAATCATGAGCCACCGTTGCTTCCGTGCGCACCCGCATTTTAGAAATACGGGCAAACTGATCGCGGATGGTTGAGTGGGGAATATCCTGAATGCCATCAGTCTTCGAGGTAACCCGGGGCAGGCTGTCGAAATAATTGCGCCATTGTTCAGGCACGACATTTGGGTCAATCAGATAGGATTCGTATAAATCCTCGACATAGGTGGCATTGCCACCGGCGATGTGCGAGCTCCGTCGCAGGAGCTCCATTGAGCTTTCTTGCATTATGACCCTTCCGGAAAGGTTCCAAAATCCGCTCACCCGGCGGTTTGTTACTGACAACAACAGCCCGAAAGAACAGAAATGACCGGGCTGCAAGTTCGATCAAAAACGGGCCTACTCACTACTACAAAGCGATAGGCCAGAATTGAATCTCTTTTTGAATCAACAACATGAAAAACACACTTAAAGTCAGGTGGTATGTGTTAACAACATGTTGCGAATATGCCCAATCGCACGTGTTGGATTGAGCCCTTTCGGGCATACATTGACACAGTTCTGGATACCGTGGCAACGAAATACACTAAAAGGATCATCCAGGCGCGACAGGCGCTCATCCGTTGCCGTGTCACGGCTGTCGGCAAGGAAACGATAAGCCTGTAACAAACCGGAGGGACCGATAAACTTGTCCGGGTTCCACCAGAATGAAGGACAGGCTGTCGAACAGCAGGCACATAAAATACATTCGTACAAGCCGTCCAGTTTTTCACGCTCTTGTGGCGATTGCAGGCGTTCAATAGCCGGTGCCGGTGTATTGTTCTGCAAATAGGGCTGCACTTTTTCATACTGGATATAAAACTGGCTCATATCCACGATCAGATCACGAATCACCGGCAGCCCAGGCAAAGGACGGATAATCAGCCTGTTGTTTGTAACGGTTTCTGACAAAGCCGTAATACAGGCCAGGCCGTTTTTGCCATTCATGTTCATACCATCGGAGCCGCAAACACCTTCGCGGCAAGAGCGGCGGTAGGTAATGGTTGTATCACTTGCCTTGAGCTGTTCCAGCACATCGAGCACCATCAGATCCTTGCCTTGCGGATCAAATTCAAAATCCTGCATATAGGGCTGATCGTCGGTTTCGGGATTGTAGCGGTAAATACTGACTGTCAACATTACGGCAACCTCTTAGTAAGTCCGGGCCTTGGGCTGGAAGGTATCGACGGTCTTCGGTGAGAAGTTGACCGCCCGTTTGGCCACCTGCTTGTCCGCCGGGTAGTACAGGGAATGACACAGCCAGTTTTCGTCGTCGCGCTCCTGATAATCATCGCGGGCATGAGCGCCTCGAGACTCCTTGCGCTCTTCAGCCGTAATCGCTGTTGCCTCGGCCACTTCAAACAGGTTTTGCAGCTCCAGCGCCTCGATACGGGCTGTATTGAAAGCTGCGCTCTTGTCTTCCAGTGCCACATTGGCAATACGTTCGCGCAGGCCGGAGAGTTTCTCAATTCCCTCAAGCATGAATTTTTCATTGCGAAACACACCGAAATGATTTTGCATGGTAGTTTGCAGTTCTTTGCGCAGATCGGCCACCTTCTCACCACCGCTGGCATTGTTGAGCCGGTTGAGGCGACTCATGGCCTGGCCGATATCGTCATCGGACGCATCGCGCATGTCGATACCTTCACGCAGTGCTTTCTCAATAAACAGGCCAGAGGCACGACCAAAGACCACCAGATCCAGCAGTGAGTTGCCGCCCAGGCGGTTCGCACCATGCACAGAGACGCAGGCCACCTCGCCACAGGCATACAGGCCGGGAATAACCTGATCATTGCCATTGGCATCAATCGTCAGTGCCTGGCCATGCACATTGGTTGGGATGCCACCCATCATATAGTGACAGGTGGGTACAACCGGTACCGGTTCTTTCACCGGATTGGCATGGGCAAAGGTTTCAGACAATTCACAAATACCCGGCAGGCGGCTGTGCAGCACTTCCTCACCGAGGTGATCAAGCTTTAAATAAACATGGTCGCCATCCGGACCACAGCCGCGACCGTCAAGAATTTCCAGCACCATTGAGCGGGCCACCACATCACGCGAGGCCAGATCTTTGGCGTTGGGGGCATAACGCTCCATAAAACGCTCGCCATCCTTGTTTACCAGATAACCGCCTTCACCGCGGCAGCCTTCAGTAACCAGCACGCCGGCACCATGAATACCGGTGGGATGGAACTGCCACATCTCTATATCCTGCACCGGAAAACCCGCCCGCAGCGCCATACCAACACCGTCACCGGTATTGATATGGGCATTGGTGGTTGAGGCATAGATACGACCGGCGCCACCAGTGGCAAAAACTGTTGCGCGGGATTTTACATAAACGGTTTCACCGGTTTCCATACAAATGGCAATAACGCCGACAACGGCACCGTCCTGGTTCTTGACGATATCGGTGGCGTACCACTCGTTAAAGAATACGGTGTTGTTCTTGAGATTGTTTTGGTAGAGCGTATGCAGTAAAGCGTGACCGGTGCGGTCGGCCGCTGCACAGGTGCGGGCCGCCTGACCACCTTCGCCGAAATTTTTAGACTGACCACCAAAGGGACGCTGATAGATCCGCCCTTCCTCGGTACGGGAAAAAGGCAGGCCCATATGCTCCAGTTCAAATACGGCCTCCGGGCCAACCGAACACATATATTCAATGGCATCCTGGTCGCCAATATAGTCAGAACCTTTGACGGTATCGTACATATGCCAGCGCCAGTCATCATTGGGATCAGAGCTGGCAATGGCGCAGGTAATCCCCCCCTGGGCAGATACCGTGTGCGAACGGGTCGGGAATACTTTGGAGATAACGGCCGTTTTGTAACCGGACTGAGCCAGTTGCAAAGCAGCGCGCATACCCGCACCACCGCCACCGACAATTACGCCGTCAAAAGACATTGTACGCATATTCGACATCTCAATACCCCCACAGGATCTGGATGCCCCAGACCACATAAACAAACAGTACGGCCAGGACAAACAGTTCTCCGGCAATACGCAGCACATTACCGAGAGTGCCCATCAGGCGTTCGGTCAAATAGTCGGTGAGCACCACCCACAGGCCAATCCAGGCATGAGCCGCTACCGATAACAAAGCTGCCAGACTGAAAATTTTGACCCAGGTCTGGTCAAACAGTGCTCTCCAGCTAACGTAGTCAGTGCCACCAGCTGTTGCGCAGGCAATAAAGATAAAATAAGCCAACAGAATAACAGCGCTAATCCGCTGAACCAGCCAGTCAGAAACACCTGAACGACCGTAATTTGTCGTTGTAGTTACCATACCCAGACCCCCGCAGCGACAACCGTAAGAATGACCGACAGCACAATAACCAGGCGAGCACCCAAAATGCCCCCCGCCATGCTTTCGCCGATACCGAAGTCCATAATCAAATGCTTGATGCCCGCCAGTGCGTGATAAATCACACCGGCGATGACGGCCAGTAGAACCAGCCTGGCCAGCAAAGAGTCGAGGCAATCCTGGACAGCGGCAAAGCCCTCAGGGCTTTTAAGACTGCCATCAAGCATATAAAGCAGAATGCCAATAGCGATAAAAAGGAACACGCCCGAGGCGCGGTGGGTGATGGACGTCCATGCGGTAATGGGGAGCCGCACGCTACCGATGTCCAAATTAACGGGACGATTGTCTTTCACTGTGGGGTACCATCGTTCGATGCCAGACGGCAGTTATTGGGCCGGCTTAAACCGGGCTTTGCCCTACTCCCTTCTATCGGGGAGTATTGCCTGTTGCAAACCGGGCAAAATTATAAGGACTAACAGAGATGATTACAAATCCGGGCGATGTAACAGGCCCTGATTTACAGATAAAAAATCTCAATTTAGAACATGCATGATCTTCGCCTATCTTCGGCGAAGATGCATTTCGACGTTAGTCCCATGTACAGTGCCAAATAGGAGCATATAAGCTCAATGAATTGACAATAGCTGGCGAAACTCTATAGTTGAGCACCCCACGAAACACTTCATTCGCAGGACCATTCATGAGTAACAAAAAAGCGATTCTAAGCATCGAGGGTATCGACGAGTCAGTCGAGCTGCCAATTTATTCCGGAACCATCGGGCCCGATGTCGTCGATGTCGGCGGCCTGACCAGCAAGGGCATGTTTACCTATGATCCCGGTTTTGTCTCCACCGCTGCCTGCGAATCCCAGATCACTTATATTGATGGCGGCAAGGGCGTACTGCTTCACCGCGGCTATCCCATCGACCAGCTCGCTGAACGGTCCGACTACCTGGAAACCTGCTACCTGTTGCTCAATGGTGAGCTGCCCAGCAAGGCTGAATACAATCAGTTTGTCGATACCATCAAGCGTCACACCATGGTTCACGAACAGATCCGGACTTTCTTCAACGGCTTTCGCCGCGACGCCCATCCAATGGCAATTATGTGCGGCGTAGTTGGTGCACTGTCTGCCTTTTACCACGACTCACTGAATATATCCGACGAACATCACCGCCAGATTGCCGCCTTTCGCCTGATTGCAAAAATGCCCACACTGGCAGCCATGAGTTACAAATTCTCTGTCGGCCAGCCCTTTATGTATCCCGACAACAGCATGAGTTACGCTGAAAACTTCCTGCATATGATGTTCGGCAATCCCTGTGAGCCAAGCAAGGTTAGCCCGACACTGGCCCGCGCTATGGATCGCATTTTCCTGCTGCACGCCGACCACGAGCAGAACGCATCCACTTCCACAGTGCGCCTGGCCGGCTCCTCCGGTGCCAATCCCTTCGCCTGCATCGCAGCCGGTATTGCTGCACTGTGGGGTCCTTCTCACGGCGGCGCCAACGAAGCGGTATTGCAGATGCTTGAAGAAATTGGTGATGTTTCACGCATCCCTGAATTTGTCGAGCGCGCCAAAGACAAGGACGACCCTTTCCGTCTAATGGGCTTTGGACACCGGGTCTACAAAAACTTTGACCCCCGCGCCAAAGTAATGAAAGAAGCCGCCGATGAAGTGCTGGCCGAATTGGGACTGGAGAATGATCCGCTACTGGCAATCGCCAAGGAACTGGAACGTATCGCGCTGGAAGACGAATATTTCGTTGAGAAAAAACTCTACCCCAACGTCGACTTCTATTCCGGTATTATCTTGAAAGCCATCGGCATCCCGACCAGTATGTTCACCGTTATTTTTGCTGTTGGACGCACCGTTGGCTGGATTGCCCACTGGCATGAAATGATTAGCGGCAGCTACCGTATCGGACGCCCTCGCCAGCTTTATACCGGCCACCCCCAACGCGATTACGTTGACCTGGACAAGCGTTAACAGCACCAGCCTTCAAAAAAAGCCGCACTCATGTGCGGCTTTTTTTTGCCTCGTGGATACTTTTCGGGAACAATGGCGCCATCGGCATTTACTGGCGGTCCGGCCCACCAGCTGACAAGCCTGTATCAGTACAGACAAGCGCAAGCATAAAGCAGCTATTAACCTGGCAATCAAATAGATGAATCCCTCACTATTTGATTGTCGCCCATGAAAATCAGCGGAATGTGTGAAACCCCTTGATTTTCGCAGGGCTCGCGCAGGCTTACAGCCTGCGGCGGCACATTTATATGCCGCTTATTCATTCGGCTAAAAGCTTGCCGAGTTAATAAAACAACAAATCGCTATTTTTACCTGCGTCCACCGGCCCTGACGCACCAAATCGCGGTACACTAATACACTATCACGGGTCCAATACAAACAGGTCTGCCACCACAGGCCCACTGCGAGCTACCAGGAGACACAGGGAATGACAGATATTGTCATCAGCGGAACAGGGCTATACACCCCTTCGGAATCCATTAGCAATAACGAACTGGTCTCGGCCTTCAATACCTACGTCGACAACTTTAATCGTGACAATGCAGCGGCAATTCAGGCTGGTGAGCGAAGTGCCCTGCAATATTCTTCCGAGGATTTTATTGTCAAGGCATCAGGTATTAAAGCCCGTTATGTGATCAATAAATCAGGCATCCTCGATCCGGAACGCATGGCACCCTATATCGCTGAGCGCAGCAATGAAGAACATTCAATTCAGTGCGAAATGGCCATTGCAGCTGCCTGCCAGGCGATGGAGCAAGCTGGCAAAACGGCAGCCGATATCGACGCCGTTATTGTTGCCGCATCCAATATGCAAAGAGCTTATCCGGCTATTGCTGTGGAAATTCAGGGAGCACTGGGTATTGATGGCTATGCTTTTGATATGAACGTCGCCTGCTCCTCGGCAACGTTTGGTATCCAGCAGGCCCGCGATGCCATTCTTTGCGGCAATGCCCGCTGTGTATTGATGTTAAACCCGGAAGTCTGTAGCGGCCATCTTAATTTCCGCGACCGTGATTCTCATTTTATTTTTGGCGATGTGTGCACTGCCGTTATTCTGGAGCCCGCCGACACAGCCAGCAGCCACGATTGCTATCAGATCATTGACACCCGCTTGAAAACTATTTTTTCCAATAATATTCGCAATAACTTCGGTTTTCTCAATCGCGCCGATGAAAGCGGTATCGGCAAAGCTGACAAACTGTTTGTTCAGGAGGGACGCAAGGTTTTCAAGGAAGTCTGTCCAGCGGTAGCCAAACTAATGTCTGAACAGCTCGATGCGCTCAATATCAACCCCACCGACTTGCGGCGCATGTGGCTGCACCAGGCTAATCTGAGCATGAACATGCTGATAGCCAGGCGGGTTCTCGGGCGGGACCCTCTGCCAGAGGAGGCTCCAACCATCCTTGATGAGTATGCCAACACAAGCTCAGCCGGCTCAGTGATTGCCTTCCACAAATACCACAGTGATTTCAAAAGTGGTGATATCGGTGTTTTATGTTCCTTTGGCGCCGGTTACAGTATTGGCAGCATTGTTTTACAAAAGTGCTAGAGCAGTTCAGCAAGGGCTGTCAGCAAACGCTGGCAGTCCTCGTGCGTGCCAATACTGATCCGAAGATACTGGTTGATACGCGCCTTGGCAAAATGCCGCACAATAATATTCTTGTCCCGCAATTGTGCCTGTAATTGTGCTGCATTTTGACCCGGATGGCATGCAAAAATAAAGTTGGCCTGTGAAGGCAATACATCAAAACCCAGCGAGACCAGTCCGGCAGAAAGAAACTCCCGATCCGCAATAATGCGGGCACGATTTTTTGCCAGCCAGGACTCATCTTCAATGGCCGCCTGTGCCGCTCGCTGGGCTACTATGTCCAGCGGATAGGAGTTAAAGGAATTCTTGACACGCGATAAACCCTCAATCAGCGGCGACTGCCCCATGGCATACCCCACCCGTAAACCGGCCAACCCCCTGGATTTAGAGAGTGTATGCACCACCAGCAGGTTATCAAACTCAGGTATCAGTGCAGCCGCCGACTCACCACCAAAATCAACATAAGCTTCATCAATCAACACAACAGAATCACGATTTACCTGCAACAGTTTGCGCAGGGTATCAAGAGTAAAAGCCAGACCGGTAGGTGCGTTGGGATTGGGTATGACAATACCGCCGTTGGGCCGCTGATAATCATGCAGATCAACCGAGAAATCCCCGGCCAGAGGAATACATTCACTGCTGATACCATAAAGTGAAGCCCATACAGGGTAAAAGCTGTAGCTAATATCCGGGTAAAGCAGGGGCTGCTCATGTTTGAACAGCGCATTGAATGCGTGAGCGAGTACCTCATCCGAGCCATTGCCAACAAAAACTTCATCTACAGACAGGTGGTAACGTCTGCCAATAGCTGCGCGCAGCGCTCTGGATTCCGGGTCAGGATAACGACGCAGCATATCACCTGTGCATGAAGCGATCGCCGCAAGCACAGCAGGCGACGGTGAATACGGCAGTTCATTGGTATTGATTTTAACCAGTGTTTGCTGCGAATCTGGCTGCTCACCAGGTACATAGGG
Organism: Parahaliea sp.; assembly: GCA_047974765.1. Lineage (GTDB taxonomy): Bacteria > Pseudomonadota > Gammaproteobacteria > Pseudomonadales > Halieaceae > JBKECP01. The sequence continues at coordinate 181,921 of JBKECP010000020.1, read as the reverse complement.
GGAAAGCTCCCCTGTCAGTTGACTCCAGAAGCGACTCATCTCCACTCTCCCGAAAACTTTCCCGAAATAACAAATCTTCCGAAACAACAAGGCCCGGTATAACCGGGCCTTGTTTAATACGAAAGTACAGCAGAATATGGCGTCCCCTAGGGGGTTCGAACCCCTGTTCCCGCCGTGAAAGGGCGGTGTCCTGGACCACTAGACGAAGGGGACGCAGCAGTTTTGGGTAAAAACCCGCACAGGCGCGGTATTGTACCTTTGCCTGCGTTCATTGCAAGCACTTCACAGCTTCTGTTCAATAGACAAAATCAGCATCCAACACTATGCGATCATAATCGAAAGGTTTCTCAAGAGAATCTTCGCCATATTTGTTTTTTAAATACCAGGTCAAACCAATACGCACTTTGGAATTAATGGCATATTGACTAAATAGCCTGTGACCTTTGGTATCAGAACCACCAATGGCAAAATCAGAATCACTGAGCAAACCAAAAACGGCATCCGCTTCTACATTTTGATATTCATAACCGAGCTGCCATGACGAGCCTTTGCCAATATCCCCCAGTCGGATACCGGCCTGGTAACCCGTATCAAAATCATCCACTGCCAGGTTTTTAACAACATCAGCATATATTGATAGTGGCCACTGCCAGCCTTCAGGTCGCATACGCAGATCAAAAAACCACTCAGCTTCCTCATAGTCATAACGATAACGGCAGCCTGTGGCACTCTCATAATCATTGCAAAGATAACTGTTGCCATAGAAATCATCTGCGTCACCAAAGAAAGTCTCTTCTCCGGCAACAGGGATATCAAAGTAACCACCGCCCGTGGTCAAATTGGCCCAGGCAAAATCCCAGGTAGTGCCAATCTGGACTCCCCAGGCAATTTGCTGATTACTCTGGTTACTGTCACTTTCAAGCCAGTTGGCAGCCGCAATAACAAACAAGTGGTCATTGGACCAGCGGCCACTGACCCCTTCAGGGTGATAATCACCATCCCATAACAGGCCGGATTTTTGTGGACGATAAAAGGCATTGGGCATTTTACCTGCATTGAAAGAAAGACCCTCAAGCGCCTGCCAGCGGGCATAGGCCAGACTCAAACGAATCTCCTTGCGATCACCACCACCACCGAGAGTTTGATTGGCTGATACCGGGGCATCACCACCTGTAGAAATACCCAGGCCAGCTGTAACATTATTACTGACCTGGGCAAGCAAAGTCGCACGCGCCCGGATTCGATTACGATCCCGCCGCTTCCGGCCTTCAATATCAATATCCTCATAGCGGTAACGAAAATCACCGGAAATCGAAATACGATCCGACCAGTGATTGTCTTTGGTAATATTTGTCGGGACAACAGCTGTTTCTTTTGTCGTTTGCTCAGCCTTAACAGCAAGTGTTTTTTGCTCTTCCTTATCCTTGAGCAACCCACGCAGGCGTGCATTATCAGTCTCCAGACTCTGTACGCGCTGGGCAAGCTCATTCAACTGAAGCTGCAATTTTTCAAACTGGGTATCACTGATTGCCACTGCGGGCATTGCTGTTACTGCCAGCAAACTGGCGACAGTCAGCCACTTCAGCCAAAATATCATCATGTGGGGTCCATCCTGTTAGTCACGAGGCTGCTGGCATACTACCATTAATAAATTCTGCCTGCGTGCTCAAGTGTTGGCCATCAGACATTTTTGAAATATTATTGTGCAAGTCACTGTGACATATTGTTTGATGGCACCAGTACCTCAAGCTGGACAGCCAAATCCTGTGGCTGAACATGGCGCACGTCCCTGCCCTGCACCAGATAGACAACATACTCGGCAATATTGCTGGCATGATCACCAACCCGTTCCAGACTTCTCAAGGCCCACATCTCATTAAGCACTGGCCCTATACTGCGTGCATCCTCCATCATAAAGGTAATCAATGCACGCATTGCACGGCTATACTCAATATCAATATCCCTGTCCTGAATAATAATTTGTACAGCCACTTCCACATCGAGCCTGGCAAAAGCATCCAGTGACTTGCGCAACATGGCAGCAACCCGCTGACCAATGTCGGCAACCTCGGCAAAGTCACCGGGCGGACGACCCTCCTCCAAAGCACGCACGGCCCCACGGGCAATTTTAACTGCCTCATCACCGATCCTTTCAAGATCAGTTGTCATTTTAAGTACCGTAAAGATAAGGCGTAAATCACTGGCTGCGGGTTGACGCAAAGCAAGAATTTTTGAGCATTCCTCATCGATAGTAACCTCAAAGCGATTGACCGGCCGGTCATCTGCAATCACCTCTTCAGCAAGACCGGTATCACCTTCAAGCAAAGTATTTAGCGCCCTGTTTAATTGCTGCTCAACCAGTCCGCCCATTTCCAGCAAATGCTGCTTGATACTCTCCAGCTCGGCATTAAACTGGGCAGAGATATGTTGCCGATAATTATTCTGCTGCACTTGAATCTCCCGGTGACAGGTTCATCTTAACCGTAACGGCCAGTAATATAGTCTTCTGTCTGCTTATGCAGCGGATTGGTAAAAATCGCATCGGTCAGACCGAATTCCACCAGCCGCCCCATATCCATGAACGCCGTCATATCCGAAACCCTGGCCGCCTGCTGCATATTGTGAGTCACAATGACAATGGTATAGCGGGATTTAAGTTCATAAATCAGCTCTTCCAGTTTGAGGGTTGAGATCGGATCAAGCGCAGAAGCTGGCTCATCCAGAAGAAGCACTTCAGGTTCAACAGCAATAGTGCGTGCAATCACCAGCCGCTGCTGCTGGCCGCCCGAAAGGCGCAATGCATTATCGTGCAGGCGGTCCTTTACCTCATCCCATAATGAGGCTGCTATCAGCGCCTTTTCAACAGCTTCATCCAGCAGGCGTTTTTTCCTCAGACCGTGTATGCGCAGGCCATAAGCCACATTTTCATAGATACTTTTTGGAAACGGATTGGGTTTTTGAAAAACCATACCAATACGTCGCCGCAAATTGGCCAGATCAACTCCTGCACCATAAATATCTTCCCCGTCCAATAACAGCTGGCCCTGTATCCGACAGCCTGTTACTTCGTCATTCATTCGATTAATACAGCGCAGCAAACTGGTTTTTCCACAGCCACTTGGACCGATAAAGGCAGTCACCCGTTGACGGGGAATATCGAGATCAATATCAAACAGGGCCTGGTTATGTGAGTAAAACAGACAGAGCTTTGATACTGACAGACTGGTTTCAAGCGGTGCACCCGGCGCCAGGGTCACGGCCTCCTTTAAAGCCCTGATATCAATTGCGTGATTTTTCATTACGCCACATGCTCCAAAATTTGCATACTCAACATTCCCTCTAACTCACCAGCGCCCGATAACGCTCGCGCAAATGATTGCGCAGCATCACTGCCAGCAGATTAAGACAGACAATCAGCAACACCAGCAAAAGTGCCGTGGCATAAACCAGTGGCCCGGCTGCCTCCGCATTGGCACTTTGAAAACCGACATCATAGATGTGGTAGCCAAGATGCATAAACTTTTGATCCAAGTGTAAAAAGGGAAACTTGCCATCTACGGGTAATGCCGGTGCCAACTTAACCACACCAACGAGCATCAGTGGCGCCACCTCGCCGGCTGCACGTGCAATAGCCAGAATCAACCCTGTCATCATGGCGGGACTGGCCATTGGCAACACCAGTTGCCACAAAGTTTCTGCCCGAGTGGCACCCAGAGCCAGGCTGCCTTCACGAATAGAGCTGGGTACCCTCGCCAAACCCTCTTCTGTTGCCACAATAACAACCGGCAGCGTTAACAGGGCAAGCGTTAACGAAGCCCACAATAAACCCGGTGTGCCGAAGGTGGGGCCGGGCAAAGCATCAGCGAAAAACAACTGATCCAGTTCACCACCCACCCCGTAAACAAAAAATCCCAGACCGAAGACACCATAGATAATGGATGGCACCCCGGCAAGATTATTAACGGCTATCCGGATAATACGTATCAATAAGCCCTGATGAGCATATTCATTTAAATAAACAGCGGCCAACACACCAAAGGGCATCATCAGCACTGCCATCAAAATAACCATTAACGAAGTGCCCAGCAAAGCAGGAAAAATACCGCCTTCTGTATTACCTTCACGCGGACCACTACTGAGAAATTCCCATAGTCGATCAAGATAAATATGGCTTTTATCCAGAGAGCTCATCTGGTTGGGGCGATAGGCCCGAACCACCTCTGACAAGGGCAAATTAACGATACGCCCGTCGATCAGGCGCAGACGATAACGAGCCCTTTCCACCTGCTGCTGCATCGCAACAGGGGCATTGCCTTCGGGAGCGCTATCTACGGTATCAGCTGAGGCCAGTTGCCGCTGCAAATGCCGGATTTTTAGGTGGGCTTCCTCAAAGTCCAGCCAGATATCTTCGGCATTATCAACTCGCTCTTTATATTCACCATCCAGGCTTACAGACAGCAGTTCACCATAGAGCCTGCCCCAGGCTTTGCGTTCAATAGTTACCGCCCACTCCGGATAGTCAAGAGCGCTCATTTGTGCAGGCAACACCCATACAAAATCACTATTGAAGAATTCACGATTACCCTGCCTGATCAATTCCCGTTTGAAAACCGGGTTGTCAGCCGGTAGTGAAACACCCGCTTCGCGCAACTGTTGAGCAGACACATCAACACTATCCACAACTTCACCCAGCAACTTATATTGCTGGCCCTGATAACTCACCGTAGCAGCCATAACATCACGGGGCCAGAAATAAACCAGGCCGCGAATCACCAGCAACGTTAACAAACCAACGACTGCAATCAGACAAAGGCTAACAGCCATCGCATTCAACCAGATCAGAGCTTGGCCACTACGGCGCCAGGCACAAAACCCTGCCCTGCGGCTATCCACCTGACATCTCACTACAGAGAACCATAGCGCACACGCAGGCGCTGACGAACAAGCTCTGCCACCGTATTAAAAACGAAGGTAAGCACAAAGAGCAGTAAAGCCGACAATATCAACACACGATAATGTGTGCTTGCAAAAGTAGCCTCGGGCATTTCCACGGCAATATTGGCAGCCAGGGTTCGCATACCTTCAAAAATATTGGCTCCCATCAAAGGGGTATTGCCGGCAGCCATCAATACAATCATAGTTTCGCCGGTTGAACGGCCAAAGCCAATTATCAGTGCAGAAAAAATACCCGGGCTGGCCGTTGGCAACACGACACTTGCCAGTGCCTGCCAGCTTGTCGCACCCAGCGCAAGAGCACCTTCACTCAAGTGTCCCGGCACTGAAAAAACAGCATCTTCTGCAATGGAAAATACCGTAGGTATAACTGCCAGCCCCATTGCAATAGCAACCACCAGCGCATTGCGCTGGTCGTAGTCCAGACCAAACCTGAGCAATAACCAGTGCTGGCTATCACCGCCAAACAATAAGTGTTCAAGCGGATTATTAGCCAGCAGGCAAATAGTGACAAACAGCACAATCAAAGGCAGCAGAATCAAAGGTAGCCAGCCATTATCAGAATGCTGCCAACGGCCTTTACACATACAAAAATAAAGATAAGCAAAAATAACAACGATAAAAGGCAGTGCAATTGCGGCAACAAACAATGCAGCCAGGTACTGTTCAAGCAGTGGCGCCAACCACAAAGCCGCCAGAAAACCAAGGATAACCGTCGGCAACGCCTCCATTAACTCGATCAGGGGTTTTACCTTGCGCCGCAGGGGTGTGGCCATAAAGTAAGCTGTGTAAATTGCTCCACAAACAGCCAGTGGTGCCACCAGTAACATGGTGAACAGCGCCGCCTTGAGTGTGCCAAAAATCAGTGGTGCAAGACTGTATTTTGGTTCAGCATCAGCCGCAGGTGAAGACTGCCAGATTTTTCGGGGCTTGTCATAACTCTCATACCATACTCTGTCCCACAATACAGACCAGGATAATTCAGGGTGAAGATTATCAATTTGCCAAATGCCTAATTCACCACCTGAGTGCAAATACAACAAATGCCTTCCTGTTGCCGACAGGGCAGTTACCACAGGCCAGCGCAAGCCAGGTTGTTTTTGTGATAGAAGCCGCCGACCCGAAGTACTGTAATAAATTTGCAGATAATTATCTTTTCCATAAGTGACAAAAACCTTGCGATGTCGTTCTGGAATGATTGCAGAAACCGTTAGTCCATCTGTATCAAAATCCCTGATTCGCTGTAATTTGATCGTCGTTTGATCAGTGCGAACCATAAAAAACTGCGCCAGTTCCCCCTGCCCGGAAGCCACCAGTAAAGAATCATCACCGGCAAGCATTGCCGTTGCTGTAACAGTTTTTCCCGCTGAAAATAAACGGCCATCATCGAGCTTGTGTACAGTAACAACACGCCCGGTTGTGTTCAGTTCATATAACGCATAAGTACCCCCTTTATCTATGCGATAGAGCCAGTGGCCTTTATTGGCCAGATAAAGTGCTTCCACCGGATATTCAGCCTCTATTACAAAGGGTTTTTTCTCTTTATCAGGTCCATAATACAAACCCTGCAAACCCTGTCCTTCAATATCAGCTGCCAGCACCAGCTGGTCTTCAGCCTCATATAAAGCTGACGCCCTGATATTCCCCTGACCCAGTTGCAGCTCAACATCAGCATAGGGTCTTATCAGATTTGGGCGCAGAATGCGTTTGCCATCGACATAATCAAAGTGATAATCAGCCTTTACAAAATCAATGGCGCCATCACTGTAAGTGATCGCAAGTATACCGGTCTGCGGATACCCGGCGACAACATGACTCAAATGCGCATCACCGCGTCCGAGGTTATAAAGCGCCAACACTTCACCGCTGACAATATCAACGAAACGGCTGCGACCATCAGCATCTATAATAAAACTGATATCACCCTGTTCAGCTACCCCCATATAAACAGGTTCACCTGAGCCAATATTCAGCTGCGCAAGCGCTTGCAATTGCACTTTTTGAAACAGCGGCAATACCTGGGTCAGCAGGAAAAAGAAAATCAATAAAATAGCAGCCAGAATACCAATACCACCAGCAACAACACTGGCTGTTGTCAGATAATCAATGCCCTTGCGCCATCGTATCAGTCGCGGATTGCGGGTCAGGCATTCAGCCACGGACAACTCCCACCTCACAAGGCCTGCCTGCATGCCAACGATCACTCAATACCATGACTTATAGACCCAATTGTTGTCGGGCATCAGCCAGGGCATCGGCAGGCAGGGGAATATAGCCATCTCCGACAACCCGCCGCTGCCCTTGTGCAGACAGTATCCAGTGAAAAAATGCACGTTCCATCGGCGGCAGAGCCTCACCTGGCACCTTGTTAACGTAAATATAAAGAAAGCGGGACAAAGGATAGCGGCCTGACATGGCATGATCACGAGTCGGTGTAACCAATGGTAAACCCTGCGCAACGGCAATTGGTAAAGCTCTGACACCCGCAGAGCGATAGCCAATACCTGCATAACCAAGCCCCCCCAGTGATACCGAAACAGACTGCACCACTGAAGCCGATCCCGGTTGTTCATTGAGGTTGTTATTGAAATCACCGTTGCACAGAGCTCTCATTTTAAAATGGCCGTAGGTACCCGATGCTGAATTACGACCAAAAAGCTGTATTTTTCTGTTCGTCCACGATCCTTTCAGCCCAAGATCTCCCCACTGCAATACCGGATCTTTAGCACCACAGCGGCGCGTAGATGAAAACAATGCATCTATTTGTGTAATGGTCAAAAATGCCAGGGGGTTATCCTGATGAACATACAAAGCCAGTGCATCAATAGCCACAGCTATAGCCGTTGGCTGATAACCAAAACGCCGCTCAAAAGCATCCAGTTCATGTGCTTTCATCAAGCGACTCATCGGCCCCAGACTGGCCGTACCCTCAATCAGAGCCGGTGGAGCTGTTGAGGAACCGGCAGCCTGTATTTGAATATTAACCGCTGGATAAAACCGTTTGAAATCCTCAGCCCAGATACTCATCAGATTAGCCAGGGTATCCGAGCCAACACTGGTGAGATTACCCGATAAGACAGTGGCGGCATTATTATTCAACCGGTTTTTCTCTACAGTATTCACTACCATATCTTCTGCCGCACCGCCATGAACCTTCAGGGCAGTGAATATCGACAAGGCAAAAATCACCAGCAAATACCCGGGTTTTGATCCAAGGCCGAGCTTTCGCATTACAGCGCCATAAATTCGATACTGAAAGTGCTGCCCTTACCTGTTTCACTTTCAATATGCAGCCGGGCACTGTGAGCAGCCACCACGTGCTTGACGATAGCCAAACCCAAACCGGTACCACCAGTGGCAGAGGAACGACTGTCATCCACCCGGTAGAAGCGCTCAGTAATTCTGGGGATATGAGCGGCGGCAATACCCACACCACTATCACGCACACTCAAAACACAGGTTTCTCCACGGCGTTTCCAGCCGACAAAAACCAGCGTGTCATCTGCACTGTATTTATAGGCATTGAGAATCAGGTTGGATACGGCACTGTGTAGCTCCTGACGATCACCCCGTATACGACATATACAGGTTTGATCAACATCAAGTTGCAGCTGGCGCTGTGGGTGGGACGTTGCCAGCTCATCACGCAACTCATTAATCAGCGCCGGCATGTCAATATCAATGTGCTCATCCTGTCTGCGCATACCTTCAATACGCGATAGCCACAGCAAATCTTTAAGCAGATTTTCCATACGCACTGTCTGCTGTTCCATCTGCTGAAGTGGTCGTAAAAAACGGGCTCCCACTTCATCGCTATTGGCCTGCATTGTGTCAAGATAGCCCTTGAGCACTGTTAAAGGCGTGCGCAATTCATGGGAGACATTGCCAACAAAATCCCGGCGCATCTGCTCCAGACGCTCAAACTCTGTCACATCGCGTACAAAAATCAGTCGATCCCCCATTCCAAAGGGGGTAATCTCAAACTGCAATACCTGCAACACATCACCATTCAGGCGCAATTGTAAGGGCTCAGAAAAGTCACCGCTTAAAAAGTAGTGGTTAAATTCGGGGATGCGCACCAGATTGAGCAGAGCCTGCCCCTGGTCCCGCGGGTACTGCAAACCCAGTAAAACCGCCGCAGCCTGATTGTGCCACTCTATCGCACCCTCCTCATTAACCATCACAATACCTTCACGCACAGCAGCAAAGGAATCCTGCAAATAGTCAACTGTGGATTGAAGGCGGGCATGACTTTCCCGGTTGCGACGCTGCAAATGGTAGATTTGATCGTAGACTTCACCCCAGATACCAGTAGATTCCGGCACACGCTCCTGTGGTTTCAATAACCAGCGATGTATCCGGCACAGCTGAAACAGCCAAAAAAGGGTTTGGATAACAAGTACCAGAGCAAGACCGGCCAAGGGAAAACCCAGTAGCCAGCCCAAAACAAGACCACCGGCCACAACAACAGCAAAGCATCGCAACTCCAGCTGCCAACCGCCCTGGGACATCACCCTGTTGAAACCCCCATTGCTGAAAAGCGATAACCAGTACCGCGTACTGTCTGAATCAGATGGCTATAATCGGCCTGTGGCGTTTGCAAGGCCTTGCGCAGACGGCGGATATGCACATCTACCGTACGCTCTTCAACATAAACATTGGCACCCCATACCTGGTCAAGCAGCTGATTGCGCGTATAGGCCCGCTCAGGGTGCAACATGAAAAACTGCAGTAAATTAAATTCTGTCGGCCCCATATCCACTGGTACTTCAGCCACAAATATACGCCGACTTTCCGCATCCAGCAGCAGCTCAGCCACTTGTATACGCTCACTGTCACCACCGCCAGAAGCACGGCGCAACAGGGCTTTAATACGGGCAATCAGTTCGCGCGGGGCAAAAGGCTTGGTAATGTAATCATCAGCGCCAACATCAAAACCCTGAATCACATTATCTTCGGCCGTTTTTGCGGTCAGCATAATTACTGGCAAATCACGAGTCGTATCGTTGCGTTTCAGACGACGCAATAACTCCAGGCCACTGCCACCGGGCAGCATCCAGTCCAGCAGTACAATATCGGGGCGCTCATCAACCACCAGTGTATAGGCCTGCTGAATATTCTCCGCTTCCAGACAGCGAAATTCTGCGATTTCCAGTGCCATTCTCAACATATCCCGAATGGCAAATTCATCATCAACGATCAATACCTTGCGTTCACTCATTAGCCACTGTATTCCCGGCGGTATCCATGAATGGCGTCTATTAAATGATGACTTTATGACAATATTATGACAAGTGCGCATACGCGCTAGACAGTATCATAAAAAAATGATTCTGACCCACGCGAGACCGGATCAAGCCTATTTGCCCTAACGCAGACTGCTGTTGATATTCTCCAGTACCTTGTTGCCCGGACAGAGATCCTCCTCAGTCAATGTATTGAGGGCGCGTCGGCTGATTTGAAGCACTTCATGCAAATCTCGCGACTGTTTGTCCATATAAATCAGGCCCGTCAATATTTTATTCTCACTGCGAAAGCGCTCCAGTGCCAACATAGCTGAAATACGATCAAAGGGATCGAGTTCGTCCGACAACTTGTACAGGTGCAATACAGAACCATCGTGCATGGTGACCTCCTGGCTCTGGCCCGATTTGTAGGATGTGGTAATTTCCTCTCGCATCGGAACAAAATCCACAGTGCCAGTGGTTTCGGTATGATCGCGTACATAATCATAACTTTTGCTGGAAGTGGCATTATTGTTGAAGGTTACACAGGGTGACAGAACATCAATCAGGGCAAAACCCTGATGGCTTATAGCGGCTTTAATCAACGGCACCAGTTGGTGCTTGTCACCAGAAAAACTGCGGGCGACAAAGGTTGCGCCCAGTTGCAGGGCCAGTGCAGCCAGATCAATTGCACCAAAGGGATTCGGGTCACCTTTTTTGCTGGCAGAACCACGATCAGCTGTGGCCGAATCCTGACCTTTGGTTAGACCATAACAGCCGTTGTTCATTACGATATAAACCATATTCAGGTTGCGGCGCACCGCATGGGTAAACTGCCCCATGCCGATAGAGGCGGTATCACCATCACCGGAAACGCCCAGATACAATAAATCACGGTTGGCCATAGCGGCACCAGTCACCACAGAGGGCATACGCCCGTGGACCGAATTAAAACCATGGGATCTACCCAAAAAATAAGTGGGTGATTTTGAAGAACAGCCAATACCCGAGAGCTTGGCAATTTTGTGTGGTTCAATCGACAGCTCATGGCAGGCCCGCACGATCGAACCTGAAATGGAATCGTGACCACAACCGGCACACAGAGTGGAAATAGCACCTTCATAAGCCTGGCGAGTATAACCCAGATCATTGCATGGCAGCTCAGGATGGCGAAACTTCGGTTTTTGATAACTCATACCCTGCGCTCCTGTTTTATTTTGCCCGCTTTGGCCCGACCCACAACACGTTCGCGTGGCAGTGGTGTCACGTTGTGACCCGGCAGGTGCATTAAAATCTGCTTGCGGATATTGCGTGCAGAAATTGGCGTGCCATCAAAGCACAACACAGATTTGAGCTTGTCTGGACCGAGTTCAAACTCTGCCATCAAAAGTGTCCTCAGCTGAGCATCACGATTTTGCTCAATCACAAACACCCGCTCATGTTCGTACAGGAAAGCCTTCACTTCATCATTAAAGGGAAAACTGCGCACGCGCATGGCATTGAGGTAAATGCCTTCTTCTGCCAGATAATCCAGCGCTTCCATTGAGGACTCTTCGCTGGTGCCATAAAAAAGCACGGCCATATCGGTATCGTGGCCACAACAGGTAGTGACGGGGCGCGGGACTTTATCCTTGATGGTTTCCCATTTTTTCATCAGGCGAAGCATGTTTTTTTCATACTCCTCGCCCTTTTCTGAATAGATCGCATATTCGTCCCGGGAAGTACCCCGGGTAAAAAAAGCGCCCTTGTCCGGGTGAGTACCGGGATAGGTACGATAACAAATGCCATCGCCATCCACATCCAGGTAGCGGCCATAACGCCCAACCTGATCAAGCTCATCAGCATTGAGTACTTTACCGCGGTCATAACGATAATGATCATCCCAGGTCAGCGGTGCAGACATATTGTCATTCATACCCAGATCGAGGTCAGTCAATATGATAATCGGTGTTTGCAGGCGTTCAGCCAGATCAAAAGACAACGCAGCAAAGTCAAAACATTCTTTTGGCGTGGAGGGAAACAACAGTACCTGTTTGGTATCACCGTGAGAAGCATAGGCCGCGCTGAGCACATCAGACTGTTGAGTGCGTGTAGGCATCCCTGTGGATGGACCTGCCCGCTGTACATCAAACAGTACCGCCGGAATTTCAGCAAAGTAGGCCAGGCCCAAAAACTCGCTCATTAGTGAAACTCCGGGGCCGCTGGTTGCCGTGAAGGAACGCGCACCATTCCAGCTGGCACCAATCACCATACCCATGGCAGCCAACTCGTCCTCTGCCTGCACAATGGCATAGTTGCAGCGCCCTGTACCCGGATCGATACGCAGGCGTTTGGCGTAACGCTCAAAAGCATCCACTACCGATGTTGATGGCGTAATCGGATACCAGGCCGCAACTGTTGCACCACCGTAAACAGCCCCCAGACCCAGCGCCGTATTGCCATCGAGTAAAATGGCATCACCCACTTTGTCACTGCTTTGCACCCGAATACCAATCGGGCACTGAAGATTGGCTTTCACATACTGATGACCCAGTTCCAGGGCATGAATATTGGGCAAAATCAGTTTTTCCTTGCCCTTGAACTGATCTGCCACCAAATGAGTCAGTGCGCTGAAATCCATATCCAGCAAAGCGGCCAGTGCACCGACATAAATCACATTTTTAAATAACTGACGCTGGCGTGGATCATCATATTGTTCGTTACAGATACGCGTCAGTGGCAACCCGATGAAACTGATATCACTGCGCAGCAAACGCAGGTCCAGAGGCTTGGTATCGTCGTAGATAAAATAACCACCGGGTTCCACATCCAGAATATCCTGCGGCATGCTCTGGGGGTTGACCGACAGTACAATATCAACCCCACCACGCCGACCAAGATAACCCTTCTCACTAACACGCACCTCATACCAGGTGGGCAGCCCCTGAATATTGGAAGGAAAAATATTTTTGGGGCAGACCGGCAGACCCATCCGAAACAGCGCCTTCGCAAACAGGTTATTGGCACTGGCCGAACCGGTGCCGTTGACATTGGCAAACTTGATCACAAACTCATTAACTGCTTCCAGTGATTTCATACGTCCTGCCCCGCTTTTGCCACTGTGTAAAAATATTTCTGCATATCCCAGGCCGTCGTCGGACAACGCTCGGCACACAGTCCACAGTGCAGGCAGACATTTTCATCCTTAACCATGACACGGTTTGTCGCCAGTACATCCGAAACGTAAAGCGGCTGCTCCAGATTACCCGCTGGTGCATTCAGATGCTCACGCAGGCTACTTTCCTGCTCATTGCTGGTGAAGGTGATGCAATCGGTTGGGCAGATATCAACACAGGCATCACATTCAATACAGCGTGTAACATCAAACACCGTCTGCACATCACAGTTCAGGCAGCGCTCGGCCTCCAAAAAGCCTGTTTCCCGGTCAAAGCCCAGCTCCACTTCCACCCTGCGATCACCGAGTGCTTCATCCAGTGCTGCCAGCGGCACTCGATGCCGCTCATCAACTTCAACCGCGTTGTCATAACTCCATTCATGTATCCCCATTTTCTGGGAAAACAAATGCGTAAAAGGTGGCGGCCTGTCGTTCACCGGTTTACCCCGGCAGTAAAGATCAATACTGATCGCGGCCTGATGCCCCTGGGCAACAGCTGTAATTACATTCTCAGGGCCAAAAGCCGCATCACCACCAAAGAAAACACCTTTGCGACTGGATTCAAAAGTCACCTTGTCAACGAGTGGCATCTCCCATTTATCAAACTCGATACCGATATCCCGCTCGATCCAGGGAAAGGCATTTTCCTGACCGATAGCCATCAACACATCATCCGCCGCCATAAATACCCAGTCCTCTCCGGCAGGCAGCAGCGAACGCCTGCCATTTTCATCGTAGTGGGCTTTGACTTTTTCAAAGTGTATACCCTTAAGTCTGCCGTCTTCGATCACAAAGGCTTTCGGTACATGGTTGTCATAAATGGGAATACCCTCATGCATGGCATCCTCTTTTTCCCAGGGCGAGGCTTTCATGTCAGCAAAAGGGCTACGCACAACAACGCGAACATCTTCACCACCAAGGCGTTTGGCCGTGCGACAGCAATCCATCGCCGTATTACCACCACCGAGCACCAGCACACGCTTGCCAATGCGATCAACATGCTCAAAGGCAACACTGGATAACCAGTCGATACCAATATGTATCGCATCACCGGCCTCTTCGATACCGGGCAGATCAAGCCACTTGCCCCGGGGCGCTCCGGTACCCACAAACACCGCATCATAATCCTTGGCCAGAATTGCCTTCATGCTGCTGACTTCGGTATCAAAAAACGTGCTCACACCCATATCGAGAATCTGATTGACCTCTTCATTGAGCACACTTTCAGGCAGACGAAAGGAGGGAATCTGACTGCGCATCATGCCACCGCCAGCCAACTGGTTATCATAAATATCAATACTGTAACCCAGCGGCATCAAATCCCGTGCCACTGTCAGTGAAGCCGGGCCAGCGCCAATGCAGGCAATGCGCTTACCATTTTTTTGCCTGGGAATATCAGGCATGCGATCGACAATACTGCCTTTATTATCAGCAGCCACCCGTTTTAGCCGACAGATCGCCACCGGTTCTTTCTCCACCCGGCCCCGTCGGCATGCCGGTTCACAGGGCCGGTCACAGGTGCGTCCCAGTACTCCAGGAAATACGTTGGACTCCCAGTTCAGCAGATAGGCATCGCTATAGCGTCGCTCGGCAATAAGCCGGATATATTCAGGTACCGGCGTATGCGAGGGGCAGGCGTACTGGCAATCCACCACCTGGTGAAAATACTCGGGATTATTGATATCAGTTGGTTCCATAGCAGCGGCAATCTCCCGTTATTATCGTGATATCTATACAGGATGCCGCTCAGTGTGGCATAGCTCACGCTGTATTTCACCAGCGATAATGTGAGCTAAATCAAGCTTGTCTATGACTGTTTTATTGGTCTACCACCAGTTGAAAAGACCACGCTTCTTTTTGAACTCAGATTCACAGGAAGCCAACTGGCTCGAATAACGTGAAGCTCGCTGTTTTACCTTACCTGCCACGTTTTGCAACCAGCGCTTGGAGCGATAACTGCCCCGGTTATAACCACCGTGACCCTCGTGATAGGCCAGATAAAGATGGTAGGTATCGCTGCGATTAATGCCACTGCGTTTATGGGATTGATAGTTATACCAGCCAATAAAATCAATAGCGTCATCAAAGTCATCACGGTCGGCACCGTAATTACCTGCATCGCGTTTGTAACTATTCCAGGTGGATTTCAGTGCCTGGCTGTAACCATAGGAATTGGAAGGGCGCGGACCGGGAATAAAACCGAGGATTTTCTTACGCGGCGGTTTGGCATCGGCGACAAAACGCGATTCCTGATGCATGATTGCCATCATGACCGGAATCGGACTACCCCATTCATCACGGGCCGAAGCAGCCTCTTTGTACCAGTCATCTTTTTCACGAAAGATTTCACAAAGATTGTCAACGTTGCGCGGTGTTGATGCCGTACAACCGGCCAGCAACAACAAACACAGCAGCCCCCACAAACATTTGAATACCGATATGGGCACGAATCCGGATACCACCTTCACTGCTCACCCTCATACTGCGCAAGCTGTATCAAAAAAGTTGCCTCATCCAGCACAGGAATATTCAAGGCCTGCGCCTTACCCAGCTTGGAACCCGCACTTTCTCCGGCAACAACGCAGGTACTTTTGGAAGATACGCTGCCAGCCACTTTGGCACCAAGATCCTGCAAACGGCTTTTGGCTTCACTGCGCCCCATCGCCTTCAATGTACCAGTAACAACCCAGACCTGCCCTGCCAACGGCAATTCATCGGCCTGCATTACCTCAATATCACGCCAGTGAACACCACACTGTCTGAGCTGTGTTACCACCTCCATAATGGCGGGATCATCGAAGAACTGCCGTACGTGATCCGCCACGACCGGACCGACATCCGGCACCGCCAGCAGCGCCTCTTCTGAAGCAGCAGCAAGCAATTCCCAACGACCAAAATGGCGGGCCAGATTACGGGCGGTTGACTCACCCACTTCACGGATACCCAGGGCGTAGATAAAGCGTTCCAGCGTTGTTGCTTTGCTTTTTTCAAGTGCAGCCAGCAGTTTATCAGCTGATTTTTGACCCATACGCTCCAGTGCCGCCAACTGGGCAGCATCGAGGCTGTAAAGTCCGGCGACGCTACCGAGCATCTGCTGATCAACCAGCTGGTCAATCAGCTTGTCGCCCAGTCCGTCGATATCCATGGCTCGCCGCGAAGCAAAATGGCGAATAGCGGCTTTTTGCTGGGCGGCACAAACCAGCCCACCCATACAGCGCAAAACAGCCTCATCCGGTTCACGCTCAACAGCTGAACCACAGACGGGGCAGACAGGGGGAAAAACAACAGCAACCGCCTTATCGGGGCGCCGTTCAAGCACTGCCGACGCCACCTGCGGAATGACATCACCTGCGCGCCGGATAATAACGGTGTCTCCCACCATCAGTCCCAAACGCTCAATTTCATCGGCATTGTGCAAGGTGGCATTACTGACGGTAACACCGCCAACAAACACCGGCTCCAGACGTGCTACTGGCGTAATGGCACCGGTGCGCCCTACCTGGAACTCTACTGCCAGCAGGCGGGTCATCTCTTCCTGGGCCGGAAATTTACGGGCAATCGCCCAGCGCGGTGCCCGCGACACAAAGCCCAGGCGCTCCTGTAAATCAACGTCGTTGACCTTGTAGACAATACCGTCGATATCATAGGGCAAACGGTTGCGCCGGGCAGCCAGACGGCTGTAATAGACCTCGCAGGCCGCAATACCCTGGACGACTTGTGACTCAGAATTGATACGCAGCCCCCAACGATGCAGGCACGCCAGAATATCCGAGTGCCGCCGGGGCAGATCTGCTCCGGCAACCACCCCAATACTGTAAGCACACATTTCCAGAGGTCGCTGTGCTGTCAACCGGGGATCGAGCTGACGCAAGCTGCCAGCAGCAGCATTGCGTGGATTAACAAAGGGTTTTTCGCCCCCGCGACGGGCGCGCTCATTAAAGGCTTCAAAACCCGCCAGCGGCATGTAGATTTCGCCACGCACTTCCAGTAAGTGTGGATAGTCACTGCCACGCAAACGCAATGGTACAGATTTCAGGGTGCGGACATTGTGCGTAATATCTTCACCAGTAGAACCATCACCGCGAGTCGCACCGCGTTCGAGCACACCATCGCGGTACAGGAGGCTGACGGCAATACCATCGAGTTTGGGTTCACAGGCAAACTCCAGCTTGCTGTTTTCGTCCAGCTGCAGACGTTCCAACACTCGCCGGTTGAAATTTTCCAGTTCTTCGCTGTTAAAAGCGTTATCCAGAGACAGCATCGGCAATTCATGGCGGACCTGGGCAAACTGTGACAGTATTTGCCCTCCGACCCGCTGGCTGGGTGAATCGGGGCTTAGCAGCTCGGGAAACCGTGTTTCAATATCGATCAGCCGACGCAGGCTGCGATCGTATTCAGCATCGGGCACCGTTGGCTCATCGAGCACATAGTATCGATGATTCCAGTCTTCAAGCTGTTTGCGCAGACCCGCCAGCTCCTGCTCAGGATTAATTGCAGATTTCATACTCACAAATCGGGACTCAACGTGTCTGGGCGAGAAGACGCCGCTCCAGATCCTTGATCTTCTGACGGGTGTGTTCCAGTGTCTGCCGGGTCAGTACACTGCGACTTTCATCAAGCACATCGCCATCGAGGTTACGCGCCACTGCCTGTGCAGTTTCAAGCATGTAATCAAAGGCTTTCATCATGTCATCCGGCCCCGGGAGAGTGACAAAAAATACCAGTCCCTGGGTGGAAAAATCAGCCATATTGTCAATATCAAATATACCTGGCTTCATCATGTTGGCCACGCTGAACTGTATCGGACCACGGCCTGATTCCTGTTCATAGCGATGGAAAAAAGCCATATCACCAAAACGCAGATCACAGGCCAGCAGAATATGTAGAATATCTTCACCTCTGAAACCGCTGGCATCACGGGCAATAACATTGAGCATAAATACCTCTGGCTCAATATCACGGGGCAGCTGTACCGCTGCTGCCTGCTCTGGCTGAGACCGGCTTGGCTCAGATTCCAGTGCATCCAGCCAATCCAGATTCTCCGGTTCATTTGTGCTGCCAAAGCCGCCCGTCTGCTCCCGGAACCCAGGCTCAGGTTCTATCTGCTGAAGATCCTCAGCGCGCCGGGTAATACCTTCCTCAGGATCTGAGGCATTGGCATCCTCCAGCTTCACTGCCGGTTGTTGCATACGGCCAACGGGTACTTTCGTGGAACGATCAACCGCTGCTTCTGTAATATTTTGTGAGGAGATACCAGCCGCGTCATCAGCCGCCTGCGATTGATGGCACTCGCCACGTTCATCACCCTCTTCGCGTTCAATTACCCGGTGTCCGCCATTGGGCAGTTCGCGCAGCCAGGCCAGATCAATATCACGGCCACTTTGCGTATTGTTGTCATCGCCATCGGATTTTGCCAGCCGCATCCGCACGGGAGAGCGGTGCTCCTGATATACCCGGCGCACCGCGTCCACCAGCACCGCCAGAATCATCAGCGCGCCGATAATAACCATCCAATCCCTGAAGCTTAAGTCCGCCATTGCCTTTGCGTCCTTTGTTGTCTCACTTGCTGCATCACTGACGTATTCATCCCATTGCAATTCCCAGGAGCCTGTCGGACTCAGGCTGATTCTGCTGCGGCGGTGGGAAGTCGGCCCAATTTTCAGCCCTTTTTCATTGCGTAGCATCACTATGCGCCTAAAAAGGGCTGAAAATTGTACTCGACTTCCCGCTCGTCTCGCTACGACCTCCTAAGTCCGACAAGCTCCTAGCTGGCAGCTAATTCAGCCGCCTCTTCCACATCTACTGTGACAAGTCTGGACACGCCAGGTTCATGCATGGTGACCCCCATCAGCTGATCAGCCAGTTCCATCGAAATTTTGTTGTGGGTAATATAAATAAACTGCACCTTCTCTGACATCTCCTTGACCATGCGCGCATAGCGGCCGACATTGGCGTCATCCAGTGGCGCATCCACTTCATCAAGCATACAAAATGGTGCAGGATTAAGCTGGAAGATGGAAAATACCAGCGCGATTGCCG
This sequence comes from Parahaliea sp., assembly GCA_047974765.1. GTDB lineage: Bacteria > Pseudomonadota > Gammaproteobacteria > Pseudomonadales > Halieaceae > JBKECP01. Next base: position 162,550 of record JBKECP010000020.1, on the reverse strand, counting down.
TCAACGCCTTCTCTCCCCCGGACAGCAGGTGAATGGTGCTGTTTTTCTTGCCGGGTGGGCGGGCCATAATGGAAATACCGGTATCGAGCAAATCGTCACCGGTTAGCTCAAGATAGGCGCTACCACCACCAAATACCCGCGGAAACAGTTCCTGCAAACCACTGTTGACCTGATCAAAAGTCTCCCGGAAGCGGTTGCGGGTCTCCTTGTCGATTTTGCGAATAGCCGACTCAAGTGTCTCCAGCGCAGTTTCCAGATCTTCGTTCTGGGCATCCAGATAGTGCTTGCGTTCACTTTGCTGGCTGTATTCGTCAATGGCGGCCAGATTGATGGGGCCGAGACGGGCAATGCGGCTGGCAATGCGTTCCAGTGACAATTGCCACTCAGATTCATTGGCTTGCCCGGGCATCTGCTCAAGTACGGCCTCCAGATCGTGTTGCCCCTCTGACAGCTGATGCAAGGTATTTTCACGCTGTACCTGCAAGCCCTGGTGTTTCATTCGATGCTGTTCAAGCTCGCTGCGCACACCCTGGGCCCGCTGCTCAGTAGCGGCCCGATCCTGTTCAAGCTGGCGGATTTTATGGTCAATTTCCGATAGTGCCTGACGGGCCAGCGTCAGTTCCCCTTCGGCCTCCAGCCGCAGCTCAAGCTGGGCCTCCAGCTCCTGTTGCAGGGAGTCCACCGGATCATCAGCCTGTGACAGGCTGCCACTCAGACTGTCCCTGCGCTCCTGCAACTGACTGACCTGCCCCAGTGTCCGCTCAATTGTCTGGCGAATGGCGTCAATCTGCGTGCTCAGGGATTGTTGACGCATCACAGCCTGGTGTGCAGTGTCGCGGTCGTGACGGGCTTTCTGGCGCACCGTATCAAGCTGACCACGGGCCTCATCCCGAGCCAGTAATAGCGATTCACGCTCTTTCGAATCACTTTCCATGCGCTCGATAGCCTCTTCCAGAATCTGGCGGGCCTCAGCAATGGCCTCCTGTTCCTGGGCAAACTGGTTGCGACTTTCGCTGATATCACTGTCAAGGCGCTCACGGCGGGCCAGTAACTGCTCGGCTTTAGCCTGCTGGCCTGATAGGCGAGCACTGAATTCACTGTGTTGGCGGGTAGCTGCCTGTAATTCCCGCTGACTTTGCTGACGCTGTTCTTCGAGGCGGGTATTGGCTTCCTTGCAGCTGCGCAACGCCCCTTCGCAGCCTTCAATATGCAGGGCCAGCTCGTCAACCTGCTGTGACAGACTCTCCAGTTCCTGCTGGCGCTGAATGACACCACCTTGCTGCAACGGCTGGCGGGCCACTCGCAACCAATTACTGCCCAGCCAGATACCATCGCGGGTAACAATGGACTCACCCACCGCCAGTGTATCTCGCTGAGCCAGCGCCGCCGCCCAATCATCAGCCACCCGCACACCAGCCAATAACCCGCCTGCCAGCCCGCTGCCACTGTCACGAACCCTGGTCGACAGATAATCAGCACCATTGGTCGTTGCAACACTGCCGCGCTGTACCAGTGCTACGGCTCCACCGGCCAGCTCACTCAAATGCTGACCAAGGCCTGCAATATCATCGACACAAACGGCTTGCAGATAATCTCCCAGTACAGTTTCAACTGCCGTCTGCCAGCCATCGTCAACGTCCAGCTGCTGCAACAGACGCGGATGATCTTCCAGTGCATTAATGCGCAACCAGTCACCGACAGCCTGATCACTATCTTCACGTGCCGCCTGTTGCAGGGCTTCCAGCGAAGCCAGCCGACCTCGCTTTTGTTGCAGCTGTGAGCGTTGTTGGTCCAACTCAGCCGACAGCACATCAGCTTGTTCACGACCACTGCGCACCTCACCGGCAAGCGTTTCAACCCGCTGCTCGTGCTCAGCCATAATCAGCTCGGTTTCAGCCAGCTGTTCGCCGAGACTATTCAAATCATCACCAGCAGGCCCGGACACGAGGCTGGCCTGTTCCTGCTCCAGCTGCTCAATGCGCCGCTGATAACGCTGCTGAGCCTGCTCCAGATGCTGGATGCGCGATTGCTGTACCTCCGCCTGTTGCCGGGGTTCAGCGGCGTTGAGATTGAATTCATCCCAACGTTGCTGCCATTCGAGCATGGTTTCTTCAGCCTGAGCCAGCGCCTCAGCCGAGCCTTCTTCGAGCGCCTGCAACAGGTCAAGATCCGGCGTCAGTGTTGCCAGTTCTGCTTCCCAGGCCTGCAAACGCTGCCGGTCTTCGTGGAGATGTGTTTCAGATTCACCCAGGCTGGCCACTGTTTGCGCCAGATCCTCGCGCAACTGTCGACCGCGCTCCTGCTGGTGCTTGATCGTTTGTTCAATACGGGCCACTTCCGAGCCCAGTGAATAATAATTGGCCTGTACCCGGTTAAAAGTATCGTTGCGATCACTGTGCTCAAAACGCTGTTGTTCTATAGCGGTTTCAACCTGCTGGTGCTCCGCTAAAACGGCTTCAAGCCTGACCTCCAACTCACCAATAGTATGATTGATTGTGCGGACCTGAGCATCAAAATCACGCCACTGCAAAGCCTGAAGTTGAGCCTTAAGTGTTCTCTCTTCTTCTTTGAATTCACTGTATTTTTCTGCTGCCTGAGCCTGCCGCTGCAAGTGCTGTAACTGCCGCCCCAGCTCATCGCGTAAATCCGTCAGCCGCTCCAGGTTTTCCAGCGTTCGGCGCATCCTACTCTCAGTTTCCTTGCGCCGCTCCTTGTATTTGGAGATACCGGCAGCCTCTTCGATAAAAACCCGCAACTCCTCGGGTTTTGATTCGATAAGACGGGAAATCATACCCTGCTCAATAATGGCGTAGGAGCGCGGACCCAGGCCCGTACCGAGGAAAATATCCGTAATATCACGACGCCGACAACGGGCACCGTTAAGGAAGTATTCGGACTGCCCCTCCCGGGACACCAGGCGCTTGATAGCAATCTCGGCATAACTGGCGTACTCGCCTCCAACACCACCATCACTATTATCAAACACCAGTTCGATAAAGGCCTGGCCGACCGGCTGACGATTGACCGAGCCATTGAAAATAACATCCGTCATGGATTCGCCCCGCAGATTCTTGGCCGAACTCTCGCCCATCACCCAGCGAACGGCATCGATAACATTGGATTTGCCACAGCCGTTGGGTCCAACAACTGCACACATGTTACTGGGGAAATTAACCGTGGTCGGATCAACAAAAGACTTGAACCCGGCCAGCTTGATAGACTTTAGCCTCATAGCGCCTTAGGTAACATCTGCAAGGGATTGTTTTTTATGACTATATTCCAGACAAAAACCATACTGTGCCTGGAATTTTGACACCCTGCCTAGTGTATCGGACTTGCCCCGCCAACACTATGGTGCGCTAAAGATAATCAGATAGTAATGCGCTGTAATGACAGCCAACTACTGCCTGGCTGCCATAACAACGTCAATATGCGAAAACTTTATGTCCGCGAAAAGCGATGTGAAGAATACCGTGCCAGTACCCCCATCAGCATCGCCATCCATACCAATATCCAGATGGGCATGAGCGGTACAGGCTGCACCTCGGCGGTATTGCCGCCAGGTGAGGCATTGCGGCTTAACGTCAGGGTGCAGCTGATGCTGTCACCGGTATCATCAACAGTGAGCACGCTGCCCGTCAAAGCCCCCGCACCACTGCAATTGAATGCAGGTGTGTAGCTGCTTTGATTGAGTGCCGACAGAATATCAGCCAGATTAATGACATCGCCGCTGGCAACATAGACAGGCGTTGCCAGCGTCTCGGTATGCGAAGCTGATGCAGCTGCGGAAACCAGCTCGCCCACCAGACCCCGCGTATCGCTTGCACGGAATGTAACCTCATCCCCCACCGTCGCACCCGCCCACTCAATAGCCAGTATCAGCCTGGCGGTTGGACAGGCACCGCTAATATCGGAAAACTCCATCAACGCTTCGTCAAAATTGAGACTGCCCCCCATACTAACCACATAGGTAATCTGGGTACCGGTGGGCACAACGACGGAACCGGACGTCTGCAACCAGGGATACACCGGGGGTACCGTTGTATCTGTCGGTACGGTGGCTGTGGCCGTAGCCAATACAGTACCGCCAAGACCAGCTCCCTCACGAATAGTCAAAGTACCCACACCACCACCTTCGCGACGGGGAGAAAACCAGCCTGAAAAATCAACGGTGCGGGTTTGTCCAGCTGGCAATATGCCACACTGAGGAACGGTAAAGATCTGGTAGAAATCATTGGCCCTGGCACTGATAACATCAAGATACTGCTGCACTTCACCACTGCCTGTTGCCGGGTTGGCATCCCGGGTTGGACCAGTACCGTATGCCCTGACACCGTTGACCTTGACCACATTCGGGCCACCGCCACCGCCGATAATCCAGGGGGAAATGTCCGCGTCACGATTATTACCCCAGCGAGACGCTTCGATATCATCAAAACCCGGATTGGCAATCATGTTCTGGGCAGCGACGCCCGCACTAAACAATGGAAAAATAAAAATACCCAAGGCCAGTGCCCTGGCCGTTTTTTGTAGGCATATAGTCATGCTTAATCCTCTACCTTGTGTCATTAATCATTCTTATTTTTTTATTCTATTTACACCATAAAATTTTTACCGATCAAAATACCCCGTTTATTTAAACAGACAATAAGCGTTGACCACAAAACAGCAAGACAAGTCAAAGTTCCAAAAAGGCATTTAAAATGACTTTTACATGCACTGACAATCAACAGCCCCTACTCTAACGTAAACCGGTCTTGTGAATTGTAATAAATTTGAAAAAAAGACTTTATAAGATTTTTTAAAAATACAGATGCCAGTTATAAAAACCAAAAAACTGCCGATCTGACTCAGCCCTTATGCGGACTTAATTCAATATGTAATATTTCTTCGTCAAACCCGGGGTTTATAGCAGCACTTTTGCCAAGCCAACTGGCATTGGATTCACCCGGTTGGCCGCTGGGAGACAGCTGCACCACCACTTCAATCTGTCCGGCGCTGGATAGTTTTTGTCCCGCCATCGCACGGCTGTCATCCAGACGCACAGTGAATGGCAGACTGGCGGCACTCAGGCGCTGCACAGCAATTGGCATACGATTGTCACTGCCTGCCCTGCGTGCAAATACGAAAACCGTATCCCCTGGATCAACGCTGGCTTGCGCTGGCAAACTGACCTGTACAGTAACACCGAATGATATTGCAGATTGTTCATCACTGCCTGGCTCAGGGCTGTTTATACGCTCAGGGCTGTTATCCAGCACGGACTCTCCCTCTTTCAAACGGATGTGCGCACGTTCAATAATGTCGGCTATCATCTGATCGCCCGGTGAGCCAGGCTGCTCTGTCTGACGCAAGCGCTGCCAATAGTCGATAGCACCGCGATAATGACCCCGCTCAAAAGCTACCATGCCCAGCAAGCCAAGCGCCGTACGCTGGCCGGGATCGATCGCCAGAGCCTGCTCAGCCAGATGCTGGCTGTCACTATCAAGTACTCTGTTTGCCGCCAGATAGCTGGACTGGGCCGCATAGGCCAACACTTGCGCATCTTCCGGCACGCGCTGTGCCAGTGCGCTGAAAAACGCTGCCGCTCTGCCAAAATCTTCCTGGCCCATAAAATAATGACCGAGCATTAAACGGTAATGGAGATTATCCGGGCGCTGTTGCAGGCGTTTTTCAATATCAGCCATAACGGTTGCCACTTCAGTCGCCGGTGACTGCTCACTCAGTGTTTGAATACGCTCACTCAACAGCACATCGCTGAAGCCACCAAGACGGTAATAAAGCCACGCTGCCAGCACTGCAATAACAGGCAACAGCAGCCAGCCAGCAAAACGCCTGTCGCCAGCAGGCACAGCCACCACATCAGCTCTTCCCGGATGCTCTTCCAACAGACGCAATCGGGCATCTTCCGCCAGCGCTTCACCATCAGCTTTATTAAACGACTCAGCGGCTAATTCAGACTCCCGCTGACGATACCAGTCAAGATTGGCAGCTTCCTGATCATCGTCTTGAGCACTAAAACGCAAAGGAGTCAGCAGAAACAGGCCGCTCAGCAGGACAAGGCCGATGCAGGCTATGACAAAAATACTCAAGCGTCATTCTCCGATTGTTTTTGTTGCTGTAACAGCTGCTCAAACCGGGCCTGTTCCTCATCACTCAAACCCGCTATCAATGACATTTTATTGCGACTGCGCAACATCAGTACCACCGTGACAGCCGCCAGCAACAGCAAAGCGCCCGGCAGCAGCCACAAGATCAACGTAGGACCCTGCATTTCAGGGCGATAGCGTACAAACTCCCCGTAACGGGCAACCATAAAATCAAGAATTTCCGCATCAGTGGCACCATCCTCAAGCTGCTGGTGAAGCAAGCGCCGCAAATCCTGGGCGATAGGAGCATCGGAATCGGCAATGTTCTGGTTCTGGCATCTCGGGCAGCGCAATTCCTGACTCAGCGCACGATAGCGCAATGCCAGCTCCGGTGAAGAAAAATCATAGCTTTCAATTACCGCCAGTGCCCGCGAACCACCCAGCAGCGTCAGTAACAGAAAGGGCAGCAATATCATTGCGCGCATATTCATCCCTCACCGCCAGTGCTGCCCCATTGACCGGCGGGCGCACGTCCGCCCACCTCCCGATACAGAGGCGCCAGCACTGTTGTCCATATCTTTTCATCAATCACACCTACATGGCGGTAACGAATCACCCCCTGAGCATCGACCAGATAAGTTTCAGGAGCACCGTAAACACCCAGATCAAGACCTAATTTACCTTCAGTATCCGACAAAATCAGCGCATAGGGGTTGCCCAGTTGCTGCAACCAGCGCCGGGCCAGATTTTCATCATCTTTATAATTGATACCAACAATGCGCACCCCGCCCTCAGCTGCCAATTTTTCCAGGTAGGGATGCTCAACACGACAGGACACGCACCAGGTCGCCCACACATTGACCAGAGAAACCTCACCTGTCAGTGTATCGCGTCTGAGGATATTTCCGTCGGCTAGCGATGACAGGGCAAAGACCGGAAAGGGTTTGTCAATCAGTGCCGATGGCAACTCTCGCGGATCCATCGACAACCCGCGATATAAAAACAGTGCCAGCACCACAAACAGAATCAGCGGTAAAAATAGTTTAAGCCTGGACGCCATCGGCAGCTCCTGTTATTGCGGGAGTACGGCTGCGGCGCACCCGCTGCCGGTAACGCTTGTCCACCACGGTCATAAAACCACCGACGGCCATAAAAATAGCGCCAAGCCACAGCCAGCGCACCATTGGCTTGTAATGCAGACGAATGGCCCAGGCACCACTGTCACCAACGGCTTCTCCCATGGCCACATAGAGATCCCGAAACAGGCCGGCATCAATAGCCGCTTCGGTCATCATCGAGCGCCCCACCAGATAATGTCGTTTCTGGGGTGCCAGCCGGGCCATTTCGCGGCCATCGCGGCTAATGACAAACCGGGCTTCATCAGCCACATAGTTAGGGCCCTGCACCTGCTCCAGACCAACAAACTGAAAATGGTAACCAGCCAGCGTCTCACTTTGACCCGGTGCCATTTTAAGATCGTGTTCGATACTGTATTGGCTGGTGGCAACAGCTCCTGTCACGGTCAAGGCAAAACCAATATGTGCCAGCACCATACCCCAGTAGCTTGCGGGGATGCGCCGCAACCCCCGGCGCCAGTCAGTCGTTGAGCGCAGACGCTGCCAGAGATCCCGGACCATACCCAGCACCAGCCACAAAGCCAGCACCAATGCCAGTGCCACCCAGGGGTTATAGGGGGCATTGTGCACCAGTGGCAATGTCAAACCACACACCAGCGAAGCCAGTGCCGGCAACAATAATTCAGCCTTCCAGCGGCTGGCAGTATCGCGTTTCCAGCGCGATACCGGCCCAATACCCATAAAGGGAATCAACAGTGCCATCAACGGCACAAAAACAGCATTGAAATACGGTGGCCCCACTGAGTATTTACCCTTGCCAAGGGCATCCATCAGCAGCGGGAACAATGTGCCAAAAAGTACAGTGAGCGTGGCCACCAGAAAGATAATATTATTGATGAGCAGCAGCATCTCCCGCGACAGCCATTCAAAACGCACCCGTGAATTAACCGCAGGTGCCCGCAGGGCGTAAAGTGTCAGGGAGGCGCCAACAACGATGCCCAGAAAAATCAGAATAAAGAGCCCGCGAGCCGGGTCGGTAGCAAAGGCATGCACGGAGGTAATCACTCCGGAACGGACCAGAAAGGTACCGACCAGACTGAGAGAAAAGGCAAAAATTGCCAACAGCACCGTCCAGCTCTTGAACAGGCCACGCTTCTCCGTTACTGCCAGTGAATGTAATAGTGCCGTACCCGCCAGCCAGGGCATAAAAGAGGCATTTTCGACCGGATCCCAGAACCACCAGCCCCCCCAGCCCAGTTCATAATAGGCCCACCAGCTGCCGAGCATGATACCCAGGCTCAAAAAGGCCCAGGCGACATTTGTCCAGGGCCGCGACCAGCGCGCCCAGGCAGCATCCAGACGCCCACCCAGTAAAGCGGCGATAGCAAAGGCAAAAGCCACCGAAAAGCCAACGTACCCCATGTAAAGTAAAGGCGGATGAAAAATCATACCCGGATCCTGCAATAGCGGATTCAGGTCACGACCATCAACAGGAATACCCGGCAGCAGACGCTCGAAGGGATTGGAGGTAAACAGCGAAAAGGACAAAAAACCCACCGCGATAAAGCCCATGACTGACAACACACGCGACAACATCAATAGCGGCAAACCCCGGCTAAATAGTGCTACAGCAGCTGTCCACAGCACCAGAAACTGGACCCACAGCAACAGTGATCCTTCATGATTGCCCCATAGCGCACAGAATTTATACCAGACTGGCAACAGACTGTTGCTGTTACTGGCCACCAGTGCCACGGAAAAATCATCCTGCAAAAAAGCCGTGGCCAGACAGGCAAAACTGATAGATACAAACACCAGCTGGCCCATTGCCAAACCCGGCGCCAACGCCATTGCTGCGCTGTTGTTGCGCCAGGCGCCCCACAGAGGTACCAGTGCCAGCACCAGCGCAAGACAAAAAGCGAGTATCAGCGAAAAATGCCCCAGTTCGGCAATCATTTGGTCTGCTCTTTGTTTTGTAAATTGTTTTGTCGATACTCCCCTTGATCAACCTGCTGGCCAACATGCCCCTTCACACCCGAAGCCTCCAGAGCCGCAGCCACTTCCGGTGGCATGTAATTTTCATCGTGCTTGGCCAGCACTTCCGTAGCCTGCAATACACCCTGTTCATCGAGTACGCCAGAGGCCACAGCACCCTGCCCCTCATCAAATAAATCCGGCAAAATACCTTCATAAACCACCGGCACCGTAGCCTGATAATCCGTTACTTCAAAACGGATTTTGAGGCTGTCATCAGCCCGCTCAAGTGAACCTTTCACCACCATACCGCCAACCCGGATGGACTGACCAACGGGTGCTTTGCCCTGGGCCACCTCAATAGGCGAGAAAAAAAGATTGATATTCCCGCGCATGGCATAGGCAATCAAACCCACCGCTGCACTGGAGAAAAGCACAATGCACAGCACAATAATCAGCCGCTGTTTACGAAGTGGATGCACGCTTTAGCTCCTCATCACTTTGTATCTGAACCAATGTCCTGGCCTGTACCTGATCAGCGCGCCGAAACCGTCCCGCCAGCTCCCGCTGTAACAGGCGCTTGCGACGCAAGGGAATAAATAACAACAGAGCCAGTATGGCCAGTGTGATCATATAAGCAGCCCAGACATAAGGGCCGTGTCCACCCATTGTCAACAGAGCCTGTACACTATCAAAATACATCAGCCATCCACTCCCGCCACCAACTTGCGGACCCAGTTGCTGCGCGACTCCCGCTGTAGTATTTCAACGCGCATATTCATCAGCAAACAACAGCTAAACAGGGCATAAAACCCTGCGATCATCAGCAGCAGTGGATAAAGCATGCTGGTATCAATCGTTGATTCACCAAAAAACTTGATAGAAGCCGGTTGATGCAGGCTGTGCCACCAATCCACTGATTTATAGATAATTGGAATATTGACCATCCCCACCAAACTGAGCACGGCACAGGCTTTGCTTGCCGCTTCTTTGTTGTCGTAGGCCTCATACAGGGCAATAACGCCCAGATAGAGAAAGAACAGAATCAGCATGGAAGTCAGACGTGCGTCCCATTCCCACCATGTACCCCAGGTCGGCTTACCCCAGATGGCACCTGTCACCAAGGCAATAAAGGTCAGGGCCGCACCAATTGGTGCACAGGACTTCACTGCTACATCAGCCAGTTTCATCTTCCAAACCAGGCCGATGGCACCGGCAATGGCCATGATGTAGTAGGCACCCAAAGCAACAACTGCCGCCGGTACATGAATAAAGATAATGCGGTAACTGTTACCCTGGCGAAAATCCGGTGGCGTAAACAGCAAACCCCACACCATACCAGCACCCAGCACCAGTAGTGTCAGCGGAAGCAACCAGCGCAAAATAATGCCGGAGATACGATATAACCAGGGTGGTGACCCCAGTTTATGGAAGAATGACCACATAGCAGCAGCAATTATACTCCGAGGAGTTGGCCGGACAAACAAAGCACTCTGCTTTGTGTCAGGCGTCGATTGTAATTCTCAGCGCCGCTGACATAGCCAGTGGCGCCAGTGCAATAGCCATGCATAGCATGGCTCCCAGGATCGCCAGATGTGGCGCCGAAGGAAAACCCTTGGCAGCTGCCTGCACAGCAGCACTGCCAAAAATCAATACCGGCATATAAAGCGGCAATACCAGCAAGGCCACCAGCATACCACCGCGTTTAAGACCCACTGTCAAAGCGGCCCCGATACCACCCACCAGACTCAGTACAGCACTGCCCAACAGCAGGCTCAGCAGCAATATCAATATTGCCGGGGGTTTTAAATTCAACATCACTGCGAACAATGGCGATAATAACGCCAGCAGGGCACCACTCACCAGCCATTGGGCCAGCACATAGCTGAGTACAGAAATATACAGGGGCTGGGGCGACAGCAACAGCTGCTCCAGACTGCCATCTTCATAGTCGCTGCGAAACAACAATTCAGCACTGAGCAAATTGGCCAGCAGCGCCACTATCCATAAAATACCCGGGGCAAAAGTACTCAAAGTATCGGGCGCCGGTCCCAGACCAAGTGGAAACAAAACAACCACCATGGCAAAAAACAGCAGTGGATTGCCAATTTCAATCGGCCGCCGCAAGGCCAGGGTCAGCTGACGCCGCAACAGACGGCGGGCAAAAGCCAGCGTACCAGGAACACGACCAGAAAGACTGTCAGGCGCACTCATACCAATAGTCCCTGCTGCAGGCTAAGTCGCTGTACCGGACGTTGCACCGACAATACCTGATGTGAAGTCAGCAGCAGCGCCCCCCCCTTTTCCACATGCTGCTCCATCAGCGCTTCCAGCTCAGTCACACCCTGCTTGTCAATGGCAGTAAAAGGTTCATCAAGTAGCCACAGTGGCGACTCTGATAAATAGAGCCGGGCCAGATTGACCCGCCGATGCTGTCCCGCCGACAGTGTATGGCTGGGCACGTCCTCATAACCGCAAAGGCCCACCTGCGCCAGTGCCCAATCGATGTGTTCACGCTCATAGACAGACTCACCCGACAGGTGCCAGGCAAGATTTTCACGCGGCGTCAACACGCCTTTAACAGAGCTGAGATGACCGAGAAAGAGCACCGGCACAGTGCGCTTGACGCTGCCTTCAAAACCATAGCGTGACAGCCCCGCCAGAATTCGCAGCAAGCTGGTTTTACCCGCACCGTTAGCACCATCAATCTGCATCAGCTGACCGCTGTAAAGACTAAAAGAAAGCCCCTCAAACAACACACGACCACCGCGTTCAAGCCCCAGTGAAGAAGCCTGAAGCAGGACATCACCAGGCCTGACCGACACGCTGACTGACACTATAAGTTAACAACCCGGATACCTTCAGGCAGGTGCAGCCCCGGGTCTGCCTGAGCCCGCAAACTGCCAAAATCAAACAACCTGATATCAGCCAACTGGGATGGCGACACATGCTTAATGGCGCGAAAAATTGTTTCTGTGCGCCCCGGATAGTCACGTTCCCATTGCGCCAGCATTTGCTTGATTTGCTTGCGTTGCAGATTTTCCTGGGAGCCGCAAAGGTTGCAGGGAATGATGGGGAAACCCTTATAATCGGCAAAGGCCGCCAGGTCACGCTCTTTGCAATACGCCAGCGGACGGATAACCACATTTTTACCATCATCACTGAGTAATTTTGGCGGCATCGCCTTTAAGGAACCCTGAAAGAACATATTCAGAAACAGTGTTTCAACGATGTCATCCCGGTGATGACCAAGTGCGATTTTGCTGGCGCCGATACTTTCAGCAAAACCGTAAAGGCTGCCACGGCGCAAACGCGAGCACAGACTGCAGGTAGTCTTGCCTTCAGGTATCACCTGCTGAACGATGGAATAGGTATCTTTCTCAAGAATATAGTAGGGAATATTGAGTGTATTGAGATAGGTCGGCAGAACGTCTTCAGGAAAACCAGGCTGTTTCTGGTCGAGGTTAACCACTATCAGTTCAAAATCTACCGGCGCACTCTGACGCAGGTTCATCAGTACATCCAGCATACCGTAGGAATCTTTGCCACCGGACAGACAAACCATGACCCTGTCACCGTGCTCAATCATGTTGTAGTCGGCAATAGCATTGCCCACATTGCGACGCAAACGCTTTTGCAACTTATTGAATTCGGTTTTTTCCTTGCGGGACAGCTCTCGCACGACAACTCGGCTCTTGGCTATTGATTCGCGCGGTATTCTACAGGGCTGCGCTTGTTTTTTCACCCATTTCCCCGGACAATGTGCGCCCCGAAATTGTTACCCAATACATTGAGGAAATGTCCCCATGAAAGCACCCGTACGAGTCACTGTTACCGGCGCCGCGGGCCAGATCGGCTACGCACTTCTGTTTCGCATCGCATCCGGCGCCATGCTGGGGGACGATCAGCCGGTTATTCTGCAATTGCTCGATATCACCCCTGCCATGGATGCCCTGGAAGGTGTGCGCATGGAACTGGACGACTGCGCTTTCCCTCTGCTTGCAGGCATCGTTTGCTCAGATGATCCCGAAGTCGCCTTCAAAGACACCGATTACGCCCTGCTGGTCGGCGCCCGCCCCCGCGGCCCGGGCATGGAACGCAAGGATCTGCTGGAAGCCAATGCAGCTATCTTTTCAGTGCAGGGCAAGGCAATCAACGACAATGCCAGCAAAGACATCAAAGTGCTGGTTGTTGGCAACCCGGCCAATACCAACGCGCTGATCACCCAGCGCAACGCACCGGATATTGACCCGCGCAACTTTACCGCCATGATGCGTCTGGATCACAACCGCGCCAAAACCCAGATTGCCCAGAAAACGGGCAAAACCGTCAATGATGTCAAGCATATGAGTGTCTGGGGTAACCACTCCGCCACCCAATATCCCGACCTGTTCAACGCAGAGGTTGACGGCAAAAAAGCTATCGATCTGGTTGATCAAAGCTGGTACGAAGGCGATTTTATTCCAACGGTACAGCAGCGTGGCGCAGCCATCATTAAAGCCCGCGGCGCTTCTTCCGCCGCCTCTGCCGCCAATGCCGCTATCGACCATATGCGCTCCTGGGCGCTGGGCACTGACGGTGATGACTGGGTATCCATGGGCGTATACTCTGACGGGTCCTATGGTATTACCGAAGGTCTGATCTACTCCTTTCCCTGTCGCTGTAAAAATGGTGACTGGCAAATCGTGCAGGATCTTGAGGTCGGTGAATTCAGTCAGGCCAGAATGAAAGCCACTGAAACCGAACTGACCGAAGAGCGCGACGCGGTCAAACACCTGCTGCCTTAAATTGTACCAGCGGTGACACACTGACCCGATGACACGTTTGCCCAAAGACATAAAGCCCAGTGATATAAAGCCCGGCGATACAGGGCAGAGAGGTTATCACCATGGCAATCTGCGGGCCGAGCTGCTCGATACCGCTTTAGAGCAGCTTCAAAACAAGGGTGCAGAGGCTTTAAGCCTGCGCGCCCTTGCCCGGGCCATCGGGGTGTCACAAACGGCTCCCTACCGACACTTTGCCGATAAGAATGAACTCTTTGCAGCCATGGCCGCCCGTGGTTATCGCAATCTGCTTATCGCACTCAAGGCGGCGGGCGATAAGGCCGACCAGTCACCAAAAGCCCATTTACTGGCCTTCGGCCATGCCTACATTGCCTACGCCGCAGCCAATCCACAGTTATTCAAACTGATGTTTGGCCCTGCTATCCGGCACTCAGGCCAGTACCCGGAACTTCGTGAAGCCAGTCGCGCCACTTTTTTACTGGTGCAGAGTATCCTCAAACAGGGTATAGAACTGGGCCATTTTCGCAATCAGGACATTGTCTATCTGGCTAATACCAGCTGGGCGGGTATTCACGGCCTGGCCACCTTGCTGGTGGACTCACCCGAATTATTTGAACGTCACATCAACCTGCAACGGCAGGTTGATGTGAGTGTAGGCACGTTTATCGATGGTATCCGGGCGGACAAAAGCCCGCTAATCACCTGTTAACCTGGCAATCAAATAGATGAATCCTTCACCATTTGATGGTCGTCCACTTAGATCGTCAGAATTTGTAAAATCCCTTGATTTTCAGGAGCTCTCGCAGGCTTACAGTCTGCGGCAGCACATCCGTGTGCCGCTTATTAATTCGGCTAAAAACCTGCCGGGTTAATAGCCCCAACGGGGCTAGTCATCTTTCAGTAAAATCACACTGGGTGCCTTGAAAATGGCACAAGCCTGCGAACCCTCACTCAAACCAAGTGCCGTGGCACTGGCATTGGTGATAATGGCACTGACCGACTTACCGGCACCAATGTCCAGCGTGATATCCGTATTGACCGCACCCACCTGCAAACGGGAAACCTTGCCAACCAGTTTATTGCGCGCACTGGTAGCTACTTGTGTGTCGGAACTGATCAGCACAGAAGAAGCCTTGATCAGGGCGACCACTTCAGTGTGCTCAGCCAGCGCAAGACGTTCAACGCTATCCTGGGTAACAATGGCTACCAATATCTGATTGGTACCGATATCAAGCTCAACCTCCGCGTTCACTGCGCCAGGCACAACCTGTATAATTTTGCCGCGAAACTGATTGCGGGCACTGCTGCTCATACTCTCACTCCTTATAAAACTGGCAATATCACTGAGCGAATGTAAATCACTCCCGACTCGCTCAATAAATTTTTCATGCTCTCGCTGTAAAGCCTGAAACCCTCCAATAATGCGCTGCCCCAATTCTGTTAATCGGGTACCGCCACCCTGTGCACCCCCCGCAACCCGATGCACGAGGGGCTGCTTGGACATATTGTTCATGGCATCGATACGATCCCATGCGGTTTTATAGCTGATACCCACCTGTCTGGCAGCCGCCGTGATAGAGCCGCAGTCAGCAACAGCCTGCAAAAGCTCAATTTGTGCCGCCGCAAAAGACTGTTTGCTGGCCATCAGCAATGAGAGATCACCCACCAGCCTGCCAGTATGTGATTTTTTAGCCATCGCACAACGCTCTTTAAAGTCCTTCAAAAACCATTAAAACATTCTTCACCCTCCAAAGGGGAATACTTTTTACAACTCTCGCAATACCGCCAACGGCGAACTGGATACCACTTTACGGCAACTGTAAACACCCAGCGCAGTAATCAATACCACACCCAGGCCAATACCCAGCGGCCACAGCCAGGGTGAAGGTGCATAGCGCATACTCATCACCCAGGATTGCAATACATAAACCGACACCTCCGCCGACAAGGTGGCCAGTATTCCGGCAAACAGCCCCAGCGCAGCAAATTCAATTGTCAAACCACCAATAATTAAATATTTAGCTGCTCCAAGTGCCCGCAAAATTGAGCTTTCATGCATACGCTCATCAACACTGGCACGCACGCCGGCCACCAGCACCAGTGAACCAGCCGCCAGTATAACCAGCAGCACCAATTCGATAGCCGTCGACACCTGATCGATAATCGCTCTGATCTGCTCAACCACCACATCCATCTCTATAACGGTAATTGTTGGAAATTGCCGGATAAAACGGTTCAAAAAAGGTTTGTCACTTTCATTTAGATGCACACTGGTCATAAAGGTCGCAGGAAATTCAGCCAGTACTGCCGGGGGAAAAATCATAAAAAAATTGGGTTGCAGGGATTGCCATTGCAATTTACGAATGCTGGCTATGCGAACCTCCAGGGTAGCTGAACCGATACTGAGTCCCACGCGATCCCCCACACCCACGCCAAAGCGCTCAGCAAAACCCTCTTCCATGGATACCTGCGCTTCACTGCTGCCAGAATTGTTACCAGAACGATGATCAGAGCCATCTGAATTCCACCATTGTCCTGCCACCAGTTCATTGCCCACTGGCAGTTCAGCCGACCAGGTAAAATTGACACCACGCTGGCGGCGCTGCCCACTGTCGCGCTCACCAGCGGGCAGTGCCTGACCATTGATACTCATCACCCGCCCGCGAATCATCGGGTACAGTGTTTCACTGGCAACGCCTTGTGAATGCAGCGTCTGCTCTACCAGCGACACCTCATCCGGCGCAATATTCACCAGAAAATGATTGGGGGCGTTATCCGGCAGCTGGGCCTTCCACTGACTCAGCAGCGAAGTGCGCACCAGCACTAGTATCAGCAACAACATGATAGCCATGGCAAAAATCACTACCTGTAAGGCATTGGCAGCACCGCGCCGCTGCAAACCGGCCAGTGCCAGCCGCCAGATACTGCCAGCGCTCATACCAATAGCCCGCCCACCACGCAGCAGTGCCAACGCCAATACCATACCCAGGACAACAGTCAATGCCAGCCCCAGTAATACCGCCAGCGTGAGGCGTATATCACCGCTGTACCACCACATCAGGAAAGTAACAGCTGTCAGACCCAGCAGATAATCCACGTATGAAGCACGCATTTCTGCCGCCAGCTCCCGCCGCAATATCCGCAAGGGACTGGCCTGACTCAAGCGACGCAGGGATGGCCAGGCAAAACAGAGCAGACAGACAAAAGCGGTCACCAGGCCAATACCGTAGGGTCGTAAACCGCTGTCACCCGGTATCAGCGGCAACTGCTCGGCGTAGAGCCTGAAAAACAGCGCCTGAACCGCCCAGCCTGCCAGTGACCCCAGTGTGGCGGCCAATACACCAAGCAGCAGCAAGCTGCTGCCATAAAGACGGTTGATCCGGGACGAAGTGGCGCCCAGACTTTTCATAATGGCCACATAATCCGTGTGCCGTTCACTGAAACGGCGGGCAGCCAGAGCAATAGCGACCCCCACCAGAACGACCGCCAGGCTACCCGCCAACAATAGAAAACGCTCAGCCCGCACCAGAGCCCGGCCAATACCGGGTTGCCCACTGTCTACATCCATCAGGCGCTGCCCCGGATGCAGCTGCGGTGAGAGCCATTGCCTGAAGGTGTCGATCTGTTCACTATCACCGGCATAAAGCTGCCGGTATTCCACCCGACTGCCAGGCTGAACAACGGCCGCAGCCGCAATATCATCGTAGTGCATCAGCACCCGTGGTCCCATTGAAAACAGATTGACACCCTGATCAGGTTCACTGCGCACGGCTCCTGCCACACGCAGGTGGGTATCGCCAATACCCACGTCATCACCGGGCTTAACAGCAAGCAGGGCGAACAGGCGTGAATCCAGCCAGACCTCCCCTGCTTTGGGTCCGCCAGCTGCCACCTCAACCGCGCCAAAGGGCTCACGGGAAAAGGTCAGCTCGCCTCTGAGGGGATAGTGCTCGCTGACAGCTTTGACCGAGGCCAGTACCATGGCTTCCTCACCGGCATAGATCATGGAGGAAAAGCCCAGTGTTGTTGCACTGAGCAGCCCCTGCTCATTGGCAGTTATCAGCCAGTCGGGCGATATTTCATCTCCCCAGCGCACCACCAGATCAGCCGCTAAAAAACGGTGGCTTTCCTGCTCCAGTGCCGCCTGCAAGCGCGTGGTAAAAGCACTGATACCCGTTACCATAGCCACCGCCAGCACTAGCGCAGCCACTAAAATATCCAGCTCGCCTCCACGCCAGTCCCGGGTCAGCATTCGTATTGATGTCATTGACATATCCGCTACTGCTCCAGCAACAGGCCGTTATCGATCTGCAGTCGACGCTGGCAGCGCTCAGCGAGCTTGAGATCGTGAGTGACCAGTACCAGCGTAGTGCCATATTCCTGATTCAGTTCAAACAGCAGCTCGATAATGTGCTCACCTGTACGGCTGTCAAGATTGCCTGTGGGCTCATCGGCAAACAGGATCGCCGGGTGAGCGGCAAAAGCACGGGCAATCGCCACTCGCTGCTGCTCACCACCGGAGAGCTGGCGCGGGTAGTGGCCCAGCCGCTCCCCCAGACCAACACGCAACATGAAATCCTGCGCCTGCTCGCGGGCATCAGTATTGCCCTTGAGTTCCAGCGGTAACATCACATTTTCCAGCGCCGTCAGAGCCGGCAATAGCTGAAAAGACTGAAATACAAACCCGATATGATCAGCCCGAAAAGTTGCCCGGCCATCCTCATCGAGGTTGTTCAGATCAGTATCACCGATAATAACCCGCCCACCAGAGGCTTCATCCAGCCCTGCCAGCAAACCCAACAAAGTTGATTTGCCCGAACCAGAGGCACCGACAATGGCGACAGCCTCCCCTGACTTGATTTCGAGATTGATCCCTTTCAGTATCTCCAGTTCGCCCCCGGCCATTGCAACCCGTTTCTGGAGATTTTCGGTTTTAATCATGCTTCATCCTGTTACATATTTTGCTCATAAACTCAGTCTGCTGCTGACTCTGGCTTTTGTCGCAGGCACTGCTCATGCAAGCAACCTCACCTTGCTGGTACTGGGCGATAGTATCAGCGCAGCCTATGGTATGTCTCTGGAACAGGGCTGGGTACATCATCTGGCACAGGAGCTGGACAGTACCCACCCCGGTTATAGCGTTGTCAATGCCAGCATCAGTGGCGAAACCACTGACGGAGGCCTGCGACGACTGCCAGCATTGCTTGATCTGCATCAGCCGGTTCTGGTAATTGTTGAGCTTGGTGGCAACGATGGCCTGCGGGGTTTTCCGGTAGCGCGAATCCGCAAAAATCTCGAAGCCATAGCGAAGCTGTCACAGGCAGCCGGTGCAAAGGTATTGCTGCTACCTATGGAAATCCCCCCTAACTACGGCTCGCGTTATACACAGGCATTTCGCAATATATTTCCAGCTACCGCCAAAGCCAGCGGCGCCCACCTTGGCCCTTTTTTACTCGATGGCGTTGCCACCCGGCGCGAACTGATGCAGGACGATGGTATCCACCCCGGCATCGACGCCCAGCCTCTGCTGCTGGATAACCTGCGTGCGACTATCATAGAACTGCTATAAACCTTAAAATTTATGGATCTGCCATGAAAAGCACAACGGCCATCAAAACCAGCACCGATACACAAACCTACTATCATCAATTGCAGGCAGAGGATCAGGCCAGTTTATGGCATCCCTACTCCTGTGCCACCCAGATCAGCGCCGCCCTGCCAGTGGTCAGCGCCAGCGGTGTACGCCTGCAGCTGGCCGACGGCCGCGAACTGATTGACGGCATGGCCTCCTGGTGGTGCGCCATCCACGGCTACAATCATCCGCTGCTCAACCGCGCCCTCGAACAACAGCTGCAGCAGATGGCCCATGTTATGTTCGGTGGCCTGACTCACCCACCAGCGATCAAACTGGCGGGCATTCTCAAGCACCTGACACCACCTGGTCTGAGCCGGGTTTTTCTGAGTGACTCCGGCTCAGTCGCAGTCGAAGTGGCTCTCAAGATGGCCATCCAGTACTGGCAGTCAGGTGGACAGGGCAATAAACATCGACTGATCGCACTGCGCAATGGCTACCACGGCGATACCTTTGGTGCGATGTCGGTCTGCGACCCCGTTACCGGCATGCATCATCTGTTTGGCAATATATTGAGCAAACAGTTATTTGCACCGGCCCCGGACTGTCCCGTCAATGGTCCCTGCAACGATGCTGATATTAAAGTCATGGCCGATTTACTGGCAGAGCATCATCATGAAGTTGCAGCGGTAATTGTCGAACCTGTGGTACAGGGCGCAGGTGGTATGCGCTTCTACTCACCGGACTATCTGGTCAAGCTGCGCGCTCTTTGCGATGCCTTCGACGTACTGCTGATTTTTGACGAGATCGCCACCGGCTTTGGCCGTACCGGCAAGCTGTTCGCCCTCGAACACGCCGGTGTCGAACCGGATATTCTGTGCCTGGGCAAGGCAATGACCGGCGGCTATATGACGCTCGCAGCTACCTTGTGCAGCGAACAAATAGCAGTTGGCATCAGCGAGGGCGAGACCGACGTATTGATGCACGGGCCTACATTTATGGGCAATCCTCTGGCCTGCACCGCCGCCATCGCCAGTATCGAGCTGCTGCTGTCTCAACCTTGGCAGCGCAACGTACAACGCATTTACAGATCCCTCGATGAGGGTCTGGCTCCGGCCCGTGAACTGGCAGCTGTCAGTGATGTGCGCTGCTTTGGCGCTATTGGTGTGATCGAATTGAAAGAAGCGGTTGATATGAAGCGTATACAGCCAATGTTTGTTGAACGCGGTGTGTGGCTGCGCCCCTTTGGCAGACTGGTCTATATTATGCCACCCTTCGTTACTTGTGATGAAGATCTGGCAACACTGTGCTCAGCCATGGTGGATGTGGTTTCGCAGTTATAACAGATGACCTGTGTACTTATTAAAATCAGCCAAAGGATGACCGGCGCATGAGCGCACGCAAACTGAGCCCGCTGCAACAAACTTTTTACGATGTCATTTTTGGTACTGAAACATCATTGGGCAAGTGGTATGACATTTCGCTGATTGCCGTCATTATGAGCAGTGTCACCATTGTCATGCTCGACTCCATTGCCGATCTGCATCAGCAGTACGGTGACATATTCTGGAATATCGAATGGCTTTTCACCCTGTTGTTCAGCATGGAATATTTGATTCGTATCTGGTGCTCCCCCAACCGCAAAGCCTATGTATTAAGTATTTATGGCATTGTGGATCTGCTGGCCATTTTACCAACTTACATTGCTATTTTGGTGCCTCAGGCAGCCCCTCTGTTGATCATCCGCCTGCTGCGGATACTGCGTATTTTCCGGGTACTGCGACTGGTGGCTTTTCTCAATGAAGCCAATATGCTCGCAGGTGCCCTGCGGCGTTCATCGCGCAAAGTGTTTGTGTTTTTTTCAATGATGATGATCATTACCATAATTTTTGGCTGCCTTCTGTATGTGGTGGAAGGGCCAGCCAATGGCTTTGACAATATTCCAAAAAGTATTTACTGGGCCATCGTTACCATCACCACGGTGGGCTATGGTGATGTCGTACCAGTAACGGTACTGGGCCGTACAATCTCGGCTATTGGTATGCTGACCGGTTATGCCATCATCGCAGTGCCCACAGGTATTATCACCGCAGAACTGGCCAGTGAGATGCGCGCCGGTCACTTCAGTACACGCAATAGCCGCAACTGCACTCACTGCTCCCGCGCAGGCCATGAGCCAGATGCCATTTACTGCAAATACTGTGCATCCAAACTGCCACCACCAACATGAATCATCCTGATACCTTATACTGAATCATCTTTGGTCATTACATCGACATTACCATGAAAAAGGAACGCACCTTATGCAGAACAGGACTTTCCATATTGCCTTCATTTGCCTGCTGGTGCTGACACTCGCCATACTGATCTACAAGTGGACCAATCCGGCCAGAATCACATCAATAGACACATTACCCCAAAGCCCGGCACAGCTAGTCTGGACGGGATATAAAACCTGACCTTCCCGACAGCTTTCGCTATAATCCCCGCCCCTTTTTTTGCCTGCGGTATAACCGCCCTTTTTGCCATGAATGTCATGAGCGCCGTCAATCAGCCAACACCGCTGTACAACTACCGCAAATACTGGGCTGAGTGCTTCGGGCCAGCCCCGGAACTGCCGATGAGCCGGGCAGAAATGGATGCGCTGGGCTGGGACAGCTGTGACATTATCATCGTTACCGGCGATGCTTATGTCGATCATCCCAGCTTTGGCATGGCTGTTATCGGCCGTGCACTGGAGGCCCAGGGCTTTCGCGTTGGCATCATCGCCCAGCCCGACTGGGACAGCGCCGAACCGTTCAGGGTGCTGGGTCGTCCGAACCTCTTTTTTGGCGTATCGGCAGGCAATATGGATTCGATGATCAACCGCTACACTGCCGATCGCAAACGCCGTAGCGATGATGCCTACACCCCCCACGCTGAGGGCAATCGCCGACCGGATCGAGCCGTTATCGTCTACAGCCAGCGCCTGCGAGAGGCCTACAAGGACGTGCCACTGATTATCGGCAGTATCGAGGCCAGTCTGCGCCGCATTGCCCACTATGATTACTGGAGTGACAAAATCCGCCGCAGTATCCTCATCGACAGCCGCGCCGACCTGCTGCTCTACGGCAATGCCGAACGGGCCATTGTGGATATTGCCCACCGCCTGGCTGCCGGAGAAACAGTCCGCGATATTCGCAATGTGCGCGGTACAGCCTTTGTGCGCAAACAGATACCGGATGAATGGCGGCAAATCGACTCCAGCTCCATTGATGTCATCGGGCCATTGCAGGCACCCATCAATCCTTATGTCGATACCAGCAACACCGAAGCCTGCACCCGGGAACAGACAACAAACGGTGCTACTGATAAAACGGCGGAGCCGGTGCGGTTGATGGGTCGCCAGAGCAGCCGCAAGGATTCACGCCCAACAGTGATTCGCCTGCCCGCCTACGAGCAGGTCAAGGCCGATGCTACCCTCTATGCCCATGCCTCACGCATTCTGCACAGAGAAACCAACCCCTACAATGCCCGTCCACTGGTGCAGGCCCACGGTGACCGCGACGTATGGCTGAATCCACCGCCGCTGCCACTGGCCACACCGGAGATTGACTGGGTCTTCGACCAGCCCTATACCCGCCTGCCCCACTCCAGCTACGGTGATGCCCGCATTCCCGCCTACGAGATGATCCGGCATTCGATCAACATCATGCGCGGCTGCTTTGGCGGCTGCACCTTCTGCTCAATCACCGAGCACGAGGGCCGCATCATCCAGAACCGCAGTGAAGAATCCATCGTGCGTGAGGTGGAACGCATCCGCGATACCTCAACCGCCTTTACCGGCGTAATCTCGGACCTGGGCGGGCCAACAGCCAATATGTGGCGACTCGGCTGTAACAGCCCACAAATCGAGGCCGCCTGCCGCAAGCCCAGCTGCGTATTCCCCGGTATTTGCTCCAATCTGCACACTGACCAGACACCGCTGATTGGCCTTTACCGCAAGACACGACAGGTGCCGGGTGTGAAAAAAGTGCTGATCGCCTCTGGTCTGCGCTACGACTTGGCCGTGGAAACACCTGAGTATGTCGAGGAGCTGGTGCGCCACCACGTCGGTGGCTACCTGAAAATCGCACCGGAGCACACTGAGCAGGGACCACTGTCCAAAATGATGAAGCCCGGCATGGGCACTTACGATCGCTTCAAGGCCATGTTTGAAAAGTTTTCGAAGGCGGCTGGCAAGGCACAGTTTTTGATCCCCTATTTCATCGCTGCTCACCCGGGTACCAGTGATGAAGATATGATGAATCTGGCTCTCTGGCTCAAACGCAACAAGTTTCGCACTGACCAGGTGCAGACCTTCTATCCCTCGCCCATGGCAACAGCCACCGCAATGTACTACAGCGGCAAAAACCCGCTGAAAAAGATCACCCGCCACTCCGATAGTATGCCAACGGTACGCAAGTTGTCCCAACGCCGCCTGCACAAGGCTTTTTTGCGTTATCACGACCCGGACAACTGGCCACTGCTGCGCCAGACCCTGAAAAAAATGGGCCGTACCGATTTGATCGGCAATGGCAGGATGCACCTGATTCCGCCGCGGCAGCCACCCAAACGCCATCAAAGAGTGCCCGCAGGCACTATCGGTATCTCAGCGTTTGCCACCCAGCATACCGGCCTGCCCCAAAACCCCGGGCGCAAACCGGGCTGTCGTAAACGGCGCTAAACAGAACCTTCCTGTATTTGCTGCCGCGCTTTGGTGTAAGCGGTGGGGATAGCCTGTAGCGGATCTTCCGGCCAGGGGTGTTTGGGGTAGCGCCCGCGCATCTCTTTGCGTACCTGGGCATAACCCTGCTGCCAAAAACTGGCCAGATCGGCCGTCATCTGCAGCGGCCGCCGGGCCGGTGACAGTAAATGCAGTGTCAATGCCAATGTGCCGTCACAGATTCGCGGCCCTTCGCGGCAACCAAACATTTCCTGCAATTTTACCGCCAGTACCGGCGGTGATTGCGTATAGTCAATGGCAATACTTGAACCTGAGGGCACCGTAATTTGTTCCGGTGCCTGCCGGGCCAGCTCCATCGACAGCGGCCAGGGCAGCTGGGCCTGCAAAATACTGCGCAGATCCAGCGCCTTGAAATCCTCCTGTCGCTGTACCTGATCAAGCCAGGGCAACAGCCAGCTTTCAAGATTGGCCAGCAATGCCTCATCGGACAGATCCGGCCACTGATTACCACGACCACGTTGCAAGGCCTGCTGATACAACAACTGCACCCGAGCCCGCCATTGGCGCAGGCCATCCGTCCAGGGCAGGATATCCAGCCCGCGTTGACGAACAAGCTCCAGCAACAATTTCTCTCTTGTCTGCTGTGGAATTTGCGGCAGAGACTGCGACGACAACACAATCTGTCCCAGGCAGGTCTTGAGCTCTGCCAGCATACGATTGGTCTCATCACTCCAGTAAATGTGCTCGCGCTGGCTTATCAGCGGCGCCAGAACCGTATCAAAGTAACGATTGTTCAGTGGCAGTGCACTGAAAATCTGATCTTCAGCCTCACCACTGCGTCCACCCAGTTCAGCCACCGCCAGCCAGTGCTCACTGATCAATGGATCATTCATCGGCAAACGCGCACTGCGACCATTGCTGAGCTGAAAAATCATACCCCGTCCACCAGAACGCTGGCGGGCAATTCTGTCCGGGTAAGCTGCCGCCATCAACACGCCGGGAATATCATCCACAGGCAGAACAGGGTCGGCATCCGAGCTGCCGTCTGTCCGGTGCCAAACCTTATCCAGCACATGCCTGAAGCGTCGCGCCTGCTCCCTTATCCGCCGCGCCCACCCCTGGTGCTGCACCGGCAGTTGAGTATCGCTTCTCAATTGTGCCAATACACTACCAAGATCTGCATGCTGACCCAGCTTCGGCACCCGCTCAGATAACACCGCTGCCAATAAACAGGCACTGTCAGCCACATTCAGATCAGCCCCCAGTAACAGCATATGCCCCAACCGCGGATGCATCGGCATCTGTGCCAATTGCACACCATGCGGCGTTAGTCGCAGTGTTTGCTGATGGCCTGCTGTAATCGCCTGGCAGTATCTGAGCACCTCCAGCGCCTGCTGATAGGTGCGTTCAGGTGGCAAATCAAGCCAGCGCAATTGCGTTATATCACTGACACCCCAGCCCAATAGTTGCAGCGCCAAAGAAGTCAGATCCGAGTGGAGTATCTCTGCTTCTGTGTGGGCAAGCAGGTGCTGTTGTTGCTCCTGGCTCCACAACCGGTAACAGATACCAGGTCCCAGACGTCCAGCCCGGCCCGCACGCTGCCTGGCAGAAGCCCGCGAGATACGCCGGGTGTGCAAGCGGGTCACACCAGTAGCTGCATCAAAAACAGCACTGCGCATCAGGCCACTGTCGACTACAACTTCAACACCTTCTATGGTCAAACTGGTTTCGGCAATATTGGTCGCCAGCACAATTTTGCGACGGCCAGGTGCAGCCGGCGCGATAGCTGCCTGCTGTTTCTCCAGTGGCAGGCCACCGTAGAGCATACACAGGTCCATATCTTCATCAAGACGGCCCTTTAGTTGCCCTGCCACACGAATAATTTCACTCTGTCCCGGCAAAAAAACCAGAATGCTGCCCCGCTGCTCCCGCTGAGCCTGAACTACAGTATCAGTAACTACCGGCACGATGGGCCTGCGCAATTCATGGGCAGTACCGTATCGAATATCAACCGGATACTGGCGCCCCTCGCACGTCAGAACAGGTGCCTCATCGAGCAACTGTGCCACAGCTTCACCATCGAGCGTGGCCGACATCACCAGCAAACGCAGTGGATTATCGGGTGTCCTGAAAAGTTCTCTGGCTTGCAGGCACAAGGCCAGACTGAGATCCGAATCCAGATTGCGCTCGTGAAACTCATCAAAAATAACCAGTGCAACACCCTTGAGTTCCGGGTCATCCTGCAAACGACGGGCAAGCACACCTTCGGTAAGCACCTCAATACGGGTGTGTGCGCTGACACGACTCTCCAGACGGATACGATAACCAATACGCTGCCCCACGTTTTCACCCAGCAATTTGGCCATGCGCACAGCCGCAGCTCTGGCGGCAATACGCCGGGGTTCAATCAGCAATATCGTCTGACCTGCAAGCCAGGGTGCAGCCAGTAATGCCAGCGCCACGCTGGTGGTTTTACCGGCTCCAGGTGGAGCCTGTAAAACCACTTCATGGCGCATGTTCAGGGTATCAGCCAGCTCTGGCAGGATATGCCTGACGGGCAGAGAATCAGGAATTGCACTCAACATTGGAAATAATAACCACTGTGCCGCCAAGGCGGCTGTTCAAAGGAGCGTCCCGCTCCTGACTAAAAAATCCGTCCTGGCTTACTGAATCGGGCACACTGACTGCTGGGGGCGGATCAGGTATTTTTCCCCGGTTGCCTGACGGCTGTAATTGCGCAGTGTATCCAGATCAAGCGCACCTGCCAGACTGACTTCGCCCGTGTAATGGCTGGCAAAGGTTGTGATGATTTCACGGGCAATGCGCGCCTTCATCTCCAGCAGTCTGGGGATATCCACACGTTGCAGGAAGTGCGTCAACAACCAGCCACCCACACCCCAGGCAAAACCAAAGGAACGGTTGAGTGTAGTCGGACTGGTATCCAGGCCACCGTAAATATAAAGTTGTTTGTACACGCTGGAACCATAGCGATTGTATTCGCTCATTGTGCTGGCGGCGACCGTCTCCATGGCACCCATAATCTGACTTACCTGCCTGCCGCCGCCAATAGCATCAAAGGCCAGCGTGGCGCCGGTTTCAGCAATTGCTGCACGCAGCTGTTGCGGGTAATTCTCATCGGAAGAGTTCAGCACATAGCGAGCCCCCTGCTCACGCAGCAACCTGACATGCTCGGATTTGCGCACAATATTAACCAGGGGAATACCGTCCTGCAGGCAAATACGATTCAACATTTGACCCAGATTGGATGCCGCCGCTGTATGCACGATAGCGCCATGACCCTCCATACGCATGGTTTCAGTCATTGCCAGTGCCGTCATCGGATTGACAAAACAGGAAGCGCCCTCCACAGCTGTTGTGCCCTCGTTCAACAACAGACACTGGTGTACATTGACACAGCGGTACTGGCCAAAACTCTCGCCGGCAAAAATACCCACCGTACGCCCCAGCAATGCCTGTGCCTCAGCTGAACTGCCGACAGCCACCACCTCGCCAGCCCCTTCATTGCCCACCGGTAAAGACTGCCCAATGCGCCCCTGGAGAACAGCCATGATTGCGTCACTGACAGGCGCACTGATCAGTGGCCGCTCAGTACTGCCACTTTGTGTGGCAGCTTCAAGATCAGCAAAAGCTGTCATCAGCGCCAGATCAGAAGGATTGATCGGTGCGGCATCAATACGCACCAGTACTTCATCCGGCGCCGGTTGCGGCAGCTCAACCTCTTCCAGCGAGAGTTGCAGAGTCGCATCTTCGCGTACCATTGAACGCATTTGCAGGCCGGTAGTCATGATTCACCCTCTGATTATGTGGCAACAAACAAAAAGAGAGGCACTATAACCCAAGACCGGCCCGCGGTCTGCGTCAGCAGATCAGATTGATACTGGCATAATTATCCAAATTGAGACTCCGCCCCTTGCCGTGAAGCGACATTTCACGCCTAATAGTGTCCCTATGAACCCCTTGCTTGAACTCACCCGTATTGTCCAGTCCGTCGCTCAGGCGGGCAACGACGCCGATCAGGTGGAACTGATTGTAGAATCGATACACCAGTCCATTGGTGCGGACGTTTGCAGCCTTTATATTGCCCAGACAGACGGCAGCATGTTGCTGGCTGCCAGTCACGGCCTCGATCCACTGGCAGTGGGCCGCACTGTTTTACCGGCGGGGACCGGCCTGGTCGGTCTGGCGGCGCGCAGCCGCCACCCGATTAATATTGCTGAAGCCTCCCAACACCCGGAATTTCGCTATATTGCCGAGACTCAGGAAGAGCATTTCCACAGTTTCTGTGGCGTACCACTGGTGCGCAGTGGTGAGGTGGTGGGTGTATTGGTCGTTCAGTCGCGTGAGGCGCGACTGATGAGTGAGGAAGAGCAGGCTTTTCTGGTTACTCTGTCAACCCAGCTGGCCTTGTTACTGCCCGCTGACACCGCCGTTATCAACAATCCACGCTCGGCCACCCGCAAAGCCCGGGGTGTCAAAGGCTCACCGGGTATTGGTATCGGCCACGCCCTGATCTGTGATATTGACGATCTCTACAGCGTACCCGACAAACACTGCGACAACTGCGACCAGACAATTACACAGTGGGGCGACTTACTGGCCCGCGTTACAACAGAGGTTGAACAGGAACGCCAGGCTATTGGTCGAGAACTGTCTGAGTCGGTGGCCGCTGTTTTTTCTGCCTATCAGTTATTGTTGTCCGATATCCAGTTGCACGAAGGCGTAACCGCCCGCATCCGCGAAGGATACTGGCTACCCAGTGCTTTGCGACAGACCGTACAGCATTTTGCCGATGTTTTTCTGGCGATGGAAGATCCCTACCTGCGGGCCCGTCACGAGGATATCTACCATCTGGGCAATAAGCTCTATGCTGCCTGGCTCGGCCACGACACCCACCCCATCAACCAGGGCGAGGACGAAATCATTCTGGTGGGCAGCAAGGTCAGTGTCTCTGACATTGCCGCCTGTGACCCGGACAAACTCAAAGGTATTGTCTGCTACGAGGGGTCAAGTCTGTCTCACACAGCCGTACTGGCCAACGCGCTGGGTATTCCGGCCGTCATGGGCACAGGGAGTATCCGCGGCCTGAGTGATGGCGACAATATTATTGTCGACGGCAACACCGGCTACGTCATCCTGCATCCGGCCCGCTCGGTGCGCAAGGAATTTCGCCGTCTGCAGCGCATGGAACAAACCCTGCAGGGAGAACTGGCCGAACTGGTCAACGAACCGGCAATCACCACTGACGGTGAACGGGTGCGTCTGCTGTCCAATACCGGCCTGCTGGCGGATATTTCTCCGGGTCTGGCCAACGGTGCCGAAGGCGTGGGACTGTACCGCACTGAAATGCCCTTTATGATCAGTGAAACCTTTCCCTCGGAGGATGAGCAGGAAGTCATCTACCGGCAGGTACTGGCTGCCTACGAAGGCAAACCTGTCTATATGCGCACACTGGATATTGGTGGCGATAAACCACTGCCCTATTTCCCCATCGTCGAAGAAAATCCGGCACTGGGTTGGCGCGGTATTCGTTTCTGTCTGGACAACACTTCTTTACTGCTGACCCAGCTGCGGGCCATGCTTCGCTCCGCCAGAGGAGCAGACAACCTGCATATTCTGGTGCCAATGGTCAGCAATACAGCCGAGATTGACCGCTTGCGCAGCCTGCTTGATGACGCCATCGAACAGCTTCAGGAAGAAGGTCATACCATCTGCCGACCCGCCGTAGGTATTATGATAGAAGTACCTGCGGCAATTTCCCTGCTGCCGATATGGGCACCAAAAATTGACTTTATCTCCATTGGATCCAATGATCTCAGCCAGTATTTGCTGGCTCTGGATCGCAATAATCCACGGGTGGCCGGCGCCTATGATCACCTGCACCCGGCTGTATTGCGGGAATTGGCCCGTATTGCCAACACGGCCCGCAGTTACAATATTCGCCTGAGCCTGTGTGGCGAAATGGCTTCAGACCCGGCGGCCGTTGTGGTTTTGCTGGGCCTGGGGATTCGCACACTCAGTATGAGTGCCTCCAAAATCCCCCGGATAAAATGGTTACTGCGCAGTTTCTCTGCTGCCGATGCTTCACTGCTGGCACAGCAGGCACTGAATATGGACGATGCCACCGACATCCGCGAACTGATGCAACAGGCTCTGCGCGAACGCGGCCTGTCCCGCTTGCTGACCAGCTGAGGTCGATGTTATTAAGCCGTAATATGGATTGTCGGCTTAATAAACTGCCGGTCAGGACAAAACTGCGGCAATGCCAGCAAAGGCCTATATTGGCCTGCGCAACCGGGAGAACTGATAACATGTCGGCACCTGAAACTGATAAAACCCGCGACCCATTGACAGGCGCAGCCCTGCAGGCACATATCGATGCGGCACTTGCCGCACCAGGGCTTGGCGACACAGAACTGGCTCTGTACTACCAGATACTACAGCGCCTGTTCCGCCCGACACTGATCAATGAGCAAAACATCCCTGAGCGCCCCTGTCTTTTTGTAGGCAACCATTCCCTGTTTGCTCTTGATGGCTGGATTTTAGTACCCACCCTGCAAAAGTTAAGCGGTCGCAAACTGCGTTCAATGGGGGATCGTTTTTTGTGGGCCAACCCGACTATTGGTGCCAGCTTGCTTAAACGTGGCGCAGTTATCGGCCATCCGGAGGTTTGTGCCGCACTCATGGAAAACGGCGCCGATCTGCTGGTCTTCCCCGGCGGAGCCCATGAAGCCATCAAACCGGCCAGCGCCAATTACAAACTACAATGGAAGGAGCGTTATGGTTTTGTACGAATGGCCGCTACCCACGGTTATACCATTCAACCCATGGGCATTGTCGGGCCTGATGAATTCTATGAGCACCTGATAGAAAGCGAGGATTTGCCAGGCAGTTTTATTGGCAAACTTCTGCAGCGCATTGGCCTGATCGATGAAAATACCCGCTCCGATATGCTGCCACCCATTCCCCGCGGGGCTCTTGGCACACTGCTGCCCCGCCCCCAGATTTGCTATATCGGCTTTGGTGAACCCATTGATCTGTCAAAATACAAAGGCCGCAAATTAAACAAGGCCCAGTTACAGCACATTCGTGATGCAGTTGCCGGGCAAATTGAGGAACAACTATCCAAACTGCTGATCTTGCAAAAAGAACAACGACAAAACGATGGCCTGTTACGGCGTCTACTGACGATTTAATTTGATAATCACGATTAATCCGGGCACATAGATTATCAAGTTGATAGCGGCATAATGCACCGCTCTCGACAAAGTTGATCACAAGCCTGTTGATCGCAAGCCCGGTAAAATCAGACAACTGAGGTATATTTCATACCAAGTCAGCCGGTCTTTAATCAAGGTATTTTCTATTTGGCTTATTCCTGCATTACCCGCGCCAATCGTGCAGGTGATCGCCAGGTATTACCCAGCAGACGTTTGAGATAAATCAGGGCCAGAGCCAGCAGCATGACAACAAAAGCCCACCAGCTGGCCATGGGACCCAAAGCCAGCACCTTGATCATCAGCACTTGTGACAACAACATCAATAAATGTAGAAGTATCGAGGTATTCATCAGCCAGCGTGTATCACCGGCACCACGTAAAATGGCACTGGCCATGAGAATCACCGCATCTGCCAACACATAAGTGGCCAGTCCAGTCATCATCTGGCCACCAAGGTCTGCAATAGCAGAAAAATCATCTTCCGGCGTGGCAAATACAGAGATCAACTGTTCGCGTAAGCCGATAAACAGTGTGCCCAGTAACAGCGAATAAATAATGCCAATTAAAAAAGCAGCCGCAATAACTTCATTGGTCCGTGTCATATCACTGGCGCCGACGTAGCGGCCAATCATACTGGTTACAGCAATATTGAGACCAACTAAAGGAACATAATTAAGCATATCCCAATTGAATACGATTGCCATTGCAGCGCCTTCTTCAACACCATAAGACTGAAATAGCAACAAAAAGAGGTTAAAGGTGGCTGCACCAACAAACAGTTCAAAGGCTGAAGGTAAACCCAGTCGCAGGTAGCGCCGCAATATCCCCTGATCATAATGGAAGGCTTTATTTACCTGAAATCGTTGGCGATGCAGACCACTGAAGAAAAAAACTGCATAAATCAGATTGCTGAAAACAGTAGCAATTACTGTTCCTAACGCCGCGCCACCAATACCCAGTGCAGGTAATCCTGCCAACCCAAATATCAATGCATAACTCAGCGGCACATTCAGTAAAATACCTGCCAGATCAGAAATCATAATGATACGCGGGCGCGCAATACCGGAAAAATAAGCTGCAAAACAACCCTTTACCAAAGCAATAAAAGCGCCAGCCATCAGCACAGTGTAATACTCACGCTCAAGTATTACCTGTTGCTCGTCGTGCCCCATAGCCGCAAACAACGCCAACATCTGCCAGGCAATCAATAACAGTAAGGGCTGGCACAAGACGGCAATCAGTACGCCCTGACTAAATACTTTGGGGCATTTATACAGCTGACCACTACCAAAATACTGAGCAACAATGGCTGTAGCATAAGAGATCAAGCCAATAAAAAAAGCCACCGTTACAAAATAGCTGACACCACCGCCGAGTGCAGCAGCAATATGAGTGGCATCGATGTAAGACATAAAGAGCCTGTCCGTAAACACCATAATTGCCACTGTACTTTGGGAAACCACCATTGGCAGTGCCAGTCGACAAAGCTCTTTGAAGGTGGTATGTGAAAGCATATTAGTGCTGCTTTACACCATTGGAATAAGGATTGATCCATTCATTAACATGGCGTTCCAGAATACTCAACGGCAGTGAACCGCCCCCCAGTATCAGATCGTGGTAAGTACGAATATCAAAAGACTCACCCATAGCAACTTGGGCCCGCTCACGCAACTCCAGAATTTTGAGCATGCCAATTTTGTAGGACGTGGCCTGGCCTGGCCAGACCAGGTAGCGCTGAATCTCTGAGCGCACGGCTGTTTCAGGAATAGCCGAATTGGCCAGCATATAGTGAACGGCCTCTTCTTCCGTCCAGGCCTTTGCATGTATACCGGTATCTACAACCAGGCGGATGGCCCGAAACATCTCGGCGCCCAGACGACCAAAATTGTAATAGGGATTACTGTAAAGCCCCATTTCCCAGGCTAGCTGCTCAGAATACAAAGCCCAGCCTTCACCATAAGCGGAATACCACACATGCGTGCGAAACAACGGCAAATCCTCACGGCCCAAAGCCACAGAAAATTGCATATGATGCCCAGGACTGCCTTCGTGATAGGCCGTTGTCTGTAAATCTGTTTTGTTGTTAGCGCTCATGTCAGACAGGTGCACGTAGTACACACCGGAACGAAGGCCATCAGCCGTACCCTTTTCATAAAAAGCAGAAGCACCATCGCGCTCACGCAAGGCTTCGACCCGACGAACTTCCAGCGGGATGTTTGGCAGCAGACCAAAATAGTCAGGCAGTTTCATCTCGATCTCTTTCAGATAATGCACTGACTCATCAATATAAGCCTGCCGACCGGCATCAGTATCCGGGAAATAAAACTGCTTATCGCTGCGTACAAAATCAAAAAACGCTCTCAGACTGCCATCAAAACCAACCTGCTCCCGAATCGCATCCATTTCCCCCTGGATACGGGCCACCTCTGACAGTCCCAACGCATGTATCTCATCAGCACTGAGCTCAGTGGTGGTGTAATTTTTCAGTTGTTGTTCATAATAGGCAATGCCATCGGGTAACGCCGCCACACCATGGGCCTGCACATCGGTATTGGCGCGATCACTCTCTAGCCAGGTAATCAATTGTTGATACGCTGCCTGTATGTCATCCACCAGTATTTTGCGTGCCTGGGCACGCAGTTTGTTCATGGCTGTCGTATCGATATTCCCAATTTCTTTCAGAGTCCGGGTTTTAGCCAGCACATCCCCCCACAAAGGAGCATTGACGTCAGTGTTGTCAAAAGGTTGACCACTGATTACCCCCCGGGATTGATCTATCACGATGTCATAGACAAAGCGCGGCGGGCGCACCCCGGCTACGGCAGCCTTTTCGGCACGTACCTGCAATTGGTTCAGCGCTCTGGCAAGTGCCTTTAAACGACTGATGTAATCGTGCATATCCTGTACATTATCAACGCGGTGATAATTGATCATGAACTGGACCAGCCCGGCGTGTATGGCAGACACCTGGGTGAAAATATAATTGTTACGACGCCAACGCTGATTCTCACGCGCCAAATCTGCACGATAAATCCAGTAATCATAGGAGATACGGGCATCGCTATTAAGTTTGCTGTAGTCAAAGTGACTGCGCAGATCATCTACAGAATCCAGCTGCCACTTCAGCTGGGCATCCTCAGCCGCCTCACTAAAATCATCAATGCGATCATACTGTTGCTTGCGCCCGAAGCGGGTTTGCAACATTGGCCTGAAAGCCAGCTCTTCTTCATAGCGCTCATCAAGCCAGATCCGCAGGCGTTCGCTTTCATTCTGCCTGTTTTGAGGTTGTTCAGCCGCCTGAATCAACAAAGATAGAAACCAAAATGGTGTAATTAACACCACTGTCAAACAGTTGCGCATCATTCCCTCCTAAAACCAGCAATTATCATGGCTGAACAGTTAGCGGTTATTTACAGCCTGACAAAAAGAAAACGGCGGCAAATGTAAAAGCTGCCGCCAGCGTTATCATTGTATGTTGTATCAAACCAGCAGACATTTGTTACCAATTTGATAGTGGATCAAGTATAGCCGTTTCCAACAAACAGAACTTGTTAGCTTTTGGCTGCCCCCACCCCCAGTTCGCCCAGTGTTCTGGCCATATCTTCAGCAGAAGTGGAGGGTTTAACATCTGTATCAATTTTTAAAATAGTGCCATCAACACCGATGTAAAAAGTATGGCGTTTGGCATAACCGATCATATGCAGCACCTCATAGGCTTTGGCTGTTGATTTATCCGGGTCGCTCAGCAGCGGGAAATCGGCCCCGGTCTCTGTCGCAAAACCGGTATTATCTTCCAGTGGATCAACACTGGCCATAAAATAGCTGACATCATAGCGGCGGATCAGGTGACCCTTTTCAGCCAGCGACTTGCATTCAATGGTGCAGCCACGGGTATAAGCCTTGGGAAACCAGGCCAGTACCACTGCCTGTTTGCCCTTGAAATCAGACAGGGTGTAAGTCTTGCCATCACTGGCCTTGAGGGTAAAGTCCGGTGCCGGATCACCCACTTCCAGCGCCAGCGCCGACAGGGGCAACAGTATTAAAAGCGCTACCACTTTCTGAATTATGTTCATGCACTCTCCCGGCTACAAGCCATAGAAACAAACGTGTAAAGTAACACTGCTGTGCAGTATGGATCACTGCCTCCAATTCAACAAACCAACGGATACTGTGATGAGAATAAAACTCCCCGCAATACTGACGGGCCTGCTGATTACAACGGCAACGACATTGCCTGCTCAAGCCAGCAACACCACTACCAACAATGTTGCCAGGTGGAATGTCAACCAGCCCGCCTATTCTGCCAAGGCCAAAACAGTCACTGTGGATACCACTGAAGGCACCTGGATGAATCTGGACGTATCACCTGATGGCAGGCAGATCGTGTTTGATCTGATGGGTGATCTCTACCTGCTTCCCATCGAAGGAGGTGAAGCACACTCACTGACTTCCGGCCACGCCTGGGACATGCAGCCGCGCTTCAGTCCTGATGGCAAGCAGATCGCCTTTACCAGCGATCGCGCCGGTGGCGACAACATCTGGACACTGCACATCGACAGCAAAGCCTGTCATCAGGTGACTCACGAGAATTTTCGTCTGCTTAATAATCCGAGTTGGAGTCCCGACGGACAGTATATTGTCGCCCGCAAACACTTCACCACTTCCCGTTCTCTGGGTACGGGCGAGATCTGGCTCTATGCAGCCAATGGCGGTGACAAAGAAAGTGGTCAGCAGGTTGTTGAACGCCCCGGCGAAACCTTCCAGAAG
Source organism: Parahaliea sp. (assembly GCA_047974765.1). Classification (GTDB taxonomy): domain Bacteria; phylum Pseudomonadota; class Gammaproteobacteria; order Pseudomonadales; family Halieaceae; genus JBKECP01. The sequence continues at coordinate 126,345 of JBKECP010000020.1, read as the reverse complement.
GAACAAGGTGAACCCATATTCACCGCCGATGGCAGAGGCATCTATTTCACACTCAATACCACACCTGGCAATACCTTCATCTACCACCAGGACAGCAATACCGAGCTGTTTCAGATTCGCCGCATTGATCTTGATAGCGGTAACATAAGCACCGTTGTCGGCGGACCTGGCGGTGCAGTACGCCCTACTCCCTCTCCTGACGGCCGTTATCTGGCCTATATCAAACGTGTTCGGACCGTACCGCGTTTGTTTGTGATGGATCTGGATTCAGGTGAGTCACGCATGGTCCACGATGCTCTTGATATGGACATGCAGGAAACCTGGGCGGTTCACGGGCTTTACCCCAACTTTGACTGGACACCCGACAGCCAGCAGCTGGTATTCTGGGCCGGAGGCAAACTGCACAAGCTGAGCGTGAACAGTGGCCAGCTGAGCAATATTCCCTTTCATGTGAAGGATCGGCGCGACATTTATCCTGCACCACGCTTTAAAGTGGATGTAGCACCCGATCATTTCCCCACCCGCATGGTGCGCTTCGCACAGCCCTCTCCCGATGGCAGAGCGGTGGTATTTGAGTCACTGGGCCGCCTGTACATCCAGCGTGGTGACAACACCCCGAAGCTGCTTGGCAACGACCAGCACGATGATCTCAAGGTCTTTGACTATGCCCCCGTATGGGCGCCGGATGGCACCAGTATTTATTTCCTGCGCTGGCATGACCAGACACTGTCATCCATCCACCAGATCAGTATCAATGGCGGCAAGTCACGCCCACTGGGCAGGGAGCGCGGCAAGTTTACCGAGTTGGCCATCGACGCCAGCGGCAAAACGCTGGCCTATCGCAAACACGAGGCCGACACACTGCTAAACCCTACCCGGGGTGTCAAACCCGGCATTTATCTGCTGGATATTGCCAGTGGTAAATCACATTTTGTCAGTGAACGTGGTACGAATCCGCACTTTGGCAGTGATATCTCACGCCTGTATGTACAGGAACGGACAGAAAGTGCCACCGGCCGTGGCAGCCACACTGCTATTACCAAACTGTTGTCAATGACACGCAGCGGCTTCGATATCCGTGAAATTGCCCGAGCCACACACGCGACAGCGATCAAAATGGCACCAGATGACAGACACGTTGCCTATGAAATAGCCCATCAGATGTATGTCAGTAATATTTTGCCCAGCGGTAAACCCGTAATACTGGATGCGGCCCAGACAGCTTTTCCAAGTGTTCAGTTGAGCAAAACCGGCGGCACTTATCTGTACTGGAACAGCGATGGCAGTGCATTGAGCTGGTCAGTTGGTCCACAGCTGAAAACTGTCAGTCTGGCCACGGCTTTCAAACCGGATTACACGCCCCCTGAACAGGGAAAAAATCTCTCTATCAAAGTTAAAAGCGCCAAACCCGATAGCAAGATCGCCCTTGTTAATGCCCGCATTATCACTATGGATACAACGCGCCGGGTTATCGACAAGGGTACGGTTCTGATTGACGGCAACCGGATTACACAGCTTGGTAACAGTGAGGCTGTTAATATTCCAGCCGCCTATCAGCACATTGATTTTAGCGGCAAAACCCTGATGCCCGGCATGGTTGATATTCACGCCCACGGCCCTTATGGCTTTGGCGAAATTGTACCAAGACAAAACTGGAATCTGCTGGCTCACCTCGCTCTTGGAGTAACAACGGTACACAATCCATCCAGCGTAGCCAATCTGGCCTTTGCCGCCGCAGAATATCGTAATGCCGGACTGATTCTCGGCCCGCGCATCTTCTCGACTGCGGAGGTTATCTACGGGGCTCATTCCACCTACTTCTCACCAGTGAACAGTCTGGAGGACGCCCTTGCTCATGTCCGTCGCCTGAAGGCACAGGGAGCAATATCGGTGAAAAATTACAATCAACCCCGCCGCGAACAGCGCCAACAGGTTATTGAAGCTGCCCGCCAGGAAGGCTTGATGTCTGTTGCTGAAGGTGGCTCCCTCTATCAACTGGATATGAGTCTGGTAGGTGATGGCATAAGCGGTATTGAACACAATATACCGGTTATGCCTTTGTATGATGATGTACTTCAGTTCTGGCGTGCGTCTGATGCCGGTTATACACCAACACTGGTGGTAACATTTGGTGGCCTGACCTCCGAGGATTACTACTATCAGGATACCGACGTGTGGAAGCACCCAATCCTGGCCAACTTTGTACCGCCATCAGTATTACAACCACGTGCTGTACGCCGCCCGATGGCACCCGAGGCGGACTACCGTGATGACGATGCCGCTGCCGCTGCCAGACTGCTGTTAAAGGAAGGTGTGATGGTCAATATTGGCGGTCATGGTCAGCGCGAAGGCCTGGCCTCCCACTGGGAAATGTGGAGCTTTGTACGCGGTGGTTTTACAACGATGGAAGCACTGGCGGCGGCCACTATCAATCCCGCTGTTTATATGGGTATGAGTGAGGACGTAGGCTCACTGGAAGCAGGCAAACTGGCAGATCTTGTCGTGCTCAACGACAACCCGCTGGAAGATATCCGAAACAGCGATCATATCAGCCATATTATTCTCAATGGTCGCATTTACACTGCTGACAATTTGTCAGAACAGTACACCGGCGATGCGAAGCTGGCCCCTTTTTACTGGCAGAAAAAAGCCGAGGCGGCTATTCGCTAGAAGGTGCACCATCATGCTGCTGGCACCATCTCAGCAGCATGTCTGCAAATTCACTGCGTCGTTCAGCCAGTTTTTTGCCATTGCGCACGTCAGCAAACAGGCGCCCAAGGCGACGTCTGTCTTTTTCATCCACCTGATCCAGAAGTGCACCTTCCAACGCCAGTGCACTGCGATCAGCATGTGTGCGATGACACAGTAGTGCATGATGCAACAACGCCCGCCCAAGCAGGACAAAGGGAAAATTAATATTACGACTGGGACCAAAAACCAGTTGCTTACCACCAGTGGGAATACCCTTCACATGCCATTTGGCGATTTCATCCGCATAACGCCATGCACCAATACCACCGGATACTGCGCCGATCGCACCACTGGTCAGTGTTGCCATACCGCCGAGCAGACCACCAGTGGCGCCATCGACCACAACACCGGCGCCACCACCGAGCAATGCACCGGCAGAAGAAGCTACAAGCATTAAAGAACGCTTGTTCAAGCCCCATAAATACCAGTCTTCCATATTGAACAGATCTGAATCTTCCAGCGCCAGACCGACTTCAGTCCGTCGCAAATGGTGGTAATGAAATACCTCCTCCACCTGTCGCCGACAGCGACGTTCCTGCTCACTGAGTTGCTTGCGATAATGCAGAGCAAGCACCTGTTGTACTGGCGCCAGTGGTGAACCCTCAGGCAAACGTTGGGAGACACTGAAAGCAATAGCCTCCAGAATCATGTCACAGATCAGCGAACTACAGGCTCTGTGCTGCTCCATCCGCTCAATCTGCAATACATCCACTGCCCGGCGCAAAGCCGCTTGCCAGGCAGTATCCAGGTGTCCGAACAACTCCAGTAATTCCAGCTGCTTGCCGTGTTCAGCACGATGGGCATCAAAACTGCGCACAGTACGAAAAAACTGGCCCAGGCCCGCAGTCCACTCCTGGGCATAATCGTTATTATCAACTGGATTAATGAGCGCCAGACTCGGGCGGCCTGTCCAGCGCAGAATTTCCATTTCCGCCTCATAGTCCGCACCAAAGGGCACCGAACCATCAACCACATAGATAATGCCTGCACCCTCTATAATCGGCAGCAGCAACTCACACTCATCTTTGAAATGTTCCTCACCCCGATGCACCTCGACAAACCGGCGTACTGTCGCCGGACGCGCTGAGGCATCGTTACAATGGCTTTGTAACCAGTCAAGCACGGCGCGCGCCCGCTGAATACCGGGGGTATCCACCAGGGTATACAGTGTTTCACCGTCAACCACCATTGGAAAATGGCGTGAACAACGGGTGGAACCGGAACGACCATCAATATAGACAGAATCATCCCGGGCCAGCGTGGCAACAATACTGGATTTACCCTTGTTAGGGCGCCCTACTACAGCAAATACCGGCAGGTTCATCAGGTACCCACTTTGTTCAACAGGCGCACATCCACACTGGCAAAGGGCAATTTGCGGGCAAAACCACGCCAGTCTTCAATTTTGCGCGAGGGCACCAGCCTGCCTGGCAGCGGGCACAGATAAATGGTGCAGCGGGGTATCATCGCCAGTTCCTGTAACAAATCAGCCAACTCAGCCATTGGCGGCTCCCAGGATTTTACTGCCACCAGCAGATGGTCGTAGCTGCCCTGGATACGGACGCGCAAGCGCTCCCGGTCCCCCGCTAATTCACCGCGACCAATTATGACCATATTATCCCTGCCCACAGCCAATAACTCTTCAAAAGCCGCCGGAGACTTGCCATCGAGTGCGTCATTACAATTAAGCAACAGCAAACGTGCATCAACTTCTATTTCAAGTCCACCATCGAGGTCGACACCCTCGCTACCGGGTGCCTCACTATCGTCAAGCACACCCTGGGTTTGCACCAGGGGCCGACGCATTCTTCTTAATACCAGATCAGTACCCGGATACTGCATAAAGCTGCGTCGCAACAGGCGGGGATAAAAATAACGGGCACACAACCACAGCAACAACCGCGGCAACAATGCATACACCAGCATGCACATGAACAAAAAACCCCACCAGCCACGCATGCTTTCAATACCAGCCCGGTCAAGGCTCAACAAGGCCGGATGAAAACGGCTGTTGGAAATAACATCTGCCGGTACTGTCGCTATCGGCAACCAGTCCGACCAGGGTGCGGCCAGTGCGGAGACCAGAGCCTGCATAAATTCATCACCTACCGGAAAGGTGGAACCCCATACAAAACTGAAATCCGCCAGCCCCGGCACCAGTACAAAAGCTGTCAAAGCACCGACGGTAAACAATGCTCCCCATTCCTGCCCATAGCGCAAAAACAACAATTGCAAAACACCGCCTGCCTCACGCAGATAGCGGCCATCAGGTAAGGAGCGCCGCACAATCCAGTAGGTGGGGTTGGCCGGCATCCGGGCCGGGGTATAACCACTGATCGTGCGCAATAGTGCCAGCAGAGATACAACACTCATCAGACATTGCAAGGCCACAAACACAGCCAGCAGTAGTAATACATTGACCAGGGACCGGATGCTACCGAGCAAAAATGTCGCCATCCACAAAAAGCCCAATAAAAAAACAAGCAGCCGTGACGCAACAATCAACACTGTCGCACCGATAGCCTGTGACTCAGCCTGACCCTGTAGCGCATCGAGCCAGGCCAGTAAAAGGTCGGTGTCTTTTTTGCTTTTGCCCTCAGGCTGGCGCGAGGCAATGCCATGATCACGCTGTCTCAGTACCGCAATCGGCTGTTCTCTGTCTTGTTCCAACTGGGTTGACAGATGATAGATATCTTGTAAATCAGGCCGGATACTCACCTACCCGCCCCTCCGGCTTAGTCTTTGTACTTCCACACCAAACAGACCTGTGTTCAATAAGCTGTCCTGATACGATACAGGTTTATTGCGCACAGGGGGAGATAGCAGGCATGACGGAACAGAACATGTGGCCCATACGCCGGGAGCTGCTGGTACGTTATCGCTTTATAGAGACCATTGCACTGTGGGAGGATCGCCTGGCAAGTTATACCTCAGGCTTTTGAACATCAACCTGGAACCATTAAATAAAAGCCCTGAAACCCAACAAATTGTTGTCGAAAATCTGAGCGATCTTGAACACGGGCTATTCAGTTGAGGGTATACACCTGCGTTAATAAATATCCCGTCGATAACGCCCGGCCAGAGTAAGATCTTCCAGTCCCTTTTCACCCAGCAAGTCAAGCAGTACACGGTGTACCGCCGGTGCCATTCCCTGCTGGCTACCACAGACATAGATGCTTGCATCCCGATCGAGCCAGTCTTTCAGGTTTTCAATTTCAGCATGCAGAAGATCCTGAACATAGCGCAATGTTTCATCTTCACGGGAAAAAACCCGGTCAAGACGTGCAAGGCGTCCACTATCAAGCCAAGCCTGAATTTCATCTTCAAACAGTGTATCTGCAGCACGGCTGCGCTCACCAAAAACAAGCCAATGGCCACTATCGGCAGCTGCCTGCAAATGGGCCCGCAACCCGGCAATACCTGTACCATTACCGATTAAAATCATTGGTCCACCCTGTTCGCGGGCATGAAATGCGGGGTTGGAACGCAAACGGACACTGAGCGTTTCCCCAACGATGAGTGAGTCAGTCAGCCAGCCGGAGCCAAGGCCGAGAGAATCATCACCCTTGTGAACCTGGCGCACCAGCAATTCAAGAGCTGATGCTGCATTCCAGGCACAGGCAATAGAGTATTCCCGCAACTCCGGCTCTACACCGGCAGGCACCATAAACTGGAGTATATCTCCCGCTCGCCATAAAACCGTCTCTGAAGGCTCCAGCCGCACAAGATAAAGAGGATCTCCAGGTGAACCTTCATTGAGCAAATGCCGCTGGGTCAATCGAGCCATAAAATCCGGTTCAGCAGAAGGCACTTCGCCAAAATCAGCAACAGCACCATCAATAAGGCCGATGCCTTGTAGCTGTGTCTGCCATTGTAGTAATGCCTGCGAATCAAGACGATCGACCGTAACTACCTCAGTAATCAGGGTGGCACCCTGACGCTGCAAGGCTTCACTGAGATCCATACCAAAGCCGCAAAAATAACGATAATTACTGTCACCCAGTGCAAGCAGGGCGAAGCGCAATTTTGATAATACATCACTTTGTGCCGTATCAAGCCATTGGTGAGCAAAACGTAAACCATTATCTGGCGGCTCCCCCTCACCATAGCTGCTGACAATAAATAATACGAGGCGGGTTTGTTGCAACACTTCAGGTGTGAGCTGGTTCAATGACAGAAGGCGGGCCTCAGGCAATGCTGCCGCCAGCGAATTTGCCAACACCTGACTTTCACCGCTCTGACTGGCATAAGCAATAATGGTTAATTCTGTATTTTTCTCAATAGTGTCTGATTTCATGGACTTTAAGGGACGCAGGCAATAACGGCACAACACAAAATAAGTCGCGATAAGTATCGCGGCTTGCAAGTACTGCATATTTGAAACTATCACGCTTTACACAGTAATACTGTATTTAAAGCTTTGAGCCGGATAATAACACCCGGCCCACGTGCGATGCTTTATCACAGAGGTAATACTTCCAGTGTTACGGTATAAGTACCACGGCGTATAGTCGCAGGGGCCTGCACATCATCATCACTGTATTCTGCTTCCAAAAAATACACCCCGGCTGCAGGCCAGGTGACACTCACAAGCCCTTCCTCATCAGACACCAGTGCAATTTCCTCCTGTGAATCGCGGTAACGACTGCCTCCGGGAATAATACTGACTTTGGTACCTTTGGCAGCTTTGGCATTGATTAAAAATTTAAAGGTGGCTTTTTCACCTGCATAAAGATCATTGGGGTGCGTTACTGCGACCAGCTCCAGCCCCTCATTGACGGCTTTGATGGGAGTTGGCTCACCGGCAGTAACAAAGGTTTCAACCCGACGGTAACTCTGGCTTACCTGTAGATTCTTTGCCTTTTTTGGCACAGCTTTGTCAAACTGGGATGGATCAGCTTTTTCACCCCGGGGCGGCCAGAAGTGACGCTTGCCATCGGCATCTTCCCAACGTGCATTCAAACCGCCCATAGCCGTATAGACGCGATAGGTTCCAGGCTGTGTCAACTGTAGATCAAAGTTGCTGCGATGCTTGCCCGTGTGCGGATTTTGTAAAGGCACTTCGCCGCCATCCGGGCCTTGTGCGGCAATACTCTCCACACGCAGCGGAAAATGATCCGGGTGAAAAATTTCATTGGAGACAACGGCGTCAAAGCTGACCCAGGGGTCTTCACTGGACAGCACCGTTGCCGCCGGTAAAATCCATGCCCGGTGCGCCTGCACCGGCAGGCTCACTGCAACAGCCAGTAGGGTAATTGAAACTGTACGAATTATCATCTTCATCCTGCTCTCCTGTTTTTCAACATCTGAGATGGCAAATCCGGCTTACGCCAGATTAATCCATCGCGTTTACCTGAATACCCGCAGCTTCAACTCACCCAGCTCGGATTGGCCTTGTACCTGAGAGCGCTGCTCTTCTGTTGGCGGCCACTGAAAAGGAAGGCTAAGTAATTCACGCCCACCCACTTCCCTGGCCGCCTCCACTACCAGGCTATAATCACCGGCTTCCAGACCTGATAATTGTGTTTGAAATACCCACTGATGCTGTCCCGGCACACGTGTGGCTCCACTGAGACCGTCAACAGGCATATCAAGGCTGCGACCACTGCGACGCCACCACTGGCGTAAATCTTTCAGCCACTTTTTACCCTCATCATCTTCCATCTCCAGGTCATACAAAACAGCCAGATTGCGTGCTACGGATTTATCAGCGCGGGCAACCCAGATAGCAATGTAGGGTCGGTGGTATTCCGCCACCTGTAATCTGGGTACTGTCAGCGTCAACTCAAGTGACTGTGCATTGAGTAACCCACTATAAGTCGCCGTTAATAAAAACAGCATTTTGATTATAAAGCGCAGCATAAGCTCTCCTATCAGCGGTGAACGAAAAGAATCATCAGCAGCAGGGGTAACACAACACCCAGGCCCACCAGCGGCCATGTCGTTGGACGCGATAAACGGTGACGAATTAACAGCCATAAACCCGTCACACCAAATACAATACAAGCCAGTGAAAATGCATCAATAAACCAGCGCCAGGCATTGCCGGTATTGCGGCCCTTGTGAAGATCATTCAGATAGGACACCAACCCTCTGTCAGTATCTTCAAACAACAATTGGCCACTGATCAGGTCTATCGCCAGCCAGGCATCACCACCAGGTCTTGGCATCGGGATATAAACTTCATCCTCACTCCACTCAATCTTTCTCCCAGTCACATAAATGCCCTGTTCAGCCAGCCAATGTTCAACAATATCCGGCAAAGACTGCGCAGATAATTGGTCCGCTATCTGCACCTGACGTATCAATGCCTCAAACTGCACTGTAGGCAGTGTTAATTCTTTCGTATGTGTTGTCGGGCTGGCCTCAATCTGGCCGGCGTGATTAAGCGTAATGCCGGTTATCGCAAACAACAGCAATCCGGCAAGACAAATGGCGGCGCTGATCCAGTGCCATTGTCGGACGGTACCCAGCCAAAGAGGTGATGCCGCCCCTGTTTTCACACTGATAACCCCTACTGATTTGTTCATCTGTTCACAGAAAGACCGAATTATAAACAGGAACAGTTATCATTTGCACTCATTCATTACACCGGCCCGGGAATCATCTACACTGACAATCTACAACACACACAGCAGATGCAGGCAGTTATATGTCCACTACTCCAAACCCCGGCCCCTACAACACCGGTACTCCGCGGGAAAACGAGGCTTATGAAGATAGCTACAACGAAGAAAACTATTGGCAAAAGCTAAAAAACTATGCCCGTATTGCCGGTCACGAGTTGGTTGAAAAGTCATTGATGTTGCACTATGCCGCCCAGCGCAAAGAAACTCCAGCCTGGGCCAGAGCCACCATTTATGGTGCCCTTGGTTATTTTATTGCCCCGGTGGACGCCATTTTCGATATGACACCCGCAGCTGGCTATGCCGATGACTTAGGCGTTATTGTACTGGCGGTGGCTACGGTCAGCCATTTTATTAACGATGAGGTACGACAAAAAGCCAGTGAAAAAGCCAGCCGCTGGTTTGGTCTGGACCTGCAAAACGAAGAAAAACCACTTAAGTCTTAAGTACAATTTTGCCGATATGACGGGAGCTTTCCATCAATTGATGGGCGGAGGCAGCATCTGCCAGCGAAAAGGTGTCAGCCAGTAGCGCACGTACAAAACCATCATTGTAAAGTGGTATAACTTTTTCAATCAGTGTCTGTGCCAGCGCAGCTTTATATTCAGCATTGCGCGGACGCAAAGTTGAAGCACTCAGAGTCAGGCGCTTGCTTAACAGGGGTACAAAATTAACGGTGCTTTCAAAACCCTCCTGGAAGGCAATATTGATTATGCGGCCGTCAACAGCTGCCAGTTTAAGATTGCGGTTTATGTAACTGCCTCCCACCATGTCGAGAATGACATCCACCCCCTCGCCATCCGTTTGGGCCTTGAGCACTTCAACAAAATCCTGCTCCCGATAATTAATTGCCAACTCCGCTCCCAGTGCTTCACAGGCGCGACATTTTTCATCACTGCCGGCACTGGCAAATACCCTCGCACCAAAAGCGCGGGCCAATTGAATAGCGGTAATACCTATACCGGAACTGCCACCATGGACAAGAAAACTCTCCCCCGCCTGTAACTGACCGCGCTCAAATACATTGCTCCATACAGTAAATAACGCCTCAGGCAGTGAAGCAGCCTCAGACATACTCATTCCCTCAGGAACAGGTAAACACTGTCTTGCTGGTACAGCCACATATTGTGCGTAACCACCGCCATTGCACAGGGCACAGACTTCATCATCCAGTTGCCACTGACTGACGCGTTCACCCATGGCAACGATACTTCCGGCCACCTCTAGCCCCGGCAAATCAGAAGCACCCGGCGGTGGCGGATACAAACCTTTACGTTGCATAATATCGGGACGGTTAACACCGGCGGCGGCAACGGCAATCAGTACATCATCCGGCCCTGGTTCAGGCAAAGACCGGGTTGCAGGCAGCAACACAGCCGGTTCACCAGGCTGACTTATCTCTACACAGTGCATGGTTTCAGGCAGAGCAGTATTCATACGGTCACAAAATATCCCTGAGGCATACAATAGCCTTCAGCCCTGGCAGTTTCTGGATAGACTCTTTAAGGGAGGCAGAAAAACAGGGCGCTACAAATACAGCACCCTGCTGACAGTTTGATTTATTTTTTACCAAACAGTGAGCTGGCCGCATCCATCAAGCCACCCACACCACCTACTGAGTCCAGCAGATTACCGCCGCTGCTGGCCTTGTCGACCAATTGCGGCAACATGCCTGACAAACCGTCGATCGCCGTGCCGGTATCGGTGCCCAGACTGGATGCAAACTCGGACAATTTACCTTCACCAAACAGGCTTTGAATAGCATCAGTTGAAATCGGACTGTTGGATCCATCACCCAACCAGCTGTTTACAATCGAACTCAAACCACCATTTTGTGTCATCTGACTTACTAAAGCGGCAATATCAATATTGCCATTACCATCGCCCAACAATTTATCAAGAGCGCCAGTGATGATGGCCGGGTCCACATTCAGCCCCAGCTTGTCAGATAACAGTTGAGCACCCATTTCAATCAATTCCATAACACAGTCTCCCTTTAGAGGTATCAAGTACAGCCTTAGTACAACAACAGAAGCCGCAGTATAACGCAGCCAGTTATATAGACCACTCAGCAAAGGTATCACTTCTGTTACATTATCATCCGCGCATTACCAGCCCCGCCGATGCAGCATGGGTGTTGCCAGTGGCGGCTCACTCTCTTCTTCCGGCGTTTGTTCAGCACTTGTACGCATCACCCGCAATGCCAGCAACCAGGCGATCAGTGCAAAGAAAATCCCGCCCACAGCCTGCCCGAACAATACTCCCTGGGCCTCAGCCATATGTGCCCCGACTATGGCCAAAGGCCAGGTGCCCAATGTATGCCGCCCCCAGTTGATCCAGGTTGAATACAGAGGATGACCCAGGTTATTAAAACTGGCATTGGCAACAAAAATAACACCGTTAAAAAAACCCGCCAAAGCCAGTACTCCACAAAACAGATAAACCAGCTCACGGGTAATGCCAGTAGCATCAAATAAATCCGCTATTGGCGAACGCAGCAAGAACAGCAGTGCGCTGACCAGTACAATATAGAATCCCGCAAACTGGACGCCTGCCACAAAACCCCGCCGCACACGGGCATACTGACCAGCACCGAAGTTCTGCCCGATGATCGGCCCAATTGCGCCAGATAGCGCAAAAATCACCGAAAATGCCACCGGCATTAAACGACTGATGATTGCCATACCAGCAACGGCTTCAGTACCAAACTGAGCAATTTCACGCGTCACAATGGCATTGCCCACCGGGGTGGCAATATTGGTCATTACCGCCGGTGCCGCCATGCCACCAATGGCTGTTGCATCACGCAGCATCAAAGCCAGGCCAGGTTTTGCAAAACCACGATATACACGGATAAGCGGCAGCGCGGCACACAGCAGCATGGCCAACCTTGCCGCCACCGATGCCAAGGCAGCTCCATCCAAACCAAAATCGAGCCCAAAAATCAATATTGGATCAAGCACCGCATTGACCGTGCCGCCATAAAGTGTTGCCATCATCGAGCGCCGGGCATCACCATGGGCTCTCAACACAGCCATGGCAGTCATTGCCACCCCTACCATCCACATGCTTGGCACGACAAAACAGACATAGCGGGCAGCCAGTGCCAACACCTCACCTTCAGCGCCAAACAGTGAAAGAATGGACTCAACCTGTGACAAAATCAGCAGTGGCAGTACGATACCGGTAAGAGCGGCATACAAGCCGACGCTGGTTGCGTATTCACGGGCTTCTTCACCGCGTCCGGCGCCAATAGCCCTGGCAACCAGTGAACCGGCAGCAATTGAAAAACCAATATTGATGGCATTGGTAAAAAACAGCAGCGAACCGGCATAGCCGACAGCCGCCGCCAAAGCATCATTACCCAGCATCGAAATAAAAATGAGATCGACAAGGTCAACCGCAAACATGGCCATCAGACCGATACTGGTTGTCAGCGACATGCGCACTACATGCCGCATCAGATTACCGCTTAGAAAAACAGCAGACTCAGTGCTCATACTGTCAGTTCAATGGCCGGTCTGATCACTGTCAACATCCTCCCACGAAGGTGGCGACCAGCCTCTGGCACTGCGGCTGCGAAAAGCCTGCCCCCGACTGACCAGGTCCAGATCACCCTCCACCATTAATTCGCGGGCACGGGTAAAATAAGCCTCATTTTCCTGGGGCGGAACAGTAATATCGTAAAGTGGAGCAAGCTCACGCAGTACGGCCTTATCCTCACGCACAAAAGTACGGGCGAGAATTTCTGCTTCAAAAGGGTGGATGCCGAGCGCTTCCCAGGCTGAACGCCCGGCCCGGACGGCACTGTCAAAGGTGTCGCGAATAATATCGTTGGCACCGGCAGCATACAGCTCATACACATGGTTGCGATCCATTGCACGCGCCACAACATGCAGCTCCGGATAACTGTTGCGGACTTGTTTGACCAGCTCTGTAGCCTGTTCACGCTGGTCAATAGCCACTACCAGCAAGCGTGCCTCACCAATACCGGCAGCCTCCAGCATGTCTGCACGGGTAGCATCACCAAAGAACACCCTGACACCAAAGGTACGCAACATATCCAGCTGTGATGAGGAGTAATCCAGCACCGTTGTTTCATAACCCGCAGACAATAACATGCGGTTGATAACACCACCAAAACGGCCATAACCGGCAATGATAACCTGGCCCTTTTCATCAATCTCATCAGCCGCACGCTCCTCGGCTCCTGAATACATTGGCACAATGACACGCTCATAAAAAATAAACAGCAGGGGCGTCAACATCATTGACAGCGCCACCACCAGCAAAAGCTGATCAGCAATGGCCTGTGGTAAAACATAATTGGCTACGGTAAAAGACAGCAACACAAAACCAAACTCACCCGCCTGAGCAAGACCGAGAGCAAACAGCCACTTATCGGCGCCGCGAATATGGAAAATTTTTCCAAGCAGTAGTAAAACCAGTGCTTTAATCAGCATCAATCCAAGCGTCAGGCCCAATATCAGGCCGATATTGCCAAATAGCAGTGCAAAATCGATAGCTGCTCCCACTGTCATAAAAAACAGGCCCAGCAGCAGACCACGGAAAGGGTCAATATCACTTTCCAGTTCATGGCGATATTCACTGTTGGCAAGTACCACACCGGCAAGAAAAGTACCCAGTGCAGGCGACAGCCCCACCATGGTCATTAAAAGCGCAATGGCAATAACGAACATCAACGCCGTAGCCACAAAAAGCTCACGCATATTAGCCATGGCAATAAAACGAAATACCGGCCTCGTCAAAAAGGCACCCACCGCCACCACCGCAGCAATGGCCACACTGGTAATTATTGCCACCTGCCAGCCAGGCCGCCCCTCCACCAGGCTGATATTGTGGCCATGACTATTCCCCCCGGCAGCATCTGCACCGTGAGCCACTGCCTGATTGGTCATATCGGCCAGCTCGGGAATCGCCAGCAGAGGAATCAGCGCCAGCATTGGAATAACGGCAATATCCTGAAACAGCAATACCGAAAAACCCGCCTGGCCACCATCAGAGCGCATCAGCCCCTTTTCATTCAGCGTTTGCAATACGATAGCTGTCGATGACAGTGACAACACCAGACCACAGGCCAGCGCAATCGTCCATGACTGACCAAGAAGCATGACCACACCGGCAATCAGGGCAGTAGTCAACAGCACCTGCAGGCCACCCAGCCCAAGCAGGCGGGACCGCATCTGCCAGAGCATTTTGGGTTCCAACTCCAGACCGACCAGAAACAGCATCATAACTACGCCAAACTCGGCAAAGTGCTGAATAGAGATCAGATCTACATTCAACCCGACAAGAATCGGGCTGATAATAATGCCCGCTATCAGATAGCCCAGCACTGAACCCAGCCCCAGACGGCTGGCAATCGGTACGGTCACGACACCTGCAATCAAGAAAATAAAGGCCAGCAGTAAAAAGTCAGTCATGGCTCAGGCCTCCGTATGTAATGGCTGGTTCAGTGGCAGAGTATCGTGATGGATACACTCGGAAGCCTCCGCCACCTCCAGGTTATAGCGGTCATTGCGCAGCGCCTGTAACAACCTGACAAAGCCCTCGGCATGAGCTTGCGAACTACCCTCCAGCGCACCATAACGTACATAGGGCGCAGCAAATCGCATACCGCTCAAGCGTGCTGTTTGTTCAAAAGGTGTCAGAAAAGTTCGCAAGGGATAGTGCTGATAGCCTTTGCCGGAAAAAGCACATTCCGGGGCTGAGGTACTCACTGCCAGCATCAGCCATTTGCCTTTGAGTTGACTACCGCCATCGCCATAGGCAAAACCGTGTTCAAACGTAAGGTCCAGCCATTCCTTGACCAGTGCTGGTGCGGAATACCAGAACATCGGAAACTGTACAACAATAATATCGTGTGACAGCAGGCGCGCCTGTTCCTGATCAATATTGATATCGTAACGCGGATATTCACGGCAAAGGTCAACATGCATAACATTCTCGACCTGCCGGGAGGCATCCCACATGGCTTTATTAATACTGGAAAACCGATGCCCTGGGTGGGCATAGTAATGGATGACTTTTGCCATTTTTTATTCCTGAACCAATCCCTACTGAAGCTGCTTTGTCCTAGACACGATTCAAGAACAAAACCAGCACAACTGCATAGCCTGCAAGAAGCCCATCTTTGAGGCAAGTAAAACCTGCAAAGCAGCTAAAAATACGACCAGCTCTTTGATGGATATACTGGAGGTCATGCTATCATCGCATCCTGTCTTCCCAGCATATTGTGAGCACATAACATGATACGGACAATGCTACTGTTCGCTGATGGTCACCGTCAGACGGGTGGCATCGAACTCATTGAGCAATGGCGAGATCACAGCGACAGCAAACTGTGGCTGGACATTGATGATACACTCACAACCGAAGTTCGCACGCTGTTGTTTTCAATGGGCTGCAACGAGCTGTCTGTCTCTGACAGCTCACGGCAAAACCATCCACCCAAAATCGAGGTCTTTGAACACAATACCTTTGTGCTGTTTCGAGGGCTTGCCGATTTTGATGAATATTTATCCTTGACGCCACAGCAACTGGATTTGTGGATCACCGACAGATATCTCATTTCACTGCGCCGAGGCCCGGCTCCTGGCATCAATCATTTCTGGGAACAGCCTGCCGAAAACTCCCTGCTGGCCTCACCCGCCAAACTCGCCCTTAAATTGCTGCATTTTGCCAGCGGACTCTATCTTGAGCGAATACTGGATTTTGAAGATATATTGGGTGAACTCGAAGATGCCCTGCTGACCAGGCGCTCTGAAGATGTAATGAAGGAGCTGGTATTGTACCGTTCCCGGCTGCGTAAACTCCGTCGTATCTTCAGTTATCACAAGGATATGACAGAAGATTTATTACACGATGGCAGCCCGCATTTGGGTCACAAAAGGGACCACAATCATCACCAGCGGCGAGATCTTTATGACCGCTGCGAACGCCTCTACAGCCTTTGCAATATGTTTTATGAGCTCTGCGGGGATTTGATTGAAGGCCATATTTCAATCACTTCACACCACCTGAGCAATACGATGAAGATACTGACCATTATCACCGCTATTTTTATCCCGCTGAGCTTTCTCGCCGGTCTTTACGGAATGAATTTTGACTATATTCCCGAGCTTCGCCATCACTATGGTTACTTTATACTGCTGACCGTTATGGCAACACTGGCGGGCGGTATGCTATTGCTGTTTCGGCATATTCGCTGGCTATAGCAACAAATCCCGTTATAACAACAAATTATGCCAAACAACGAACCATATCGTTCAAAACAGGATTGTTTAAAATAAACCGTTAAAGTGGGGCTATTATTTACAGAGCTATTCAATCCCCAGCGTCAGCAGCACGGCCGCAATCATCAACGGCAGTAATAGCGGCCCCGCCAATAAACCCAGCATCGCAACAGCCGTTGCCACAGCCAACATTTCAACCAGCCGCCGGGCGGAATTTTTTTGCTTCTGTGCAGAGGAATGCCCCTTTAATAACTGGCGAATAATCTGCTGTTCTGCCTGAATTCCAGTCATAGTGTTTATCTCCCGTTGATGTTTTTATCACTGGAGGCCACTTTGCCACGATCAAGAACTACTGTCTATATATACAGTAGCCAATCTGTCTGAAAAGGTGACGTATTTTGGGGCGGGCGTAAGTCCTTCTGCTTTGCCCGTCCAATCAATCAGCAATTAAATTTATAAATACAGCTGATACGGCTTGATGAAATACACGGGGCAGTGAACTCAAATTACCGGCCATGCTGCCAGATAAATTCCCCACACGGTTACAGGCCAGGCATAACAATCAGCAATTGCACAGTCATTGCAAACACTGGAACCCGCCGGAACGCTCACCCGGATTTTGCAAAACATCCGAAAAAGCAGGGCTGTGCGTGATTTGTCATCCGTAGAGTATTGCATTTACCGATAAAAGGAATCAGTCTAGTCAACGGGCCTGATAACCTCACGCCGTCCGGGTCGGTTTGACCGGAACACGCCAGAAAAAAGACAGCGTAGGACAGAATCGATGAGACGTATTCCATTGGCTGATGCCGGTTTTCTCTACCTTGAAAAACGCCAGACACCCATGCACGTTGGCGGACTCCACCTTTTCACCTTACCCGACGACGTTGACGAGGCCGCCTTTTTGCTGGAGCTGGCCGCCGTATTAAAAATGGATGAGGCCTATCGCCGTCCCTTTGGTGACTATGTCTCCACAGGTGCAGCAGGGCCACTGGGACCACTGTACTGGAAAGCGGACAAAACCTTTGATATTGACTACCACGTCCGGCACTCTGCGTTACCCAAACCCGGCCGTTTCCGTGAATTATTCATGTTGATATCAAGGCTGCACGGTACCCTGCTTGACCGCAGTCGACCTCTGTGGGAGTTTCATCTTATTGAAGGCCTGCAAAACCGCCAGTTTGCCATGTACATGAAGGTTCACCATGCCGTTACTGATGGTGTTGCTTCCATGCATACGGTCAGTGCCATGTATTCCACTGACCAGAATGATTACTGCGAGCACTCGCCTTTTTCACTGGAAGCCTTTGAGGCTTATAAAACACAACAACGTGCCAAACATAAACAACAGGCCGTTATTCCCGATAGCGGTGAGTTGCGCAACGTCAGCGAGGCACTAAAACAGCAACTGAACGTATCCGGCAATCTATTTGGTGCCTTCAAACGTTTTGGCAGCACATTTTTTGGCGGTGGTGAAGGCCTGGCTGTACCCTGGCACAATATTCCACGCACCTCGATCAATACCGATGTAACCGGGTCACGCCGTTTTGTCGCCCAGAGCTGGGATTTTGATCGCATTAACCGGGTCGCCAAGGCCATGGGCGGCACATTGAATGACCTGGTACTGACGCTATGTGGTTCGGCATTGCGCCGCTATCTGATTAATCAGGGAGACTTACCCGGCAAATCACTCAAGGCTATGACGCCTATTTCACTGCGGGCCAAAGATGATTTTGACAGTGCCAATGCGGTCAGTTTTATGATTGCCGATCTGGCTACCCATCTGGACGATCCGGCAGCACGGATGCGCTGCGTACAGGCATCCATGCAGGCGGGCAAAAAGCTAATGAACGCCCTGACTCCCCGCGAAGCCATGATTTTCACCCAGGTCACTCAAATTCCCGCCCTGTTTACCTCAGTGCTGGGACTGACCAGTAAATTCCCGGCCTTCAGTACCGTTATCTCAAATGTTCCCGGCCCCCGTGAACAACTTTACTGGAACGGCGCCAGCCTTGATGGCATGTATCCGGTGTCCATCGTCTTTGATGGTTTTGCCATGAACATCACGCTGGTCAGCTATAACAACAAGCTGCATTTTGGCATTATTGCCTGCCGCCGTGCCATGCCCCATGTACAGCGACTGATCGATTATCTGGAAGACTCTTTACAGGAACTGGAGGAAGTAGCCGGACTGATCACCCGGCCAGGTAAAAAGGCAAAAAGCAGGCCCAAAAGAAAAATGGCACCGAAAAAGGCTGTGACAAAAACAGCCGCAACAACAACACGCACAAAAGCCAAACCCCGACCCAAGGCAAAACCCAAGAGTAGCCCCTGAGATCTTTAGCTGTGCCTGATCAACTATACCTGCACCTGTCGGGTGCAGGCATTTGCTTTGGCCATAATAGAAACATCCATCCGTAAAATATCTATCTGTATTAACCCGGCCACACAGATTATCGGGGTAAGTGACTCATAGATGTGCCCCGTTGACGAAATCGATCACAGGATTAAGCTCAGTACTATATCTGCGATGCGGTAAAAGTATCACAGTTTTCCAGCTGGCCGCTTTCAAAACCCCGACGGAACCAGCGCACCCGCTGCTCAGAACTGCCATGGGTGAAGCTGTCAGGCACCACCTCGTGACCGGCCTGACTTTGCAGGCGGTCATCACCAATGGCAGTGGCTGCCCGCAAAGCCTCCTCCAGATCACCCACATCCAGTAATTGACGCTGATTATTGGCGGCATGGCCCCACAGGCCCGCAAAACAATCCGCCTGTAGTTCCTGCCGTACCGACAGGGCATTAACCTCAGCCTGACTGCGCCCCTGGCCCGCTTTGCGTACCTGCTGGCTGATACCCAACAAGGTCTGCACATGATGGCCAATTTCATGGGCAATCACATAGGCCTGGGCAAAATCACCAGGAGCACCGTGACGGGTTTTAAGATCGTTGAAAAAACTCAGATCAATATAAACCTGCTGATCCCCCGGGCAGTAAAACGGCCCTACTGCCGAGGACGCCATACCACAGGCGGTGCTAACCCGGTCACTGAACAGTACCAGTGTGGGTTCTCGATAGTTCTGGCCCTGCTGCTGAAAAATACCATTCCAGGTATCTTCAGTATCAGCCAGTACCACAGCGACAAAATCTGCCGCTTCCTGCTGCTGTGGCGTCAGCTGGGTTGAAGATGAACTGCTGTCGGGAACAGGCTCCATATTGGTACCGCCAAGAAACATTGACAGTACATCAACGCCCATCATTTTTCCGCCAACAACAACCAGTACGCCAATAATCAGCAGTGTTCGCCCTGCTTTACTGCGAATCAGTGCAGGTAAAAAGCGCAATAACACCGGTGCACTGGCCATAGCTCCGCTGTATGCGGTCCGTTGGCCCCGCTGATCATCTACATTAGTGCTGCGTCTACCGTCCTTCCATCGCATGATTCAATCTCCCTGTAAACAATGAGCCCACCTTAGGCAGCCATTGTCTTGCTGGCAAGCATTGACAAAGCTGCCTATCATGGGCGCTGATCATATCGCACCCGTATAACAGCAAAGGAACGACAACATATGAGTGAGGGCATTCTCATCGGTGGCTCACCCGCCGGCAAGGTTTATCTGGAGCCGCGTTACGCCAACCGCCACGGTCTGGTGGCCGGAGCTACCGGCACCGGCAAAACGGTCACACTACAGTGTTTGGCCGAGGGTTTTTCCGACAGGGGTGTACCTGTTTTTCTGGCCGATATCAAAGGTGATATCTCGGGCATGTGTCAAAGTGGTTCACCCCATCTAAAAGTGGATGAACGCGTGCGCAGTATTGGCATTGATAACTACACCCAAAAGAGCTTTCCGGTATCTTTCTGGGATGTATTTGGCGATCAGGGCACACCAGTACGCACCACCGTATCAGAAATGGGGCCACAGCTGTTGTCGCGTCTGCTCGATCTTAACGAAACCCAGGAAGGCGTGATGACGCTGGTCTTTGAGTTTGCTGATCAGGAAGGCATGCTGCTACTGGACCTGGCAGATCTGCGTACAACACTGGAATATCTCGGCAACAACAGCAAGGATTTGGGCACTGGTTTTGGCGTCTCCAAAGCCTCTGTCAATGCCATCTTGCGCCGTCTGCTGATACTGGAGCGCGAAGGCGGAGATCAATTCTTTGGTGAACCCTCATTGCAACTGGCCGACTTTATGCAGACCACCCGCGATGGCCGCGGTGTGATCAACCTGCTGGCTGCCGATGTGTTGATTCGCAGTCCCAGAGTTTATTCCACTTTACTGCTCTGGCTGCTGTCGGAATTGTTTGAAAATTTGCCGGAACTGGGCGATCCGGAGCAACCGGTAATGGTGTTCTTTTTTGATGAGGCCCACCTCTTGTTCAGCGACGCACCCAAGGCACTGCTGGAGAAAATCGAACAGGTTGTGCGTCTGATTCGCTCCAAGGGGGTTGGAGTCTATTTTATCACCCAAAGTCCAGCCGACATTCCTGATTCAGTGCTGGCCCAGCTTGGCAACCGCGTCCAGCACGCCCTGCGGGCTTATACACCCAGGGAGCAAAAAGCCGTGCGGGTGGCTGCCCAGTCTTTTCGTGAAAACCCTGAACTGGATACGGCGACTGTTATTACTGAACTCGGTGTGGGTGAAGCTCTTGTCTCCACCCTGCAGGACAAGGGTATTCCGATGCCCGTACAGCGCACACTGATCCGCCCACCCCAGTCTCGCATGGGCAAGGCAAGCACAGAGGAACGAGCGTCTATCCTTGCCCACGACCCTAATATGCGGCGCTACCAAGAAGCTATTGACCCCCGCTCTGCCCACGAGATTCTCAAAGAACGCACCGCTGCCGCACTTGAACAGGAAGCACAGGCCGCACGGGAAAAAGAAGCTGCCAGGACAGCTGCCAAAAACAACCGCGGTGGTTCCCGCCGTCAAAGTGCCAGCGAAGCCTTCTTCAAAAGTATGGCCAGAGCCGCTGGCAGCAGTGTCGGCCGCCAGTTTTTCCGGGGAATTCTAGGCTCGCTGCTAAAACGCTGAGCTTATCTGCTGCTCATTCCGAGGCTTTTTGGGGCCGTCTCTGAATACGCCCCAGCCCGTGGATCAGCAGCAGTGTGAGGCCGCCAGCCACCAGTCCAAACAGGGCTGACAGCAATGTAGAGCCAAGCAGCTTAAATACAGGGCCGACCCAGGTCCAATGGCTGCCCATTTCGACCATATGTTCAATAGCAACTGCCACCGGATGCAGACCGTGTACCAAAATGCCACCGCCCACCATAAACATAGCCGCCGTACCAACGATACTGAGGGTTTTCATCAATATCGGTGCAAATCCCAGCAGCGCACCGCCAAACCAACGCTGAACACTCTTCCAGAGTCCTTCCCCTCTGCGCTCTGACAGAAACAAACCGGCATCATCCAGTTTGATAATGCCCGCGACCAGACCATAAACACCACCGGTCATAACTACTGCAATCGTCGACACTACCAGGATACGGGTCGTAATATCAGCAGCCGCAACCGTACCCAGAGTAATCACGATAATTTCAGCTGACAAAATAAAATCGGTGCGAATGGCACCTTTTATTTTGTCCTGTTCAAACGCTAACGGATCTATTGCCGGATTGGCCAGATTGTCAACCAACTCTTGATGATGAGCCTCATCATCGGCCCTGGAATGCAAAAAAGGGTGAATAACTTTCTCAAAACCCTCATAGCAGAGAAACAGGCCGCCCGCCATTAACAATGGTGTAATCAGCCAGGGGGCAATAAAGGAAATCAACAGTGCCGTCGGCACCAGTATCAGTTTGTTGCGGAAGGATCCCTTGGCCACCGCCCACACAACCGGCAGCTCCCGATCAGCCTTGACACCGGACACCTGTTCAGCATTTACAGCCAGATCATCGCCAAGTACACCCGCCGTTTTCTTGGCCGCCACTTTGGACAACACCGCCACATCATCAAGAATTGTGGCAATATCATCTATCAATACCAAAAGGGAGCTTCCCGCCATAATTACAAAACAGCCCGTGCCAACCCGCTACCGGAATGGGGCTATCATCCTTATTCAGTCCATAGAAGCGGCCAGTGTAACTGAGTCGACTGCATGCGCAAGTACAGGTACGAAACCGGTACAAACCAAATCCTGCCCCACTCAATCCTTTGTCCGGCGACGCCTGGAGGAAGGACGCCTGTCAGATCGCGGATAACGCGGCAGTTTGCCGGTAGCCAAATAGCGGTGAATACTCTCCTGGGAACGGATCCGGGCAGCTTTTTGACGCCCCTTTACAAAATCGTTGCACTGGTTTTCATCAATAATCCGGGCTTTGACATTATCGTGCCACTGCTGATCAAGAATATCCTGAAGCAATATTTGAGCAGCCTCATCAAAAATGGGACACAATACCTCCACTCGAAAATCCAGATTGCGTGTCATCAAGTCAGCCGAGCCAATCAGATAGTGTGGGTGACCCCGGTTGTAAAACACATAAGCCCGGGGGTGTTCCAGATAGCGATCAACGATACTGATCGCCTTGATATTCTCTGACACACCCGGCAATCCCGGTTTAAGAGAGCACATACCACGTATGATCAGGCGCACTTCCACGCCGGCACTGGAAGCCTCATAGAGCTTTTCAACCATGGCTGTGTCAACCAGGTTATTACATTTGAGCACCATCTGTGCCCGATAGCCTGCCCTGGCATTGGCAATTTCCTGATCAATCAGTTTTTCAATACCACTGCGTGCTGAATGTGGTGATACCAACAGATGTTGGTATTCCGGCCGTTTGTAGTTGTATTGTAAAAAATCAAAAACATTGTAGAGATCCCGACCAATATCCTGGTCATACGTCAGCAGTGAAAAATCTGTATACAAACGCGCAGTTTTTTCATTGAAATTACCAGTGCCAATATGGGAATAATAACGGCTTTGCCCCTGTTCCCGACGTTCGATCAAAATCAGCTTGCTATGCACCTTCAAGCCGGGTACACCAAAACGCACATCGATACCGTTTTCAGTCAGCCGCTGCGCCCAGGAAATATTAGCCGCCTCATCAAAGCGCGCAGCCAGCTCAACAACTGCCAGCACCCGTTTGCCGTTCTGGACAGCATTGACCAGAGCATCAATAACCCGTGAATTTTTAGCCACCCGGTACAGACACATTTTTATACTGCTGACATCCGGGTCCAGTGCCGCTGTCTTGAGCACATCCACCAGATAATCAAAGGGGTGATAGGGATAGCAAAGAAACACATCACGATCACGAATATTTTCAAACAGGCTTTCAGATTTATCCAGACGGGCAATACGAATTGGCGGTAATGGTTTGAACTCCAGATATTTCGGGCCAACATTAGGGAAACCGATAAAGTCTTTTGAGTTATGGTAACGACCTCCGGGAATTACACTGTCGTATTTACCAAAGCCAAAGCGGCTGCGTAAAAAATCCAGTAGCCGATCCGGCATTTTGGCATCGTAAACAAAGCGTACCGCATCAGCCTTGCGCCGCTGTTTGAGGCTGGTCTCCATTTTTTCAATCAGGCTTTCAGTAATATCCGGGTCGATCTCAAGTTCTGCATCCCGGGAAAATTTAAAACAATAAGCCTCGGCATTATCAATAGGCAAAACACCCCGAAATACCTGCACAAGGCAGGCGCGAATAACATTATCCAAAGCAATAAACACTTTACCCGGCCCACCCTTGCGCCGGGGAATTTCAACAAAGCGGTTAAGCCGGTCAGTGGGCACCTCCACTACAGCATACTCATAGTTATCGCCCGAGCAAATTTCAATAGCCAGATAAATTGACTCATCATTAAGCATTGGGATCTGACGATCAGAACGCGCAAGAATAGGTTCCAGTTCAGGTAATACCGTAGTAGTGAAATAATCCTGTACAAAAGCAGCCTGCCCCGGATCGAGCTGGCGTTCGTTAATTAAAAAAATACGCCGCGAATACAATACTTTGAGCAGCTGGTTATAAACCTCCTCAAACTCCTTTTGCTGCTCAACAACCCGATCCTGAATATCAGCCAGCAGATCCTTGGCCTGCTGGTGTGCCTTGCCACTGGAAACAGAGATCAGCCGCCGCACCTCCGCCACCCGCACACGAAAGAATTCATCTAAATTGTTGGAAAAAATGCCGAGATAACGCAAGCGTTCAATCACCGGATTTTTGACGTTGGCGGCTTCTTGCAAAACCCGCTGGTTAAATTGCAGCCAGCTCAGTTCACGGGGAATAAAAAGATCCTTGTGTGATTCTTCAAGACGCTGCTTTATCGGACTGGACATAAATTTTCCTACAGTGAAAACAAAACGTGCGACCTATTCAACAGGCCTCCCCTCTCAAATAGCTATTGTTTACATAGGGTATGACAGATTTATGACAGGATGCCAGCGTACCTTTTGGCGTCACAAAGGCTTATTGCCGACCTGATAACAAACGTCTGTAATACACCGATACACATTTTATAAAAAGCGCCCGGTATACACCGGGCGAAGGTAGGGACTCTGAGGAAAATGTCAGGTAATGTCGGGTTGACCATGGGCCAGCCACTTCACTTCGCTGCCTTGGGCACAGCATCGGACAGTTACACACCCCCCCGGTGTGCTGGATACATCAGCACTTGGGCTAACATCCACAACAGTCCTGGCAATCTGCCGTTCAGCTGCAATAATGCCCCCGTACACGTTGGCTCAAAACCACTTTCATCCTCATTCAGGACCAGGATGAAAAAAGGCCCGGCTTGCCGAAACATTGGCCGGGCCAATGTAGGGAACTCTCCTTCGTGCAACTCCTGACACTCCGGGTAACTTGTGCCTGCATGGCCCGCTATCCGGATAGATTCACAAATCATTCGTAAATCATGGCTACATATTAATTAACCGTCGCTTTTATCGGGATGGCGGGTCACGACAGTCACATGACCAGAGGCGTCAATTGTCATCAAAACCTGACAACAAAAAGATAGCCATTACTACCTACACTGGCAAGCACTATCTGAAGAAATAAAAAAGCCCGCCAGTCGGGAAGAAATAGCGGGCCAAACAGCCGTATGTTTCGGGGCGGAAACATCGGCCAGGGGACGTGTAGCACACTGGCATCAACCAATGTACTAGGCTAAACAATAGTCAGCTTCTGACAAAAGGCAAGTTTCTGAAGGATGTTTTTCACAATGCCTTTATCCAGAGGCTTTTACGACTCAGGTTTGAGTACCAGAATATCCGTATGCAAAAGTTGCAACACCGACTCTGCGGTACGACCCAGCATGCGATCTCGAACACTCTGGCGCCCCACCGAGCCCATAACAACCAGCTGCGCCCGCTCTTTGGCCGCCGCATTACAAATTACCCGGGCAACAGGACCACGCCTAATATGAAGCATCTGTGGTGACAGCCTGTGGGCTTCAACCAGCTTCAGCCACTGAGTTTTCATCGCTTCTTTTTGTTCGCGCACATAATTGGCCGGACTGATAACACCAATATCCGATAGCAGCGAGGGAACCTCAATGGCCGCAATAAATTTTGGCTCAGTATCCAGCACCTGTGCTATAT
The DNA here is from genome assembly GCA_047974765.1 of Parahaliea sp. Classification (GTDB taxonomy): domain Bacteria; phylum Pseudomonadota; class Gammaproteobacteria; order Pseudomonadales; family Halieaceae; genus JBKECP01. Next base: position 100,160 of record JBKECP010000020.1, on the reverse strand, counting down.
GGCAGACAGATTCAACAATCTGGTGGTTCAGACGACATTTACTGCGGTGGCGTGTTCCAAGATCGAGCGCAGCAAGCACCGGTTTGGTGCGCAACCAGCGATCACGGGCCACAATCAGTACCGGCACCGGACTTTCACGCAGCAGATGCCAATCAACGGACGTATGCACTATCGTTTCACTGCGACAGCCCGTTTTAATCACACCGATATACTTCCCCGTGTTCAAACGTCGCACCAGCCAGGGAGCAATATTTTTCTCCCAGACAATTTTCAAGGTAACTTTCTGATTGCTGCGACGATATTTGGCAATATGTTCTTCAAGGTCTTTTTCACGCTCATCCAATAGCCGCTGCCTGAGTTCAGCCCGACCAATATCATCCAGTTCAAGTGATTTCAGTGAAGTCCAGACAAAGGCGACAACTTCCAGCTCCAGCCCGAGATGCCGCGCCAATTCCAGACCTCGTGAAGACGCCGAGCAATGCTTGTCGATGTCGGCCACAACCATCAGTTTGGCCATATTCCCCCTCCCCCCGTTAGTACAATAGCACGCGCATATTGTACGGTTTCACAGACAGGCAAACATGATCCGCAACAAGTTTATGTAACGAATACGATGGCTACAGATCGCTGTATCAATCAGGAGGGGCTGTGCTCGATGCGATATTCAACCGGCGACTGGCCTGTCCAGCGTTTAAAAGCCCGTGAAAAAGTACTGGGTTCGGAAAAGCCCAGCAGATAGGCGGTTTCAACGACTGAGCGCTGGGGATTGCGCAGATATTTACGCGCCAGCGCCAGTCTGGCCTCGCCCAACAATTCAACAAAGCTGGTGTTCTCTTCCTGCAATTTGCGCTGCAAAGTGCGTGTACTGACATGCAGGGCATCAGCAACACGTACCTGGCTCGGCGGCCCGTCAGGCAAAAACTGGATAATCTTGTCAACCACTTCCCGCGAGATGCTGTCCTGAAGGAATGTCGCCAGAATAACCTCCGTGTACTCATCATTAACACGGGCCAACTCAGGGTCCCCTGTGGACAGCGGCTCCACAATATCCGAGCGCGCCCAGGACAGGCAGGAACCGTCTACAGCAAAAGTTACCGGAGCGGCAAACCAGTATTCCCAGACACCCGGATCAGCAGGTGCAGGTCGTTCAATAGCGATACGCACCGGTGCCAGATATTCACCCATGGTCAAACGGGACATGCGCACAATAACGCCAATACTGTAATCCAGTGCGGGAGCCAGCCCCGGTTCCCATTCCACCAGTAATTCAATATGTACATTGACCAGGGAGCCCGTCTCTTCAATGGTCATTCGCACCGCTGTACTCATCAGGCGGCTAAAACGGATCATTCGTTGCAGACCATCATAAACCGTATCACTGGCCAACCAGGCCAGTCCCAGGCTGCTCAGTACCTGCGGGCGCAGTTGCATGGCGGCAAACAGGCCAAAGGATTCATCCTGTGTGATTTGCACACAACGATTCATCAGCGCATGCCATTTGGGGATTGAAATACGCCAGTCCGGATTGGCTATTTTGGCAGCATCAATACCGACATCGTGCAATATCTGTATTGGGTCCTCTCCACGCAGATGCAAAGCTGACGCCACCGGCAAAACAAAGGGGCCAAGTATCGAATAATGTTCATCGTGCCTGCCAGACAGGAGTTGTTCGTCAGACATAGGTAATTAACCCTGAAAAAACAAAGCCTGCATTATACCATCACTATTAGTAGGGTCTTTGTTCATGTAAAAAACCAGTAACTGACGACAATGGCAGCACCTATACCAGCTACATCGGCAGTCAACCCACAGGCCAGCGCATGCCTACTGTGACGGATACCCACAGCGCCAAAATAAACCGCCAATACATAAAATGTTGTTTCCGTCGAACCCTGCATAACCGCAGCCAAACGTGCCTGAAAGGCATCCACACCAAAGGTGTTCATAGTATCGATCATCATCGCACGGGCGCCGGAGCCTGACAGCGGCTTCATCAATGCAGTCGGCACGGCATCAACCCAGCGACCGTCCCAGCCAAACCAGAATACAGCTTCACGCAGAGCGTTCATGGCCAGCTCAAGGGCACCGCTGGCCCGGAAACAGCCAATAGCCACCAGCATGGCCAACAAATAAGGAATGATACCGACCGCTGTTTCAAAACCCTGCTTCGCTCCCTCAATAAAGGTTTCGTAAACATTCACACCACGACGATGAGCAACCAGCAGAAAAAGTATCACCAGTGAAAATATCAACAGGTTGGATAACAGACTCGACTGTTGTTGTAATTGACTGGCTGTCAGCATGGCCAGATAAGCCACCAACGCCAGCAGTGCGGCACACATAACACCCAGATAAACCAGTACAACGGTATCGAACAGGCGAATGCGCTGCACCCAGGCTGTCACCAGCAAACCCGCCAGTGTCGAGCAGCTGGTAGCTATCAGAATAGGTAAAAAGACGGCCGCCGGGTCCGGCGCACCCATCTGTGCCCGATACAACAATACCGCCATCGGAAACAGTGTGACCGACGATGTATTGAGCACCAGAAATAAAATCTGCGCATTACTGGCCACTGTCGGTGAAGGATTCAGACTCTGTAAATCCTGCATCGCCTTGATACCCAAGGGCGTAGCGGCATTGTCAAGACCAAGTACGTTCGCTGACAGATTGAGCGTCATCGAGGAAATAGCAGGGTGATTGGCCGGCACCTCAGGCATCAACCGGGTAAACAGGGGTGAGAGCACTTTGGCCAGCCTGTCAATCAGCCCACTCGCCTCTCCTATAGCCACCACCCCCAGCCAAAGCGCCATCAAACCCACCAGCCCGATAGCCAGTTCAACCGATAATGAGGCCATTTCAAACAGGCTGGCGACTATGCGCTGAAAAACCTCGGCATCGCCACCAACCAGCCATTGATAAAGTCCACAGGCAAAGGCCAGTACAAAAAAAGACAACCAGATCCGGTGCAACATCAGCCGCCGGATCGCTGTAGAAAGTCAATCACATGAGCGGCACTGCGTTCAGGAAACTCCAACGGCAGCAGATGCCCACCGGCACACGTCAATAGTTGGGCCGACGGCTGTAACTGTTGCCAGCGTTGCAAGGCAGCGGCCGTCAGGATATCGGAGTCTTCACCACGCAAACCCAATGTTGGCAGTTGCAGACGCCTCAAACGGGGCCAGACCAACGGCACAGACAAATACACCGCCGCTTCCCATTCGGGGCTCCAGACCAGTTCAACAGCATCATCACAGCCCCTGTCACCTTTGGTATCGTCCCGTGCAACAGTGCGTGTACCTGCATAAATATAATCCCACAGCGCCTCATCACTGAAACGTGTGAATACCCGCTTGCCACGATGAAAATCAAAAGCTGCCTGCACATTATCAAACCGGGCCGGTCGCCCCAGCGTCTTGCGTATCAGCGGTGTACGCCTGAGCAGGGCGGAGGGTGTTAATTTCATTAACAATGCCTGTCGCATAGGAACAAAAACCGGATCAATGAGGATAAGCCCACGAAACAGCGAAGGCTCGCGTACTACCGCCAATAGCGAGACTACCGCCCCCAAAGAGTGTCCCATCATCCAGACAGGTTCCCGTGTCCACTGCCTGAGCGTATCAACAAGATCCTGGGCAAAAACAGACCAGTTGGCCCGTATCGGCGCTACCGGCTCACTCTTGTCATTCCACAAAGGTCGATGGCTGTAACCGTAAACTTCATAGTGCTCAGGCATCCTGTTAAGAAAGCGGCGATAACTGGCCGCAGGATAGCCATTGGCATGGGCAAACACCAGTGGTGTACCATCTCCACAAAAGTATTCCAGCCTTTGGTCTGCTATCAAAATAGGCTCCCTGCTTTATCAGACAAACACAGCCTAAAGCAAAGCTGGCCAATGCAACAGTTTGCAGGCTTGCAATATCTGCGATACTGTATAAATATACAGTATTTAAGTCAGCTAACTATACAATGCAGAAAAACGACAGATTGATTATTCGTCAGCGCAGCCATTACCGTGGGCGGGGCGCACTGAGCAACCGACAGAGCCGTTTTTTGGCAAGCCACAGCGAAATTGATGACGGGCCTGCATCACCACAACCGGTCACTGAATATCGAATGGTGGACGCCAGTCGTATTATCACAGTCAATCGCTCACCAGATGTTCCTTTTGAACAATCAATCAACCCCTACCAGGGTTGCGAACACGGCTGTATCTATTGCTATGCGCGACCCACCCATGCCTACCTGGGTCTCTCTCCCGGCCTCGATTTTGAAACGCACCTGATCGCCAAACGCAACGCCCCTGAGCTGCTGCGCACCGAACTGGCCAAAGCAGGCTATCACTGCCGCCCAATTGCACTGGGCGCAAATACTGACCCGTATCAACCGCTCGAAAAAGAACTGCATATAACCCGGCAGCTGCTGACAATACTGCATCAGTGCCAGCACCCCCTGTCCATCATCACTAAAAGCGCATTGATCAGTCGTGATATCGGCCTGCTATCAGAGCTGGCCAGCGAAGGACTGGTCAGTGTTGCTATCAGCGTGACCACCCTCGATGACAAGCTCAAACGCCTGCTCGAACCACGCGCTCCCTCCGCTTACAGACGTCTTCAGGTAATTGAACAACTCAGTACAGCAGGTATTCCGGTCAGCGTACTGGCAGCCCCAATGATTCCAGCCATCAACGATGTCGAGCTGGAGCAGATTCTGAGCGCCGCCGCCAGTGCCGGAGCCAGCCGGGCAGGTTATATTCTACTGCGATTGCCACTTGAGCTGCGCGATCTCTTTGATGAATGGTTGTGGCAGCACTTTCCGCTGCGAGCGCAGCATGTCTGGAGCCTGATCCGACAAAACCGTGAAGGTCGTGACTCCAGCAGTCGCTTTGGTGAACGCATGCGCGGTTGCGGACCACTTGCAGATCTGCTCAGTCAGCGCTTTCGCCTGTCCTGCAAAAAGCTTAGACTTGATATGGGGCCGCCACCAACCCTGCGCTGCGATCTCTTCAAGGCTCCTGTTTTGATACAAAACGATCAACATTCAGGGCAGTACGACCTTTTTGCCTGAGCCTGTGCGCGTTAAAGTGTGCAGGTAAAGCACATCAAAGTGTGCAGCACAAAAAGATAGTAATTACATGCTATTGCAGCCGCCGTTTTGTATCCGTTCTCTTATGTCCGCAAGGAGCAGACCGGTATGAATACCTGCGTCACGGCGCCCACCACTACCAACAGCTGTGTAAAAGGTCACATTAATATTGACAATATAAACGCACATACCATAGCACTGGCGAATGCAGGATCGGATTTTGAGTGGACACACAACAACGACAACAACGACAAAAGTAAAAATATTTGTCTGACGGGACTCCAGTGATGATTTCAAAAAAGAAAAAACAAGCCCAGAATACTATCGAAACGGTTTCTGAAAGCCGTTGTTTTGAAGGCAGGCAGTTCAGGCTCAGACACACATCACAGATCCTTGCCTGTGATATGCACTTCTCCCTTTATTTGCCACCACAGATTCAGAACGGCAAGGTACCTCTACTGTACTGGTTATCCGGCCTTACCTGCACGGATGAGAACTTTGTCCACAAAGCCGGTGCCCAGCGTTATGCCGCTGAACATGGTGTAGCTATTGTTGCACCCGACACCAGCCCACGTGGAGACAATATCCCGGACGACCCCGACGGCGCCTGGGACTTCGGTCTCGGCGCCGGTTTTTATGTCAATGCCAGTCAGTCTCCCTGGACAGCCAACTATCAGATGTACGACTACATCACCGAGGAGCTGCCAGCGCTGCTGGCGCAGGCTTTCCCTGTTGATACCCACCGTGCATCTATTTTTGGTCACTCTATGGGTGGACATGGCGCACTGATCATTGCCCTTAGAAACCCTGATCGCTACACCTCGGTCTCGGCTTTTTCACCCATTGTAGCGCCCACCCGCTGTCCCTGGGGCGAAAAAGCATTCAGCAATTATCTCGGTGCTGACCAGGAAGCATGGAAGAATTACGATAGCTGCGAGTTGATACGCGCAGGTGCCCGACAATTACCCATGTTGATCGACCAGGGTGAAGCCGATGATTTTCTGCAAGAGCAACTGCGCACTGAATTGCTGGAGGAGATCTGCCGTAGCACCAGCTACCCGGCAATGATCCGCCGCCAGAGTGGTTACGATCACAGCTATTTTTTTATCAGCAGTTTTATCGACAGCCATATAGCCTTCCATGCCCGGGCACTATCTGAGGCCTCCACAATAAGCAAGCAATAGCTGAACAGACAATGAATATATCTACAGGCTTAAAACCCGCCACCTTTTTACTGCTGATGGTACTGGTCGCACTGAATCTACGACCAGCTCTGGCTTCGCTGGCACCTTTATTCGGGCGATTGGAAACAGAATTGGCTATGGGATCTCTGGCACTGGGGTTATTAACCACCATACCCGTACTGGCTCTAGGTATCTTTGCACCACTGGCACCGATACTGTCCCGTCGTCTTGGCATGGAACGGACCATTTCTCTGGCACTGTTGTTACTGGTTGGAGCACTTCTGTTGCGGGTCTGGCCCAGTCAGCTTTTACTGTTTCTGGGCACCCTGCTGGCAGGTGCCAGCATCGGTATTGCCGGCACCCTGTTGCCTGTACTGGTCAAACGGGAAATAGCCGGGCGAGCCGATCTTGCCACCGGACTCTACACTATGGCCCTGTGTCTGGGCGGGGCTATTAGCGCAGGCCTTAGTGTGCCGCTGGCCAATCTTTTTCACAGCTGGGAAATCAGTATTGGCAGCTGGGCAATCTTTGCCCTGCTGGTACTTGTTATCTGGCGCATGCAAATACCCCATCCCTGGCCATCTCAAACAACAAAACACAGCCAGAGCAAACTGCCGGGGCTGATGGAGAATCCGCTGGCCTGGCATATTACCTTGCTGATGGCCTGTCAGTCCTCTCTCGCTTATACCACCTTCGGCTGGCTGCCCAACCTGTTGCAACAGCGGGGCATTGCAGAAGCTGAAGCCGGTTTTATGCTCAGCGCAACCGTACTGGTACAGACCGGCGCCGCACTGATAGCTCCCTGGCTTGCGCGCCTGGGCCGCGATCAGCGGCCGGCTCTGGTATTTCTGCTGCTACTAACAGCTGCAGGCGTGGTGATGGCATTGATGGGCAATGATGCGATGGTCTGGCCAGGTATGGTATTGCTTGGCATCGGCCAGGGTGGCAACTTCAGCCTTGCATTGGCACTGATCGTACTGCGCAGCTCAACACCCGCAGTAGCAACCCAGTTGTCAGGTATGGTACAGGGTATTGGTTACTTTCTGGCCGCAATTGGCCCTTTTGTTGTTGGCCTGCTGCTGGATATGCAACTGGGGCTGGCCTGGGTTACCGGCACTATTGTCGGTATTATTTTCATGGCCGCCATTATGGCCACACTCGCTGGTCGCCGCCTGCAATTACTGCCTGATCCCACCAGCGGTCGCATTATCACCCACCCCCAAAGGCACTGACACTATTAACCAGACCAGGCATCGATTTCATCAATGATGGCTGGTAAACGGTGGAATCCAGCACAGAAGCCGCCCCTGATTACAGCTTATGTATAGCAGGGGCTGCCCCTCTCACCTGCTTATAGCCGGGAAAACTCCTTATTCAGTTCATAGTGCCGCGAGGTGACATAAGACTCCATGGCTTCCACCCGCTCCAGCGCCCCGTCAAGGCGTTCCCTGGCACGCTGCAGTCGCACATGAATCGGCTCACTGTACTGAAAGACTTTGCGGGGTCGGTATTGATGGACACGTTCGTCGTACACCATTTCAACATCCAGCATCTCTTCAGTCTCTTTATTATTATCAGCCCATTGGGCAGCCCATTTTCGCCGCCCCTGTAATCGCGGTGCCATCAATATCCAGGCGCCAATATAAACCCACACAGCCAGACCACCACTAAAGATAAAGGCGGTAATCCATAACATACGCACTACCCAGCGAGCCATACCCCAATGATCCGCCAAACCTGCTGCCACACCTGCAATCCAGCCCTGGCGGGTATTGCGAAAAAGGTTCATACCCCAGCCGCGCTGTCTGCGTGAGACTATGCCACCCAAATTACCGTCATAATTGTACGATCTGCGAGTCATCTCATTCACTCCTGTTCCGCGTACCGCGGCCTGTCTGTGTACGCCAGTCACGATGCTCAGCGTCAAGTATCGCTTCCAGCGCTTCAATTCTGTCCGTCAGTTTATCCACCGTGACCAGCATCTGCTCTACTAATTCGCGGTCGCTGTCATTGAGGCTGCTGGCCGAACGATTCACGCTGCGGTAATGCATCAAAATCCACAGCGGTGCCACAATGACAATAAACAGGATCATCGGTACCGATAAAAAGACTGCGCTCAATAGTTCCATTTGCTTTTCTCCAGAGAGTTTGGCACAGAACCACTCCTCAAAATTTGTGACTTATAGCTGTAAAACATACCTGCCTGTCAGTGGTTTTCACTACCTGAACTACCGCTGCTGTATGCTTTATCGCCAAGTTCACTCTTCAGGCGTGACAGCTCAGTGGCAATGCGCTCATCCTCTTCCAGAGCGTTAATCTCAGCCGCCAGATCCGGCGCCATATCCCGTCCAAGATCCATTGATTCCAGCTGGCTTTCCAGTGTATCCATGCGCCGTTCAAATTGCTCAAAGCGTGAAAAGGCATTATCCAGTGCCTCACGCTGTACTTCCCGCTTTACCCGGATGCGGGACTCAACCGTCTGGGCACGCATAAGCATGGCTTTTTGTTTGGCCTTGGCATCATCGAGTTTTTGCTGCAACTGGGCCACTTCATCACCCAGATGAGCAATATGTTCATCCAGTGCCTTCAGTTCTGCTTCAACAACAAGAATTTCATCGTCGATAACATGCTTTTCCTGTAAAGCAGCCCGGGCCAGATCATCGCGGCCTTTGCTGATAGCCAGTTTGGCCTTTTGCTCCCAGTTTTGGGCTTCACCACGAACCTGTTCCAGACGTCGCAAAGCGGCTTTGCGATCGGCCAGCACCCGGGCTGAAGAGCTACGCACCTCAACCAGAGTATCTTCCATTTCCTGAATAATCAGGCGGATCATTTTTTGTGGATCTTCTGCTGAATCCAGCAGTGAGTTGATATTGGAGTTAATGATATCGCTCATACGTGAAAATATACCCATGGTAGTGCTCCTTGATCTAGCGGTGACAGGCGCGGTATCGGCCGTGATCGTTGCTGTGACGGTCATTTATATCGCCAACACGGTAAAGCAACTCAACGACACAGAGCATTTGCAGCATGGTCCACAGCGCATTTTCCAGACTCATCAATAAGGCCAGAACACTGCCAACACTAACCAATGCCAGATAAATGGGACGAGGCTTGCCTGCTTAACACCATCTGCTCTACTTCCTTTGTCTGCTTTATAGATGACACGAATAAATAACACACATAACTTATTACAGACTTCATGAATACAGATTTCATGCCAATAATAAAAATTATTTCAAATTCAAAAAGATATAATGCTAATTTAATGTGATTTGAAAAATAAATAAAAATTTATAGTATTAGATTTACACCTATAAAATATTGATTTTCACCTTACAAAAGGTAAATTAGGCCTTATGCGAACAAGTGACAATATCATTGGTAACTCCGCCAACCTTATTCGGGCTCTGGACCACATCTCTGCACTGGCACCAATCAACCGGCCAATACTGATTTTGGGAGAGCGCGGGACTGGTAAAGAGCTGGCAGCTGAACGTCTGCACTATCTGTCACCGCGCTGGCAGGCGCCCCTGCTGAAGGTCAATTGTGCCGCCATGGCCGAATCGCTGCTTGAATCTGAATTATTCGGCCATGAAGCCGGTGCATTTACCGGTGCCAGCCGCAGTCACCTGGGCCATTTTGAACGGGCTGACGGCGGCACTCTTTTTCTTGATGAACTTGGCACGATGTCTCTGCGCCTACAGGAAAAACTGCTGCGCCTGGTCGAATATGGAGAGTTTGAGCGTGTCGGCGGCCAGCAGACTTTACAAGTGGATGTACGCGTAGCAGCAGCCACCAATGCCGACCTGCGATCCCTGGCTGAGGCTGGCAGATTCCGCCTCGATCTACTCGATCGTTTATCTTTTGATGTGGTTCACCTCCCTCCTCTGCGAAGACGACATGAAGATATCCGTTTGCTGGCTGAACATTTTGCGATGGGGATGTGTGCCGAGCTGGGCTGGGCTTTTTTTGCCGGTTTTAGTGAAACAGCCCTGGCAAGCCTGCACAACTACGGCTGGCCAGGTAATATCCGGGAATTAAAAAATACCGTTGAGCGTTCCCTGCACCGCTGGGCAGATCCGGATAGACCCGTGGATGAAATCGTTATCGACCCCTTCACCTTACCCTGGACTGAGGCAGATACCGGGGCCGCAGCTGACGACCCCGAAACAGTGCTGCTATCTGACAACACCCAAAATACCGCCAAACTCAATTTTAATCATCACATGCAAGCCATAGAGCGTCAGCAACTGGAGCAGGCACTGGCTGCTCACAGTCACAACCAACGGCGCACGGCCGAGACCCTCGGCCTAAGCTACAACCAGATACGCGCACTGGTGCGCAAACATCATCTCGGTGGCAAAAACCGCCCGAGGCTTCATCCTGTCGCCTTGGCTGCGGATGCGGATGAAGCCCAGCAGTAGTGCTCACCACGAGCCAGGATCGCCCAGGCGATACGGATCATCTTGTTCGCCAGTGCGACCACCGTTGTGTTAAACCCGCATCTGGCTTTGACTTGCTGTATCCTGCGACTCAACGGGTCACTTTTGTCCTCCGTCCGGCTGACAACGGCTCTGGCACCATGCACAACCAAGGCTCGAACCTGAGCGTCGCCTCGCTTGCTGATGCTGCTCAGGCGATCCCTGCCGCCCGTACTGTGTGCTGCCGGGGCACCAGGCCCAGTGCCGCAGAGGCATCACAACTACACCGGAATTGGCGGGCATCGCCCATCCAATGTTTCACCACACTGGACATCACCGGGCCAAACCCCGGCGCTTCTTGCAAGCGCTGACAGCACTTCATCCTGTTGATGGTCAGGTTGATAGTGTCATAAATCTTCAGCTAATTTGAGGGGCAGTTATGCAGACACCGATATCACTCTCACTCAAAGATCACAACCTGCTAAAAACTCAAGCTTATATTAATGGTCAGTGGATCAACGCAGCCAGCGGCAAAACCTTTGCCATAAGCAACCCCGCTACTGGCCAGGTGATTGCACAGATTGTCCAGGCGGGCGCAGCTGAAACGGCTCAGGCTATTGTCGCCGCCGATAAAGCAATGAAGGACTGGAAACGTCAAAGTGCCAAAACCAGAGCACAGCTATTGCGCAGATGGTATGAATTGATAATGAGCCATCAGGAAGATCTGGCCATCATCATGACCGCCGAACAAGGCAAAGCGCTAACCGAATCAAGAGGAGAGATAGTCTATGGAGCCTCTTTTATCGAGTGGTTTGGTGAGCAGGCCAAGCGCATTGATGGCGATATCATTCCCGCTCCCTCTACCGACAGACGCATTGTGTGTATCAAACAACCCGTCGGTGTAGTGGCCGCCATCACACCCTGGAATTTTCCCAATGCAATGATTGCCCGCAAAGCTGCACCAGCTCTCGCGGCGGGTTGCAGCATTATCATTAAACCCGCCAGTGAAACACCTCTGTCAGCACTGGCCATGGCCGAACTGGCCGAACGTGCGGGCATCCCGGCCGGCGTTATCAATGTGGTAGCTGGCAACGCTGCTGATATTGGCAATGAACTGCTGGCCAATCCACTGGTACGCAAACTGACGTTCACCGGCTCAACCGAAGTTGGCAAACAATTACAGGCTCGCTGTGCAGATACCTTGAAAAAAACATCAATGGAATTAGGTGGCAACGCACCCTTTATTGTATTTGATGATGCCGATATCGATGCCGCTGTTAACGGCGCCATTATTTCCAAATTTCGCAACGCCGGTCAGACCTGTGTCTGCTCCAATCGCCTGCTGATACAAAACAGCATCTACGATGAATTTGTTGACAAACTGGTAACAGCGACACAGGCACTGAAGCTGGGCAACGGCATGGATGAATCGGTACAGATAGGACCATTAATTACTGCGCGGGCTTTGGCTGATGTCGACGGGCTGGTTCAGGCATCACTTGCTGCCGGTGCCAGACTGGTCACTGGCGGTGACACAGCAGATACTATCGGGCCACTATTTTATCAGCCAACCATCCTGACAGAGGTAACACCGGACATGGCGGTATTTCGCAATGAAATCTTTGGCCCGGTGGCACCACTTACCCGCTTTCAAAATGAAGCACAGGCCATTGAGCTGGCAAACGATACCGAATACGGCCTGGCAGCTTACTTTTACACCCGTGATATTGGCCGCGTATGGCGTGTTGCTGAAGCGCTTGACTATGGAATAGTGGGTATCAACGAGGGCATTATCTCCAATGAAATGGCACCCTTTGGTGGTATCAAGGCATCCGGCAGTGGCCGCGAGGGATCCAAATACGGCATTGATGACTATCTTGAAATTAAATACATGCTGATGGGTGGTCTGGATCGCTGAACAAGGGAACAATATGACAGCCTCGATCTTCAGTACCGAAATAGCGGGATTGATCAGCCTTTGTCACTCTACTCTTACGCTTTACAGCGTAATTCACAGACTCGATTATCACTCTGACAACTCAAAATATTCAGCGCGGGTAAGCGTTAATAAATCAGTCGGCGCCAGTGCAATTTCCAGTCCGCGCCTGCCAGCGCTGACATAAACACAGAGGAGTTTTTTGGCGCTGCTATCAACAAACGTTGGCAGCTTGCGTTTTTGACCCAGCGGGCTAACACCACCAAGCACATAACCACTACTGCGCTCGACTGCAGTGGCTACCGCCATTTTGGCCCGCTTGACACCTGCTGCACGAGCCAGTTTTTTCAGGTTCAGACTCGAGCTGACAGGCACAATGGCAACAACAAGATTATTACCACCAATATCAACCACCAGCGTTTTAAAAACCTGCTCTCTTGGTAATCCCAGACTATCGGCTGCCTCTTCACCGTAGGATGCCACTGTCGGATCATGGTTGTATTGATGAAGGGTGAAGGGAATTTTTGCTCTTCGTACTACATCAACAGCCGGTGTCACAGCGCCTCAACCCGCTCTTTACCACAGTGACAACAGCGATAGCGCGTTAGCAATCGCCCCTGTTTAACATCAAACTGCTTTGTTTTATCGAGCAGCCACTTATGGTGACCATTACGACAAAGTGCATTGGCAGCAGTTTTGGGACGGTTTTTACGCCTGGTCGATGAGGCTTTTTTAAATGGAAGGATATCGCCCATAATTACAACAATGTACGTTCAATGGCATTTTGCCAACTGGCAATACGCTGTCGGCGCTGTCGGGGATTCATTTTTACCCGAAAATCCTGATCAATCTGCCATATCTGTCGAATATCGTCGATACCGTCCCACAGACCAACACCGATTCCCGCCAGATAACAGGCGCCTGCCACCGTTGTTTCAATAACATTGGGGCGTATCAATTTACGGCCAAGCACATCAGCCTGAATTTGCATCAGCAGATTGTTGGCAGCGGCGCCCCCATCAACACGCAAGGGTTTCATACGCTTGCCCAGATCACACTCCATAGCCAGCAAGATATCGGCATTTTGCAAGGCTATTGCGTCCAGTGTCGCCCTTGCGATATGACCACGACTGGTACCCCGGGTCAAACCACTCAGCAAGCCACGGGCATCAGGCTCCCAGTGTGGCGCTCCCAGGCCCGTCAGTGCCGGAACAAATTCAACTCCGCCATGATCTTTAACAGACAGAGCCAGCGCTTCAATATCAGCGGCATGATTAAGTATCTGCAAGCCATCGCGCAACCACTGCACGGCAGCACCACAAATAAAAGCACCTCCCTCCAACGCATAAACCGGTTTGTTTTCACCTAACTGCCAGGCCAGTGTTGTCAGCAAACCTGAACGGGAATTCAACAGCTCCGAGCCCGTGTTCATTAAAATGAAAGAACCGGTACCAAAGGTACATTTGGCATCTCCCGGGGTAAAACAGGCCTGCCCAAACAGTGCAGCCTGTTGATCACCTGCAACACCGCTAACAGGAATACCATCGGGCAGACCAGGCACACCCCTAGTCACGCCCAAAATACCCGAAGAAGGCAGGATATGCGGCAAGATCTTTATCGGCACCTCAAACAGATCCAGCAGATCACTGTCCCAGGCACATCGACGCAGACTCATCAATGAGGTGCGCGAAGCATTGGAAACATCGGTGACATGACTCTCGCCACCACTGAGCTGCCAAATCAGATAACTGTCAATCGTACCCGCAGCAACCCGATTGGCTTCCAGCTTTTTGCGAATACCACGGGTATTGTGTAACAGCCAACGGTATTTACTGCCTGAAAAATAAGGATCCAGTACCAGCCCTGAACGACGTCTGACGAGTTTTTCATGTCCTTGCGACTTCAGTAATTCGCAAAAATCCGCTGTGCGGCGACACTGCCACACAATGGCATTATTCAGTGCTTCACCATTTTTGCGGTCCCACAGCACGGCTGTTTCACGCTGGTTGGTAATACCAATAGCGGCAATATCAGTACCTTTACAAAGCCCCTTGCGCAAAAGGCTGCCAATGCCCTTGATAACTGAAGCCCAGATATCTCCCGGCCGGTGTTCAACCCAGCCGGGCTGAGGATATAACTGGGGAAACTCATTGTTGACACTGGCACACAGGCGCCCTTCCGAATCCATCAGGGCAACGGTAGTGCCCGTTGTGCCCTGATCGATTGCCAGAATAAAGCGCCCCACTGATCAAGCGCTGTAGCCGTGGATTGCCTTGATTTCAAGGAAGTCAGTGAAACCATGATGGCCCCATTCACGGCCATTACCCGATTGCTTGTAACCACCGAAGGGCATTTCCAGGCCGCCAAAAGCACCGTTAATACGCACATCCCCGGCCCGCAGGCGGGCAGCCACTTTACGTGCATGCTCGATATCACCACTGGAGACATAGCTCGACAGGCCATAATCTGTGTCATTGGCCATACGAATAACGTCTTCTTCTGTATCGTAGGGAATCATCACCAGCACCGGACCAAAAATTTCTTCACGGGCAAGCGTGGCGTTGTTGTCCTGCAGTGAAAAGACCGTTGGTTTGACATAGAAGCCCTTGTCAATACCATCAGGACGACCCGGACCGCCCACAACCAGTTTGTTGCCTTCCTTGATACCCGTATCAATCAGACCCTGAATTTTGTTGAATTGCATTTCAGAAGCCACCGGCCCCATAGCCGTTCCTTCGTCCTGTGGATCACCCACAACAACGGCATCCGCTACAGCCTTGGCCACGGCCTCAGCTGCTGCCAGTTTGGACCGGGGCACAAACATCCGCGAGGGCGCATTGCAGGACTGACCAGTGTTCATAAACATGGCCTGAACACCGCCGGATACCGCCGCTTCCAGATCGGCATCATCGAGAATGATATTAGGGGATTTACCGCCCAGTTCCTGGGTAACACGCTTGACCGTATTGGCTGCATTCTGGGCAATCAGGATGCCTGCGCGCGTTGAGCCGGTAAAGGACACCATATCCACATCCGGATGGCCAGTCAGTGCATTACCAACACCGGCACCATCACCATTAACCATGTTATAGACACCCGCAGGCACACCGGCTTCATCCATGATTTCACTAAATACATAAGCTGACAGAGGCGCGACCTCACTGGGTTTGAGTACTACCGTACAACCAACGGCCAGTGCAGGCGCTACTTTGCAGGTAATTTGATTGATCGGCCAGTTCCAGGGTGTAATCAGCCCACAAACACCAATGGGTTCTTTAAAGATACGGTGCTCACCAAGATCCTCTTCAAACTGAAAGTTGCGCAACACTTCCACCGTTTGCTTGAGATGGCCAAGACCAATAAAAGCCTGCGCCTGTGCCGATAGTGTCTTTGGTGCGCCCATTTCTTCTGTGATGGCGGCGGCCATGTCGTCATAGCGTTTCTCATAAACGGCAGCACAGGACTCAAGCAACTCAATGCGTTCCTGCAACGAACTGAAGCCATAACTTTCAAAAGCTGCGCGCGCTGCCTCAACCGCTTTGTCAACATCCGCGGCACTGCCAAGATTGATAACGGCACAAACCTCTTCATTGGCCGGGTTAACGACATCATGCGGGCGAGCTGTTACTGGATCGACCCATTGGCCATTGATATAAAACCGGGTGTATTGCTTCATTGTTATATCTCCACTGATTGACGGGACAAGAGTCTCAAGTGTAGCACTGTGATTGTGCAAGAACAGCCTGCTGGCCCCATAGCATTCAATATTTTCTGGTGCGCCGGTAAGCCAGCGGCGATATCCCTGTCCAGTGTTTGAAAGCGCGACTGAAAGCCGGTTCTGTCATGGCCAGCGCCTGGGCGACACTGCCGATAGAGCGATGACCCTCCAATAGTAATGATTCGGCCTTCTCCCGGCGAAACTGCTCCTGTATCCGGCGAAAACTACTGCCTTCTTGCTGTAAATGCCGGTGCAGGGTTCGGCTGCTGATACACCAGCGCTCAGCCAGCTCTTCCAGTGTCAGTGCCGCTGAATATTCCTCCATCTCCTGTAGCACCCGCCCGCTGACACTGCCATCAAAAACCTGTTTGACAAACCACTCGTTCGGCAGCTGGGGCAGATAGCAATTAAAATCGCGGCGCGAACGCACAATAGCCGAGGACAGACAACGGCAATCAACCGTAATACTACTGAGTTTGCTGCCATAACGTACCGTCCCCGGAAACATCAGCCGGTACTCCGCACTGTGGGCCGGTTTCGCAAAACGCAACACTGTTTCCACCAGCGGTATTTTCTCACCAATCAACCAGTTGCAGAAACGGTGCCACATTAACAGGATAAATTCTTCCAGCAGGTGATCATCATCCTGTTCTGGCGCCAACAATTCGATAGAAAGAACACAGTGTTCGCCCTCTTCAACCAGATGCCAGCGCAAAGCGGGTGAAATCAAATTATAAAAACGAAATGAATAACGCAGCGCCTCACCCAGTGTGCCGCAATCAACCATCTGCCGGGCCATCAGAGCAAAACAGCCAAAACGGTGAACGCCCGCTCCAAAACCCATTAGCTCATCGTCAAGCTCACGCCAGACCAGGCGCATCAGTGAGCCCAGCTGATCCGGGCTGACCCGGAGCCGCCCTTCAGCCAGTGACATATCATTAAGACGTGCCGCCGCCAGCAAACGCTCCACCGGAACCCCTTTATCCCGTGCCCTTGCCATCAGCACCTGAATAAAATGAGTGGCGATACCCGGCTGTTGAAGTTTTGCTGAAGCTGTCATGGAAAGTTAATAATATTGTGGATAAACGGGATAATTGAGGCATTTTAAATCAAAACAAAAGCACTTTGTCTTTTTAAATCAAATTTTGGCTGATTGGGTCATTGCCAGCACAAAGGCTTTTAAGCACACTTGCGCCCGTTTTTAACAAGCCTTCTATTACCTGACCTTTATTCAAACCTCTCTGGAGAGCATTTCATGGACAATGAAGAACTCAGCCTGTTCCGGGATATGGCACGACGGGCCTTTGAACAGGAAATTACCCCACATTTTGAGCAGTGGGAAAAGGATCATATTGTTCCCCGATCACTGTGGAATACTCTCGGTGCTGCCGGATTGCTCTGTCCCGATATTGACGAAGCCTACGGCGGCGCAGGCACATCACCTCATGTTTCACTGATGATTCTGGAAGAATTATCAAAAATGGGATTTGGCGGTGTCAGTACCGGCCTCAGCATCCACTCCAACATTGTCGCACCTTATATCGCTCGCCACGGTAGCGAAACTCAAAAGCAGCAGTGGCTGCCCAAAATGGTCAGCGGTAACGTCGTCGGTGCGCTGGCAATGACAGAGCCAGGAGCCGGTTCTGATGTACAGGGTATTCACACTACCGCTATCCGCGATGGTGATGGCTGGCTGCTCAATGGCTCCAAAATATTTATCACCAACGGTATTCATGCCGACCTGGTGATTGTGGCGGCACTGACCGACCCGGGCAAGGGTGCCAAAGGAACCTCTCTGTTTTTGGTAGACACCAGCCTGCCCGGTTTTGAAAAGAGCAAAAAAATTGAAAAAATCGGTCAACACAGCTCAGATACCGCCCAACTCTTCTTCCAGGATGTCCGCCTGAGCGCCGATAGCCTGCTCGGTGAAGAAAACAAGGGTTTTGTCATTATGATGGAGGAGCTGCCCCGCGAACGTCTGGGTGTTGCGGCTCAGGCTGTCGGCGCTGTTGAAGGCGCCCTGCAACTCACTGCTGATTACGTCAGGGAACGCAGTGCCTTTGGCCAGGCTGTGGCCAGTTTCCAAAACACCCGTTTCAAACTGGCCGATGTGCGCACCGAAGTCACCCTGAATCGTGCATTGTATGAACAATGTCTGGACGAATATGCCCGCAATGAACTGACTGCTGATAAAGCAGCTATGCTCAAACTGGCCTCCAGTGAAATGCAGTGCAGAACCATCGACGAATGTTTACAGCTGTTTGGCGGTTACGGCTATACCACTGAATACCCCATCTCGCGCTACTACACTGATGCGCGTATACAACGTATTTACGCGGGCACATCAGAAATCATGCGCGAGCTGATCGCCCGCGAAATTCTCGGTCGTTGATTTTATCAAGCCACCAGCCGATGCTTTTGATAGCCTCAGCTGGTGGTTTTTTATTGCGCCCTTTTATAAACCCGCCAAATAAAGCCTTGTATTTCTATAGTTATAAATAACTGACACTGATGCGGTGAATTGAGTATCCTACGCGCAATTCTCTCAATAAACTCAACACTGGCACCTTCTGGACGCTTTCATTCACGGGATATCACTATGTCATTAATGCTACTACGCTTATTGATTACAGGTCTTTTTCTTTTTGCAAGCGTGAGCGCAAGCGCTCATGAAGCAAGTGGTGTTGCCGACGGATTCAACAGTGGTTTTTTACACCCCTTGCTGGGCTGGGATCATGTGGCGGCCATGATCGCGGTGGGCTTGTGGGGAGCCATCCTTGGTAATCCGGCACTGTGGGTATTGCCGGTAGTTTTTCCAGTGGTTATGGCCATAGGTGGCGCAATGGGAGTGATCGCTATACCTCTGCCAGGTGTTGAATTGGGTATTGCCATTTCAGCACTGGTACTGGGCCTTATGGTTGTATTTGCCATTCGTCCGCCGCTGTGGATAGCTGCGGTTTTAGTCGGTGCCTTCGCTATCTTTCACGGTCATGCACACGGTACAGAGCTGCCTCACGCTGCTAATTCACTGGCTTACAGCATGGGTTTTGTTATCTGTACAGGGCTGCTGCATCTGTGCGGTATTGCCTTTGGCTCTTTACAACGCTGGCCCGCAGGCCAGGTGCTGGTACGCGCCGGTGGCGCAGCAATTGCGCTGGCGGGCGTTTCTTTTTTGCTGCGCGCAATCTGAATAGGCAGGCCAGAATAATCTGACCATGTGGCTACCTTCAATACTGACACTAATAGCCAGTGTTATCCCGACGGAGGCTTTTGCCCACAGTCCGATTGAAGGCGTCGGATACTTTTATGGCGGCTTATTGCATCCGTTAATGGTATTACCTCATGCATTGCTACTACTGATGCTCAGCCTACTGGTTGGTCAACGCGGCATACAGGCCATGCGCTACGCCTACCCCGCCTTTCTGTTAAGCCTGCTAAGCGGCCTGCTGGCAACCGCGTTCAAGCTAACGATAATACCCGCGCAGAGCCTGCTGCTGATACTGGCGGCCTGCTTTGGCTTACTGGTAGCACTCAAGGTAACTTTAGCTGTACATCTTACAGGCCTACTGGCCGCTCTTGCGGGCCTGTTAATTGGTATGGATTCAAGTGTTGGGGAACTGGGGCGGCAGCAAACCTTTGCTGCCATACTGGGCTGCTGGGTCGGCGCTGCCGTTATCCTCATTATTATCAGCGGTCTGGTGGAGATTGCACGACAGCCCTGGCTGAGTGTTGGTATCCGTATACTGGGCTCCTGGGGACTAGCGATGACCATGCTGGTATTGGCCCTGTCCTTTCGTTAAATCCAGATTCCGCAGTCGAGCGCTTGTTTTCTTCTTGAAAGTGTATGGATACTGGTCTTTGTTCGCACTCACCTTCCGGGTGAAAACGCTACGCACCCACTGGTACTGCACTCGACGCGTCAGGCAGCGTTGCTCCGCCTTGCCTGACACACCGATTACAGCACCATTGGGCACGTCCAACTGCGGATTCCAGATTAAATCAAGTACGATACCTTGCACCATAATCAGCTGCCTGTATAAGATGGGGGCGATGCTGCCAAAGCACTTAACAATATCCATAGCACTTCTCACAACACTTCATAATTGAGGAAGAATCAATGAAGAAAGTCCTCCGATGCGCACTGGCCGGTACAGTGGCGCTTACAGGTATCACGCTGGCTCCGGTTGCCGTTTCACACTTTGATGACAAGGAACCCTTGCAGTCCTATCGCCAGTCTTACTGGGCACTCGTTGGCGCCAACTTCGGCGCCATGGGTGCCATGGTCAAGGGTGAAATACCCTGGAGTGATGCCCAGTTAAAACGCTATGCCGAAGACCTTGAAGCACTGACTGAACTGGATCTGTTGCGCGGCTTTGCCCCCGGCTCAGAAAAAGGTAAAACCCGGGCCAAACCTGAAATATGGGAAAATATGGCTGACTTTGAACAAAAGTTCAGCGATCTGCAACGAGCAGCAGATGCACTGGAAGAAATCGTTGATGATGGTGGTGACCGCAAGGCGATCGCAGGCGCCATAGGCAATGTTGGCAAAGCCTGCAAAGCCTGCCACGATGATTACAAATCCAAGGATTATCTCTATTAGGTCTCACTTAAGCTGTACCGACAGGCAATAGACCTTTTAATCACTTCGCCTGTATAGCCCCCCTTCCCGTGCAGCCATCTGGGCGGCTGCACGGGAAGGTATCAGCGGGAGGTTTCTGCAACAAAATCTGTCAAAAGTAATTACCAATAACTCACTGGCGCCGGAATCATTGCCAGCGCAAGCCAGAACCCTCCAGCAATCAACACCACCAATACCACGGCCCGCCAAATGGAAACCGGAGCAGCTTCACCCTCTCTGCCTTGGGCACTGCCTTTGATCATCGCCTGTATCAATGGCTCTTTATGCCTCAACTGATGCCAAAGTACCGCCAGTACATGCAGCAATATCAAGGCAAGTAAGCCATTAAAAGCCACTTCATGCATGACGCCAAAGCGATCCTGCCACTCACTGCTGACCAGATGCCGCAGCGGGCCATCAAAGAGAATATCATCACCATTAAACAAACCACTGATCGACTGGCACAGCAATAAACTTATCAGCGCCACAACTGACCAGCCACCCAGGGGGTTGTGGCCAACCGGTGCCCACTGCAAAGTACCTCGCATATAAGCGATAACCGTCCCGGGACCACGCAAAAAGTCAGTAAACCGTGATGCCGGACTGCCGATAAACCCCCAGATAATACGAAATATCAATAGCCCCAGCACACTAATACCTATATATTCGTGCCAGTCCATATGGCCCTCTTCCGCCGTCCACCAGGCCAGCAAAATAGCCAACACCAACAACCAGTGAAAAAGTCGGGTGGGCACATCCCACAATACCGTTGTTCCATTCATAACAACCCTCCTGATTTCACACCCATTTTACTGTACCGGCTGAGCTGGTTTTTGTAACAATTCCAGCAGGGCAATAACTGTTGCCTCCACACCGAGGCTTACAGAGGGTTCGGGACTGATTTTAAACAGCGGTGAATGATGTGAGGGCACCGCTGCACCACCGGCCTTTTCACGCTCAAAATCTTCAGGGGGTGTACCCCCAACAGCAAAATAGGTACTGGCAATTCGTGGTTCAGTCGTAAAGAAAGGAAAATCTTCCGCCCCCATACCCTTGCGATTTTCAACACCGACAATAACATCGCCTGCAATCTGTTCAGTCCATACCGCGCTCAATCTGCGGGTCAACGCTGCATCATTGATGGTGGCAGGTACCGACTCCTCAGACACAATAACCCGTGGCAAATTATCTTCCGGCAAACCGGCCACACGCCCCATATTGACAGCGACCCGCTCAATACCCGCCAACAACAAGGCACGGGTTTCAGGCTCATCACTACGCACGGTCAATTGCAGACGCGCCTCATCAGAAATAATGTTGTGCTTACTACCCGCCTGGAAGGAACCAACAGTAATTACACCTGGATAACGAGGGGCTTTTTCACGACTGATCACCGTTTGCAAAGCCAGTACAATCTGACTGCCAAGTACTACCGGATCAATCCCCCGGTGCGGGCTGGCGCCATGCGCACCAACGCCGGGCACAATAATATCCACCGTATCAGCCCCCGAATAGGGGGAGCCCTCCGTCACACCCAGTTTGCCAACAGGCAGTTCTGAGCTGACATGAAAAGCCAGTGCGTAATCGGGTTGTCCAAAGCGCTGCCAGAGATCGTCACCCATCATCCCCCGGGCACCATTGATCCTCTCCTCTGCCGGCTGACCAAGCAACATCAGGGTACCGGACCACTGGCTCTTGCGGGCCACCATGATGCGGGCAGTACCGACCAGACTGGTTATATGCACATCGTGACCACAGGCATGCATGACAAAGACTTCATTGCCATCCCAGTCCACCTGCCTGGTCCGGGAGGCGTTGTCCAGACCGGATTTTTCCTCAACTGGCAAACCATCCATATCTGCACGCATCATCACCAGTGGCCCCGGACCATTTTTCATCATCGCCACGATACCCGTGCCACCAACACCTTCAGTGACCTCAAAACCGGCATTGCGCAGCTCTTTGGCCAGCCGTGCAGCAGTTTGTACTTCCATACCTGACAATTCGGGATTGCGATGAAAATGATCAAACAAGGCTGCCAGATGGGTCTTGTAGTCTTTGGCAATATCAGCTTTTAATTCGGCTGACAGCACCGGCGAAGCAACTGAACAGGCAAATACTGCCGAGGCTAAAAATTTCAAGGGTTTATACATATTGTTATCAATCCTCAATCTTATTGCTATTTCAAATACTACTTCAAATAACACGGGGCAAAGAAAGCTCTTGAGGCTAACAGAGCCCCAGCAAAGCGCAAGCCAGCCCGACACAAAAAACGGCCCACCTCCGTTGAGATGAGCCGTTACAATGGAACTTGAACGTGTCAACTGAGCAGGTGGTCGGCCATTGTCAGATCGTAGCCCAACGAACGTGCCCGCTCCCGCGCCTGGGCGTGATCCCGGGACGAACGCGAAGCAACCCACAGGTTGGCAGAACGGGTACCTGTACGACAGAAGGCCAGGACAGGCCCATCTTCAAAAGCCGCTGCCACCTCTGTCAGATCAGTACCGGAAAAATTTGCCGCTGTTACTGGCAAATATCGATACACCAGTCCCAGTTCAGCTGCCGCTGCTGCAATAGCGGCACCGTCAGGCTGACCGGGAGATTCACCATCAGGACGGTTATTGAGTATTACCTTATAACCGGCAGCAACAATGACAGGTAAATCATCAATGCTGATCTGTTCAGAGGCGCCCACATCAGGTGCCAGTTCCATAATTTTCATCTACATCACTTTCCAGACTCGTAGAGCGGCTCAAGTATCTGGTCAACGGTAAAACTTGCAGGCCGCTGGCGTGGTGGATACTCCTGCAATGTGCGAACAAAGTCGGCCACTATAACCATCGACTTGGTGGCAATGAAGCCCACTTTTTTATCCCACCAGAGGTTATAGCTATTACTGTCAGTGTCGGCACGCTCAAAAGGATCGCGCCGCAAATTAAAGACTTTCGGAGCACGCAGTATTACAAAAGGGTCACGCCAGACATCAAAACGCCGTGCCCGTTGCTCAGCAAAAACCAGCTTCCAGTCACCTGTGCGCATTGACAACAACTTGCCATCATCACTGAAATAGAAGAAATTTTCACGGGGAGAGGCTTCAGACTTACCCGTTAAATAAGGTAGAAAGTTATATCCATCCAGATGGACTTTAAAATTCTTACCCGCCACACGTTTACCTTTGAGCAGCTGCTCCTTGGCTTGGCTGTCACCGGCAGCAGCCAACAGGGTTGGCACCCAATCCAGGTGCGACATAACGTTGTTACTGATCTTGCCTGAAGGAATCTGGCTGGGCCAGCGCACCATGGCCGGCACTCTGAAACCACCTTCCCAGTTTGTATTTTTTTCACCGCGATAAGGTGTAATTCCCGCATCTGGCCACTGGCTGTAATGGGGGCCATTGTCGGTGGTATACAGCACGATGGTGTTGTCAGTAATACCCAGATCATCGAGCTTGGCCAGCAGCTGGCCGACATGGCCGTCATGCTCCACCATGCCATCGTTATAGAAACCCTGCCCGCTCAGCCCCCGACTCTCATCCTTGATGTGCGTGTAATAGTGCATCCGGGTGGAGTTAAACCAGACAAAAAAGGGCTTGTTCTCGGCATGCGCTTTGTCAATAAACTTCAGGGTTGCTGCCAGAAACTCCTCATCAGTTGTTTCCATGCGCTTGCGATTGAGTGGGCCGCTGTCTTCAATACGGCCATCGGCATAGCTGTGAATTACACCGCGAGGATTAAAGCGTTTACGAAACTCAGGATCCGTGGGGTAATCCGGATCTTCCGGCATTTCCTCGGCATTGAGGTGGTATAGATTGCCAAAGAACTCATCAAAACCATGGTTGGTTGGCAAAAACTCATCACGATCACCCAGATGGTTCTTGCCAAACTGGCCAGAGGTATAACCCAGTGGTTTAAGCAGTTCTGCCAATGTCGGATCTTCCGGTTGCAGGCCCAGCTCAGCCCCGGGTATGCCCACTTTGGTCAGACCTGTGCGCACAGGATGCTGCCCGGTAATAAAAGCGGAACGGCCTGCGGTACAGCTCTGTTCACCGTAGTAGTCGCTAAAGATCATTCCCTCATTGGCGATACGGTCGATATTGGGGGTCTGATAGCCCATCTGGCCCATGCTGTAGCGACTGATATTCCAGATACCAATATCGTCGCCCATAATGACCAGAATATTGGGTTTATCCGCAGCGGCAGTCGCCTGACAGATAAGGCCCAGGCAAAATACCAGTGCTGCCCGGGCAAATTTTGCTATTGCCTGCATGAATTGATTCCTCTTGATGACATGAATTGGCTTTTTCCGTTTTAACTATTGTTATATTTCAAAACAATGACCAGTTGCCAACCGGCTTGTCAGAGGCTATCGTGACCTCGCTCACGGGACTGTCCCATGTATGACACTCCCGTCAAGAACAGCTCAAGCCGTCTCAGGTAACACCAGCACCTGTGGCCAGAACACCACTGGCACCCTGCCAGGACAGTCGGCAACCAACAAGCATCAGAAGTGCACTGATAATGCCATAATAGACCTTCGGATTAATCCTCTCCACCAGATATCGCCCTGTCCACACACCCAGCGGCGCTATCGGCATCAACACCAGTGAATACAGCAGATTTTCTGTATTGAATTGTCCCAGCAACGTGTAGGGAATCAGTTTGATGATATTCACTACAGCAAAAAAAATACCGGCGGTACCCGCAAACAGCAAGGGAGCAAGCCCCCGGGAAAGCAGATAAATGGTCAGCGGCGGCCCACCTGAATGAATACTGAAGCTGGTAAAACCCGCCACTGTCCCCCAAAAACCACCTACCAGACAACGGTGAGGACGCCGGGTATTTTTGGTAGATGATAAAAAGTGATTCAGGCCAAAACTGACAGCAACAATGCCAATTAACAGTCGCATCCAGTGCTCACTCATGTTATCGGCAGCCAGATATCCAATAACAATACCCAACAAGGCACCGGGCAGGAGAATCTGCAACGCTCGCCTGTCAAATTTTCCCCAGTAGACTTTGACAACGATCACATCCATCAAAACCAGAATTGGCAACATAATTGCCGCGGCCCGGGTCGGCTCCATAGCCAGTGCCATTAGCGGCACAGCCACAACAGCAATAGCTCCCCCAAAACCACCTTTGGCAATACCGTACAGCAGAACTGCCGGTATGCTCACCAGATAAAAAGCAGGATCAATCAGCAGGGGAAGATTCAATCAACCAACCCAAAATCATGGCCCAGTATGTCGATAATTTCCGCTTTTGGGTCAGTTGATATTTGCAGTTTTTTACCTGTAATACGCTCGGCAATACCCGCATACGTTTCTGATACAGCCATTAACATATCGGTGGGCAAGGCATTGTCGCGGGCCAGAGTCTGACGCTCACTCATGCGATCCTTATTAAGCAAAATATCGGCGTCGGAAAAATGAGACAGCAGCAATTGACGAAAACCCTCTTTTGAATTTTCAACAATACGTCCCTGCCGATAAGACAGGCCATCCCATATACGCGATGAATCAGGCGTACCCACCTCATCCATATAAATCAGCTTTTCCATACCAGCCGCATCGCGGACATAACCAAATTCAAATTTGGTATCAACAAAAATCTGGTCCAGTTCCGCCAGCTCACTACCAATCACATCAAAACCCTCACGCAGGAGTCTTTCATAGTGATCAATATCACCCGGGCTGGAAAAATTGAAGGCTTTATAGTTTGCTTCAATATCAGCACGGGTAATATTGACATCATCCGCTTCCGGCACACCTGAAATACCTTTGAGAATACCTTTGGTGGAAGGTGTTACCAACAATTCAGGCAGTCTTTGGTCACGAGCCAGACCATCCGGGATGGATATACCACAAAACACCCGCTCGCCCTTGTCATAGGCACGCCACATGGAACCGGTAATATACTGCCGGGCAATAGCCTCGATCATCACGGGTCTGGCCTGCTGCACCACCCAGACAAAGGGATGTGGCACTTCCAGTATATGGCTGTCAGCCAGTTCGCACTGCCGAAACCGTTCAAACCAGTGATTGGAGATTGCATTCAATGCCGCCCCTTTACCGGGCACACCATACATATCGCCCTCGCCATGCCAGATACAGTCAAAGGCCGATATGCGATCAGAGATCACCATAATTGCCAGGGGGGCATCATCAGCGACATTGTAGTCCCGCTCAGCAATCAGACGGCGGCTGTCTGCCGCGGTCAACCAATAGACCGAGCGCACTTTGCCGCTGTGTACAGGTCGCTCGATGCGAATGGGAAGATCATTGTTTACCGCCAGTACTTGGTTTGCAGGGTTCATATCTCTACCTTGAAAGCAATCTCAAACAGGCCCGGATCAGTATGACAGCCGGACAATCCCGGATAATTAAGCCCACAAACATTGGCAGATTGCCGGGCTAATAATAAAAACGGGCAAGTCTAGCAAAAGCCATCCTGTCACTGAACCACCATATCTTCTATCATGTGCGCCCTGACATATTCTATGGATGGCAATATTGATGAAACATTCCCTGCCCTCACTCCTGGGCCTGTTATTGATCACCACAGTACCTCACAGCAATAGCGCCACCAACCTGGCTGAATGCGCACTGATTGAGAGTGATGCCTTGCGCCTGGGTTGCTACGATGCCCTGGCCCGACAGGAAGCTGAAACAGCTCTGCATGACCCTGAAAATCCCATCATGCCGGTTGAAGAGCGCTTACTCGAAGAAGGCCCTGGTCAGAAAACACTACTGGCGGGAGATCGCCTGCGCCAGGAAAAAGCAATAGCCTTTAATGCGTTTGTGATCACCCCCCACCATCGCAACTATCTGCTGCCAGTTAGCTATAACAACAAGCCCAACCGACAGCTGTGGGATGCCCAGGAACCCGAAGATGACATGGAAGAGCTGGAGGCCAAATTCCAGATCAGTCTCAAGGCATTGATTTGGGAAGATATTCTTAGCGACCGGATAAGCCTGTGGGGTGCCTATACCCAGCAGAACTGGTGGCAGCTCTACACAGAATCTTCACCTTTTCGGGAAACCAACTATCAGCCAGAAGTTTTTTTTACGCTGGACAACGACTGGCAGGTTATGGGCTTTACCAATACTGTCATCAGACTCGGCTTTAACCACCAGTCAAATGGGCGCAGCAAGGAATTATCCCGCAGCTGGAACCGGATTATGGCCGGCGCCATCTTTGAACGTGAACGCATGAGCCTCAATGCCCGCCTCTGGTATCGACTACCGGAAAACGACAAAGAGGATGACAATAAGGATATTCTTGCCTATTACGGTTACGGTGATCTCACCGGTATCTGGAAGTACCATCAACACGAATTTTCAATGATGGTGCGTAACAATCTGCGCAGTGATAACAAGGGTGCGGTACAACTGGAGTGGAGCTTTCCACTGAGCCCCCGCTTCAAGGGTTATGTGCAGTATTTCTATGGCTACGGTGAAAGTCTGATTGACTATGACCAGCTCACCAATCGCATTGGTGTCGGTATTTCCCTCACGGATTTGCTGTAGTCACCCCGATGCTGACAGCGGGGCCATCAGGTTTTTGATGCTCCCGCAGGTACAGGCAAATATCAACCGTCAGCTTGATTGATACCAAAATAACCAGCATGGCCAATGGCTGCCACAGTATACTGACAGCAATCTCCCCCCAGCAGCACACTCAAGTGCAAAATGACAATGCGGTTGTAAGGTTCCATCATCAGCTTATTGAGCTTTATGTTTTTTCGCTCACTACCAAATATAAAATTGGCTATAAAGACACACCATGACTCAGCATTAGGGCCATATAAGGTCAGCCACCACGATGGTGGTGATGCCAGTGACAAAACAGCCTGCACAACTTCCACCAGCATCTGTATAAAATCAACACAAAAGACCAGGGTTGTTCACTATCGAGATTGATATCCCGTTGAAATAGTAAATTCAAAACAAGAAATCCATGAGCAGCACAAAAAACACCGTAATGCAGACAGAAAAAACACCCGGGAAAAGACCTTTAAACCACCCAAGCCATAGTATTTTGAATAAGGTATAAAAAGCAATAACGAGATTTTCCGATCAGAACAGGATCATTAATGAACCCACATTCCAATCAGGCATCAACACACTATAAACAGGCAACAGATTAACTATTATCAATACCGTGAGAGATGTCGGTGTCGCCAACCTTGATAAAGCCATTGTTGATTCGTACTTAAATGACTCATGATGTATTTCCAGGCATCATTATATTCTGGTATGGTTTTCAAATCTGACGTGATAATAACGCATTCACCCCGGAAATATAGGGACAATAAAATGCATTACCGGATTTTGACGCCGTTTTTTACAGTAATCACACTGCCTTTTGTACACACAGCCCTGGCTGACCCTCAACAGGAACAGGTACTGGTAACAGCAAGCCGCCTGCCCGAAATAGCACTCACATTGCCTCTAAGCTATGCCAGCGTTGATGAAAACGCCTTGTTGATTACCGCACCGGTACATCCCAATGAAATTATGCAGCGCATACCCGGCACCTGGATCAGCCGGGGTACCGGTCAGGAGAGCCTGACGGCTTTGCGCTCACCGGTACTGACCGGTGCCGGAGGCTGTGGTTCAGTGGTTATGGCTGCCGACGGTATCAGCCTGCGGGCACCCGGTTTTTGCAACGTCAACCAGCTTTTTGATGCCAATATTGAGCAGGCCGAAAGTATTGAGGTTATCAAGGGCCCAGCCACAGCCATGTATGGCACTAATGCCATGCACGGTATTATCAATGTGCTCTCTCCTGCACCGACAGATATGCTCGGCCAGTATTTCGCTATTGAATCCGGGCCCAATGATTATTATCGCGGCAAATATGCCTTTGGTGGCAGCTATGGTCGCCACGCTATTGGACTGCGACTCAATGGCACCACCGATGGTGGTTATCAGGACAATTCTGGCTATGACCAACAAAAAATGAGCCTGCGCCATGATTATAACGGTGATCAATGGACTCTCGTATCACTGGTGGAAGGTCTTAATTTAAATCAGGAAACCGCAGGTTATGTTGAAGGCTATCGCGCCTATGAAGACAGTGATCTGCGCAAAACCAATGCCAACCCCGAGGCCTATCGTGATGTGTGGTCAATGCGCGCCTATAGCAGCGCTACAACAGAGCTGAACAACGGTATGCTGCTGCAACTGACACCCTACTACCGCAAAAATGCCATGGAGTTTCTACAACACTACGTCCCCTGGAAGGCACTGGAAAAAAATGGCCATGAAAGTATTGGTCTGCGCAGTCTGTTGCACGCACAAAATGGCAACCTGCAATGGAGCACAGGTATTGATGCCGAATACACTCAAGGCTGGCTTAAAGAAACTCAGGCTAAACCCTTCAGTCCCAACCAGCCAGCAGGCACCCACTACGATTACGAAGTTGATGCAACCACTCTGGCTGCTTTTGTCCAGCTGAAATGGCAACTCAGTCAACGCTGGAGTCTCAACAGTGGCCTTCGTATTGAAAATACCCGCTATGACTATAACAATCAGACAATGGATGGCGATGCCTGTTCGCCCGAAGCCAGCGCCTGCCGCTTCTATCGTCCGGCTGATCGCAAAGATGATTTTGACGACTGGTCATTGAATGTTGGCGCAAGCTATCAATTCAGCAAGGACAATATTGGCTACATCAGAGTGGCTAATGGTTTTCGTGCACCTGAAGCAACCGAGCTATACCGTCTGCAAGCCGGACAAACAGTGGCTGATCTGGATTCTGAACGTCTGGACAACCTGGAAGTTGGTCTGCGAGGCAAGTTGAACACGCTGCAATATGATGTATCGCTTTATTACATGGAAAAAGAAGATGTCATCTTTCAGGATTCCGAACGTCAAAATGTCAGTGGTGCCTCCACCCGCCATCGCGGCCTTGAGTTGTCACTTAACTACCCCTTTGCACAACAATGGTATGCCGAAGCCGATCTGACACTTGCCCGCCATACTTACAGTAACAACCCTCATCTGCTGGGTATCAGTGAAAATATTAAGGGCAATGACGTGGATACCGCACCGCGTAGCTTTGGCAGTGCCCGCATCGGCTGGCACAATGCTGCCAGTCAGGCCGAACTGGAATGGGTTTATATGGATAATTACTATCTTGAGGCCACCAACAGCTATAGCTACGCCGGTCACAATATTTTTAATCTTCGCATCAGCAGTGAACTGGACCATGGCTTTGCGGCCGGTTTGCGTATTACCAATCTGCTCAATGATGATTATGCCGAGCGCGCCGATATCGGCTTTGGCCAATATCGTTATTTTGTCGGCCAACCCCGCAGCGCTTTTCTAGAGTTGAGCTATCGCACTGGTAATTAACGAATTGCTGCTTTCTATATCAACCTGGCAATCTATATTTGCCGGGTTAGTATTGGTCAATAGGCTGCAAAACAAACCCCTGTTGATCAGCAACAGCTATACCATTTTTTAAATCAAGCTATGCCTTCACACATTGGTTCAAATGCTGTTACCCAACCAGCACTTCAGGCAAACATATCAAAAGTACCGAAATCCCCGGCCAGTACGTTTGGTGAGCCATGACTTCCCAGCCAACCTTCAATCATTGTCTGATAGACCTTTCTGAAATCAGTGGTGTATTTCAAATTATCGCCTTCCCCCAGTATCGCCAGATTAGGTTTTTCGCCGTAGTGCCCTCCTTTCACTGGTTTACCAATGACAAACATGGTGTTGGCGGCACCATGATCGGTGCCAAGACTCACATTTTCAGGGACACGACGACCAAATTCTGAAAAAACCATTATCACCACATCATCAGCCCGCTGAATTCTCTCCAGATCAGCCACAAATGCTGAAACAGCATCAGCGGTATACATCAACAGACGCTGGTGAAGATCATTTTGAAAAACATGTGTATCAAAAGCATTATTGCGAAATGACAGATAAAACAGGTTTGCGGGCATACCTGATTCCAGCAAAGCAATCACCTTGGGCAAATCCAGATTAGCCACACCGTAATCGACCGGTGACTTGTAATTTTGCCAGGCTTGTCTGACCAGGGCAGAGGTATCATTGGCACTGCGCGCAATATCCAGCAAAAATCGACGCGAAGGGTTATTTACTGCTTTTGCATCAATCGCCGTATTGAAAAATGCCTTTTCTTCATGGAAGACTTCACGGGCAAAGCGTTCAGGCTTATCAAAAACAACCGGCACATGATGCTGGCTATGCACGGCCAATGACTGCCTGGCCGCAATATTAACCAGATAGTTAGAGGGCGCATCTGGCGCCATATGATCTGCCAGACGACCCAGCCAGCCATATTCCTGGCCACTATTGGGGGCAGCTGTATGCCAGTAAGCCATGGAAGTGAAATGTGAATATGAGGGATTGTCGTAGCCACAAGCGTGCACAATGGCCATTTTTCCCTCTTTATACAGGCGCTCAAAACCGGTCATCCCGGTATTAAAGCCAAAGTGCTCATCAATAATGCGCAGCTTATCTTTTGCAATACCAATATTGGGACGATGCCGGTAATAGGCATCATCACCATAGGGCACAACCGTATTGAGTCCGTCATTGCCCCCGGACAATTCCAGCACAATCAATACCTTATTGTGAGCAGCGGCCTGCTCTGCAAGTGACTGTGCAGTTTGTGCAAAGGTTGCTGGAACGCGGCCAAGCACACCAAGGCCAAGCCCCCCCAACCCTATTTTCAGTAGTTTTCGACGCTTTAGAACAGGCTTAAAAGTAGCTTGTTTCTTCATATTAATGCGCTCCAACTCAGTTTAACTGATATTCGGGCTGACTCATGATCAGATGCAGCAGCAAACGCAATGAATCTTCTCTGTAGCTTTCTGCCCGAACAATATCCGATGTGCCCAGATTTTCATTTAAAAACTCAATCATATTGTTACGCACTTTCTCATCCGGTAATACACACATAAAGCGGGTAATAAAATAATCAACTACCTCTTCCGTATTTTTCAGATTTTCTGCCAATACCATTGCACTCAAATTTATACGCGCTGTATTTCTCTGGATTGGAATAACTCTCTCAATGGCCATTTGCCAGCCGCGATAACTACCATAACGAGTATTAAAATCCTCATTACGATCTGCCAGACTGTTAGATTCAGCTATCATTTGCCCCTCTCCCAGGCCTGACGGCTGGGTGGCAGAAGTAATATCCATACCTTGTCGAATGCGATCTGAAACACTGCGAATCTCGGCGTTGCTGTTATAGCGATCCGGTGGGATAAAATTAATATCCGGATACATCACATCACGTACAAAATTGCCGCGTTCCAACAGTAATGCGGGTGTTATCCAGCTGCGTCCCCCTGCCCAGCCCGCTACTGTTGGTGGTCGAAACAATGCCTGCCCAAGCAGACCTGTTACCTGATTGAAATCAGGCACACCTGGAACTGACGCCAACCCTATCTTGCGATAGGTGGACACGACCAAATGAACCGGGCTTTTGATCTGGTTTCCCATATTGGCTGGATGATAAAAATCACGGGACAGAAACAATGCCTCAAGGAAAGGTGCTATTTCATAGCTGGATTCCCTGAGTATATTGCCCAATTGCTTTTGCAGTGCCAAATCAAGGTTTTGATTGACAAAAAAGCGATAAAGTTTTCCTGCAATATAATCAGCTGTCGCATCCTGTTCCAAAATAATATCGATAATTTCAATACCATCAAAACTTCCCCTGCGACCAAGAAATACCTTCTCACCATCGTCGTGTTTGTCAGCATTAATAACAAAGTCCAGACCAACATAATTCCAACCGGTAAAGGCGCGTGCAGCTTCACGAATATCCTGCTCACTATAATTGCCAACGCCCATAGTGAATAATTCCATAATTTCACGGGCAAAATTTTCGTTGGATGCACCTTTTATATTTACACCTGCATCAAGAAAAGACAGCATGGCCGGATCCTGCGCCACGGCCACCATTAAATCACGAAAATTTCCCGTGCCCTGCTGCTGAAATAGCAACAGCTCATTGAGCAACTTGCGATAATCACGCACCTTACTTTCATTAACCGCAAAATGCCCATGCCAGAACAAGGCCATTTTTTCCTGCAAGGGCGCATGACTCAATACCATACGGTTGGCCCACCAATAGGCAACACGATTGGTTTCCAGTGAGCTGGCGCGAAGCCAGTAAAAAAAGCGGTTTACCACTGCTTGCAATCGACGATTACCTGCCGGTTTGACACGAACCCCCAGCGCCTCACCCGTTTTTTTGGCCAATTCAGTCGTCGCCGGACGGCTGGGAGGAAAGGGCTCCAAACCAGGATCGTGAATACCAGAGTGTACAAAAGGCTGTAAGTGGCTGTTGTCGATATTTTTAAAATACACCAGCTGCCGCACAGCTTCAGCCGGTGTCATAGCGGCAAGTTTTTTAATATCTGCAGGCGTACCACCAAAGCCTGCACGCTCCAGTAAATGAGCTGCTTTCTCATAATTCCAGTCGCTATCGGGAATAGCGGACAAGTCACCCTGCTGGGCTTGAGAAAGGGCAGCAACAACCAACAACAGGCTACCCAACAGCTTAGAACACAGGTTCCTGACTGTTATTTTTGTCATGATTAAATCCTGTACTGTTACTGAAAGCAGCAATAAAAACACAAGCCTTTCAAACTGTACTCCGACAATAAAAATTATGCAATTCAGCACGATAATTGCGCGGCTTTCCAAGCTGATCACAGAGAAGAAAGCAGTAGTTGACATAAATCAACTTATTTATAAAGTACTGCATAATTCATAATATTTAATTGTTGCCGACTTAATATTTTCTATAATTTTCGGCAGCACTAATAATGCACTCACCCTCAAATATAGGGGTAATAAAATGCGCCATCAGATTTTGAGCTTGCTTTTTGTCATCTTACTGTCATCTTTTATTCACACAATTCGGGCGGAGACTTTACAGGAAGAAATTCTGGTTACTGCAACCCGCCTGCCTGAGGCCGCACTGACTCAGCCCCTGAGCTACACCCGTGTCGATGAAGACGCACTGCAAACCATACAGGCCATACGTCCTAACGAGATCATGCAACGGGTACCGGGCACCCTGATCCAGGGTAGTCTGCCTGCCCTGCGTTCACCCATATTGACGGGGGCCGGCGGATGTGGATCGATGATGATGGCTGCCGATGGCATCAGTCTGCGAGCACCAGGATTTTGCAATCTCAGCCAGCTTTCTGATGCCAACATCGAACAGGCCGGACGTATCGAGGTTATCAAGGGGCCAGCAACCGCTATGTTCGGCAGCAATGCCATGCACGGTGTTGTTAATGTGATTTCACCTGCACCTACAGACATGCTGGGACACACTGTTACCATTGAAGCCGGCCCTGATGATTACTATCGCGGCAAATATGCCTTTGGTGGCAGTT
This sequence comes from Parahaliea sp., assembly GCA_047974765.1. Taxonomy (GTDB): domain Bacteria; phylum Pseudomonadota; class Gammaproteobacteria; order Pseudomonadales; family Halieaceae; genus JBKECP01. The sequence goes on along the minus strand of JBKECP010000020.1, from coordinate 64,792 downwards.
ATGGCCGTCACGCAGTTGGCTTGCGCATAAATGGCAGCACCGATAGTGGTTTTCAGGACGACTCGGGATACGATCAACAAAAAATGAGCCTGCGCCATGATTATCATGGTGACAGATGGGGGCTTGTTTCATCACTGGAAGGTCTCAATCTTAATCGGGAGTCCGCCGGTTATGTAAGAGGTTATCGCGCCTATGAAGATCATTATCTGCGTAAAACCAACGCCAATCCCGACGGCTATCGTGACGCCTGGTCGATACGCGCCTACAGCAGTGCAACCATTGAAATGAACAATGACATACTGCTGCAATTGACACCTTATTATCGCAACAATGCGATGGTATTTTTACAGAGCCACTTCCCCTGGAAAGCACTGGAAAAAAATGGCCACGAAAGTATTGGTCTGCGTAGTATGCTGCATTCACAAAATAATCAATGGCAATGGAGTACAGGTATCGACACTGAATACACCCAAGGCTGGATGAAGGAAACCCAGACTAAACCCTACAGCCTCAACGAGCCGATGGGCACCCACTATGATTATGAAGTGGATGCGACAACGGTGGCCGCTTTTGCCCAATTAAAACGGCAATTTAACCAGCGCTGGAGTCTGGACGGCGGTATGCGTTTTGAAAGCACCCGCTATGATTATGATAATCAGACTGGCGATGGCCTTGCCTGCTCCCCACAAGCCAGCGCCTGCCGCTTCTATCGTCCGGCTGATCGCAAGGATACGTTTAATGACTGGTCATTGAATCTTGGTCTGATTTATCAGTTGACCGAAGCCAACATTGCTTATATCCGCTTGGCCGATGGTTTTCGTGCACCAGTAGCGACCGAACTCTATCGCCTGCAGGCCGGACAAACCGTAGCTGATCTGGACTCTGAACAGCTGGACAATCTGGAAGTGGGACTGCGCGGCAATTTAAATGACCTGCAATACGATCTGTCTCTTTATTATATGGAGAAGAAAGATGTTATTTTTCAGGATTCTGATCGCCATAACGTCAGTGGAGCATCTACCCGCCATCGTGGCGCTGAACTATCGTTGAGTTATCCTTTTGGCAAACACTGGTATGCCAATACCGCCCTGACAATGGCCCGTCACACCTATAGTAGCAATATTCATCTGTCCGGTGTCAGCGAAAACATCAAGGGCAATGATGTGGATACAGCACCACGCAGCTTTGGCAGTGCCCGTATCGGCTGGCGCAAAGCAGCCAGCTATGCCGAACTGGAGTGGGTTTATATGGGTGATTATTATCTCGAACCAGGCAATAACTATCACTACGCGGGCTACAACCTGTTTAATTTGCGCACAGGTAGCGAATTAGGTCACGGCTTTGCTTTCGCAATTCGTATTACCAATCTGCTGGATGATGACTATGCCGAGCGTGCCGATATTGGCTTTGGCCAATATCGCTATTTTGTCGGCCAGCCTCGCAGTGCCTTTTTTGAACTGAGTTATCGCAGCAAGGATTGAAAACCGGTCAAAGCGGGCGGATACCTACGGCTGCCCGCACTTTCTCAATCTGAAGCGCACTATGAACACGAGCACGCCTTGCACCCTCACGCAACACGTCTTCAATATAATCGGGATTATCCATCAAGTGTTGATAGCGCTCACGCGCTTCAGAAATTTCGGTATTAATCAGCTCAAACAGCTGTTTTTTGACTTCACCCCAGGCAATACCCGCTTCAAAATCTGCACGCATACGGGCGATTTCTTCTTCGTTGGCATAAGCTGACCAGATCTGAAATACCGTTGAAGTATCCGGGTCTTTGGGTTCTCCCGGCTCCAGCAGATTTGTTTTGATTTTATTAATCTGTTTGCGCAACTGTTTTTCTGGCAAAAACAAGGGAATGGTATTGTTATAGCTCTTACTCATCTTGCGGCCATCAAGCCCCTGCAATACAGCAATATCTTCACCAACAACCGCCTCTGGCAATACAAAGAGTTCGACAAAATTGTGGTTGAAACGCTGGGCAATATCCCGCGCCATCTCCAGGTGCTGGATCTGGTCTTTACCAACTGGTACCCGATGTGCATTAAACATAAGAATATCCGCTGCCATCAGTACTGGATAATTAAACAAGCCCATAGTAATAGCAAAATCTTCATCCTCACCCGCCTCTTCATTTGCCTGTACTGCTGCCTTATAGGCATGGGCACGATTCATCAGGCCTTTGGCGGCATTGCAGCACAATATCCACATTAATTCGGGAATTTCGGGAATATCTGACTGACGATAAAATACCGCCTGCGTGGGATCCAGACCAAGAGCCAGCCAGGTTGCAGCAATCTCACGACTGGAAGTGGCAACATGCACGGGATCCTGGCATTTAATCAAGGCATGATAATCCGCCAGGAAATAAAAAGACTCAATTTGTTCATTCCCGGAGGCGGCAATAGCAGGCCGAATAGCGCCAACATAATTACCCAGATGCGGGGTGCCTGTGGTGGTAATGCCAGTGAGAATGCGTTGTTTTGCCGCTTCGCTCATGCGCTATATCCAGATTGGATCTATTTATAAAAGGCGTTGATTCTATCGGGAATCAGCCATTGAGGCCATCCCGATGTTGTCGGCAAAGCTCCGTGATAAGAGTCCTGTAGCCAATATGCAATGCCTGCGGCGTCACTGTTGACAATAACGGCGGTGTCAACTTGCCTGCTGCGATAGCCACAGCCATCACACACAGACGCTCACAGGCATTGTCTGCCTCTGCTTCAGGATTATCTGGCGATGACATATAGAGGTAATCCGGTGGGAAAAATTCAGGATAGGCGAGGCGTTGCGGCAACAGAGGCACACAGCCAGCCAGTACAGCCTCCATCACCGCAATACCCTGAAATTCATGCAGGGCTGTTGATAGAACTATATCGGCCTGCGCCAGGAGCCGGTAATAGTCCGTGGATTCTTCCAGATAACCACAGTGCACTATCCGGGCACCAAACTGCATTGTTATGCGCTCGAAAACCTCGGGTCTTCGGCGGAAGGTCTGCCCGCACAAAGCCAGCTCAAAATCGAGGTTGCGTGCAAAAAGCCTTTGTAAAATCCGCTCCAGTCCCTCTGCGCCTTTATCGTATTCAAATCGTCCAACCCACAGCAGACGCAATGGTCTTTGCCCAACAGGGATATCCATAGACCAAATACAATGTCGCAAGTCCTGATTCGCCAGCGTATTTATTCTCACACTCACTGGTACAGCCAAAACCGATGAACGTTGCTCCAGTTCATCAACAACTGACAGCGGTGCGTAATCCGGCAGCCGTCGAAGCAGAGCACCAAGTCCCTCGAGATAGGTATTTTTGTTGTAGATACTATTAAAAACGACCGTGTCAGCCGCCAACGCAGAGTAAAGACTGACCATTTTAGCTTCCAGCTGCCCATGTGTCCCTGCGCTTTCGGGATAGGCAAACTGGTTTTCATGGAAATACAGCAAAGTGGGCAACTTCGCCAGAGCCGGTACGAGCCCACGCAAGGTAGCCACATCAACCATCGAGGTTGCTATCAGCAAGTCATAAGGCGCCTCCAGAACCATCCTCTCCTGCCAGGCCCATTGCAGCGCATTCCCTCGCACACGCCAGGCAAAATGCCGCGCAGGCAACGCCAGAATACTCCAGTTCCAGTCAGGGAAAAGGCTTTGTAATGCACGTTGCCAATAACGGTGACTACCCGCATCATAGGCTGATAACAAAAGTATCCGCATTAAATTACAGCTTTAAACACCTGGTGTTTATACCGTCAGATGGTCATCACAGGCACCAAGAGGGCCACCAAAATCATAAAAACGGCGCAATACCCGGGCCAGCAACCAGGCATCACGACTACCGGCAAGCTCACGAATAGAATGCATACCAAAGGTTGGCACGCCAACATCCAATGTGCGAATACCCGTGCCACCAGCTGTAATCGGGCCAATAGTACTACCGCAAGCCATATCATTTCTGACCACAAAGCTCTGTACAGCCACCTCCTCAGCAGAGGCCAGCAAACGAAACAGACCCGCAGTTTCACTGTTGCTCGCATAGCGTTGATTGCTATTGATTTTAATCACCGGCCCCGCATTCAATCTGGGTCCGTGTTTATCATCATGCCTATCAGCAAAGTTGGGGTGTATGCCATGAGCATTATCAGCAGAAATCAGCATGGAGCGATCAACCAGACGGTTATAGCTATAATCATCACCAGCTATTCGTTTAAGTATAGAACGCAAAAAAGGCCCCTGAGCACCCGAAGTTGATAAACTGCCCACTTCCTCGTGGTCATTACAAACCAGCAACGCTGTTTGTTGTCCACTGGCGGCCAGTAAAGCCTGCATTCCTGTGAAACAGCTCAGCAGATTATCCAGTCTGGCCGAGGCAATAAACTCATCAGCCAACCCCAACATAGCAGCTGGCTGGGTATCGTAAAAACACAACTCGTAATCGAGAATTCTATCCACGGGTTTATTCGGGTGTTCCTCAATGAGCCGCTGCTTGAGTATCTGACGAAAGTCCGTTGACTGATCCCCCGGTAACTGGGCCAACACAGGCAAAATATCCGTTTGAGGGTTGATACTGCGCTGGCGGTTAACATCCCGATCCAGATGAATAGCCAGACTGGGCACCGTGGCAATAGCACGACGAAAATCAATCAGGGCCGTTCTTAGCAAGCCACCATTATCACAGTAGCTGACTCTACCTGCGAGGGACAAATCACGATCAAACCAGGGATTGAGCAAAACGCCACCATAAACCTCTACGGCCAATTGATAATAGCTTTGGCGAAGTTTTTCCGGCTGTGGCTTAACCATCAGGCAAGGGCTGTCGGTATGGGCACCAACCAGCCTGACCCCTTCTTGTGGATTGCAACTCAAGCCGATACAAAAAGCAATCAAAGAGCTGTCATTACGGGTCACATAATAGCGCCCACCAGGCTCAAGCTGCCATTTAGCATCTTCTCGCAGACGCTGATAACCGGCCTGTAACAACGCCTCTGCCATAGCAGAAACTGCATGAAATGGCGTTGTTGCCTGTTCAAGAAACCGACAAAGTGCTGTATTGAACTGCTGTTGATCCACAAATGCCATGAATTACCCTGATCCTGTTCATTGCACGGGTCAAAGACCCTGAAGCAGACTAGGGTATTCGTCAGCTCTCAGCGGCGCAAGCTATCAACGGCATCTTTGAGTGTGCGTTTCTGTACAGCAGCCGACCACTGTTCATCACCGCCAACCACGGCCAGCGCCATCCCCTCAACCAGAGTATTCAGCAAACGATAGGCATTGGCCGGAGACAAGCTCTTTCGCAGCTGGCTGGCCTTTTGTGCCTGGCGCAACAGACGAAGCCCCTCTCTTTGTCGATCCTGCTGGGCATTAAACAAGGTGTGATGAATTTCCCTGTTTTGACCCACTCGACTCATAAAAGCGATACGAACAGCCCACTCACCAAGGCGCTCTTCATCCAATGGCAAACGTGCATTGAGCTGAGTAATTAGTGCATCAAGTGCCGATTGTTTATCCAATGTGGCATTTTCAAGTCGTATCGCACAGCAGGCTTCTATATATTCCAGAGCAGCCAGCAGTAAATCACCCTTATTATCAAAATAGTGCTGAACCATTCCCTTGGTACAGCCATGGCGGGCAGCCACCGTTCGCAGGCTGGCATAATCGAGCCCGTCCTCGGCTACAACTCTGGCAACAGTTGCCGACAGCTGCAGACGCTGTACATCATGATCTACAATTTTAGGCATCGACATCCTCCCTTAGAGTTTGTACAACCCCTTCTGACACATGCCCCCACAACTTATTAACCCGGCTACATATAGATTATCAGGTTAATAGCGGCGCACAGATACACCGCTGTCGACGGAGTCGATCACAAGCCCTGTAAAATCAAGAAATTTCGCAGATCCGACTAATTATACAGGATGGCAACCAAGATGCTCTGAAAGAGTCTCTTGATTGTCAAGCTAATAGTGTAGCAAAGCTTCAAAATTTTGCTGGGAGAATATTTTTTTATGCCAGCCAGATGGCAAATAAAAGCAGCGATAAGCCAATACGATAATAAACAAAGGGACGCATACCGATACGATCAAGCAAGGCCAGAAACAGCTTGATACAGGCATATGCAGTAAGACCTGCCACCAGGGTTGCCATTCCCAGCCAGAACCAGTCAACTACCGCACCTGACGCCAGCAGGTCGAGTGCTTTCAGAAAACCGGCACCGGCAATCACCGGAATAGACATTAAAAAAGACAACCGTGCTGAGTCATGCCGGGACAACCCGGCCAGTAGTGCCGCCGTTATAGTAATACCCGAACGGGAGACACCCGGCACCAGTGCCAGCACCTGTGCCAAACCGACAAACAGCGCAATTTTCCAGCTCAATTGGCGGCTGATTTGCACAGCACGACCATCCGCATAGCCCAGTAATAAAGCAAAAATCAGTGTTGTGGCAGCAATAACCGGCAAGCTGCGCAAATTATTTTCAATAAAATCATCTGCCGCTAATCCGGCCAATATCGCTGGCAATGTTGCCAGAGCCAGCAACACAACCAACCGGCGTTGCTCGGCGGCCTCACCAGCAACACCTGGCGTCACACAGGCCATTGTCATCACCCATAGATCACGGCGATAAAATAAAATAACCGCTATCAACGTTCCAACATGTACCGCCACATCAAAAGCCAGCCCCTGATCAGGCCAGCCCAGTATCAGCGAGGGAATCACCAGATGTGCCGAGCTGGAGATTGGAAGAAACTCCGTCAGACCTTGTAAAATTGCCAGAATAATTGCCTGGAAGGGTTCAATCATGTGCCTTTGGCCTGTTCAGAGAGTTTTTTCCAGCTGATTTCATCGCGCACATAAACCGGGCTTACTTTATCTGCGGATTGATACTTACCCTGCTTCCATTGCTTTAGAGCCGGTTTAAACATGGCACTGGCTCTGGGCAATAATTCAGAATATACAGCGGTAAAATTTTTACTGAATACAGTGGATAATTGCCGTAAACAGTTCAATCCGGAGCCAATGGCAATAATGCGTTCAAACCTATCTGTATTGGCTATAGCTGTCTGAAAATCATCCGGCTTACCAACATGAACAGATTCATACATTTGTATATGCTCGCCCTCAACCCGATACAATCCCCAATAAAGCTCGCCAATTTGGGCATCAATTGTACTTACAACAATATCACCCTCACTCACCAGCCCTTCCGCCAAAGCTGTCCATGCCTGTATTTCCAATGTATTAATGGCAATAGCGGACAGATTATTGGCGTAACAAATCCCCTGAACAGCGCTGGCTCCTATACGCAAACCGGTAAAAGAACCGGGGCCACTACCATAAACAACGGCGTCAATACCCTGCTCTCTCAGCTGGCCATTGGGAACGATATCAGCCAACATTTCAAACAAACGCTGACTGTGTTGTTTTGGGATAACTTCATGGCATTCAGCCAGGCAGCCATCAATAAGTAACGCCACCGTACAGGCATCGGTAGAGGTATCGAGTGCGAGAAAATTAGCCATGTCTTACACTGAAAAAATAGGTATCAATAACAGTATCTGAATGTTTTTAACATTCAAAAACCAAAAAGCCGCCAGAATTCGACTGGCGGCTTCAGGTTAAAGCCAAAAATCAGGCTGTTTTACGCTTCCTGGTTGTCGTCTTGCGTGCCACCGCCTTCTTTTTGGCAGGTGCCTTTTGGGCAGCTACCGGATTTTTGCGCGGGCGCCCCGGACCCCGGCCTGTTCCCGTCCGAGCTGTTGCTGTTTTGGATTTGGCAGCTGCCTTTTTAGCTGGTGCAGCCTTTGTTTTGGCTGCTGCCTTGCCGAGAGACTTCAGCTTGGAAGTTACCTTCTTCTCAACAGCTTTTAACTCACTTTCCAGCTTTTTCTCCAGACTTGTCAGCTTTTTGGCATCCTGCTTGGCCCGAGCGCGCGTCCAACGCTCCAGCTCCTTTGCCATCGCCTTGGCTTTATCAGCTTCTGTTTTAGCCGCTAATTGTGCCTTTCTGGCCGTCAGTTTCTGATCAGCCAGCAATCTGGCTGCTTTTAAACGGGCATCTTCAACCGCTTCCTGCATGCGCTGACTGGCCTCAGCTACCTTTTCCCGTATAGCCTTTACACGACCAGAAGCCTTTTCAGACGCTGAATTGGCTGCATTAATCGAACGCTTGTCAGCTTTTTTTCTGGCATCAAACAAGCGTTGACGTGCATCAGTCAGCTTTTCACGCTCCTCTTTCAGGCTAGCCTGCAATTTATCCAACACTTCAGTGGCGCGCTTTAAAGCCGGTGTCGGATTGGCATGTACAGAAGGCCGACCGGGACCCGTTCTACGCCCTACGGTTTTCTTTTCAACCACTTTTTTCTTTGGTGCTGTTTTACGAACAGTGGCTTTCTTTACAGGGGTTTTGCGAGCGGCAGTTTTTCCCGCCGGGGCTTTTCGCTTGGCAGTGGCCTTTTTGGTGCTTGCCTTTTTTGCAGCAGTTGCCATTACGCTAATCTCCGCAGTTGTTATCAGGGGTATTCAAGGCGAAAAGTAACAATAATTGGCAAAAGGTACAATACAATATAACGACTGTATCAGACTAAAAACCGTTTAAAACAGGCATCTATCGATAACGCGCAACTTCTTCATCATATTTATCAGCAGCCCGTTATTTCTTCAAAAAATGCAAAAACCACTTATAAACAGGCATTTATTCAAATAAAAAATATTTTTTTACGTAGCTAAAAAGAACATCACCAGAAGCGAAAGCCTGTATAAACAGGTTAAACATAGCTATTGAAATAATAGAAATATTTACATTTTAATTTTGTAAAAAGCACCGGTTTCAGCTTTAACCAGACCAATATTGCTCATTGAAGTCGGCCTGATCCACTGCCGCCCACCAATATCCAGCATCTACCCATATAAATTTTTATATTGAGGCAGTGTGCATATGAAGTGTAATGGATAAGTCATGTTTACTGCTTGTCTGTGCTGGCAGGTGGCTCTAATGCAATTTTCTTGAGATATAAGGGATGGGCAGCTTCGTATAGTCGGCCTGTATACTGGGCAAATTCGATACTTAGATGATGTTGATCATAAAACATCGGTACACCTTCCGGCGTTTCGGTAAGACAAGTTTCCAATTCACGATCAGTACAAAGAAGGCTAACCCGATCAATAAACTCATCGGCAAGGGCTATAAACTCCTTGTACAGAGGCTGCCATTGTGGATGTTTTGAAAAATAGCTGTTATTTTCACTGCTGCCACACGTTTTGCTGTTACCGGAGCGATTGGTCAACATCCAGCAAGGCATCCTGGTACCAATATAGCCACTTATGATGATAATTTTCAGCTGTGGTTTTCTGGCCTTCAAGTCTCGCAGTACCTGCAAATGGATGGCCCGGTTTTTTTGAAAGGGGCGATTGCCTGTATAAACCAATATATCCAGCGAAGCGATAAAATCATCCTGGAATAAGGCTTCAAAACGCTCATTACAGTGGCGTTCATGGCTGTGATAACGACCCCCAGCCTCCTGTAAACCAGGGCAGCCATTGGTCGAGCCAAAATGCATTAGATTAATATCATCATCTTCACCATAGGTCGCATGCAGGAAATTAAAGGCATCCGGCTCATGGGAATCACCAAAGGCAAGTACCTGCAGCGGCCGCGCCTTATGACAGCGTTCGCTGCCTTTCGCCCAACGCCGGGGCGTACAGGCCTGACGAATCAGCTGATAGCGATCATCTATACCCTTTTTAACTGTCTCTGCATCAAGCAGCAGACCTGGCTGACGCCAGGACCAGCCATTACCCAGCCAGGCACTCAGCGGCAGTAACGCCAGCAGAGTCGATAACATCAGGATACAAGGCGCAGACGTATTAAATAAAGGTAGAATTTTTTGCCCGTTCTGTGCACCGGCACGCTGATAGAAACGTGATTCAACCAGATAGTGTAGCGCGACAGTGGCAACCAGCGTTGCCAGTGCCAGCCATAAGATTTCATTTTGTTCAAGGTGCTTATCCGTGGTGTAGTAACGGTACAGCGATACTAAAGGCCAGTGCACCAGATACATGGAGTAAGACACTTTCCCCAGCCAGCGGCCAAGGGGATTGGCCAGCAGCAATCGGCCAAGCGGACCAGTGCCATGTTCACCAGCGCCAGCCAGTAATACCAGCGCCGCGCCCAGTGTCGGGACTATCACGATCCAGCCCGGAAACAGACTGGAACCGTCCAGGTTGAATACGCTCCAGACAATAAGAGTCAAGCCCGTTACCAACAGCAAATCCCGGCTCCACCAGGAGGCACTGATACGGCGATAAAACTGTGCACGAGACAGGGGAATTATCAAAGCTCCGAGGGCAAACTCGAATATACGAAAAGGCAGCAGATAAAATGCAGCTGAAGTATCGCGGGGGGTCCACCAAGCGCAGAGAGCAAAACTTGTGATTGTTAGTAATAACGCTATTGGCAACAAACGATGGCTTCGCTGGTGCCCGAGTACAAACAGTAGCAAAGCAGGCCACAACAGGTAGAACTGCTCCTCAACGCCCAATGACCAGGTGTGCAACAAGGGTTTTAACTCTGAAGCTGCCGCCCAGTAACCGGCCTCACTATAAAAAACAATATTCGACAGACTGAACAGTGCAGCAACGGCCGACCCTGAAAAGGGAATAAAATCCTGGGGAAAAAGAATGACAGCTGCAGCTATAAAGGTGGCGATAACCATTGCCATCAGAGGTGGGAAAAGACGGCGGATACGACGTCCGTAAAAATCTATAAGACTGAAAGTCCCCTGCTCCATACGTGCGGTAATCAATGAAGTAATCAGATAACCAGAAATAACAAAAAATACATCAACTCCAATATAACCACCCACAAACTGGCTCACACCCAGGTGGAAAATAACAACTGAAAGGACAGCAATAGCTCTCAAACCATCAATGTCAGCACGATAACGCATATGTGAACTCCACATTAACTAATGTTTTAGCTGTCTTTTATGCTATTAACCTGGCAATCAAATAGATGAATCCCTCACTATTTGATTGTCACCCTGTAAAATCAGTAAAACTTGCGAAACTCCTTGAGTTTACAAGACGTGGCGTTGACCTTGTCGACGGTGACACATCCGTATGCCGCTGTTACCAGTATAAAAAAAGCCCACTTTATAGGTGGGCTTTATATTGACACTATCCTGATTTTAACAAATAACGAGCCATTATCACCGCTTGTAAAAACGGCCATCAGGGCGGATAAATCTGCCTTGGCTAGCTCTCTAGGGCAGCAAATACCTGGTCGCGGATACTGTCAACGCTGCCAACACCTTCAATACGGTGATAGGCTGGCGCACTGTCAGTTTTCATGGTCTGGTAAAAACCAACCAGTGGTGATGTTTGGTCCCGATAAACCTGCAACCGGTGGCGTATAGTATCTTCCTTGTCATCATCACGCTGCACCAAAGGCTCACCGCTTTCATCATCAATACCTTCTGTTTTGGGCGGATTGTGCTGTACATGATAAACGCGACCAGAAGCCGGGTGCACTCTGCGCCCACTCAAACGGGCAATAATTTCCTTGTCTTCAACTGCAATTTCAACCACATGATCAAGATCAACTCCAGCCTCCACCATAGCCTCAGCCTGTGGAATAGTGCGTGGAAAACCATCAAAGAGAAAGCCATTGGCACAATCAGGTTCAGTAATACGCTCCTTGACCAAACCGATAATGATGTCATCAGAAACCAAGCCGCCAGCGTCCATTACTATTTTGGCACGTTGCCCCAGCTCAGTTCCCGCTTTGACGGCAGCACGCAACATATCACCCGTAGAAATCTGGGGGATATTATATTTATTGCAAATATAGTGTGCTTGAGTACCTTTACCGGCGCCTGGTGCGCCCAAAAGAATCAGTCGCATATGGGAAGCTTCCTCAGTGACATTATCCGGGGGGCAGTGAAGGCCCAAAACGCCGGGTTATTGTGATAATAAGAGGGCCATTACCATACACAGCACCCCAGCCAAGCACAAGCCCTCTACTGCTTATCTGTTATCCACCATTCTTCTTGGCCTTTTGCCAGAGCTGTTCCAACGCCTCGCCAGATAGTGCAGCCAGTCCCGTTCCTTCACTGGCAGCCATTTTTTCCATGATGCCAAAACGTGTTTCAAATTTGCTCGATGCACGGCGCAAAGCCGTTTCAGCGTCAACTTTGAGATGGCGGGCCAGGTTAACACAGATAAACAGCACATCACCCAGTTCGTCTTCGATCTGCAGGGGATCATCAGCTGCCATGGCCAAACGCAATTCAACCAGTTCTTCATCCAGTCTGGTCAGTACATCCGATGTTTCAGGCCAGTCAAAATTTACGCGCGCGGCACGGTTTTGCAATTTCTGTGCTCTCGGCAGTGCAGGTAGTGCTTTTGGTATATCAGCCAGAAGGCCGTGTTCGGCACGGGCTACCCGTTCTGTTTGCTTGATCGACTCCCATTGCTTATTGACTTCCTCAGCCGCAATATCGGCGTTAACAACACCTTCTATCTCGGTATTGGCAAATACATGAGGATGACGCCGCAACAATTTACCAACCAAACCATTAACCACATCAGAAAAATCAAACAGGTGCTGCTCTGCACCCAACTGAGCATAAAAAATCACCTGAAACAATACATCTCCCAGTTCTTCAGCCAGATGGGGGTAATCACCTTGCTCAATGGCATCAGCCAGCTCATAACACTCTTCCAGTGTTGAGGGCACAATACTGCGAAAATTCTGTTTCAGATCCCAGGGGCAACCCCGCTGCGGATCACGCAGGCGCTCCATTACCCGCAGTAAATCACATATGTCGTAATCTGGCTCAGCCATGAGTTCTCCTGTTTATTCAGATAGACGGCGGGCAGAAATTACATTGTTTAAACGGTTGATACGCTCAAGTAAACGTGAAAGCGCACCCAGGGTTGGTATTTCAATGCGCACCCGCATCGTTGCCGTATGTTCTGATTTATCTGTCTGCGTGTTGATCGACAGGACATTGATGCGGGCATTGGCAAACAGGCTGGTAATGTCGCGCAACAATCCCTGGCGATCATAAGCCTCAATAGCCAGATCAACTTCGTAACGACTCTCTTTCGATTGTCCCCAGTCAACCTGAATGATACGTTCCGGCGTCGCCTCCTGTAACTGGATTAAACGACCACAATCAGCGCGGTGAATACTGACGCCACGCCCCTGGGTGATAAATCCTTCAATGCGATCCCCCGGCAGCGGTCTACAGCAACGTGCCATATGTGTCAGCAAATTGCCCACACCTTCCACACTGATCTGACCAGCACCATTATCCGCAGTACTAGCGGCAGAAAAAACCGGCTCCGGCACCTGCGGCTTAATAATCAGGTTTTGAGCAGCATTCAGCACCTGGGCAGCAGACAAATCACCGGCACCAACAGCGGCATACATATCCTCAACAGTAGACAACTGTACCTTTGTAGCTATGCGTTTATAGTCAATGCTGGTCAGGGCAAGACGCCTGAATTCCCTCTCCAGCAGATGTCGGCCAGCATCAATATTGTCCTCACGGGCCTGGGTTTTAAACCAGTGATGTGCCTTTGCCCGGGCCCGTGAGGTTCGCAGATAGCCCAAACCAGGCTGTAACCAGTCTCGCTTGGGCACACCTTGTTTACTGGTTAAAATTTCCACCTGTTCACCCGTTTTTAGCGGGTAAGTCAAAGGCACAATAGAACCATTGACCTTTGCACCACGGCAACGATGACCTACCTCTGTATGTACATGATAGGCAAAGTCCAATGGTGTCGCCCCCTGTACCAGATTGACCACATCACCATGTGGGGTAAAAACATAAACCCGGTCCTGGCTGCCATCAAAACTGACCTGCTCGGAAAAAACCTCACCATTTCCGGTTTCTTCGTGCCAATCCAGCACCTGACGCAACCAGGCGATTTTATCCTCATAAGTATTACTGGCTCGACGGCTGGCCGGATCGGAACCTTTGTAACGCCAGTGCGCACAAACACCCAACTCGGCTTCTTCGTGCATTTGCCGAGTGCGGATCTGAATCTCCAGAATTTTACCTTCGGGACCAATAACCGCTGTATGTAAAGAGCGGTAACCATTTTCCTTGGCGTTGGCAATATAGTCATCAAACTCGTTGGGAACATTGCGCCACAGCCCGTGCACCAGACCCAGCGTGGCATAGCAATCCTTAATTTCAGGCACCAGAATGCGCACAGCACGAATATCGTAAACCTGTGAAAAACCGATACCTTTACGCTGCATCTTTCGCCAGATGCTGTAGATATGCTTGGCACGCCCGCTCAATTCAAAAGTGAGCCCGGCACTGGACAGCACTCGCGTCAATTCATCACTGACCCGGGCAATAAAACGATCGCGTTCCAGACGCCTGCCATCGAGTAAACTGGCAATTTTGCGGTAAGCATCCGGGTGTGTATAGCGAAAAGACAGGTCTTCCAGCTCCCATTTCAAATGGCCGATACCAAGCCGGTGAGCCAATGGCGCATAGACATCAAAAATTTCACGGGCAATCGCCTGCCGACGTTGCAGATCATTTTTAACTGCACGAATGGCACAAGTGCGTTCGGCCAGTTTGATCAGTGCAACCCTTACATCATCAACCATTGATATCAGCATTTTGCGGATATTGTCTTTCTGCCCCTGAGCCTGGCCCAGCACTGGACGCTCGGAGGATTTTTGCAGATCGCCAATAATAGCCATGCGCAAGACACCCTCAAGCAAATGCGCAACCACCTTACCACTGTGCGCCTGCACTTCTGTCAGTGCCAATCGCTCTTCACGCACCACCCGATAAAGCAGTCCGGCAATCAGACCATCACAACCTACATGCAGCTCGGCAAGAATTTGTGCGATTTCAATCCCTGAGATAAAAGGTTCAGATACACAGGACCAATCCTGCGTATCCTGCCCCTCACTGTCAGCAGCTTTGTGTGCCAGCGCCAATGCCTGTCGCAGGCGTTCACGCTCTTTTTCATCGAGTTCAAGAGGTAGTTGGTCAAGCCAGCGTTCCGGATCAACAGCGCCACTTTCCAGTAAATGGGATTGCTCCCTGACACGCACCATGAGAGTTCAGCTCTTGCCTCCAAATACACCGGTGGAAAGATAGCGATCACCTCGATCACAGATAATGGCAACGATGACAGCATCACACAGTTCAGCAGACAGGTTCAGTGCTGCCGACACAGCACCGCCCGAGGATACACCACAAAAAATACCTTCTTTTTCAGCCAGCGCACACATGGTCTGCTCCGACTCCGACTGGGAAATATTGATAACCTGATCAACCAGTGAAGGTTTGTAAAAAGCCGGTATATAAGCTTCAGACCAGCGACGGATACCGGGGATGGCAGCGCCCTCCGCCGGTTGCAAGCCAACCACCTGCACAGCAGGATTTACCTCTCTAAAATAGGCGGCGCAGCCCATGATTGTTCCAGTAGTACCCATGGAACTGACAAAGTGTGTGATGCGGCCTTCAGTCTGGTGCCATATTTCAGGACCAGTGCTGCGATAATGGGCGCCCGGATTATCCGGATTGGTAAACTGATCAAGGACAAAACCCTGTCCCGCCGCCTGCATTTTACAGGCCAGATCCCGGGCACCTTCCATACCCGCTTCCTGGCTGACTTCCACCAGTTCAGCACCATAGGCTGACATGGCCTGTTTGCGCTCATTACTCATGTGACTGGGCATAATCAGGATCATGCGATAACCACGCATGGCTGCCGCCATCGCCAGAGCAATTCCCGTATTGCCACTGGTGGCTTCAATCAGGGTATCACCCGGCCGAATATCACCACGCAATTCTGCCTGGGCAATCATATTGAGAGCCGGTCTGTCTTTTACCGAGCCCGCAGGATTATTGCCCTCAAGTTTGACCAGTACCTGGTTGCTGGTTTCACCAGGCAAGCGTTGCAAACGAACCAGCGGTGTCTCGCCAATACTGCTTTCAATCGTGGGATATCGAACCATAGGAATAACTATAAAATAATTGTTGCGCTAATCAGGGTAATTATATCGGCTTTAACCAGAGGTGGCAGTCCCGGATAACTGTAATAAGCTCAAACCAGTACGGCAAAAGCGACCACATAGTCGCGTTCATCAGCCAGACTCAGTAATACATGCTGACCACCGCACTGCCTCGCCGTTGCCAGAGCACCGCCATTGAGTTTCACCTCCGGTGCCCCCTTCATATCGTGCAGCACCTGCATATCCTGCCAGCTGACACCGCGACCAATCCCCGTACCCAAGGCCTTGGCAATAGCTTCTTTGGCGGCAAAGCGCTTGGCCAGCAATCGCAGTGGCAGTTTGCTTTTTTTAAACTCCTCCCGCTCAGCCGGTGTCAGAATACGCTCAACAAAACGATTCCCCACGCGCTCAACAACGGCTTCCAGGCGGGAAATTTCAAGAATGTCAGTGCCGATAGCGATCACATATTCTCCTCTACTGAAGATTTGTTGCGATACTGCAAAAATAGTTCACGGGTATGTAAAGGCCTGTCTCCCAGATGCTCTGCCAGCATCTGTCGCAGCAACCGTTTAGCTGTCAACGGTGCTGCTTCAAAATTGCCTTCAGCACAGGCCAGCAGATCACAGCCCGCATAGAGATAGCCCGTACCTGGATCATGATGGCCGACCTCGACCAGGCCGCTTCCTTCAAAATAACGATAGCAGCCTTCCTTTCGAAGCTTCCGCCGGGAATAGGCATCGTGATGCAGATCAAAAGCGTAACCAAGCTCTGTTAGTAGCTGTGATTCAAAGCGACGCAATACCATATCAACCTGTGCTGATCCAGCCAGAGCTTTGAGTGTTTCACCATAGCTGACAAACAGGGCGGGATGGGTATCCTGCCGATACAGCAGGCGCAACAGCAATTCATTGACATAGAGTCCGCTGAACAGACGCTCTCCTGTCAACGTCAGCGCACCGGGGACAGATTCCACACTGTTCAATGTCATCAGCTCGGATTTACCACTAAAACTAACGAGCAAAGGCCGAAAAGGCTGCAACAATGATCGCAAATTGCCACCAGGGGCTTTACGATAAACCGCCCTGGCAACCAGGCTGATACGACCATATTGCGCTGTCAGTACTTCCAGCAGATAGCTGCTGTCACGGTAAGGACGTGAGTGCAGAAGGTAGGCAGGTTGCAGTGTTACACGCACACAAACAGGCTCTTAGCCGGTGTAAACACCGTTAATGTTCATCGTAACCGAGGCTGCGCAAAGCCCGCTCATCATCCGACCAGCCAGATTTGACTTTGACCCACAACCGCAGCATTACCTTGCTGTCAAACAGGGTTTCCATATCGTGACGCGCTTCAGTACCAATACGACGCAAGCGTGAGCCTCCCTCCCCAATCAGTATTTTTTTCTGACCTTTACGCTCCACCAGAATCAAGGCGGAAATATGTGTAATACCCTCATCTTCAGCAAATTCTTCAATTTCTACTGTAACCGCATAAGGTAATTCTTCACCCAGTTGGCGCATGATTTTTTCACGCACAATTTCCGCTGCCAAAAAACGCTGGCTGCGATCAGTAATCTGCTCTTCCGGGAAAAAGAGCACATCAGTTGGCGGCAGCAATTTAAGAATTTCTGCCTCCAGGGCTTCGAGGTTGTGCCGACGCAAGGCAGACAGGGGTATGATGGCAGCAAATTCACCTCTGTCTGACAGCGCCTGTAAATTAGGCAACAGACTCTGCTTATCCTCCAGAATATCCACCTTATTAACCGCCACAATCACTGGCAAAGCAGACAGACGCACCTGTTGCAGAACCATCTCGTCTTCTTCTGTCCAGGCAGTGCGATCAATAACGAAAATAACAACGTCGACATCCCTGATCGCTGAACTGGCTGCCCGGTTCATCAAGCGGTTGATGGCCTTTGGCTGGGCTGCGTGCAAACCGGGCGTATCCACGTAGATAATCTGATTAGCCCCTTCAGTCTTGATGCCCAGCACCTGATGCCGGGTGGTCTGGGGCTTACGGGAAGTAATACTGATTTTCTGGCCAATCAGGTAGTTAAGCAGAGTCGACTTGCCCACATTCGGCCGACCAACGATAGCGACATAACCGCAGCGACCCTGTATTTCCAGTTCAGGCTGTTCAACCATGACCGGTCAACGCCTCCAAAACCGCTTTTGCTGCCGCCTGTTCAGCCTTGCGGCGGCTGGCACCACTGCCACGGGCAGACAGCCGGGGTTTGCCAATGTGGCAACTCACTTCAAAATGCTGCGCATGATCCTCACCCTCTACTGCCAGTAATTCATAATTCGGCCTGGCAATACCCTGCCCTTGCAGATATTCCTGTAGACGGGTCTTGGCATCTTTCTGGTTGCCACCAGAGGCCAGTGTATCCAGGCGTGCATCAAACCAGACCAACAAGCGGCTTTTACAGCAATTATAGTTACTGTCCAGCAAGATGGCGCCAGCAAGAGCTTCAAAGGTATCTGCCAGAATCGAATTGCGGCGATGTCCCCCACTTTTACGCTCGCCCGAACCCAGCAAGAGATAATCCCCCAACTCCAGCTCACGGGCAATTCGGGCCAAGGTATCACCCTTGACCAAAGAAGCCCGCATACGGCTCATATCACCTTCACGCACATCGGGAAAACGATGATAAATTGCCTCGGCAATGACATGATTGACAATGGAATCACCGAGAAACTCAAGCCGCTCATTATTACTACTGCCAACACTGCGGTGTGTCAGTGCCAGCTGGAGCAGACTTTTGTCTGCAAATGAATAGCCCAAACGCTGCTCAAGACGGTCGAGTTTATTCATGGTGAACTCTGTCAAACAGGATCAGGTTTACCCGCTTCAAAAACCAGCCCATCGTATTTCATAACAGCATCGACACGCCAAAAAATGGGTATTCTTACTTCATAGTTGGAGTCAATGTAGGTTTTACCATCCTTGCGGTACACCTCCACATCAGCAGATTTGAAGGTGTAGATTTGATTGGTATGCAACTGCGTCTCGATACTGCGCCGGATACTGGCATTGCTTTCACTATTGGCATCAGCCTCAGCAGCAATACGCGACATAATATTCTTGACAGCCATGTACTCCATATAACTCGGCCCCATTTTAATAATACATAGAGCAAAAAAACCAACCATTGCCGCGATACAAAGAATCGCAATCGCCGACAATCCTGATTGATGATAACGAAGTTTCATTCTTAATCCCCTTTTATCCCATTGAGAGCGTATATATAGGTTTTGACATTATTAACAACGACTATTCGATGGAACCCACCCGGCTGAAGCTCGGTATGCTGAACAGTGAATCCCAGTGCATCCAGATGGCAAACGCCTTGCCGACAATATCATGCTCAGGAACCTGACCCCAAACACGGCTATCGCTGGAATTATCGCGGTTATCACCCATCATAAAATAGTGGCCAGGCTTAACCACCACTGAAAAATTCTCTACTGGCCGCATTGGATTCACCTGTGTCAGATGATTGGCTTTACCCAGTTTTTCCAGTGCCACATCATAACTGCCACGTTCGACAGGCATCGTTGCCAGCGGCTCCCACGCTTGCGGTTCTCCATTCACAAACAGACGCTTGTTGCGGTAACTCACAGTGTCTCCCGGCAAACCCACTACCCGCTTGATGTAATAAGTATCGTTTTTGTGAGGTGGAAAAAAGACCATTACATCACCACGTTCAGGCTCATTGATACTGAACACTTTGGTGCGCAGCACTGGCAGGCGAATACCGTAAGTGTATTTGTTAACCAGAATATAATCGCCAATTTGCAAAGTGGGTACCATCGACGATGAAGGAATCTGGAAAGGCTCAACCAAAAATGAGCGCAGCACAAAAACCACCAGCAACACCGGGAAAAAAGAACGCGAATACTCGACAATGAGCGGCTCATTGACCTTGTTCTTCAGTTCAGCCACATACTGCTGTGCCTGGGGGCTGTCGGGATTGTCATGTTGTGGATATTTGGCTGCCACCGCATCAGCTTCGCGCCGACGCGCAGGCGCAAACAGCAGGCTGTCAATGAACCAGATAATACCACTGCCAAAAACCAGAATAGTAAGAATAAGGGGAAAATCTATCGACATCTGAGAATGTCCTTGTCAGCCATCCACTTTTAACACTGCTAGAAAAGCCGACTGGGGAATCTCCACCCGGCCCACCTGTTTCATCCGTTTCTTGCCTGCTTTTTGCTTTTCAAGCAGCTTTCGTTTGCGGGTCGCATCACCGCCATAACACTTGGCTGTCACATTTTTACGCAGGGCTTTAACAGTTTGACGAGCAATAATCTTGCCGCCAACGGCAGCCTGAATGGCCACATCAAACATCTGTCTTGGAATCAATTCTTTCATTTTTTCAGTCAGCGCCCGGCCGCGATACTGAACCTGATCCCGATGTACGATCACAGCCAGTGCATCCACCCGTTCAGCGTTGATTAACACATCCAGACGCGATAACGGCGCCGCCTCGAAACGCTGAAAACTGTAATCGAGTGATGCATAACCACGACTGACTGATTTCAAGCGGTCAAAAAAGTCCAATACAACTTCAGCCATCGGTATATCGTAGGTCAGTGACACCTGCGAACCCAGGAACTGCATATCAACCTGCTCACCCCGCTTCTCTACGCAGAGTGTAATCACATTGCCCAGGTAGTCCTGGGGCACCAGGATATTACAGCGGGCAACAGGCTCGCGCATTTCTTCAATATCACCGACATCCGGCAATGCTGAGGGGTTGTCAACCAGCACTACCTCACCACTCTTTCTGACAATTTCGTAGATCACTGTCGGTGCCGTGGTAATCAGGTCGAGATCGTATTCACGCTCCAGCCGCTCCTGGATGATCTCCATATGCAGCATGCCAAGAAAACCGCAGCGAAAGCCAAAACCAAGCGCATCAGAGGTTTCCGGCTCATAAAACAGGGACGCGTCGTTGAGAGTCAGTTTGGCCAGAGCATCCCGAAAATCTTCGTAGTCATCAGAGGAAATCGTAAAAATACCCGCGTAAACCTGAGGCTTTACCTTCTGAAAACCAGGTAGCGCCGGAGCGTCACTGTGCTGGGCACTGACCAGGGTATCGCCAACCGGCGCCCCCTGAATATCCTTGATACCGGCAACGACAAAGCCCACCTCTCCCGCCTGCAAGATACCGGTTTCAACTCGTTTAGGGGTAAAAATACCAATAGAATCAACCTGATGACTCTTACCGGTTGACTTGACAATGAACTTGTCACGCTTGCGTAACACACCCTGCTTGACCCGCACCAGCGAGACCACACCAAGGTAGTTGTCAAACCAGCTGTCGATGATCAAAGCCTGTAACGGTGCATCACGATCACCTTCGGGTGGAGAGATATTCTCCACCAGATACTCCAGCGCATCTTCAATACCCATACCGGTCTTGGCACTGACCGGACAGGCAGCGCTGGCATCAATACCGATAATTTCCTCAATTTCCAGCTTGACCTTGTCTGGATCCGCCTGCGGCAGGTCCATCTTGTTGAGAATGGGCAATACTTCCAGCCCCTGCTCAATAGCGGTATAGCAGTTGGCGACAGATTGAGCCTCAACACCCTGACCGGCATCAACAACCAGCAAAGCACCTTCACAGGCTGCCAGCGAACGGGATACCTCATAGGAAAAATCGACATGGCCAGGGGTATCAATGAAATTGAGCTGGTAAGTCTGACCATCGCGGGCCTTGTAGTCCAGGGTGACGCTCTGGGCCTTGATGGTAATCCCGCGTTCCCGCTCGATATCCATCGAATCAAGTACCTGTTCGGCCATCTCACGATCACTGAGACCACCGCAGTGCTGAATAAAGCGGTCAGCAAGCGTTGATTTGCCATGATCTATATGTGCGATGATGGAAAAATTGCGGATGTGTTGGAGATTACTCACTCAGTAGCAGCCCGGTATAGATAGCCAGCGTTGATTCACCCCGCAGGACTCACGAAAGCCCCATGCGGGACGCCTGAGCGCCAGTATTCGGGGCGGCCAAAAGAGGCGGATTGTAACGCAATGCGAAGGCTCCTGCTACGCCAGTGACGCCGAAGCAGGATCTGCATCCCCGCCACCCAAAACACTGTAAAAATCAGTAATGAACCGGCATCCGACACGATACCGGTTCATAAAGTACGGTGTTACCTCAGTCTTCGGTGACTTTAAGACCAATAAACAAGGGGGTACCACGACGTATCAGACGCATTGGCACTGAAACACCGCTTTTGAGTTTGCCAACAGCCTTGTCAAATGCTTCAACGCTCGTCACCGGGCTTGAACCAATTAACGTGATGACATCCCCCTGAGCAATACCCGCCTCATCAGCTGCCGATCCCGGCTTGACCTGCTTGACCTGTACGCCACCATTAATACCCAGACGTTCAAGCAGGTCTGCACCGGCAGGCTCAACCAGAAGACCCAGGCGGCCACCGCTGACTTCTTTGCCTCCCGTTGGTGTCAAAGAAAAACTGTCATCAGCATCCAGACCGCCCACCTTCACCTTCAAGGTGCGCGCTTTCTGGTTCCGAAGTATTTCAACATTAACCGTTTTGCCTGGAGCAATCAGTCCAACCACATGGGGCAGATCAGCAGAATTGGCAATTTTTTTACCGTCAAATTCAAGGATGACATCACCGGCTTCCAGGCCGGCCTTTTCCGCCGGGCTGTTATCAGACACCTGTGCAACCAGTGCTCCTCCGGGGCGGTCCAGACCAAAAGATTCTGCCAGTGTCTTGCTAATATCCTGAATACTTACACCGAGCCAGCCGCGGGTTACACGCCCCTCTGATTTAAGCTGATCAACCACGTTGCGAACCACACTCACCGGAATGGCAAAGGACAGGCCGATGGAGCCACCGCTACGGGTAAAGATTTGCGAGTTGACACCAACCACCTCACCCTCAAGATTAAACAGCGGGCCGCCCGAATTACCCGGGTTGATAGCGACATCGGTCTGAATAAAGGGCACATAATTTTCACCTTGCTCGGTGGGCAGGCTGCGTCCCTTGGCACTGACAATACCTGCCGTTACCGAATAATCCAGACCAAAGGGTGAACCAATGGCCAGCACCCATTCACCCACAGCCAGGTTATCATCAGCGGCCAGTTTCAATAGCGGTAAATTATCAGCTTCTACCCGTAACAGCGCGAGGTCTGAACGCGGGTCAGTTCCAATGACTTCCGCCTCGAACTCCCGGCGATCAAGCAGGCGCACCAGTACTGAGCTGGCACCTTCAACGACATGATTATTCGTGACGACGTAGCCATCCTTTGACAGGATAAAGCCCGAGCCAACCCCCATTGAGCGACGCTGCTGCCCCTGGGAGTTGTCTGGAAAGTTAAAAAAGCGGCGCAGATATTCAGGAATTTCCTGCTGTGCAGGTCCCGCCGGGCGAGCCCCCGTATGCTCAACAATAATCTTGACTACTGCCGGTGAATTGTCAGCGACAATCTGACGAAACTCCGGCAGCTGGGCGGCACTGGCCACGTTAGAAAACAGTCCGCCAAGCAGGCACAGACACAGTGCATAGCTATGAGTAAGTCGTTTCATACTTCAATCCAATTTCCTAGGTTGTTGCTAATGACTTTTTAGAGAGAACAATATGACAGGAGTTCAAAATTACCAATGCCAATTACAGCAGCTGAAGCGGTTCTACACCTGTAGACGTACTGCGGTGTGAATACAATTTTGGTTGCAGACGGGTATCATGGCGATATCTGAAAGCATGTAAACGTACCAATAACAGACCCGCCAGCAGGCCACTACCGGCACCGATCAGTGCCGCTGTTTCAACGGTGGGCCAAAAGGCTTCAGTGATTAGTGTTGCAACCAACATCAGCAGTAGAGGCAACAGATAAACCACCAGTGAGGCCTGTACAAAAACTGTTTCGGAAATGGCAATTTCGACGGTATCACCCACCTGATATTGGTCAATATCAATATCTGCGGCCAAGACACGAACACGGTGTCGGCGGGCACTTCCCATACGATTGAGCAGACCATGACCACAAGCACTTTGCACAGCACAGCTACCACAGGCGCTGCGGCGTAAAGTTTCAACCCACAGCACCTGATCAGCCAGGGCAACTATTTTGCCAGATTCAATCAGCACTAGCGCATCCAGTGAATAGAATCCGCCACCATTCGTGCGGTGTTGACAGGTACTTCACCAATCACCGTCACCAGTATAGGGCGGCCATCAAGTTCCAAACCCCGGGTGTAGGACATGGTACTCCCCTCCCGGGCAACACCTTCGCCGGGTTTGATCGCAGTAGACAAAGGTTCAACAAACACAGAAAAGGCAGCAAGACCATCTGTATAGGTCAACCGGCCACGACTGCCTGGCGTCGGTTCAGTAACGGCAAAACCCGACGGCAGCCAGCCAAGTGCCCAGGCAACGGGTGAAACCCTCGTACCAGCTGCTGTCATATCCGGGTGAGAGGCCTCATGGATCAGTTCAACATCTTCATTACTGATATCAGCAGGTAGTGGCGAACCATAGGAAAGATTGGCGAACTGGAAGCGCTCCAGTGCTATCTGGCCGCGACCGATTGTTGTTGAGCGCAATAACAGCCCCGTTTCACTATCGAGTTCCATGCGATAACCATAGCGATACATATCCCGGGGCTCAACATTAATTGTAACTGCCCGCCGCCCGGCAATACGCTCACCCGGCATCACTGAAAAACGATAGTAACGGCCCACGCCACAGTTATTGTCACTGCTGCTGGCAGACAGGGTAGTTTCGATCTGCAACAGGCGGGGACCTGTGTGCAGACATTGCAATGGATGTCTTTCACGAATCACCTGTGCGCCCTGCCCCGTCAGCTTGGTCAACTCTTCCGAGGCTGCATCACCATTGACTGAATGGGAGATTTGCATCACCTGCATATCATCTCCCCGCTGCAGCGTAACCACACCATGATAGGCAATATGATGGCTGCTGTGAGACATGCGATCGAGCCACTTCAGAGCTTCTTTGCTGACATCTGGACAGCTCTGTGCTAAAACGCTTGTCGGCAGCAGACCAGCCAGGCCACCCAGCGTTAAACAGAAAACCAGCTGCCTGCAATAAATCAAGTGTATGTCACTCCCTGATTTGTTGAACACGGGCGAATGGCAGTAAACCCTGGGGCGTATTGAGCGCCGCCTGTTCGGCATGATCCTGGGAATACTGCATCATCCGCTGGCGAGCCAGTTCGTGATAAGCCGTGCGAGTGGCAGGCTGTAGCACCGGTACCGATTGCGTACCATAACTGGCGCGCACAGACGTGGCACCAAAACTGTTGACCATACCCACCGGCGATACACCACCGGTAACCGCCGCTTCCTCAGGTGTACCTGCGACATTACCCGGCAGGGAAATCTGCTGTCCACCGACAATAACAGCAGCGGCAACCGAAGCGGCAACAGCAAGACTGCCAACGGGACGCAGCAGATGCTGCCAGCGCGATATTCTGGGCAGTACCCATGTTTCTTTGGCAATTGCCTCGCGGACACCACCGGAAATATCTATCGTACAGGGAGTAAGCGGCTGACCCTGACAGGCTGTCCGAACAGCATGGTAGCGCACCCAGGTTCTGCGCAGCTCGGTGTCTTCACCCACCTGACGCAAAACACGCTCCAGCTCCAATTCATTGGCCTCGCCGTCCATCATCGCAGAAAGTGATTCCCGCAAGTGCTCAGTCATTATTGCTGCCCTCCTGTGGGTTGCATCGTGTATCCAAAAACATGCTTTAACCCAAGCCCTCTATTTGTTGCCGTACCTGTTTGTCGATGGCTTCACGCGCTCTGAATATCCGCGAGCGAACCGTACCCACCGGACAATCCATGATTTCGGCAATATCCTCATAGCTAAGACCATCAAATTCACGCAAAGTTACCGCAGTACGCAAATCATCCGGTAACTCTTTAATTGCTCTATCCACAACCATTTTTAATTCGGCACCATAAAGTGCAGCTTCGGGAGTTTCGATATCACGCAAAGCTTCGCCACCTTCGTAGTATTCCGCATCTTCAACCTCCACATCACTACCCGGTGGGCGCCGGGAACGGGATACAAGATGGTTCTTGGCTGTATTGATCGCAATGCGGTAGAGCCAGGTATAAAAAGCGCTCTCACCCCGGAAGTTGGGCAGTGCACGATAAGCCTTGATAAAAGCCTCCTGGGCCACATCCTGAACTTCATCATGGTCGTGTACATAGCGACTGATCAAACCTAAAATTTTGTGCTGATACTTCAAAACAAGTACATCAAAGGCGCGCGCATCACCCTTTTGCACCTTGGCAACAAGCTGCTTATCCGTCACTGCGGCAGTCATGTCTATTTGTTCTCCGTATTGTCTGACATTCCTGCCTTGGCATTATTCAAGTACCTGCTCCGGCTCTGGTCACCACCACAACAGGGTAATAGCATCGTTTCGGAGCTGTGTTTGAGAGAGCTTGCGTTATAAAAAGTTCCCCCGTCAATCGACGATTTTCTGATTTCACAGCTCCTGCTATATACTGACCAACGTAACACAGTACCCATGTAAGTGATTGAGATACATGATATAAGTCACCGAAAAAAGCGGCAAGCCCGATATATGTCCACAAATTCCTTATTTACAGATACCCCAAACTACACTCACGATGTCCTGGTGATCGGCAGTGGTGCGGCCGGTCTCAGCCTGGCACTACGCCTGCCCTCCAGGCTGCGTATCGCCCTGTTGTCAAAGGCGGAGCTGAATCAGGGCTCAACCTACTGGGCCCAGGGCGGCATGGCCGCCGTCCTCGACACCAAAGACAGTACCGATTCCCACGTCCAGGATACCCTTATTGCCGGAGCCGGTCTGTGCCGTCGCGAAGCCGTTGAGTTTACTGTTGGCAATAGTCGCCAGTGTGTCGAATGGCTAGTGGCACAGGGAGTGGATTTTGACCATCGTCCAGACCCGGCTCACGCCGATGAATTTCACCTGACCATGGAAGGCGGACACAGTCACCGTCGTATCATCCATGCCGCCGACCGCACTGGCCAGGCCATTTCAGAAGTGCTGACAGAAAAAGCTCTGGCTGCCGACAACATCGATATTTTCACTCACCGTGTTGCCGTTGATCTGGTCGTGAGTGAAGGTCGCTGCCAGGGTGCCTATGTACTAAATCGCCAGAGCGGGCATGTAGAACTGTTTCAATCCAGCACTGTAGTGCTGGCAACTGGAGGCGCCAGCAAAGCCTACCTCTATACCAGTAACCCTGATGGCGCCAGCGGTGACGGCATCGCCATGGCCTGGCGGGCCGGCTGCCGGGTTGCCAATCTTGAATTCAATCAGTTCCATCCCACTTGCCTGTACCACCCAAAAGCCAAGTCTTTTCTGATTACAGAAGCCATTCGTGGTGAGGGTGGCCGCCTGCTGCTGCCCAATGGCGAAGCTTTCATGCCTCGCTTTGACAATCGGGCCGAACTGGCGCCGCGGGACATTGTGGCCCGGGCTATTGACCATGAAATGAAACGCCTGGGTATCGACTGCGTCTTTCTCGATATTTCCCATAAATCCAGGGATTTTCTTGAAGAGCACTTTCCTACCATTAGTCGTCAGTGTGCCGATTTTGGTATCGATATCAGTGCCGAACCCATTCCTGTTGTACCGGCAGCGCATTACACCTGCGGAGGTATCGTAGTCGACATCAGGGGAAAAACCGACATCAGCGGTCTCTATGCGATTGGTGAGGCTTCCTGCACAGGCCTGCACGGAGCTAATCGGATGGCGAGCAATTCCCTGCTCGAATGTATTGTTTTTGCCCAGTCCGCTGCCGACCATATTGTCGACGTTATCGACCATATACCCACGCCACAGGCTGCACCTGCCTGGGATGAAAGCCAGGTTACCAACTCGGATGAAGATGTTGTAATCTCTCACAACTGGGATGAATTACGGCGCTTTATGTGGGATTACGTTGGTATTGTACGCACCAACAAGCGCTTGCAACGAGCCGAGCATCGCATTGAGCTGCTACAGGCAGAAATTGCCGAATATTACAGCAATTACAAGGTCAGCAATGATCTGCTGGAGCTACGCAATCTGGCAATGGTGGCCCAACTGATGATTCGCTGTGCAATGACCCGCAAGGAAAGTCGTGGCCTGCATTACACACTGGACTATCCCGATATGCTGCCGGAACCTAAAGACACAATACTGGTACCGACATGAGCTCCACTTACTGGACATCAGTCTGAACCAGAAAGGTTCGCTACTACCAGCAGTAATATTGATTGCCATCAAATTTACAGGCAGGACGGAGCCGTGAAAAAAATGTTCTGTTTGGCTAAACTCTCCCCCAATCAAAACCGGTAAACATTACGCAATCCCTGCATACCATTTATGCCATTGCGTCACACTTGTAATTAACACCCGTTCCTACCCAGGCTCTGATATGCGCAGATGTAAAAATATCCCATTATTTATTATCACAATTATAACCATGGCCGGTTTTGTACCAAGCCATGCAGAAACGACAGAAACAGAAGCACTACAGGATATGTCAGATCCACTGGCCGTATTTACCCAGACCGGACTGGGTGTTACAGACAAAGGTATGAACATCAAGTTTGGCCAGACTTACAAACCCTCCACACCAGGCTATGCAGCCCAGAATGTTATTGAAATAAAAGGGATCGGTGGTGAGCTGTTTGATATCCGCGACAGTGACAAACCGCTTTATCGGAATGTTGACAACAGCATCGACTCATTTCGCTTCCGAAACTTTAAAGTGGCCGTAGCCAAAGGCGTGGGCACCCAGCTGGACATGAGTTACAACGTCGATGCCGACGCACTGGATACTTCATACAGCTTTATAAAAGCCATGCCGCCTGTTCTCGGTGCCATCAACTTCTATCCACTGCTCGGCGCCGGTGTAACCATTGCCAACGAGGTGAGCGATGATGGCTATGAAATTCTCGGTACTTTCGCTGTTGCGGGTATGTATGCCAAAGCCACTTTGAGCCGCAATATCTGGCTGAATTACAATCCTCTTTATTTACACACCTTCTCAGGCTCAAGCAACTATCAGGATGGTTATTACGCCGGTGACAGTCACCTGCTAACCCATGAACTGGCCATCTCCTATCAGATCAACCCCCGCACCAATATTCGCTACTTTGCCAACTGGAACACCAAGGTTGACTTCGCCGATGGCGACCATCGTATAGAAATTAACTATCAGTGGTGAGATTGCCCTCAAAGCCCGACATTATTACCTTCAAGCACCTGTTCGGCACGATAACTGGAGCGCACAAAAACACCGGACACCACCTCAACAAATCCACGTTCCAGCCCCCACAGGCGGTATTGTTCAAACGCCTGCGGGCTGACATAGCGATCAATGGGGTAGTGATGACTGGTGGGTTGGAGGTACTGCCCCAGAGTGAGAATATCAACGTTGGCAGCACGTAAATTATCCATGGTTTCAAGGATTTCCTCATCACACTCGCCCAGTCCAAGCATCAGGCTCGTTTTGGTTAATACCTCGGGCCGGTGAGCCTTGGCGTGAGCGAGCACATTGAGGGTCTGCTCATAGCTGGCGCGCGGATCACGCACCGGATGGGTCAGCCGACGCACCGTTTCAACGTTTTGGGCAAAAACCTGAATACCAGAGTCAACCACAGTTTCCACATCAGCCAGCACCCCGAGAAAATCAGGGGTCAAAGCCTCTACGGCGGTTTCCGGGTTCTCCTTTCGGATTCTGCGCACGCAGTCCGCATAGTGGCCAGCGCCACCATCGGGCAAATCATCCCGGTTAACCGAGGTCAACACCACATATTTAAGCCCCATCAGAGCCACCGATCGCGCTGTATTGGCTGGTTCATCTTTGTCCAGCCAACCTTTGGGATTGCCAGTATTAACCGAACAGAAACGACAGGCACGCGTACAGACGTCACCCATCAACATAATGGTGGCAGTACCTGCACTCCAGCACTCACTCATATTGGGACACTTGGCTTCTTCACAGACCGTCGCCAAACGATGCTTATGAACGATGCCCTTGACCTTTTCATAAACCGGACCACCGCGGGCACGAATGCGCAGCCAGTCAGGCTTACTCAGGCGCTGACCTTGCCGAGCACTGGCTTTGATGCCATCCTTGATCGCGGTGATTCCACGCTGATTAGTAAATTTTTCACCACTGTGTATCTGTACACTAGGGATACGATCGCTGTCTCTCACGGTTTTCTCACTGAACACATGCTCACTGAATGCGCATTACAACATTGCGGGTTGATTCTGTAACCAAAACACAGCCATTATAGCGAAGATTGATCGTGCCGGTAGCATGGGCACTTGGTTGCTACTAAATCGACACCAGGGAATTGTCCGGGAGAGAATGATGCCTTTTGTAGAATTGATTGTGATGGTGGCTGTACTGCAATACGTTTTTTTTGCAGCCGCTACAGGCCGCACCCGCGCTCGCAGTGGCCTGCAAGCTCCCGCCACCACCGGTGATGAGGGGTTTGAGCGTATGTATCGTGTGCAAATGAACACTCTTGAGCTATTAGTCGCCCTGCTGCCTTCCCTGTTGATAGCCTCCCACTACTGGCCTGCAAGTGTGGTAACAGCCATTGGTGGCATCTATATTATCGGGCGGCATATTTACTGGCGCGCCTATATGCGCGAACCCGCCAAACGCAGCCTGGGTTTCGCTCTGTCCATCCTGCCGGTACTGGCTCTACTGATTATGGCCGTCACTGGCGCACTTCTGGCCATCATTGGTCAGTAGTCATTATCAGATCAGATCATTTCTATAAACAACCTTCATACAGGAGTGTTATGGGTATGGAACACCTGTTTTCCTATGGCACATTGCAGCTGGAATCTGTTCAGCTGGAAACTTTTGGCCGCAGACTCGAAGGTGTCGGCGATACTCTTCAGGGTTATATCGTCGGCACTGTTCGCATCCGTGATACAGAAGTCATCAGAAAGAGCGGTAAGGAATTTCACCCTATTCTCAAACACACCGGCAATCCAACCGATGAAGTAGTCGGCACCATCTTTAACATCAGCTCTGAAGAGCTTGCCCAGGCTGATGAATACGAAGTTGAAGAATATGCCCGCACATCTACACGTTTTAAATCCGGTCAGACAGCCTGGCTCTATGTGGATGCAACAGAAGCTGAGACGCCAGCCCAACCTGATTAATTCTCCCGAAGCTGTCGCTTCTGCAGCTTGCGTTGCAGGGTCCGACGGTGCATTTTAAGCTGCTTGGCAGTTGCCGAGATATTGCCTTTGTTTTCATCCAGCGCCCGCTGGATGGCCTCCCATTCAAGCGAGCGCAATGAAGGCTTTTCAAAGTATCCGGCAAGTTCAGAAGATTCCACTTTCCGCCCGGACAGGGCAACAGCGATATCATCCGGGTGACAGGGCTTGCTGAGAAAATCGACAGCGCCCAGCCTGATTGCCTGTACTGCCGTACGAATGCTGCCATAGCCCGTAAGAATAACAACAGGCACATCACGGTGGGCACAAATTGCATCAATCAATTGCAATGAGTTTTCGTTACCGACTTTCAAATCCAGTAATACATGACTGAAATCAAGTGTTGGCAGCGCTTCGCGCAAGGCCTGTACCGAATGGTAAGACAGCACTTTATAACCATGGCGCTGCATTGCCCGTGAGGTAATACCTGCCAGCGCATGATCATCTTCCAGATAAAGCAGTATCGGGGACGGTGTAGCTGTCTTATTCATAGCTGCTCATTTCCACCTGATCACCTTGTTGTGGCTTCACTTCAGGGACATCAACCCGTACGCAAACCCAAACCACATCATCTTCATCACCAGATTCAATATTTATCGACACCGTGCCTCCAATCTGCTCCACGGTACTGTTGGCCAAAAAAGAACCAATACCAACACCATTGCGCTTAGCCGACACCATCGGGTTACCCCACTCCCTCAGCAGGTGAGCCTGGGTGAGCGAACAACTATTTTCTATTTCTGCGAAAAAGTGGCCATTCTCACTGCCAAACCTTACCTTCACTGGCGTGTCGGTAGACTCAAGTGCATTGTTGATCAGATTAATTAGTGCGTATTTAAATAAATCATTAACAACAAGCCGCCCTCTTAAGGGGTTTTGCTCAGTAATAAACGGCTCCCGTCCAGAAGGATTTATCAAATAGTGCTCGCGGATGTCATCAACAATGGATGATGTAGAACGAAAGGCAACTACCTGCCCCTGCTGTATCATCGCTGACAGATGCCCGATGGTATTTTGACAGCGCCGAATCTGTTCGCTCATAACCGACAGATCTTCACTGTGTACAGTATCGTCTGTCTGCGCCTGTTTCATGTCCTCAATCGTTAACAGCAGGGTCGACAGGGGTGTTGCCAGATTGTGAATAGTCGATGCACAGACCGTTGCCAAAGCAATCAGCTGTTCATTTTTGAGATTGATTTCACGGGTTCGCTGTAATTGCTCATACTGCTGTCGCAATGCCATTACCAGCGTAGTCACAAAAAAACAAACTACAACTGCACTGACCAGATAATTAAGCCACATACCCACCAGGTGGAGCTGGTAGGCTGATTCATAGTGCAAAAAGTGCGCCCTGACCTGCAGCAATAACATCAGGGTGTATATGGCAAGACTACTGGCACAGATCATCCAGGCCTGCCAGGGGGACAGCATCAGGGCCGCCAGCGCAATAATCACCAGGTAATAGTAAATGAAAGGATTGGATGCACCACCGGCCATTATTGCTATCAACGATACCCAGGCCAGCTCCAGAACAATCTCCCGCAAAACAGCCCGTCGCTGCTCACGCAGATGGCTATAATGCAGCACCTGCAGAGTCCAGACAAAGACAGTTATCACTAACAGCAAAGCCCACACCACAAAGGGCAGGGAATTCACCATCAAATGCCAGCCACTGATTGCCAGTGCTGCCAATACCAGTGATAACAATCGCAGATAAAGGAAAAAACGCAGCGGTCTGCGAAAATCTGCCAATACAGGTTCAGTTTGTCGATACAAGCCGATAGTCATCTTTAAATACAAACGGAGAATTCTATCCCAGCCATATTATGACTTCCCGCCTAAACAGCCTGAATCCCTGTGGCATTTTGTCGCAAGCGGCTATCAAGCCGCCACTACCAGCTGGCACACAGCGCTCAAGCGCATAAAAAAAGCCAGTATTTGCATACTGGCTTTCTAATATGGCGGACCGGACGGGACTCGAACCCGCGACCTCCGGCGTGACAGGCCGGCATTCTAACCAACTGAACTACCGGTCCAAATTCGGTAGATTTACTTCCGGTAATGGTGGGTGGTGACGGGATCGAACCGCCGACCCTCTGCTTGTAAGGCAGATGCTCTCCCAGCTGAGCTAACCACCCCCGAACCGAGAACGCGCATTATAGAGATAATTAACGGGCTGTCAAACCTTCCCGAAAAAAAACTGGAAATTTCTTTAGAGCATTAAAAGCACTTGATTTTAGTAGTAAAATCCATACCTCTGCGGGATCTAAATGCATCATAAAGAACATGTTTTTAAGCCCGCTCACCACTTCTAAAGCCGGGTATCAAATGGAAATCTACAAAGAATTTCACTTCGAAGCAGCCCATCGCCTGCCCCACGTCCCTGCAGGTCATAAATGCGCACGCCTGCACGGACACTCATTTCATGTCCGTCTCAGCGTTTCCGGTGATATCGGTAAAATCAGTGGCTGGGTAATGGATTTCAGCGACTTAAAAGCTGCCTTTAAACCCATTCTCGACGAGCTGGATCACCATTACCTGAACGATATTCCCGGATTGGAGAATCCCACCAGTGAGCAGATCGCCCGCTGGATCTGGCAGCGGCTTGAACCCGTCCTGCCAACCCTGTCGGCGGTTGAGATCAGGGAAACCTGTACTTCTGGCTGCATCTACAGAGGTCACTAAGGACAATTACAAATAAGCCACTGAATATTCTGAGAACCTTCACACAATGCTCGCTGCAATCAACGGTTGACGCCGCTCTCCAGACAGGTTATGCACACCAAATTGGCACTGAGCGAGACAGGTAAACTTATCTGTGCATTTAAATCAACAGCTTTACATTAACTTTGTAACTAATTGAAAATAATAAGAAAAATAAGATTGGTTGATTTTTAAACAATTTGTAATGATCCTGTCACCTTCGGCTTTTGATACATACTTAAACAAAATACCCACTGACTTATCCACAGATTTTGTGGACAATATTGATGTCTAAGGTAACCCTTGCCTGAAGATCCAGGTCAATGCAGCTCCGTACACAGCTGTCTTTTCGGGTTTCTTTCAGTCAAAGGGACAGACTTTATCGTACGCGATATCAAAGACCGTATCGCTCCACACAAGCACAATAATTCAGCGGATATCAGCATCACTATGGATTTCAGTCACTGGCTTTCCCTGTGCACACTCTGTCTGTTAGGTGCCATATCACCCGGCCCCAGCCTGGCGGTGGTGGTGAATACAACGCTGCACTCAGGTTCACGCAGTGGCTATGCCAGTGCTTTGGCACACGGTGTTGGTGTTGCACTTTACGGCCTGATCACTGTAGCCGGGCTGGCCCTGCTGATCACCCGCTCACCAGCAGTATTTGCAACACTGCAGATACTGGGGGCAAG
The DNA here is from genome assembly GCA_047974765.1 of Parahaliea sp. GTDB lineage: Bacteria > Pseudomonadota > Gammaproteobacteria > Pseudomonadales > Halieaceae > JBKECP01. The sequence goes on along the minus strand of JBKECP010000020.1, from coordinate 30,153 downwards.
TTATCTGCTTTACTTGGGTATCGTATCTTTGCGGGCGACAGACCATCGTATTGACAGGCAGACACCATATTCAGCCACCCGCTTATCTGTTCACAGTGCTGCCTGGCAAGGTTTTCTGATTGCCTTTTTCAACCCAAAACTGGCGATATTTATGCTGGCCCTGTTCAGCCAGTTTCTTTCACCCGACAGCAATAACACCCAAAAAGCACTGATGGTAGCCACTGTGGGCACCACTGACGGCCTTTGGTATTGCCTGATTGCATCCGTGGTATCGCGCAGCACCGTGCGCGCCCATCTGGAGGCAAACGCGCTGCTGATTTCACAGGTTTTTGGCATATTGTTGATACTTGTTGCCTGCGGCGTGCTATGGCAGGTGTTGATACAACTTTTAGCAAATTAATGTAAGACCTTGTCCGGCTCACTCACGACCACAGCCTGCAACTGTCTGCCCAGCATAATGACAAAACCCTGTTCCCGCCGAACGCCATCGTAGCTGTAATCAAAACGATACTGGCGCCAGATACACCAACGGCCCTGCGAATCGCGGCTCAACGACAGCCGGTTAATAGCGACTGACTGATCCAGCAGCTGAAAGTCATCGCGCTGCCCTGCCCGGCTCACCTCTTGTATTGCCAGTTCACGCACACGTATGGAATTCAAAAAAAATACACCCAAACCCCCAAAGGCAAAAACGAATAAAACCTCCCCCAGACTTAGATACATACGCACCTAATCTCCGTCACCATCACTCTCAATAGCACCTTTCGCATCCGGTACTCACTTATCAGGCACACTCGTCAGCCCGGCGCTTTATCCAGAAAACGGCGTACCTGTGCATTAAATAAGCGCGGCTGTTCAGCATGCAGCCAGTGCCCGGTATCAGGTAACACCTTTAAACAGGCCCGGGGAAAGGTTCTCAGAATCATCTTCCGATATTCAGGAAGAATGTAGTTGGAATGCTCTCCTTTCAGAAACAACACATCATTCATGCAGGGTTCAAAATTATCCAGTTCTTCACTGACGGCATGATAGCCCTGCTCCAAACCCTGCAGATTAAAACGCCAGCGATACAGCCCCTTTTCATCCCGTACCAGACTACATAACAGGAACTGCCGCACAGGCGTCTCATCAATATATTGCGCCAGTATTTCATCCGCACTTGCGCGATCAGGCGGCAACGCAGCAGCAACAGCATGCAAACCCTGAAAAATATCATCGTGGTGAGGTGGGTAAGCTACAGGGGCAATATCCGCCACTACCAGGCGGGACACCCGCATCGGCTGCGCCAGTGCCAACCACATGGCCACCTTGCCACCAAGGGAATGACCCACCAGACGCACATCAGCAATACTGTGTTCATCCATCCAGTCACTAATCGCCCCGGCCAAAGAGGCCAGGCTCATCGTATCAAGCCAGTCTGAGCGTCCGTGATTGGGTAGATCCAGGCAATGGACGCGCCAGGTATCCTGCAAGGCTCTGGCCAACATGCCAAGATTACTACCCATACCAAACAAGCCATGCAATAAAACAACATCGGGCCCTCTACCACGAGTGGTGGAATGAAGATACACGCTCACTATGCGCTGTGCCTCCCTAAAGATTTTGCTACCATGCCGCCACTATAACGGATCAGGAGTCAGCATGCGTTTGCTCAACAGCCTCACTGGTAGTTTTATTTTATTTTCACTGATCATTTTACTCAGTGCCTGTGCTGGCGGCCCAAGCCACAACCCCACCGTATTTCCCTATGAGATTGACGAAACGCGCATAGTATCCGAGCGTATCCGCACGGTCATCATCCCTCATATCAACATCAGTGCCTCCTCGCGCAATTATCTGGAGAATGTCGCGCCGAGGATTGATGGCATGGTGACCACCTATCTGAAGTCCAAAGGTTACAAGGTGCTGCCTCAACGGGAGTTCAGCAGCCACTGGAATACGGCGATACGCATTTACGGCAACCCGTTTGATCCAACCACGGGCAAAGTCAATATGAAGAGTTTTGTCCAGATTATGCATAGCGTGCGCGATGAACTCATCAAGACCAGAGATCTGGATGCCTTTGTATTTACTGATCTGATAGAAATGGAAGTACCATTCAATGTTGGCCTGAACCACCTGGCACGCTGGGATGGCGTTACCCGCAAACCCACGCTGCAAGGCCCGGGGGATGGAGTTTCTGCTGATTTTGACTGGAATACTCCGGCTGCCATGGCCTCACTACAGGTAAGTATCTTTGATACAGAGCTGGTGCGCATCTTTGCCAGCCGGGGTGGCCTGGATGCTACTGATGCTATCGATACACGTTCTGCCAGCGGACGCTACACCCGACGCCGCAATATACTGGAAAACGAAGCGCACCTGCATGAAGGTATTCGCCTGGCTTTTCACCCCTTTATTATTGATGAGCTCTGGCCCGGCAATCCCGATGATTAACCTGACAATCAAACAGATGAACCCTTCACGATTTGATTGTCGCCCCCAGGGAAACAGGCTCTCAACCGGCAAATAGCTCAAGCCCCCGCTGCAAACACCACATGGCCGATAGCGAGCCCAGCATATAAACCGGCACCGGCAACATGGCTTGAGCTTTATCCCCCAGCGGTTTACGGATAAAAAACCAAAGCAGCAATACCAGTAAAATAAAAGCAATTTGCCCCAGCTCTATACCGACATTAAAAAACAACAATGCCAGTGGCACGTTGTCCTGGGGCAGGCCGGTCGCTGCCAGCGCACCGGCAAAACCCATGCCGTGCAACAAACCAAATACACCGGCAAGCCACCAGGGCTGACGCTTGACAGCACCCTCGGGTCGAGTCAGCTCAACTGCCACCACAAAAATACTGACGGCGATCAGAAATTCAATCAATATGACCGGATAACTGATATAGCCCAGTGCAGCCAGTGACAAAGTAATGGAATGCCCAGCCGTAAAAGCCGTCACCGTCCACAACAAACGGCTACCACTGCCAACCAGTAGCACCAGGCCAAAAACAAAAAGCAGATGATCTACACCACCCCAGATATGTTCAATGCCCAAGCGCGTATAGCCTCCCACCACCCGGCCTGCCCCCGGCTCTTCGGGCACTTCAAAAGCTGGTTTTTCAGCACTCAACATCTGCTGGTAATAACGACCATCACGCAGACTGATCATCACCATTGCCGTTGACTGGTTGACACCCAAACCCTCAATACTCAACACCTGCCCCACCAGAGCAGCCTCACCCAAGGCAGAGCAGTCCAGCTGCCAGCTGACAACCCGACCGGTACCTTCAAGATAGGGCGGACTGGCACTGGCCACCGTACAGGCATCCGGCCAGGTGGGCCGCATAACGATGGGCGTGGCATTTTGGGCTGGCGCTTTCCATATCATGCTATAGCGTCCACTATCCAGCTCTTCTACTTTTAACAGAGAAGGCGCAAAACGGTGAGCCTGAGCAGATGATGAAATACACAAAAACAACAAAAACAGCATTTGCAACAACCGCCATTGTTGTCGTTGCCACCGTTTCATTGGCGCACCTCATAGTGTTGTCGCAATCGGGCTATACCTGCTGCCAGTGCCGCATTGCGATGGCGCATCATCAGATCGCGTTCAAGAATCGCTCTGACATCGTCCAATTCCACATTTCGACCCGTTTCAATGGCGTCTATCCATACATAGTGCAAGCCATAAGTTGATACGATGGGCCCCACCCATATACCTGAGCGAAGATCCAGAGCCAGCAGTTCATCAGCAAAATCAACACCAAAATTGCGCACCAGGCGATCCGGTGTCTGCTGCTGAAAATGATAACCGGATAAAAAAGGAGAGCTGTATTGCAGGGCTTGTTGCGGACTCAACTGTTCCTTCTGGATATGTTTGATAATGTCGGGGATTTCAGTTTTACGTTCGCGTGTAAAATAAATATGCTTGATGGAATACCGTGGCGGCCGCTTTAATGCTTCACGACGCAGAGCAAAATCCGCCGCCAGATCTTCATCTGTTACCGCTGCTGGCGGATTTGCCAACAGAATAAGTCGCTCCATGACCTGCACCATACGACGCTTGATGACTTCATCACCCAGGTGCAAACGCATATCCAGCGCCTGCCGATAAAGTGCACTGTCACTCTTACCTTCATCGGCCAGACCAAGAAAATTCATATTCAGTAAGAGTCGCTGATAGACCACCTGGTCTGTTAAATGTAACTGCATATCCAGCGCACGCTGAAACAGCATATCTCTATCCAGCTCCTGCTCAATCATGGCCTGCAACTCTTCAGCCGTTGGTGGCCGACCAGCTGCCAACAGCCATTGTTCTTTCAGATTGACTATCCGGTTTTCAGTGAGAGGCCCGATAACAGGCCTGGGCTCAGGAAAAGCCAGGCGGCTCAATTCAAACAATACAGAACCAATAACAAGAAAGTGCAACCACGGCCTGTTCAGGCGTGACCAGGAAGACATAGACATGCTTCGCCTGCTTTTATCGCTTTATAAACAACACTATCAGTCTTCGTAACTGGCCACTGTTTTTTGCAACTGCGCACCAACACCGGCCTTGATATCAATATCGCTGAACATGGCGGCATTCCAGGTAGCCATATAATTGAGGCTGTCATTTACCGAATGATCCCGCGCATACAGTAGTTGCTCTTTGGTTCCACGAATAGCCAGTGGTGATTTGGCAGCAATGGCACTGGCAATTTCACGCACACCACTCAACAGTGTATCCGTATCATCAAATACCTGGTTAACATAACCGAGCTGTTGCGCCTCACGCGCATCCATATTACGACCGGTATAGGCCAACTCCCGGACAACACCCTGAGGTATCCAGTGTGGCAGACGCTGCAAAGTGCCTACATCAGCCGTCATACCGATATCAATTTCGCGGACAGAAAAGAAAGCATCAGCACTGGCATAACGCATATCACAACAGCAGGTCAGATCAACACCGCCACCAATACAGGCTTTCTGGACAGCGGCCAATACAGGTTTACGGCATTTCTCGATGGCGCTCAGATTATTCTGTAAACGCAGAATAGTGCGACGAAAATACTCATTGCGCCGAGCCGGGTCCTGGCTTTCCCCCTTAATTCCATTGAACATATCCAGATCAATACCGGAACAAAAGTGACGACCTTCACCAGCAAGAATAATCACCCGCACAGCAGGCTCAGCATCCAGATGCTCAAAACAATCCTGCAATTCCTGCCACATGGCCGGATTCATGGCGTTGGCTTTGTCCGGGCGATTCAGACTGACTGTGGCAATGTCGTCTTCCGTCAATAATTTGAGGGTTTCAAACTCAGGCGTCATGATGTATTCCCTTTCAGAAAGATTGAATGCGCTACTTACCAGTGGCTCAGAAAATCATCCACTTGTAATCCCGGCAGCATTCTGGCTTGTCCTGATCGTGTTCCAAGATAGATAAAACCGGTGATTTCTTCACTATTATGATCCAGCCCCAAACCGTCCAGAATCTTCTCATCAACAGCAAAATCACCCGTACGCCAAACACCGGCATAGCCCAGTGCATCGCTGGCCAGCAAAATGGCATGTGCTGCACAGGCAGCTGACAGACGCTGTTCCAGCAACGGCACTTTCGGATGTTCAGTCAGGCGGGCAATAACCACTATAACCAAGGGCGCCCGCAAAGGCGCCTTGAGAGCCTTGTGTCGCTCAGCTTCATCAGCCTGGGGGTTGCGTTTGAGCAAAGCCTGTTCATAAAGTTCACCCAAGGCCTGTCGCCGCTCACCCGATATGGCGATAAACCGCCAGGGGCGCATCCGGGCATGATCAGGTACACGCATTGCAGCAGTAATAATCTCATGCAATTGAGCCTCACTGGGACCAGGCTCTTCAAGCCTGGGAGCCGAATTACGTTGCTGGAGCGCTTGCAGCAGATCAGACATAAACCGTTGCCATATAAAAAAATGAACCGAAGATGATATGCAAAGCAAGACCCGAAAGACAGTACTGTATCAACAGGCAGTTGCTGACCATGCAATGCCACACTGCCTGTATCCATATGAACTCAACACATGCGGGCCATTTTATCAAAGTGGCCAGAGCAGCCGCTCTTTTTTGACCGGGGTTTTCCGACAGAAAAACCCCGCTTCAATCCGAAAGTTTCAGATCCTCATAGAGTTTACGGCTATCAAAACGGATATGGTGTCTGCCAACCTCTATCCCTTCCTCATTCATCACCACATCATCGTCACCGAGCACGCCATTATCAAAACGGTAAACCGGCGCAATCTCACCTGCCGTCATGGCGCTGTCATAGTCTGCCTGGCGCTCACGCACCACATCATTGGCTGACTGCCAGCGCTGCCAGTCAGCAGCCGGATAACGTGCCTGCAGCATGCGGCACGTTATTGTTGGGCTGAGCATACTGGCAGTGGCATTATTGCCACCAAATCCCTTGGCGTTAATCAGTGCATAGTGCAGGCGTGTCGGATCCAGTTCACGGTGGCGTCGGTCCAGTACAAGTCTGGAGGCTTGTACATCATCAGCAATACAGTCAATAGTGGCTATACCCGGTACAATGCCGTGCTGCCAGATACCCAGCGTATTGGTCACCTGATCACCCGAGGCTGAACCCAGAGAATGACCGAGGTAACATTTAATGGCGGCAACCGGCCAGCGTTCAATACCAAAGGCTTTGGCGGTTTCATTGAGAATACGCGACTCCGTAATTCGGTTCTGGGGCGTACCGGTGCCATGGGCCTGCACCAGACCACCCTCGCGCAGCATTCGCTTACCAATAATATGGCGAACCTCGGCCAGCGCTTTGGCCACAGTGATGTAATTGCCGACACCGGGGCCGGAAATGGATTTTTTGTAGCCATCGGCATTTACCAGTACATCCACTATTGAAGCCAGCGGCGTCGCACCCAGTTCCATCATTAGCGCATCATCAAATAACACCACCATCTGCGCAGACTCGGCAATGGTAAAACCACAGTTGGGCGCAAAGGGACGACAGGCACGGCGGTAGTCAGGAGCGCTGTTTGCGGGTAGATCATCCAGTTCACGCAGCTCTTTATCTGTTGCCAGTGCGCCCATAGCGGCATACCCCTCCATTACCTCAGGATTGATCGGTGCCTCGGAAGAGCCGACAAAAACCACTCGCGCACGCCCACTGCGAATATCATTGATAGCCAGGCGCAGGTTGTAGAGAAAGGATGCACAGGCACCCAGCACCGCACCGGTACTACCGAGACTGCCCAGCACATAGGCATTGACAAAATCAGCCGGCATTTCAGCCAGGCTAAAGGGGCAATATTTGGAGCTAACTCGTTGGCCGTTATAGCGGGACTTCATCATGCCGCCAGCACCAGCTTTATCCAGCTGTCCCATAGCGCTGCCAGCATACACACTGATTTCATCGGCACCGACATGGCTGCGAATCTGCTCCCAGTCAATACCAACACTGCCCAGTGCATCAGACGCGGCATACACCATCATCTCCAATCCACGGGGGTGACTGCGCGAAGGATAGAGTTTGCCCGGTTCAAATCCTGTAGGCAGTTGCCCGGCAGCTTTTACTTCAAACTCCCGGGCAGCTGGCAGCAAAAAATCGTGCACACCGCGAAAGGAAACCCGGGCATGGCTTGAAGAAATGGGAATCGCATCCCAACCCAGGGGCAAAATCTCCGGCAAAAACTGTCGTTTGATATCCAGAGTGACCGGCTGACCATTGCTTTCTACCCGGAAACGACGATTCCACACCACTCTGTCCACGTCAAAATGATGGCTTTCTATCCGCCGGATCAGTGTATGTTCACAGATATAGGCCTTATCCAGATCGGGTATTGACATCAGTGATGCCAACGAAGCCAGTGTCTGCCGACGCTCCCGCTCAGACAGCGCATCAAGTACCAGCCGCCGGTAGGCATGGTGCCCGGATGTACGCCCGGCGGCATTGATGCCTCCCATACCCACGACAACAGGCAGTCTCATTTTAGTCATAGCTTCACCATTACATTGTTTGCAGCGCTGACTGCGTATAAATCGCGCAATAAGCCACAGTGTAGCCAGCTCTCAGCCATTATAATTATGTAATTTCAGACAAATTTTATGCTATTTTCGCCACATAATTTAAACCACTACCCTTGGCACAACAGCCTATGTATACCGTAGTCGCATTGCTCTATCCCGATGCTCTGGCCACCAGCGTCACCTTGCCCATGGAAATTCTGCAGGCGGCCAGCCAGATGGCCAGCGTCAGCAGACGGGGCCAGGTACAGGCCCGTTTTCTACTGGCAGGTCCCGCTGCGGACTTAAAGCCTGTCCCGCTGGCCAGCGGTATTGCCCTGCAACCAGACCTTCACTATGGTGATTTACCCGCCATCGACCTTCTTCTTTTGCCCGCCATCTGGCGAACCCCCCTGCCCACGCTGCGCAGAGCAAAACCCTGGCTGCAAACACTGACAGAGATAAGCGCTTCCGGTACAGCTATCTGTAGTGTAGGTTCAGCCAGCGCGCTGCTGGCTGAAGCCGGCTTGCTCAATGGCCGGGCAGCTACCACCCACTGGAATTACTTTGAAGCCTTTAGCCAGCGTTATCCACAAGTGGAACTCAAAACCCGCCATTTAATGACCCAAAGCGACAACCTCTACTGTGTTGGCAGTGTCAACTCCATTGCCGATCTGATGGTTCACATTATCGAACTCTGGTTTGGTCCCCGCATTGCACGGGCAGTGGAGCAGCAGTTTTCACCCGAAGTCCGGCAGGCCTTTAGAGCCGCAGCCTATCAAAGTGACCGCAGCAGCTCCCATCACGACGAAAGTGTGCTGGTGGCACAGCAATACCTGTTAGAGAGGATGAATCAGACTATCAGCATGGCCGGGCTGGCCCGACAACTGGATATCAGCCCACGCACACTTAACCGCCGTTTTCGACAGGCCACAGGCCACAGTCCGCAGCAATATCTGCAACAGCTGAGAATGAACACTGCCCGGGATCTGCTGCGACGCAGCAACCTCAGTATCAGTGAAATCTGCTGGCAAATTGGTTTACAGGATTTAAGCCACTTTTCACGCCTGTTTCGCCAGCACCATGGCAGCAGCCCTCTGCGCTACCGACAGACGGCCCGGGGAAAGCTGTTCAAGCCCGGTCAGCAAAATATCTGTAAAAAGTAAGTATAAACATATAGTTAACTTTAAAAAGATATACAACATATTGATTTTTAATCGAAATTAAATATTAATCCACACTAGGAGCCTGTCGGGCTTAGGGGTTCATAACGAGACGAGTGGGAAGACAAGTACAATCTTTAGCCCTTTTGAGGCGCATAGTGATGCTACGCAACGAAAAGGGCTGAAAATTGGGCCGACTTCCCATCGTCGCAGCAGAATCAGCCTGAGTCCGACAGGCTCCTGGCACATATGGCCGCATCAAGATCAGCCCACAGATCTTCAGCGCACTCAATACCGACACTGATACGCAGCAAAGAGGGCGGCAAATGCTCCTGACCTGGCAGCGCCGCCCGCCGCTCCATGGTGGATTCCACAGCACCCAGACTGGTGGCATGGTGAATCACCTGCACAGACTGGCAGACAGCATCTGCCGCCTCGGCACCACCGAGAATATCGAAGGAAATAATAGTGCCAAAGCCCTTGAGCTGACGCCGGGCCAGCTCGTGGGTAGGGTGACTTGCCAGCCCCGGGTAACGCACCTGTGTCACCAACGGATGCTCCTGTAAGCGCTCAGCCAACACCTTGGCATTGTGCTGAGCCCGCTCCAGACGCAACCCCAGGGTGCGCGCACCACGCGTAGCCAAAAAGGCCTCCAGGGTTCCGGGCGTGGCACCATTGAGACTGCGGGTATCACGCAGTGCCCGCCACAACGCATCGTCACGGGTGGTGATCACACCCGCGAGCAGATCAGAGTGGCCACCGATAAACTTGGTCGCCGACTGTAACGATAATGTTGCCCCCAGAGCCAGCGGCTGCTGATTGAGCGGCGTGGCAAAAGTATTATCTACCGCCAGTATGGCCCCTGTTTTGCGCGGTGCCGCGCAAATAGTCTGCACATCTGCCACTGTCAGCAAGGGGTTGGAGGGCGATTCCAGCCAAATCAGATCAGCCTCGCCACAAGCCTGCACCCAGGCCGTTGTATCATCTGCCGGCAAGCGCTGCAGCGTCCACCGTCCCCGATCAACACCTGCAGCTGCCAGTGCCCCAACACCCTGGTAGCAGTCATCTGGCAATACCACCAAAGCCCCTGCCTGCAATTGATCAAAAACCGTGGCAACAGCAGCCATACCTGAGGAAAAAGCCACCGCCCTGCCCGCCTCCAGTGCTCCCAGCAGGTCTTCCAGCGCCTCCCAGGTAGGTGTGCCATCCTCCCGCGAATAATGACGCTGCTCTCCAATAATAAAATTTGATGCCGGCACAGGCGGCACATTGATCGGGGCATCAGGCATATTATTGCGACCAGCCAACACCAGCCGGGAATTGATGCTGATATCAGAATATTTCAAACTCATATTGGTTAACTCATAAAAAGATAGATACTGTACTGAATACTGGATTCAGTACAGCCAGTGTACCGTCAATAATGACTGCTGGCAGGGTTCAATTTGTGCCCTGCTGAAAAGACCTCCCGTTACGGACAGCCTTGTACGGCCGCAGGGTCTGTGGCTAAATGGCGGCCCACTTTTGGGCTGTCCATTGTCAATTGGTCCGCCTGTCTGACATCTTTGCAACAAAACGGAACACAATCATGAGTCAAGAAGCAGTTGTTATCGTCGCCGGTGCCCGTACCCCCATGGGGGGCTTGCAGGGCAGCCTGGCTGAAGTCAGCGCACCGGAGCTGGGTACAGTCGCCATTGCTGAAGCACTATTGCGCAGTAAACTGGCGGCCAGTGACATCGACGAAGTCTTCATGGGCTGTGTCCTGCCCGCCGGTCTGAAGCAGGGTCCTGCCCGTCAGGCAGCCATTGGCGCAGGCATTCCAAAATCTGCCGGTGCGGTGACCTTGAATAAACTCTGTGGCAGCGGTATGCAGGCCACTATTTTTGGTTATGACAGTATTGCCGCCGGCACCAACAGGGTTGTGGTAACCGGCGGCATGGAAAGCATGACCAATGCACCCTATGTACTACCTGGTGCCCGCAGCGGCCTGCGGGCTGGCCATAAAAATATCTGTGATCATATGTTTCTCGATGGCCTGGAAGATGCCTACACTGGCCGCGCCATGGGTACCTTCGCCCAGGAAACTGCTGACAGCTACGGCCTGACCCGACAGCAAATGGATGACTTTGCTGTTGAATCACTGACCCGCGCCAAACGCGCTATCGATGAAGGCAGCCTGAAGGCCGAAACCGCCCCTGTTACCGTTAAGACCCGCAAGGGGGAAGTAGTGGTTGAGGATGACGAACAGCCACACAAGGCCATTGTTGATAAAATTCCCACACTGCGCCCGGCCTTTGCCAAAGACGGCAGTATTACTGCTGCCAATGCCAGCTCTATTTCCGATGGTGCCAGCGCACTGATATTGATGAGCGGAAGCGAAGCCCAGCGTCGTGGCCTCAAACCCATGGCCCGTATTGTTGCCCACAGCCGCCATAGCCAGGAGCCATCTGAATTCACACTGGCACCCATTGGCGCCATTAACAAGCTGTTTGAAAAGACCGGCTGGAGCAAGGACGAAGTCGATCTCTACGAGATCAATGAGGCCTTCGCCATGGTGACCATGCTGGCCATGCAGGAACTGGGCCTGGATCACAGCAAAGTCAATGTACACGGCGGTGCCTGCGCCCAGGGTCACCCCATTGGCTCAACCGGCTCACGCATTATTGTCAGCCTGATGTACGCCTTGCAGCAGTACAACAAAAAACGTGGTGTAGCGGCGCTGTGTATTGGTGGCGGTGAAGCAACAGCCGTTGCTATCGAGCTGCTATAACAACTGCTGCAATTGCAAGGCATACCGACAGACACACAGGCAGACAAGTATGGCACTGAGCAGTATCCCCGATATTCTCGACGATATCCGTGCGGGCAGGATGGTTATCCTGATGGATGATGAGGACCGGGAAAACGAGGGTGATCTGATTGTTGCCGCGCAGGCAGTGACACCACAGATTATCACTTTTTTTGCCAGCGAAGCCTGTGGTCTGATCTGCATGCCTATTACCGAAGTGCGCGCCCGCCGCTTACAGCTACCACTGATGGTGCGTGACAACCGCTCCCAGCATGAAACCAACTTCACCGTATCCATTGACGCCGCCGAACGGCTGGGACCTGGTATCAGCTCAATACAGCGAGCCCACACCGTACACAAGGCGGTGGCCGCTGATGCCAACCCCGGCGATATCATTCAGCCCGGCCATATCTTCCCCCTGGTTGCCAAAACCGGCGGCGTGCTGCGCCGGGCCGGTCACACCGAGGCCGGTGTAGATCTGGCTCGCATGGCTGGTTTTGAACCGGCGGCGCTGATTGTTGAGATTATGAACGAAGACGGCACCATGGCTCGCCGCCCCCAGCTGGAGGTCTTCGCGGCTAAACATCAGCTGCGCATGGGTACCATCGCCGACCTAATCAAATACCGCTCTTTACACGAACAATCCGTGGAATTACGCGACAGTCGGCAGGTCAATACTGAATTTGGCAGGTTTGAACTGCATACCTTTGTCGATATGATCGATAACCATATCCACTACGCAATGACCTACGGTGAACTCAGTAAAGATACTGCCTGTTTGGTGCGGATACAAACCATCAACACCCTGCGTGACAGCCTCGGTACCCGCATTGAAGGCTGCACCGGCTGGTCCTATCGCAGTGCCATGCAGAAAGTGGCCGAAGAAGGCTGTGGTGCAGTTATCCTGATCGGCCAGCACCAGAGCGTGGAACAGCAACTTGACGAGGTGCTGCAATTCCCCGGCGCCCTCAAAAGCACAACTACCAGCAACAGTGAAGGCATGCAAAATTATCGCTTTATCGGTACTGGTGGACAGATACTCAAGCGCCTGGGAATCAGCAGAATGCGCCTGATGTCATCTCCCATGCACTTCAATGCCCTGTCGGGCTTTAATCTACAGATCAGTGAGTTTATTCAGCCCTGAACAAGGAGCTGTTGTTTGTTATCACTTGTTGCAACAACAAGGGACTATACCCATAAACATCTGAAAGCTGCCTGCACCGACAAGGCCTGTATCGACAGGTATTCAGTATTCAGGTGTAAATCGGATAGTGTAACGAGGTATCAGCACCAACAGATGCATAGCGGGTTTCTTCAGATTCCGGATTCTCCAGATTCAGAGACTTGAACAGCGACAGTGGTAACGGCACTGTCTCATTCAAACGAGCAAATACACCCAACCAGGCATAAAACGCCACAATGGCAAATGCGACAACAACAAGGCGCAACACTGCACCAGATAACAATAACTGCATGGCACATCCTTTATGATTATTTCTGCCGGTCCCTGACTGCTGGTTCCGGGTTATACGCTTAGTGGGCCACTCTCCCTGACAGCCTCACACCGGGGTGGAGAATCGCATGTCTGACGATTAAATGCCAGCCCTGCCCGGTGCAGTTTAATCATGCCGATACCGCCCTGCTGACATAAAAATGATCCGCATTTATTGTCAGCTCAATCAACAATGAAAACTCACCAGATCAGCCAACGGTGCCCGCTCTGTACGACAGGCATTGGCTTTTCCCTGCGTATTGGCATAACCAAAAGAAATACCAAACAGCAGGCGTGCCGAATCAGGCACTCCCAAGTGCTCCCTGATCGACTGCGCCAAAAAAGACAAGGCGGTCTGTGCGCAACTGCTTACGCCGCGGGCATGCATCGACAACATCAGATTTTGAGCAAACATGCCCACATCCGCCGCTTCACGCACACCAAAAGGTTCAGGTATAAATACAAAAGCGGCATGAGGCGCACCAAAGAAGCCAAAGTTATCCAGAAAAGCCCGCTGCCGAGCCAGTTTATTTTGCCGCGCTATACCCAGAGCATCATAGAGTGCCCTGGCGGCAGCGTATTGCCGATCCCGGTAGACGCCCTCATATTCACCCGAATAAGGAAAATCCGGTGTCAGTTCTGCAGCGGCAAATTTTTGCGGCAGAATTTCACTCAACTCTCTCAAAATACGACCACTAGCCACATGCACCAGCCAGGGCTGGGTATTACAGTTGGAGGGTGCCGTTATCGCGTCACTGAAGATAGTCTCCAATAACGGCGGCGCCACCTCCTCAGCCAAAAAAGCACGGCATGAGTGGCGACTATTTACCAGTCGGGTAAAATCAAAGACCGTATTCATTCCGAAAGCCCGGTCAGAGCTGGCACACGCCAGTCGATGGGGTTCTGGCCACGGCTTTGAAGGTAATCATTGGCAGCGGTGAAATGACCACAACCAAAGAAGCCCCGGTGAGCACTCAAAGGTGAAGGGTGAGGTGCCTTGAGTACACAATGGCGCTGGCGATCAATAATTGCACCCTTGCGCTGGGCATAGGCACCCCACAACAGGAACACAACACCTTCACACTGCCGGTTGATTACATCGATCACCCGGTCAGTAAAGCGTTCCCAGCCCCGCCCCTGATGGGAGGCGGCCTGCCCGCACTCCACCGACAGCACGCTGTTGAGTAACAGAACACCCTGATCGGCCCAGCTGCCCAGATAGCCGTGATCGGGAATTGGCAGGCCAAGCTCAGTGTGGATTTCCTTGTAGATATTTTGCAGTGACGGCGGCACAGCCACGCCCGGTTTGACCGAAAAGCACAAACCGTGGGCCTGACCCTCACCGTGGTAGGGATCCTGCCCCAGAATCACCACCTTCACCTCCGACAGTGGCGTATGTTCAAAGGCGGCAAAAATCTCGTTTCCGGCAGGAAAGATACGCTTGCCCTGCTTGAGCTGTTGCCGCAAAAAAGTACCCAGCTGCTGCATATAATCAGCCTCGAACTCACTGCGCAGTGGCACCAGCCAGGAGGTCTCTATCTGTATATTTCGCGGCATGTCTTGTGTCTTCATAAAATCGCCATTTAACGTATCCAATAGCCAACGCTACATCAATCTGTCCGTGAGCTTCGTTCACCGACACCCACCCACCATCCGTACAGAAGCGGTTTTAAGATCATCAAAAGGGCGACTTATCATAGGTAAATCATCTAACCGGCTCAAGACAAGCTTATTTGAAGTGGTTTGAAGTGATTTAAAGTGGCTGAGATAGCAACAAGCCATAGTAGAAGCCAGATACACACCACCCTTTGGGCTTATTCAACAGTTGTCCAATTGCCGGATCCGGTTATACTGCGCAGCGGGGGAGGAAAATGGTTCAGGCCGATGAGTATCGGCTGTGCTTGCCTATTCAATCAAGGGATCATATGTCCGTCACCGACCACCAGAATAAGACGTATAACGCCGTACTTGAGCTTCCCGATGCCCTGAGGCTGTTCGGCTCACTAAAATCCGGTACTGACGGCGAGATACTTTTACACAATACTCAGATCGTTGGTGGCAAGGATGATGTTCACCTGAGCCTGCAACAGGGGATGACAGGCCAGCTTGCATTTGCCAATGCCCCCTTAACGACCGCACAGGTTATATTGTCAGGTATCGACGGCAATAATTTAAGGCTGGCATTTAACGAGCCGAATTCAGAGGCCGCCACAGGTATTACCTTACTGTTGAGTGGTGCTGCCAGATTGAGTGATACCAGCACCAATAACACAATACAAACAATGACAGATCGGGATTCAAACACCATTAAAACACCACCTTTATCACCTTCAGTGCCAGCGGCCTACCGGGAGTTGGTCCATGATTTCGAGCAGCGCTGCCTAACACAGATCGCTGAGCGCTTTGACGGTTTTATCACAGGGCTGATTACTGAGTTATCGGATCTGTCCAACCCGTCAGAATATGAAGGGGTAAAGGCCGACGACATCTATCTCTCTCTTAATGGCCTGAAGGTAGCCCATAGCGGGATGGCCCGCGGTTTTGTTGAGCAGGTCAGCGAACGCTTTCAAGATCTGGCACCCGAACAACGTGCGGACTACCCTTGGGAAATTGCTTCTGGCAATTCTGCCTCCAGCCTTAATCTGGTAGGTATCAATGAATTTGAAAGCGCCCTGGCCGTTGATCGCATGGTCAAGATTGGCAAGGAAATTCACGGGGTGGTGCTGGAGTGCCTGACGGTGCGCCTGGCTACGATGGTGGAGGTGGAACCGCAGAAACTGCGCCTGCCTGTTCACGTCACAGAATTTTGTGCCATTTTGCAGCAGCTGCTACAAAATTGTGATGTGCATGAACGTGTCATCCCGCATATTTTCAAATTCTATGTACGCAAATTCATCACCCCGTTGAACAGCTATTACCAGCCACTGAATATGATGCTGGTTGATGCGGGGCTCTGCCCTGACCTCGAACAGCAAATTCAGTCCAGGGGTTCAGTGCTGGCACCGCGCTCTGCTGTCCGACGCCCTTCAAGTAGCCACGGCGGTACTGAAACAAACCTGGATGAGCAAGCCGCCGCCATCAGCGATGAATCAACAGCAAACAGCCCGCCAGTTTCTCCCATACAGGGCTCAGGCCACCTGTTCAGTCCAGGCTCTGTATCAGGACATGCCGGTAATCCTGCTGCCGACACAGACAAACCATCACTCCCACAGACTGATAACACGCTGTCACACAGCCTGAGTCCGGAGCGGCTGTATAAGTCAGTGGTTGACGCCCTGAATTTTCAGCGGGAATTCGCCACCATGATACCCGGGCCAGGCGGTATGCCCATGCCGGCACCCGGCACTGATCACAAAGCCACGCCCAGTGGGCCACTGGCTGACAGCGCGATGATGGTCAATGCACTGGCTACCTTGCAGCACAACCAGGATGTCCGCAGCCAGCTGACCAAAGCGGGTTCACTGCGAAACTATCTGGACAATCACAGCAACAGCATCGCCGGCCTGGAAGGTATTGTCGGTCTGGAACCTAACAGCCTGAACCAACTCGATCTGGTTGACAGCCTGTTTTCAACTATCGGTTCGCAACTGGATATCAATAAACAGATGGAGCCAGTGCTGGCGGAATTACGAATTCCACTGGCCAAACTGGCTCTACTGGAACCGGGCTTTTTCCTCGACCAGGAACATGCCGCCCGGGGTGTTATCGACAAGCTGTCCCAACTGACTGTTGCGGCCAATTTTCCCAATAAAATACTGGAAAACCGCCTCAGTGAAATCATTGATAATATTGTTCAGCGCTATGACCGCGACAGTACCGTCTTTGAATCTGCACTTGGGCAAATCGATAAACTGGTCGCCCAACAGGAAAGTGCCCACGCCCGCAATGTAGATCGGGTTATCAAGACCCAGGAAGGCCAGGAGCGCCTGCGTCAGGCCAGATCAGATGTCAATGCGGCCATTCGTGAACGCCTGCGGGACATCAAGGTTCCCGCCATCTTGCTGCAACTGATCAACAAGGGCTGGCGCGATCTGCTGGTACTGAATCTGGTCAAAGAGGGGGCTGACAGCGACAGCTGGAAAGAACATCTGCGCACCCTCGATATTCTGATTGAATGGCTACTCGAACAGCAGCAGGGTCTCGATGGCGAAACCATGGTCCAGCGCGGCCTGGAAGCCGATCCTTTTATCGATATGCTGCAGGAGCAGGCCACCTCTGAACTGCCTGCCAATATCGAACTCAACACTATTCTTGGCGAACTGCGTAACATACTGGCCGGTGACACACCCGTTGAAACCACTGAGCTTGGCAAGGAGGAATTTGCCGCCGAGCAAACCCACAAAGAATTACATCAACGCCTGTCTAAAACGCAGCGGTTACGGCGCTGGGTCAAACGGGTTGAGACACTGGAAACCGGTACCTGGCTATCCTATCGCAACCGCGAAGGTGAAAAACGCCGTATGCAGCTGGCCTGGATCAGCTCTGAGCGGGACCGCTATGTTTTTGTTAACGAGCGCGGACAGAAAATTGCCGATATGAATTCGGTCCAGCTGGCTCACCAACTAAGTCGCGGCGCCAAGCCACCAGCGCCTACCGAAAAACTGTCACTGGTTGACCAGAGTATGTACCGTACGCTTGAAGGCGTACAGGAAACCCTCAACTTCTCCCAGAATCACGACCAGCTCACCGGCCTGATTAATCTTGCCGCTTTTACCCGCCAGGTTGAATTTGCCCTGCAACATGCCAATAAAAAGGCCACTTCACACGCTGTATTACACCTGAATATTGACCAGTTCAAACTGGTTAATGAACTCTACGACCGGGTAGCGGGCGATCAGGTCTTGGGTGATTTTGCCCGCAATCTGGCTCAGCGTAACAGCAGCAGTATTTTCACAGCCCGACTGGATGAAGATAATTTTGGCATATTGCTGGCACATCACAACTTTGATCAGGCAACAGCCATTGCAGAGGATATTCGCAGTCAGATAGAAAGTGACAGTATTGATATCGATGGTGATCCGGTCCGCTTGACGGTATCGATCGGTGTTGCACCCATCTATGAATATAGCCCTGATGTCGACACCGTAATGGAACACGCGGGCAAGGCTATGCACCGCGCTAAAAATGAAGGTCGCAACCGGGTGGTTCGCTATAAGGAATCCAGCGAAGACCAGAAAGAACAGCGTGAAAAACACAATAACTCCCGCAAGGATCTGGAACAGGCACTGGCCACCGATCGTTTTGTGCTGCGAGCCCAGCCCATCGTACAATCGCGCATTGACGACGACCGCCCACCTGTCCTTCACTATGAATTGCTGCTGGGTTTGCGCGATGACAATGGCCGTATAGTATCGCCGGAGAAGTTCATTGCCTCGGCTGAACGCCACGGTTTCATGATTGCGGTTGATCGTTGGGTGGTGCGCGAAGCCTTTCAGTGGATCAGCAGCCTGATGGATGCCCAGAAGATCATCCCCAGTATCGCCATTAATCTGTCCGGCACCAGCATTACTGACGATGCTTTTATGGAATATCTGTTTGAGCAGATATCCGAGTTTGGCGTGGGCACCAACCGCTTGTGTTTTGAAATCACCGAAACAGGCAATATTGCCAATCTGGTTAAAGCTGCCGACTTTGTGCGTGCCTTTCGCAACATCGGCTGTAAATTCTCTCTTGATGACTTCGGTACCGGGTTGGCCAGTCACGCCTATTTACGGGAGCTGCCGGTAGATTATGTAAAAATAGACGGCACCTTTATTACCGGTATTGATGAAAATCGCAATGATTTCACCATGGCCCGTTCCATCAATGACCTGGCTCACTTCCTGGGCCAGGAAACCATTGCCGAGTCGGTGGAAAATGAACGTATCATCGCCCGCCTGAAACAGATCGGTGTGGACTATCTGCAAGGCTGGGGCATCGGCATGCCGCGGTTGCTGACAGAGATTACAAAAGAGCTTTCAACGATTGAAAAATAAATGGGAGTCGGGATTTGATCCTTATTATTGTCGATAGTGATAAATAACTTTAGCATTGCCTACACCTTTACTTACGCTATAATTCCCACAAAGAACACAAGGAATTGCGCGCTGATCAAAAAGGAATTTACCGCCGTTAATAGCTGTTAGCCGCTGGTTTCACAGGCAAGTGGGTAATATACTGTTGTGCGGTAGTTATTATACCCACTCAGGGATATCACCCGGAGAGGACAAGGGAGATGACAATGGTTCCGGCCTGATGGCTGTCCGCCGGTACCTGGTCTGCACTGCGAGCACCCTTCCCGATGATAAAACACCTACCGGTAGTGTTTTTATCATTCGTTCTTTGGCAACTGCTGTCCGATGGCAGCGGTTATTGAAGAGATCCCGTGGTTATGGGTTTTCTACCTGTTAGCATGGCTTTAACCCTGCTGACAACTCTCGTCACACTGACGATAGTTCGGGTGGACATTTACAGCGATAGACAGCTGATTTTGATCCTCCTGAACATGTCGTACAGTGGACTTTTACTGACCTCGCACGACGATGGACAAAAAGTATGAGTGAACTCAACCCGGCGTTGGAACATCCAACCTACAACTACAAGGTAGTTCGCCAGTTTGCGGTCATGACCGTGGTCTGGGGGATTGTCGGCATGGCTATTGGTGTATTTATTGCCGCCCAGCTGGCCTGGCCTGCTCTTAACTTCGACCTGCCCTGGACCAGTTTTGGCCGTTTGCGCCCCTTGCACACTAATGCTGTTATTTTTGCATTCGGCGGCAGTGCATTGTTTGCCACCTCCTATTATGTGGTCCAGCGTACCAGCCAGGCGCGCCTGATTTCGGACAAACTGGCCGCCTTTACCTTTTGGGGCTGGCAGCTGGTGATCGTGCTGGCCGCTATCACCCTACCGCTGGGTTATACCTCATCCAAGGAATACGCCGAACTGGAGTGGCCAATTGATATTCTGATCGCCGTTGTCTGGATCTGCTACGCCATCGTCTTCTTTGGCACTATCGTCAAGCGTAAGGTCAGTCATATCTATGTGGCCAACTGGTTCTACGGTGGTTTCATCCTGACAGTAGCCGTACTGCACATTCTCAACAGCCTGGCTATTCCAGTCACTTTGACCAAGTCCTATTCCATCTACGCCGGCACCGTCGATGCGATGGTGCAGTGGTGGTACGGTCACAACGCGGTCGGCTTTTTCCTGACGGCCGGCTTTCTCGGCATGATGTATTACTTCGTACCCAAACAGGCAGATCGCCCAGTCTACTCCTATCGTCTGAGCATCGTGCACTTCTGGGCACTGATTGCCTCCTATATCTGGGCCGGTCCCCACCACCTGCATTACACCGCCCTGCCCGACTGGGCTCAAAGTCTGGGCATGGTAATGTCAATTATTCTACTGGCACCTTCCTGGGGTGGCATGATCAACGGCATGATGACGCTCTCAGGTGCCTGGCACAAACTGCGTACTGATCCGATTCTGCGCTTTCTGGTAGTCAGCCTGTCCTTTTACGGCATGTCCACCTTTGAAGGCCCGATGATGGCCATCAAGACTGTTAATGCCTTATCTCATTACACCGACTGGACCGTAGGTCACGTTCACTCAGGTGCATTGGGCTGGGTGGCCATGGTCTCTATTGGCAGTATGTATCACCTGATTCCGATCCTGTTCGGCAAGGAACGCATGTACAGCATCAATCTGATCAATATCCACTTCTGGATGGCCACCATCGGCACCGTACTGTACATCGTTGCCATGTGGGTCAGCGGCATCATGCAAGGCCTGATGTGGCGCGCCTATAACGATGACGGCACCCTCACTTACTCCTTTGTGGAATCAGTCGAAGCCAGCCACCTGATGTTTGTAGTGCGGATGCTTGGCGGCTTGATCTTCCTCGGTGGCATGCTGGTTATGGCCTACAACGTCTATATGACCAGCCGCAGGGGTTTGGCCACCAGTCGTATTCACACTGCCGCCAGTGCTGCATAAGGAGTCAACAATGTCTACCAGCAAGCATGACAAGATCGAACGAAATATCGGCCTGATGATCATCCTGACCATTGCTGCAATCAGCTTTGGCACCCTTGTGGAGCTGGCACCGCTAATCTTTGGCAAGCAGGTCAAAGTGCCTATCGAAGGCCTTAAACCCTTGCCGGCACTGGCCCTGGAAGGGCGTGATATCTATATTCGCGAAGGCTGCCACACCTGCCACTCGCAGATGATTCGCCCCCTGCGTGCCGAGACCGAACGCTATGGCCACTACTCGGTAGCCGGTGAATTTGTTTATGACCATCCCTTCCTGTGG
The DNA here is from genome assembly GCA_047974765.1 of Parahaliea sp. Classification (GTDB taxonomy): domain Bacteria; phylum Pseudomonadota; class Gammaproteobacteria; order Pseudomonadales; family Halieaceae; genus JBKECP01. The sequence goes on along the minus strand of JBKECP010000020.1, from coordinate 8,455 downwards.
GGTTCCAAACGAACGGGGCCGGACCTTGCCCGTGTTGGTGGTCGCTACAGTGATGACTGGCACCGCGCTCACCTGTACAACCCCCGTGACGTAGTCCCTGAGTCTGTGATGCCCTCTTATCCCTGGCTGTTTGAAAACACCGTGGACGGTGAAGGTATCGGTGCCAAAATGGCCGCTCTGCGCACGCTTGGTGTTCCCTACACTGATGAAGACATCGCCGGTGCCGCTGCCGCCGTCAAAGGTAAAACTGAAGTGGATGCCATGGTCGCCTACCTGCAGCAACTCGGTACGCTACTGAAGATGCGTCGCTAGGGAGATAACCATGGATATCAATGACTTAAGAGGCCTTAGCACCCTGTTTTTACTCGTGTCTTTTGTCGGCCTGTGTATCTGGGCCTACAGCAAGAATCGCCGCAGTGAATTCAGTGATGCCGCCATGCTGCCCTTTGCGGATGATCAAATGAATAAACGTACAATGCAGGAGGAGGTCGGGAATGACTAGTTTCTGGAGTATATGGATTATCATCCTTACCTCTATCACTATCGTTGGTTATTCGTGGCTGTTGCTGGGCAACCGCAAATCCACCACTGGCCAGTCTACGGGCCACGCCTACGATGGTATCGAGGAACTCGACAACCCCCTGCCCGCCTGGTGGTTTTATATGTTCCTGATGACCATTATCTGGGGTATTGGCTACCTGATCGTGTACCCTGGCATGGGTAATTTCAAGGGTATCGCTGGCTGGACATCAGTCAACCAGTACGAGCAACAGATTGTCGACGCCGAAGCCGAGCACAAAGCGCTCTATGATTCGATGATGGCCAAGTCCATCGAAGAACTGGCCTCTGATCCACAGGCTCGCACCATGGGTATGCGCATGTTCGGTAATAACTGTGCTCAGTGCCACGGTGCCGATGCGCGCGGCGCCTATGGCTTTCCCAACCTGACCGACAACGACTGGATTTATGGTGGTGATGCCAGCACTATTGAAACCACTATCACAAATGGTCGGCAGGCTGCCATGCCTCCCTGGGGGAGCATTCTGGGGGATCAGGGGGTGGCCGAAGTGGCCGCCTATGTAGGCAGCCTTAGTGGACAGGAAGTGGACACCAGTCTGGTTGAAGCTGGTGCCAAACACTTTCAAAGCAACTGCTCACTCTGTCACGGGCCTGAAGGCAAGGGTATCGCCGCCATGGGTGCACCAAACCTGAGCGACGACATCTGGCTCTACGGCGGCTCACAAGGTGAAATCATTCACACAATTCGCGCCGGCCGGATGGGTCTGATGCCCGCCTTCAAGGACACACTCAGCCCGCAGAAGATTCACATCCTTTCCGCCTGGGTCTACGGTCTGCGTAATACTCAGGAATAATCCATTATATTTTATTAACTCGGCAAGTTTTTAGCCGAATGAATAAGCGGCACATGAATGTGCCGCCGCAGGCTGCAAGCCTGCGCGAGCCCTGCGAAAATCAAGGAATTTCACAAATTCCGCCGATTTTCAGGGGCGATCATCAAAGAGTGAAGGAGTCATCTATTTGATTGCCAGGTTAATAGTCTGCACGCTCCCTGCGGAGAGCGTTTTTCCCTTTACTGCCCGAGGGACCATTCATGTCAGAAGAACTCCGGCTGATTGATGTTCAGCAGGTTGCCCCCGAAGAAGTGGCCGAGATTGATCTCTACCAGCACCGGGAGAAAATCTACACCCGCAAAATTGAGGGCTTCTTCCAGCGCGTTCGCTTGTATACCGGCTGGCCGCTGTTACTGGGTTATTTTTTGCTGCCCTGGCTCAACTGGGATGGCCGACAAGCTGTATTGTTTGATCTGCCTGCCCGCAAATTCCACCTGCTGGGGCTGACACTGTGGCCACAGGATTTCCCCCTGCTGGCTTTCCTGTTGATTATTGCGGCCTTCGGCCTGTTTGCCGTAACAGTTTTTGCCGGGCGAATCTGGTGTGGCTACACCTGTCCACAGACAGTCTGGACCAGCATTTTTATGTGGATCGAGCAAAAATGTGAGGGCAGCCGTAATCAGCGTATAAAGCTGGACAAAGCACCCATGTCAGCAGAAAAAGCCCTGCGCAGAAGCCTCAAGCACGGCGGCTGGCTACTGGTCGGTCTGGCTACCGGCTTGACCTTTGTTGGCTATTTTTACCCTATTCGTCAGTTAGTACCGGAAGTATTGACCTTTTCAACGGGTCCCTGGCAGGCTTCCTGGGTTGTGTTTTTCCTCTGTGCCACCTATATCAATGCAGGCTGGATGCGCGAGCAGGTCTGCAACTATATGTGTCCTTACGCCCGCTTCCAGTCGGTGATGTTCGACAAAGACACCCTGATTGTATCCTACGATCCGGGTCGCGGTGAAAACCGCGGGTCGCGCAAACGCAATATTGATTACCGCGAACAGGGTCTGGGTGATTGTATCGATTGCGAACTCTGTGTTCAGGTCTGCCCGACCGGTATCGACATTCGCGATGGCCTGCAATATCAGTGCATCGGCTGCGCCCTGTGCATCGATGCCTGCGACTCGATTATGGACAAGATGGAATATCCGCGCGGACTGATCCGCTACACCAGTGAAAACGAACTCGAAGGCGGTCGCACCCACTGGCTGCGGCCACGCATTATCGGCTACGGCATTGTATTGACCGTTATGGTGGCAGGCTTTTTATATATTCTACTGAGCAGGATACCCGTAGAGCTCAATATCATCCGTGATCGCGGTCAGCTTTATACTATGAGTGCCGGTGGCAAAATTGATAACGTTTACACCGTGCATCTGGCCAATATGGATGAAAAACCCCACACCTACCAGATTGCTATCGAAGGTCTGAAAGAAGTTGAAATTGTCGGTAATACCGTGCATGAGCTGGCGCCAGGTGAAGTGCTGGAATTATCGCTGCGTCTGCGGATGTCGCCTGAGGCATTGACCAGACCCAGTACAGCCATTGAATTCTCCGCACAGGCAATAGACAATCCAGCCTACAAAACCACCGCTGAATCCAGTTTTATGAAGCCCTTCCGATGACAGATTTGCACACTGCCACCCAAAGCCCTGACGATGTACAACCCTGGTATCGCCAGTTCTGGCCCTGGTTCATCATGTTCCTGCCTGCCTGCGCAGTTGTCGCCAGTTTGTGGACACTCTTCATTGCTATCGAGGGTTCTGATGATCTGGTCGTCGACAATTACTACACCGATGGTCTGGCCATTAACCTGCAACTGGAAAAACGTAACTTTGCCCTGCAAAACGGTATCAGCGCCGGCATTCAGCTCGATGGTGATCAAATACTGATCACTCTGTCCGGGCCGGTACAGGCTCAGCAGCTGACACTACAGGTGTCACATCCTATGGAAGCAGATCAGGATTTCAATGCCACCTTGATCGCCGCCAGCCCAGGCCACTATCGAGGCCGCCTGCCCCGCATTCCCGCCGAGCGCTGGCACTGGGTACTGGATGCCGGTCCTGACAGCCGCTGGCGTCTGGACGGCAAATTTTCTGCTGAAAATTTTATTGTCAGCTCTGCCTCTAAAGAGCATTTAACTTACTGATATGGCGCCTTCGGTGTCACAAACGCAGACAAAAACCTCTCCACTATCGTGCTATCACTGCGGTGAACCTGTACCTGAGGGCAGCCACTTTACATTGATGATAGGCGCACATGAACAATTTATGTGCTGTCCGGGGTGCCGCGCTGTTGCCAGCCTGATTCTCGACAGCGGTATGGCCGCCTTCTACGAGCGCCGCAGCGGTTTTAGCGAGCGCCCTGAAGATCAACAAGGCACATCAGCCGAGGCCTGGTTGATTTACGATGAACTCAAAGTCAGCCAGAGCTTTTGTAAAGTCGGCGAAAACGGTCTGCTCGAAGCCCGTCTACTGGTGGGAGGCATCACCTGCGCAGCCTGTACCTGGTTGATTGAACACAGCCTGTCGCGGTTACCCGGCGTAGCCAGAGCCAACGTCAACCTGCAACACAGTCGGCTCGACCTGCAAGTGGATACCCACCTGACCCCCTTATCAGCTATTTTTATCCAACTGGAAGCACTCGGCTACCGGGCACAACCTTTTATGGCACAGGCACAGCGTGATCTGCTCGATAACGAAAACCGCCGCAGCCTGCGCCGCCTGGCCGTGGCCGGTCTGGGTATGATGCAGGTAGGTATGTTCGCTATCGGTCTGCATGCGGGTGATTTACAGGGCATCACTGATGAATATCGCGGCCTGATGCGCTGGACCAGCCTGATAATGACCAGTTTTGTGGTGCTGTTTTCCGCCCGCAGTTTTTTTGAAACGGCCTGGCGCAATCTGCGCATCGGTGCGCTGGTGATGGATTTGCCGGTTGCACTGGCTATTGGTCTTGCCTGGCTGGCCAGCTGCTGGGCAACACTGCACGGCGAAGGTCAGGTTTACTTCGACTCAGTGGTTATGTTCACATTTTTTCTGCTGCTGGGCCGTTACCTGGAACAGCGCGCCCGTCGCCGATTGCAGCTGAACTGGTACGATGTTGAAAACAGCCTGCCCGCAGCTGTTCTTAAAAAGCAGGACGGACAGTGGCAAAACAGCCCGCGTATATCTATTAAAGGCAACGATATTATATTGATACCTGCTGGCAGCACCGTACCAATCGATGGTTGCATCCTTCAAGGTAACAGCTCCGTCCGTGAAGACAGTTTCAATGGTGAACAGCGACCGCGACCGGTCAGTATTGGCGACACCGTTTTCGCTGGCACCCTCAACCTGGAGGACAGCCTCGAAGTACAGGCCAGTGGCAACTTTGCCGACACCCGTCTGGCGGCCCTGCAGCAATCCGTGGGTCAGGCCAGCCGGGGCAAACCCCGGTTGTGGCAGCTGGCAGACCGCATTGCCGCCTGGTTCGTGCTGGCGGTATTGCTGATCACCGGCCTGACCGGCCTGATCTGGAGCCAGATCGACCCTGCCCGGGCCTTCTGGATCAGCCTGTCAGTACTGGTCATCAGCTGCCCCTGTGCGCTCGCGCTGGCCACACCGGTGGCCCTCACCAGTGCTGCTGCTGCCCTGCGTCGCCGCGGTGTGCTGGTTCACGGTGAAAATGCTATCGACGCCCTTGCCAACAGTTCACATATGATCTTTGACAAAACCGGCACCCTTACCGAAGGCCGATTGACCCTGCAACATGTGCAGTTGCTGGGTAGTTTAGGCGCTGATGAACTCAAACGCTGCGCTGCCGCCCTGCAACAGGTATCGAGACATCCTGTGGCGCGTGCTTTTGAGCATGAAAGAACAGCCTGTGCTTTTGACAATTTACAATATCGTGTGGGCGCTGGTGTTATTGCTCACAAAACTGACGATAACATTGATGGTAATGCCCACAGGCAAAGCAGTAGCCAGTGGCGTATGGGCAGCGCCCACTTCTGCCGCGAACTATTCCCCACGCTGCCCGATGCACCGGCACAAGCACTCTACTGGGTTGCCCTGGTACGCAGTAACGAGGCGCTGGCCTGGTTCGGTTTCAGCGATCAGCTACGACCGGAAAGCGCTGCTTTACGGTCAGCTCTGAGCAGGGAAAATATCCACTGTCTGATTCTGTCTGGTGACAATCAGGTCCATGTTAGCGAAATTGCCGGTGAGTTAGGTTTTGACGAGGCGCACGGCGGCCTGACACCCCAGCAAAAGCTGGCAGCGCTGGAAGACTTGCAGGCAAAAGGCGCCATCGTCACCGCTGTAGGTGATGGTCTTAACGATGGCCCCTTGCTGGCACGAGCCGACGCTTCCTTTGCCGTAGCTGAGGCCACTGATCTCGCCCGCGCCCAGGCCGATCTTGTTATTGAACGGGGTGATCTGAGTGCTGTCGAGCTGAGCTGGCGGACTGCACGTGCAGCGCGTCGTATTGTGCGCCAGAATATGGCCTGGGCACTGGCTTATAATATGAGTGCCATTCCATTGGCGGCACTGGGTTTAATCCCGCCCTGGGCGGCCGCCATTGGCATGTCATCAAGTTCTTTGCTGGTCGTGTTAAACTCGCTGCGACTTACCCGCTCAATATCTGTTTATTGACCCTGTTTTTAATCGTATTTGTAATCACCCTATGGCCAGTTTGTATATTCTTATTCCGGTTGCATTTGTATTTGCTGCTATCGCCATCAGGCTGTTGTTATGGGCTATTGATAACGGCCAATATGATGACCTCGACAAAGAAGGCTCACGCATTCTGATGGATGACGAACCACTACCACCGGCACAGACTCCGGCCAATAAAAAAAATGAAGACACCGGGCAAAAGAGCGTCCACCAAAAGGATAACTCCTGATGACACTGAGCCTTGCCGCCGCCTTTGGTGTTGGCCTGGCCGGTGCGGGACACTGTCTGGGTATGTGCGGAGGCATTGCTGTCGCCCTTGGTCTGGGTGCCAACAGCAGACTGCAAATTATAAGCTACCACTGTGGCCGTCTGCTCAGCTATGGCCTGCTCGGTGTACTTGCCGGTATCGCCAGCAGCACCGTCGATACCGCCAGCTGGACACTGTTTTTGCGCTATCTGGCCGGTTTTTTACTGCTTGCCATGGGCCTTTATATCGCCGACTGGTGGCGAGGGCTGGCCTGGCTGGAACGTCTTGGCAATTATCTCTGGCAGCCGGTTCAAAAACAGGTTCGTCGCTGGTTGCCTCCGCGCCACGCTGGTCATGCACTGGCGCTGGGACTATGCTGGGGCGCCATGCCCTGTGGTCTCATCTACAGCGCAGTGGCGCTGGCCGCTACCCAACAAAATCCATTCGATGCCGGCCTGATGATGCTGGCCTTTGGCGTTGGCACGCTACCGGCTATGCTCGCCAGCAGCCTGAGCGGCGCCCAGCTACAAAAACTGCTGCGCAGACGTGCTTTCAAACTCGGTATTGCCCTGCTGCTGATGGCCGCCGGTTCCTGGACACTCTATATCACCAGTACCCACGCCGATCATATCCGGCATGCGGCATCAACTATCGAATCAAAAAATCAGCCGATGGCCATAGAGCCGGCAGAAAAACCAACCGGGATGAGCAAACATCAACACCAGCATCATTAACCTGACAATCAAATAGATGAATCCTTCACTATTTGATTGTCGCCCCTGCCCTTCGGGGTAATCCCGCAGCGGCGATATCGACAGCTCACCGAGGTCAAAACCAGCAAAAAAACAATAAAAGCGATGGCTGTTTACGAGCTGAAATGACAGCTTGGCAAAACAATAGCCATCTGGATGACCTGCCTGTCTGTAAGCGGTTAACGAAGAGTTATTGTCAAATCTGGTGTTCACGAACCTGAATCAAGCGGCGGCCTGGCCTGATTCCGTTACCTCGATACCATCTCTGAATTTCACTCCCGTAATGACCTTCGCCAGATAGTTGAAACTTCGCTGGCGGTGCCAGTTTTTCTGGGCACACAGGCCCAGCTTGAACATCATGTGCAGCATGCCGTCCCGTGTCAGACAGCCCTTTGGCCCTTTTGTACGATGCCGAATAGTGCCGAAGGTCGATTCAATCGGGTTGCTCGTCCGTATGCTCTGCCAGTGCTGCGCCGGGAAATCATAGAACGCCATGAGCTCATCTCGGTCCTTCTGCAAACACAATGTTGCCTTTGGGTACTTCGGTTCATAGGTTGTAAGCGGCGGTAAATCCGCCTACTTGTCTTGCGGGTAGGCACCTACCGTTTTTTCAAAACGTGGCAGGTTGGAGTGGTCAACTAATTTGTGACAACCCAGTTAAGCGGCTTTCTTCATTTCTACCATAGCTGCTTCGTACTGGCTGGGACTGGTGTAATCCAGGTACGAATGCAGCCGCCGACTGTTATAAAACATTGCAATGTAGTCCAGCACGTCCTGCTGCGCCTCGGTGCGTGTTTGATAGTGCTTCCACTGCACCCGCTCTTTTTTCAGGCTGGCAAAGAAGCTTTCGGAGACCGCGTTGTCCCAACAGTCGCCTTTACAGCCCGATGGTGTCCTCTACTGCTGTTTCGGTCACATAAAGCGTGGTAGTGCTGCTCTCGTCTTTAGTGATCTCCTGAGCCTGATCAATATCCCGGTTGATGTGGGCAATATCCGTATTGCGCTCATCCTCCGGGTTGCCCACGGTGATGTCGCCTTCACCGATGGTGCCCCCGGTTGATCTGCTCACGGTCGACTTCGCTGAGAGGTCGCTGGACAGGCACCCGCTTTTCATTCAAATCAGGTCAATCGGTTGATAATGACTCGGCAGAAGGCAAAGCTAGGACGGTAAGCATCAAAGAGTATGAGCAGGCTCAGCCAAGACACACAAAGCCACAGATTTGCAAATCTGACACTCCCTACTACCACTGCATCTCGCGCTGTGAACGAATAGCCTATCTCTGAGGCGAAGACGAGCACTCCGGAAAATCCTATTAGCACCGTCGGGAGTGTGTCACTGAACGCATACACCTCCTCACATCAATATTAGCCATCGATGTCTGTGACTATGCCGTACTG